>NZ_JAQBNR010000061.1 GCF_028288465.1 Ferruginibacter sp. | reverse complement strand
ATTTTTCGTATTCCACCAGTTGTTTGGTTTGCAGCTTCTTCAGCATGTCCGTAACGGAAGCCGGTTTGGTACGCAATTCATTGGCCAGCGAATTGGTGGTTACAGTAGCCGTTTGCTGCTGCAGGTGATAAATGCTTTTGATATAGTTTTCTTCTGAAACAGAAAAATTCATAGAGGCTAAATTTAAATTTAGGCAAATCTAAAAAAAATGAATGGCATTTCCAACAATTTTAAATTCGGCGGGATTACCCGGTTTTGTATCTTGTAATTCAATTTTTAAAATATGCGGAAACAAATTGGTTCAGGTTCGCCCTGGGAAGACATTGTTGGTTATTCAAGGGCAGTTAAAGTTGGTAATATAATCGAGGTAGCAGGTACAACTGCCATGGACGGCGATACACTCGTTGGCGAAGGCGATGTATATGCGCAAACAATATTTATTTTTCAAAAGATAGACCAAGCTTTGCAGGATCTTGGCAGTTCATTAAACGATGTAGTGCGTACCCGGATGTTTGTAACCAATATAAATGACTGGGAATTGATAGGTAGAGCGCACGGAGAATTTTTTGCCGCTATAAAACCAGTGGCAACGATGGTGGAAGTAAAAGCATTGATCAATAGTGATCTGCTGATAGAAATTGAAGTAACTGCCATAATTCCATAACCGTGGCTACCGGTGCCACATGCACGACACAAAAGTTGATTTTGTTTTACGTAAAACATGGCTACATTTTAATCGCGGGTCATTGAGTTGATATGACTGTTTCCTCTTTTCATTTCAAAACGTTCTGCCGGTTAAGTTATCCACGGCATGCTGTGGTGGTCTCGACTGAGTATTCGTACTGGTATCGACGGCGATTGACTGCAAACGTTTCCAGTAGCATGAAACATAACAGGGGTAGCCGTTCCATGCAATTCTAACATTATAAAAGTATCGTTTAGACTGTTTTTTACGCCGCTGTAGTTTTATTTTTAAGGCAGCGGATATATGTATTTTGTACACAATATTTGTTTCGCAACGGGCGTTTTTCTGGAAATATCCAATTATCTTGCGGTCCTAAAAATTTTACCTGTTATTATGAGTTTTAATAATTACAAAGTCCCTTATCCAGTCGACGACAATTACAGCAAAAGAATCGCTTACTTTTCCATGGAGTTTGCAGTGCATCAGCCCTTAAAAATTTACAGCGGCGGCCTTGGGTTTTTATCCGGCTCTCATATGCGCAGTGCATATGAATTAAAACAGAATTTAGTCGGCATAGGTATTTTATGGAAATATGGCTACTACGACCAGGCCCGTAATGCTGACCAGACATTGCAGGTGCAATGGAATGAAAAGATCTACAATTTTTTAGAAGATACCGGCATCAAGTTTCAGATTAACATTCACGATCACCCGGTTTGGGTAAAAGTATGGTACCTGAATCCGGAGACATTTAAGAGTGCGCCAATGTTTTTATTGAGCACCGACTTGCCAGAGAATGATTATGTTAGCCAAACCATTACCCATCGTTTGTATGACGGCAATGTGGCCACCAAGGTAGCCCAGTTTATCTTACTGGGTGTTGGGGGTGCCAAGCTGATGGATGAAATCAATTTCAGTCCTGAACTGTATCATTTAAATGAAGCCCATGCGATCAGTGCCGCTTTTTACCTGTATAGAAAATTTGGCAATTTGGAAGATGTGCGCAAGCGACTTGTATTTACAACCCATACGCCTGAAGAAGCGGGCAATGAAAAGCATGATATATTTCTTTGCCAGAAAATGAGTTATTTCTGCGGCATGCCTTTAGAAGAAGTACGAAGGCTAACCGGCATTAAAGACGACCAGTTTAATCATTCACTCGCTGCATTGCGATTTGCGAAACTTGCCAATGGTGTATCACAGCTGCATGGCGAAGTAAGTCGTAAAATGTGGGGTAAGTATGAAGGTATTTGCGAAATTAAGGCTATAACCAATGCACAAAACTGGACTTACTGGGCAGACAAACAAATGTATAAAGCCAAATCGGAAGGCAATGATGTTTGGTTTGACGACCGTAAACGGTTTTTGAAAAAAAGAGCCATGGATATTGTGGCAGATCAAACGGGAAAGCTAATGGACCCGGATGTACTGACTATTGTTTGGGCCCGCCGCTTTGCAGGTTACAAAAGAGCCGAATTATTAACACGTGATCATAAACGATTTGAAGCTTTATTAAAAAATACCAAGCATCCGGTGCAGATTATCTGGGCTGGTAAACCATACCCGCTGGATTATCCTGCCATAAACGATTTTAACCACCTGGTACATTTAAGCAAGCAATATAAAAATGTGGCTGTTTGTGTGGGTTATGAATTGGCTTTAAGTAAAAGGTTAAAACAGGCGGCAGATGTTTGGCTAAACAACCCCAGGGTGCCGAGGGAAGCCAGCGGTACAAGCGGCATGACGGCTGCTATGAACGGGGCGGTAAATTTTAGTACCAACGACGGCTGGATTTGCGAATTTATTCACAACGGCAACAATGGTTTCGTGGTGCCCCCGATTGATTATGAAAATATTCATGTGCAGGAGCAGGACGAATATGATCTGAACCAATTGTACGATATACTTGAAAATCAGATTCTTCCTTTGTACTACGATCAGAAAGATACCTGGAGAGACATTGTAAAGAATGGCATGAATGACGTACAAGTGCAATTTGACAGTAACCGCATGGCAGATGAGTATTATAAGATTCTGTATAAATAAACACGTAAAAATGATTCAAAAGCCTCTGCAAAGAGGCTTTTTTTTGTGCTCACGGCGAACCTTTTAGGGTTTAAATCCGTTAATTTGCGTATGTATAAATCGGGGCTGCTATATTGCTGGATTTTATATGCACTCTTATCGTGTACCAAACCGCAGCACATGCAACAATGGAAAGGCGAAGTAAAACCGGATACCCTCGTTGCCACCGTACCCGTAGTAGTAAATGATTCCTCGCAGGTTTCATTTCTTGCACTGGGCGATTCATATACTATCGGTCAATCTGTTAACGCCGCCGACCGTTTCCCCATTCAAACGGCAAAATTGCTAAATCAGGAAAAAATAGAATGTACACAACCTGATATAATCGCTGTATCAGGCTGGACTACAGGAAATTTACTGGGTTTTCTTGCTGAAACAGATCCACCGAAGCCTGTGTATGATATCGTGACCTTGTTGATTGGTGTGAATAACCAATACCAAAACCGGCCTAAAGATGAGTATGGAAGGGAATTTTTACTACTGCTAAACCGGGCCATACAATACGCAGGCAATCGTAAAAACAGGGTAATCGTATTGTCCATTCCTGATTATAGCGTTACGCCTTTTGCAAGCCATAGTGATACTGCGCTCATCGCAAAAGAAATAGATGAATTTAATGCAGTGAACAGAAGTATCGCCCAGCAGGCTGGCGTTCAATACCTGAATGTTACCGGCTTTACAAGGCTGGCTGCAAATGATCCATCACTTATTGCAGCTGATGGGCTGCACCCTTCCGGCGCTGAATATACTGTTTGGGCACAGGCATTGGTACCGGTCATAAAAGCGGCGCTACAATAAATGATGCTGTTGTGTAAACAAAGTTACCGCTCGTCCCTGTTCCGCTTTTACCTATGTATAGTTTGTACAATCTTTACATCCGTAATAACTAAACAATGAAACCCGATTCTGATAAGGTAATCTACTTCTTAAAAGATTTTATTCTTAACAACTTCAACACACCTCCGCCCGGATACAAGGCATAAAGCTTAAAGCAAATGCTTAAGGCAAGAGGCTACCAAACAATTGCTCTTCACGTTTTTTTTTGACGGTTTAACCATTGCGGCTTTTTCTTCAATGCAGGCGCTTACAAATTATTGTACAATAATGAACTATTGTAAAAGCGTGCGACGCCAATGAAGCTTTATAGCAGCACACATGCCTGGCAAAAAATAAACCGTCATTTTAAGCGAATTGAATAGCTTTAGTAATCAAAACTCATTGCCTTGCCTAATCATCTGCAATCTGTTCCTTACCACTAATATTTCACTAAAACCTAAACCAACATTAACATGGAAGCGCATGAACTCATCAAATGGGGATTGATCATTGGTATCCCTCTACTTGTATTGATTTTATACAAATTTATTCTACGTGTATTTGCAGGCGTTGTCATTGTGCCTGAAGACAGGATTGGTCTCGTAACCAAAAAATTTGTACTGTTTGGCAAACAACAATTACCTGAAGGTCGCATCGTAGCCACTGATGGTGAAGCAGGTTTCCAGGCGCAAACATTACCACCCGGTATGTATTTCGGCAAATGGATATGGCAGTACGATATTACTTTTCAGCCATTCATTATCATTCCAACAGGTCAGCTTGGTTTAATACTGGCTAAGGACGGTGCCGAACTGGAAACAGGCAGCATTTTGGGCCGCAAGGTAAACTGCGACAGCTACCAGGACGCAGTAGCCTTTTTAAAAAACGGTGGCCGCAAAGGAAGGCAGACAGCCATTATAGCGCCCGGTTCCTACCGTATCAACACTTTTTTGTTCAGTGTTGAAATGACGGACATGACCAGTATTCCTGACAATGCTGTGGGCGTTGTTACAACACAGGAAGGTAAACCGCTGGAAGAAGGACAGATTGCGGGAAAGATCATTGAAGGCCATAATAAATTCCAGGACGTTGATATTTTTATGAACAATGGCGGTTATAAAGGCTTGCAGGAGCAGGTGATACTGGCCGGTACTTATTTTTTAAATCCCTGGTTTACAAAAGTTGAAATGGTGAGCATGACGGAAATAGCCATTGGACATGTAGGCGTGGTGATCAGTTATGTGGGAGGAGATGGTGTTGACCTAAGCGGTATAGAATTCAAGCACGGCAACATCGTGGCCAAAGGAAGCAAAGGTGTTTGGGCAGAACCTTTGGGACCCGGAAAATATCCCATCAATCCTTTTATTATGAAAGTTGAACTGGTGCCCACTACCAACCTGGTCTTAAACTGGGCCAATGCAAGAAGTGAAAGTCATCAGCTGGATAAACATTTATCTACCATTACAGTCCGCAGTAAAGATGGTTTCCCTTTTAACCTGGACGTGTCGCAAATTATACACATACCTACAACAGAGGCGCCCAAGGTAATTGCACGTTTCGGTAACATGAACAACCTGGTGAGCCAGGTGTTGGAACCAACCATTGGTAACTACTTTCGTAACAGTGCACAGGACAGTGATGTAATTGCGTTCTTAGGAACCCGTAAGGAACGCCAGGAATCCGCCAGGATGCACATTGGTAAAGTGCTGGATCAATACAACGTAAACGGTGTGGACACACTGATAGGTGATATCGTTCCTCCCGAAAGTTTAATGAAGACATTAACCGATCGTAAAATAGCGGAAGAACAAAAAGTAACCTACGAAACAGAAATGAAGGCGCAGGAAACACGACAAACGCTGGAAAAAGAAACAGCGATTGCCGACATACAAAAAGAAATTGTAAAAGCCGACCAGGGCGTGTTGATTGCCGAGCGTATTGCAGATGCCTCCGTTAAAAAAGCGACAGGTGAAGCAAACAGCGTTCGTTTACAATCTACCGCAGAAGCGGACAGGTTAAGGTTGCTGGCAAATGGTGATGCGGAAAAAATCCGTGTATTGGCAAAAGCAAATGCCGAACAAATTGAATTGCTGGCAAAAGCAAACGCAGAACAAATCAGCCTCACCGGTAATGCTGAAGCTGAAAGAATTCTTGCCATTGGTAAATCGAATGCAGAGTCTTACAAGCTTTCAGTGGAAGCGATGGGCGGCAATAATTTTACGCAGTTAAAAGTGATGGAAGCCATCGGTGCACAAAACATAAAAATTATGCCTGACATTTTAATTGGCGGGGGAAGTGATGGCGCCAACGGTCCGATCAGTGGTTTGCTGGGTTTAAAACTGCTGGAAGAAATTGCGAAGAAAAAAGATGCGGAGCAGCAGAATTAAAAAGATATCATAAGCATGTACAATCCTTCTCCATTTTTGGGGAAGGATTTTTTTTGTCAATTGTTTACACGAGGATGAGGTGCTCGGTTAAATAAAATTGTCTATGCACAAATTTTTAAAATTCATGTTTATGTATTTCAATTGAAGACAGCATCTGTTCAAAAACAGATCAGCATGAAAAAGATAAGTCTTGTATTAATTGCTCTTGTATGCATTCATTTTGCAACAGCAAAAGATGGTGGTGGCAATACCGTTAAAGCCGCACTCAATGCAGTAACCGTATACCGCACTGGTGCAGAACTTACCCACCAGGCAAAAGCCCAGCTGGCGGGCGGCAACAACGAACTGGTAATTGAAAATATCAGCAATGCGCTTGACCCTAACAGTATACAGGTAAATTGCGATGGCAATGTAACGGTGATGGGCATTGAGTTTAGCACCGATTATTTAAAAGAAGAAGTGAAAAGTCCTACTGTCCGGCTGCTGGAGGATTCGGTTGATAAGATCAGCCGCCAACTGGATAAAACCAGGTCTTCCATTAATATTGTAAATGATTTGATCAGTGTTTTAAAGGCCAATAAAGAAATTAAAGGAACACAAACAGGATTAAGTGTGGCCGAACTGATGAAACTGATGGAGTATTACAAAACAAAATCGGGTGAATTGCAGAATGAACTGGCAGCCTTAAATCAACAGCAGGTAAAGCAGGATAAACAATTAAAAAAGCTGAACGAACAAATCGCCGAAGAGCAAAATAGAAATACCAAATCTGCCGGTAAATTGATTTTGCAATTGAGCTGTGCCATTGCCGGAAAATATGATTTTAATATTTCGTACGTAACGCAAAATGCTTACTGGACGCCATTTTACGATCTTCGTGCAGCAAATATTGCTTCTCCGCTAAAAATAGTTTACCGGGCTAAAATATTTCAAACAACGGGTATCGATTGGAAACAAGTGAAGTTGAGTTTGTCTACTTCAACACCCACCCAAACAGGCAATGCTCCATTATTTAAAACCTGGTTTTTAAGTTATATTAATCCTGTAAACTTCTATAATAATACGCTTGCCATGGAAAATACCATATCAGGTTTAGCCGGTAAAGCAGCAGGCTTGAATGAGGTGGTTGTTGTTGGTTACGGTTCAACTTCCGCATATGAAGATTCAGAAAAGCGAAAAGAAGAAGCCCAACCGGTCTACATTGTAAACGGCGCAGAAATGTCAGCTGGAGAATTCAAGAAAATACGCCCCGGCGCTATTAAGAGCAGACAGGTATTAAAGGATGCTGCAGCTGCGGCTATTTATGGTTCAAGAGCCAGTGCAGGTGCAGTTATTATCACTTTAAAAGATGGTCTGGATGATTACATCACCATATCTGATAAAGAATTAAATGTAATTTTCGATATCGATTTGCCGTACGATGTACCCACCAACGGCAAGGCACAAACAGCGGTTTTAAAAGAATATGAAGTGCCCGCAACATACCAGTTTTATGCAGTCCCCAAACTGGATAAGGAAGTTTTTTTACTGGCGCAAATTGCTGACTGGGAAAAGCTGAATCTTTTGCCGGGTGAAGCCAATATTATTTTTGAAGGCACCTACATCGGCAAGTCCTTTATTGATCCTTCTTCTACACAGGATACGCTGAACCTTACCATGGGCCGGGATAAACGGGTTGTGGTGAAAAGAGAAAAGTTGATGAATTACAGCAGCGCTAAATTTTTAGGTGCCAATAAAAAGCAAATATTTACCTATGAGACTACAGTGAAAAATAATAAAAAAGAAGCCATTAATATTTTGCTGAAAGATCAATACCCGTTATCTCAAAATAAAGAGATAGAGGTAGAATTGGTTGAAAGCGATGGTGCTGCAGTGAATACCGAAACAGGAGTACTAAACTGGAAACTGCAATTGGCTGCCGGGGAAAGCAAAAAGGTACGCATAAGCTACAGTGTTAAATATCCCAAAGACAAATTATTAAACCTATAACAGGGAGCCTCCAACGGAGGGTTCCTGGAACATTCATCGGCGATATTTTTCTTCATAAGAAAATGACCCGATTTCGCGGGCATACAGGAGCCCTGAATTTTCAGAGTGCCTTTTAATTTATTTTTAGATTGGCTGGTACATCAGTCAGAGGTTGTAAGACTTTTCCAATCAGGGGAAGCACCACATATTCGTAAGTTCTAAGAACTCTCCTTTGGAGGGTAATGACGCTGCCTTATTTTAATTTACATTTGTTATCCAAAGAAAAAATTATGAGTGATTATTTTAAGCAGGTAGAAATACGGTGGAGTGACCTGGATCCCAACTTTCATTTACGTCATTCGGCCTATTATGATTTTGGAGCTTACAGCCGCGTTTCGTTTATGAATGAAAATGGCATTACGCCTCAAGTGTTGAGTAATGCACATATTGGTCCGGTTATTTTCAGGGAAGAATGTGTGTTTAGAAAAGAAATAAAATTCGGCGATCAGGTTAAAATCAATCTTAAACTGGCAAAGTCAAATGACGATTTCTCCCGCTGGACAATGGTGCATGAAATATGGAAAAACGAAAACACCCTGAGTGCCGTTATAACGCTTGACGGTGCCTGGATGGATACGGTGCACCGCAAACTAACAGTTCCACCACAGGCTTTCAAAGATTTGTTCAGTATTATTTCAAATGATACCGGCGAATAAACCAATGAAATTTGCCCGGTAATTTACTGCGTTTGCGAACTGTAATATGCGAAGCTGCTTTGGCTTTTGCTTTAACCTATTCATCAAATACATGACCGGACAATTTATCCGGAAGCAAAAAAATATCTTTATTACTAATACTAAATGCTTAACACCACCATCAATTTATACAAAAACGCCTACGCTGGCATTGCCCGCAAAATGTGGCTGCTGGCGCTGGTAATGCTGATCAACCGCAGCGGAACAATGGTGCTGGCCTTTATGACCCTGTATTGCCATCACATCGGCTACACCATGCAGCAGGGCGGATGGGTAGTGGCGATCTATGGAATTGGCTCTTTAGTGGGCGCTTTTGCAGGCGGTAAAATCAGTGATCGGTTCGGATTTTATTACACGCAATTTTTATCCCTGCTTTGCGGTGGTATATTATTTATTGTGCTGGGGCTGATGCAGTCTTATGCGGCCATTTGTATCTGTACATTTTTTTTAAGTATGGTCAACGAAGCCTTCAGACCTGCCAATGCAACCGCCATCGCTTTTTACAGTGCGCCCGAGAGCCGGACCCAGTCATTTTCACTCATAAGACTGGCCATTAATATTGGCTGGGGAATTGGCAGCGCATTGGGTGGTTTGCTGGCGTCCATCAACTACCACTTATTGTTTTGGGTAGATGGTGCAACCAATATCATTGCCGCATTTTTATTACTGGCTATTCTGCCAAGAATTACCCTGGTGCAGCAAAAGCAGTTGCAGCAATCAAAAGAAAAAAAGGTGGTTGGTACACCCGCGGTATCTCCCTACCAGGATAAACCATTCCTGTTATTTTTATGCCTGCAGGTGTTGTTTGCTGTTTGCTTTTTTCAACTCTTTACAACTGTGCCTTTGTATTTTAAAGAAGGCCTGCAGCTGAATGAATTTTTGATCGGCGTTGTGATGGCAATGAACGGGCTGCTGATAGCACTTGTTGAAATGGTAATCGTTTTTAAACTGGAGGGCAGAAAGCCTTACCTTGTACTGATGTCGTACGGAACATTGATCATGGCTTTCTCCTTTTTATTGTTGAATATCCCCTTTGCACATGGCTTCATTGTTGCGCTGGTGTTTATGTTTTTTATCACTTTGTCGGAAATGACGGCGATGCCTTTTATGAACAGCTATTATATTGGTCGCAGCAGCGAAGGCAATCGTGGGCAATATGCGGCCTTGTATACCATGGCCTGGAGCCTGGCTCAAGTAATAGGCAGCAGCAGCGGAACACAGATAGTGCAGCTGACAGGTTTTTTTACTTTATGGTGCGCAATAGCATTAATCAGTTTTGTTGGCGCTGCCGGTTATCATTACCTGTACAAACAGAATGTTAATAAAAGATTTTCCGCAACCTAGCGGGTAATTACTGCGTACTTAAAAAAAAGAGTATGAAAAAATTAGTATTTGGATCCGTAGTTATAATGGCATTTATTGCCGGCAGCCTGAGTTGCTGTTCTGCTAAAAAATCTCCTGAAAAGGGCGCTACGACGGACACTGTTCATGGTTTTGCAATAATGGAATTATTTACATCACAGGGTTGCAGCAGCTGTCCTCCCGCAGATGAGTTACTCGGCAAATACGCGGCACAAAACAATCCGAACATCATTCCGCTTTCTTTTCATGTCGATTACTGGAACCGGCTCGGCTGGAAAGATTCTTTCAGCGATGCCGCATTTTCGCAACGGCAACGTATCTATGCCAGCCAGATTGTAAATGGTTCTGTTTATACTCCTCAACTGGTAATAAATGGTGTCACAGAAATGGTGGGCAGCGAAGTAAAGAAAGTTGAAGCTGCGATAAAAATGGCGCTTGGTCACAACCCTTCCACAACGGTTGTTTTCAATAGCACGGAAATTAAAAAGGATGCAATTGTTATCGGGTATAATATAACCGGTAACGTCAGCAAGGCTGATGTATTGGCCTTGTTAGTGCAAACTAAAGCCAATACTAAAATTAAAGCCGGGGAAAATAATGGCGCAATGCTTACAAGCTATAATGTAGTCAGAAGTATGCAATCAATGCCGGCAAAACCAGCGGGAACCTGCACTTTAGCCTTACCGTCCTCTTTTGAGAAAGATAAATTCAGTGTTGTTTTATTGATTCAGCAAAAAGATAATTTGGCAATAACCGGGGCTGCCAGAGTCAAGTTATAAAAAAACCGTTGCCGGTAAAGCAACGGTTAAGGCTTGTTGTAGTTATTATTTTACTGCATTTTTACAAGGCTAACCGAAGTTGCCTTTGCGGTAATTGGCACAGACTGACCCATTACATCAATTGTTCCGGTCAGGTCCATGGTACTCTTATTTTCTTTCTGCACATTGCTTGCCATATCTACTGTAACGGCAGATACAATTTTACTTGTCATAACTGCATTCATATCCATACCCTGCATCTGCATGGTTTTATTTATATCCAGCACACTGTTAACTGTAACCGCAGCTACTTTATTGGCAACAGAGTTCAGGGTGTAAGTCCTTACCAGTTTCATCCCTTCACCCGCTGTACTATCTTTCCAGCTTTCACCTGATTTCTTGCCTGAAGGAATTACCAAAAACAAGATGCCGGTAATATTATCCTGGCCGCCGCCCATCATTTCCATAACAGCAGCCATGGGATTAGCATCAGCAGTGCTATCTTTTTTTGTTGTGTCGGCTGATGCTATTGTTTTTCCTTCATTGGTTATTTCAACATCTTTTGGCACATTTAATTTGTCTTTGTAGAGGGCGCCGGCTTCTCCATCCATATCTTCTTTTTTGTCACTGTCAAAAGTTTTTTCCTGTCCCATACCACTGAAAGTAGATTTAAGGTAAGTTAGCTTTTGTGTAATCACATAGCCATTGCTTTTTACATCTTTTATGTCGGCACTTAATTTAGTGGCACTGCCAATTTTCATTTCCATGCTCTGGCCCATCATTTCCTGGTTTACACTTCCGTCAGAGCTGGATTCCACAATATAATGCTGTCCTTTCTTGACAACAATTTTTCCAGACGGAGCCTGTGCAAATGCATTTACACAGCAAACGGATAAAAAAACTACTACAATTCTTTTCATGTTGATTACTTTTTGGTCTGCAAATTTAATTACAATTAAGAGATATCCATTTTGTTTGCAGATGATTTTGCAAATTGGCTTATTTAGAATAGACCAATATTGTTTGTTAAAGTTAAATAAACATCCTGCCGCCTTAATTGTTTAGCAATAACAAGCGTAACACAGGTAAGAAGGTTTACACTTTATAAAAAAACGAAAACAAAATTATTGGGTATTACCTTTGTAGTAAGCGTAAAAACAAGGTTATGGAATTTGTAGATTATTATAGCATTCTGGGCGTTGATAAAAAGGCAACGGAAGATGACATTAAAAAGGCGTATCGTAAACTGGCGAGAAAATTACATCCTGATCTGAATCCCAACGATAAGGATGCCCACAAAAAATTTCAACAGGTGAATGAAGCCAATGAAGTGCTGAGTGATCCTGAGAAAAGAAAAAAATACGATCAGTACGGAAAAGACTGGCAGCATGCGGACCAGTTTGAACAACAACGCCACTCGCAACGGCAATCACCATTTTCTTCCGGCGGCAGCCAGTTTGGCGGCGGCGAAGAAGGAGATTTTTCAAGTTTTTTTGAATCTATGTTTGGAGGATCGGGCCGCAGCAGGCAAACAAAATTCAGGGGGCAGGATTACAATGCCGAATTACATCTTGGCTTAACAGAAGCCATGGAAACACACCAGCAAACCCTGACGGTAAATGGAAAAAATATTCGCATCACCATTCCGGCCGGTGTAGAAAACGGGCAGGTAATTAAATTAAAAGGACATGGCGCCCCGGGAGTAAACGGCGGTCCCGCAGGTGATTTGTTTATTACGTTTGTAATTGCGCCGCACCACGGCTTTAAGCGAATGGGTAACGACTTGTATACACACGCGGAAATTGATTTGTATACAGCGATGCTCGGAGGCGAAACCACTATTGATACACTGAAAGGAAAGGTGAAATTAAAAGTGAATCCTGAAACCCAGTATGGCACCAAGATCCGGCTAAAGGGAAAAGGTTTTCCTGTGTATAAAAAAGAAGGTGAGTTTGGTGATTTGTATGTTACCTACGATATAAAATTGCCCACCAATCTTACAGAAAAGCAGAAGGAATTGTTCACTGAATTATCCAAGCTTAAATAATCATCGTATGCCAACCTCACAATTGATAGCAGCCACTGAATTTTGTATTTATCATAATATAGAATTATCATTTATTGAATCTTTGCAGCAATCAGGTTTAATAACCGTAGTTGTACAGGAAGAAAGATTATTTGTAGAGGAGAATGAATTGCCGCAACTGGAAAAAATGGTAAGGTTATATCACGAGATGGATATCAACCTGGAAGGCATAGAAACCATTACCTACCTGTTGCAGCGCATGAATGATATGCAGCGGCAAATTGCAGAATTAAACAAGCGGTTAAGCCTGTATGAAGGTTGATTTTTAATTGCTGAATAAAAAAAATCCCCTCTACTACAGGAAGGGATTTTTTTTTAAGTATAATCTGTTGTTATGGGAAAATGCCTAGTTCTGTATAAGTAATGGCCACTTTATTGATGGCGCTAACGTAGGCGGCTGTGCGCATGTCGGGTATGCCTGGGTTGCTGTGCCAGATATCCATAATCTCCCTTGTGGCATTGATCATGGTTTCTTCCAGGCCGCTGTGTACAAGGTCTATTTCTTCAGCGCCATGCATAATAATCTGTCTTTCTCTGTCAACAACCGGTTCGCCTTTTAACTCTTCAATCTGCGCCAGTATCCGGGCATTTAAATTTTCTGTAAAACGCTTTTCCAGGCGGCCATAGCGTACGTGGCTCAGGTTTTTCAACCACTCAAAATAACTTACCGTTACACCACCTGCATTCAGATACATATCCGGTACGCATAAAATCCCTTTTTCTATAAATACTTCATCTGCTTCAGGCGTGCAGGGACCATTGGCCGCTTCACCTATAATTTTTGCTTTTATCCTGGGGGCGTTATCTCCGTTAATTACATTTTCCAGTGCCGCGGGAATCAGGATATCACATTCCAGTTCCAACGCATCCGAAGTTTGGGCCAGCATAGTTGCGCCGGGGAAATTAACAACAGAACCAGTTTTGATTCTAAACTGCAACAGGTCTTCTTCATTTATTCCATTTGCATTATATACAGCTCCGTCATGTTCCGCAATGGCAATTATGATGGCACCATTTTCCCTGAAAAATTTAGCAGAATGATAGCCTACATTTCCAAGCCCCTGTACTACTACTTTTTTTCCGGCAACACCCACCGTTAGTCCCAACCTTTTCATTACATCAGGCATATTGCATACTTCCCTCACTCCATAAAAAACGCCCAGTCCGGTTGCTTCTTTACGACCGCGAACTCCACCTTGTGTAATAGGTTTACCGGTTACGCAACCAGCGGCATCTATTTCGCCGGGTTTGAGTGATTGATAGGTATCAACAATCCATGACATTTCTCTTTCTCCCGTACCATAGTCAGGCGCCGGCACATCTATACCAGGACCGATAAAGTTTTTCTTTACCAGCTCAGAAGTGTACCGCCGGGTAATCTTTTCCAGTTCGTATACGCTGTAATTTCGCGGACTGATTTTTATACCACCTTTTGCACCGCCGAAGGGCACGTTAACAATGGCGCATTTATACGTCATCAATGCGGCCAGCGCCATTACCTCATCCTGGTTTACGGCATGGCTAAAGCGGATACCGCCTTTGCAAGGAGATTTATGCTGGCTATGCTGTACGCGGTAGGCTTCTACCACTTCAATACTGCCGTCATCGCGTTTGATGGGGAAATTCATCCTGTACACACTGTTACAGGCTTTAATCTGTTCTAAAATGCCATTATCCCACTTGGTAAATAAGGCTGCTTTATCAAAGCTTTTTTCTACGCTTTCGAAAAAACTGTACGTTGTTTGTGCTGACATAATTTTTGTTTAAATGATGCAATCGTAAATAAATCATAGCAACTGGCAGGCAGCTATTGAAGTTTTCCTGTGTGGTGCTTGGGGTTGATTGTAAAAAGATTTCACAACCAGCTTACTGTTTGAAAGTATTTTTTAATCTGATACATAAGTAATCAGCTCGAAACTGTATTATAAATAACTCTGTTGTATTAAATTTATTACAAAGGATGTGGACTAATTTATGAAGGCTTAAAATCAGTAAACACAATAATGGGGGCAGGCAGTTGCTACCCGTTTTCTTTTTCAATTTTGCCTATCTTCCTGTCTATACTTACAACGTATAAAAGCAGCCCGGCCAGTATGGTTAAGCAAACAGCAAGCACTACATAAATTTTTCCATTACTACGCATCCCTGTTTGCTCATTGTCACTCATTTGGGCAAACAGATTTGAACTAAACAAAAGTGCTGGTACGCTAAGCAACAGGTAATAAATTTTATTCCGCATTGAGTAAATTTTTATCTCTGATTAATTCAAGCCTGATATTTAAAGTGCTGATCCAGGCGCCCAGTAAAGTCCAGCCAATTACTGCCGGCAGAAATACCAGTTGCATATTGGCATCAAGATCTGCGCCGTTTAAACCGGGGTTGCCTTCAACACCCTTGCCGCCGGGATGTAAAGACTCCACCATTCTCGGTAAAATCATTATTAAGGGAATGTAAATAAAGTAGGCAAAGATGTTGTAGACCGCACTTACTTTAGCCCGTTTGTCAATATCCGGTACTGCATTTCTCAGCACCAGGTAGGCAAAATAAATGAGCAGGGCAATGGCAACACCAATTTGTTTGGGGTCGTTGCTCCAGGGCGATCCCCAGGTGTAAGTGGCCCAAATGGAGCCGGTAACCAATCCTAATATGCCCATTAAAATACCGGTTTTAGCGAAGCATACTGCAAAAATATCATACTTTAAGTCAGGCGTACGTAAATATAAAATGGAGTATACCAGGGAAATACTGAGCAGGGTAATTTGACCAAACCACATGGGAACATGAAAAAAAAGATTACGGGCAGTTTCCTTTAAATTACCGATATGGGGTATATGTATTAAAAATCCAGCGGTAAAAGTGTAAATCAATAATACTACCGCTAATATCTTCCACCAGCTTTTACGCATTTTTAAATAATAAGAAGGCAAATTTAGGGGAAAGCTGCCTTTATTGGCTGATAATTTTTAAAACTATAACGGGTATAGAGAGGGGAGCTCAATGCTTAGTCTTTCCACAGAAATGGAAATAAAATAATGGACAATATAAGCACCATAATATCCAGCCCCACAATAAGGCCGGTTAAATTTAAAACTGCTCCTGTCCGGAACTGTTCGCCAAAAGCTGCTTTGGACAAACGGATTACCAGTAATAACTGGGGCACAATTAAAGGGAAACCCAGGATGGCCATCAGGGCTGCATTTTGTTGCGCCTTGGCAGCAATGGCTGCAAGTAATGTAAACACGAGGCTTAAACTAATGCTACCCAGACATACAATACCTAAAAAAACAAGGGGTTTATCAAGTGGATTTTTTAACAGCAGGAAGAAAAGCCCAAGGCTCATCATGCTCATCAGCAGCATTAAAATGATATTGTAAATTAATTTGGCTATGATAAATTCCCTGGCGCCAGAAATAGAATAAAAATAAAGCATGCGGCCACGGCTTTCCTGTAAAAAACTTTTGGCCACGGCATTTACACAAACAAACAATTGTATCACCCAAAACAGCGCATTCCATACATCCGGCTCCGGGTTACTGAGGGACAGGTATAATACAAATATAGTAGACGCTACATATAACAATATGCCATAAAAGCTATGCTGCTGCCTTAGCTCCAGCAGTAAGTCTTTTTTTAATAAAGCAAAAATTGTTTTCATTAAAATGTAGCGCTTATTTATAAATCAGGTTTTCAAACTGCGTGTTAGGAATTTATTATTTTTAGTATAAAGAACCTCGCCTCAATATTGAAATGGAGGTTACTCTTTCAGCAGGGCACATATCCTGCAACGGGGTTCATATATGTCTTTTTCACCTAGTACCACCTGTCCAGCCGCGGCAGTTTTACGGTAACTGATATTAGCGATATTACCGCACTTTACACAGATGGCGTGCAGTTTGGTTATATAATCTGCAATAGCTAACAGGTTGGGCATTTGGCCAAATGGTTTGCCCGTATAATCCATATCCAGCCCGGCAATTATTACCCTTATACCCCGCAGTGCCAGCTGTTCGCACACGTTACCAATTTCCGCATCAAAAAATTGTGCTTCATCAATGCCTACCACATCAACCTCACCTGCGAGCAGCAAAATTGTTTGTGAGCTTTCAACCGGTGTACTCTGAATAAAATTGGTATCATGACTTACAATATTTACCTGGTCGTAGCGTACATCTATGGCCGGTTTAAAAATTTCGTAAGTGAGGTTGGCTATTTTTACCCTCTTTAAACGCCGGATGAGTTCTTCAGTTTTTCCGCTAAACATGCTTCCACAAATCACTTCAATAGAACCCCGCCCGCCTTTTAAATTTGGCTCAATAAACATTTATATATTTTTTAGAGATTGAGTTTGTAACTTTATTTTGAATGTTTGCAAAGATTGCCCTTTTAAGGCATTAGTCAAAACTAAATTTCTTTGTAATTGCTTATTAACAAATAATGGTATTTATGGAAAGAGTGGAAACACTTTTGCAGCAGCTGCAACAACAAGTAACTCAAAAATTTCCTCCGGAAAAAATATTGCTCACAGTAGAAATGATGCGCCATGAATTAATGCGTGTGCAGGGAATGCAACCGGCGCAAACCAGCAAACTGGTAACAGTATCCATGCCAATGCAAAATCCACAACCAAGATCAGCATCATCAGATGTTCAGCAAGAAAAAATAGTAGAAGTGCTGCAGGTAGATGAAGCCGCTATGGAAGCGGAGCTTGAAGAGATAAAACGCAATGCGTCTGTTATGCAACATATCAGCGCTACCAATAAACCAACTGTTCAGTACCAGCCGATTGATGAAATTCCAACATTCATTCACCAACCGGTTGCTGCCCCAAAAAAAGAAATCAACGAAGCTGTAGCCACTGAAAAAATATCTTTGAACGATACCTTGAGAGAATCTTTTAAAGAGCTGAGTTCTAAACTAAGTGATGGCCCCGTGAAGGACCTTAAAAAAGCAATTGGTGTTAACGACCGCTTTTTATTTATCAGTGAACTATTTCGTGGAGATGAAGCAATGTACGAACGTAGTATAAAAACAATTAACAGTTTTACCATCTGGCCTGAAGCAGAATACTGGATAAAGCGGGAGTTAAAAATCAAGATAGGCTGGTCGGAAGATAACCGGATTGTGCAGCAGTTTGATCAACTGATCAGGAGACGATTTGCTTGAATAAAATCTGCTATTTTTTTTGATGCGCCGGCATTGGAATACACATAAGTTTTTGCTGCTTTACCGGTTGTCTCTAATAATGTTTTGTTTTCCCACAATTTATTTAGTTCAGCTTCCAGTTCCAGGGCACTGTTAATGCTGATGCCTCCGCCACAATTAGTAAGCTCAATGGCCTCAATAAATTTTTCAAACTCAGGCCCATAAATTACAGGCTTTCCAAATACTGCTGCTTCCAGCACATTGTGTACGCCGTCGCCTCCAAATCCGCCACCAACATAGGTTATATCAGCATAGTAATACAGGCGGGAAAGCATGCCTACATTATCGATGATCAAAACATTTGTTGTAACACCGGGGGCATCTTTCAACTGTGAATAAAGTATTGCTCCGCTGAATTGTTTTTGAACGTCTTCTAAGTTATCCGCATCAATTTCATGCGGCGCCAGGATAAATTTTATCTGCGGATTGGCCTTTACATAATGAATTAATTCAGCTTCATCCTCCTCCCAGGTGCTGCCTGCTACGATAACTTTATTTTCGCCACAAAAACTTTGTATCATTGGAACCTGTGTAAACTGTGCTGCAATTTCGATCACACGGTCAAACCTGGTATCGCCACTTACGGTTACATTTTCAGCAAATCCCGCTTTGGTAAGTAATTCCTTTGATGCTTCATCCTGAACAAAAAAATGCGTAAAACTCGGCAGAATTTTTTTCCACATCCCACCATACCATTTAAAAAATGGCTGCCTGTTTCTGAAGATGCCGGATACCAATACAACCGGAATATTATGTTCCTTAAAAGCCTGCAAATAGAAAAACCAATACTCATATTTCACCCATAAAACCAGCGAGGGCTGAATGATAGAAATCATTTTGTCAGCATTGGCTTTACTATCGATGGGTAAATAAAAAACAGCATCTGCTCCGGTGTAATTTTTTTGGACTTCGTAGCCACTGGGCGAAAAAAAAGTAAGCACCACTCTTAATGACGGGTTTTGTTTTTTTAACAATTCGATTACGGGTCTGCCTTGTTCAAATTCCCCCAGGCTGGCACAATGCATCCATACCGTTTTTGTGTTATTATCACGCGGAAACGTGATTCCCGGAAATTTTTTTCTGCCCGAAACCCACAGTCCTGCCTTAGCATTCCATGGTGATAAAATTTTAAGACCCGCGATATAAAGCGAGAGGAAAATGCTATAAAGAAAGGTGCCCAATTGGTCGTTTTACGACAAAGCTAACAGCAAAAATTCAAATACAATCAGTTGCTATTACTATAGGATCAAATTTGAAACTGCCCCCTGAATCCCTATCTTTGCCAACGAAAAAATTATATATGAGGCCTCTGCAGATGGTTGATACAAAAACACAGTACCTGAAAATAAAACCAGAAGTGGATGCGGCTGTGTTGAGTGTGATGGAAAGCAGTCAGTTTATCGGGGGGAAAGTGGTAAATGATTTTGCGGCAAACCTGGCTGCATACAACGGCGTAAGGCATGTTATTCCCTGCGCCAATGGTACCGACGCTTTGCAGATTTCCATGATGGCATTAGGGCTTAACCCCGGCGATGAAGTAATTACACCCTCGTTTACCTACATAGCTACGGTAGAAGCGGCCGCATTGCTGCACCTGCAACCTGTTTTTACAGAAGTAGATAAACGGACTTTTTGTATGGATGTGGAAGCGCTTGAAAAGGCCATTACCCCTAAAACAAAAGCCATTATTCCTGTGCATTTGTATGGGCATGCGGCTGAGATGGAGCAGATTATGGCGATTGCAAAAAAACATAACCTTTTTGTTATCGAAGACAATGCCCAGGCAATAGGCTGTGATTATACATTTGGTGATGGGCAGATAGTAAAAACCGGCAGCATCGGACATATTGGATGTACCTCTTTTTATCCGTCGAAAAACCTGGGTGCATTCGGCGATGGGGGGGCAATATTTACCAATGACGATGCGTTAGCAGGAAAATTAAAAATGATTGCAGCACATGGGCAAAGCAAAAGATATTATCATGAAATGGTGGGCTGCAATTCAAGATTAGATGCGATACAGGCTGCTATTCTTGACATTAAATTACAGCACCTGGATGAATACATCGCGGCGCGGACAAAGGCAGCTGATTTTTATGACAACGCTTTTGCAGGTTATAAGCAAATAACTACTCCGTTCCGGGCTTCGTATTGTAAACATGTTTTTCATCAGTACACATTAACGCTAAACAACGTTGACCGGGATGGATTAAATAAGTACCTGGCTGAAAATGGAATTCCCTCGATGATATATTACCCCGTGCCCTGTCATAAACAGAAAATGTTTGACGCCTTTGGCGGAAAAAATTACCAGCTTGCAACTACGGACTGGTTAACTGAAAGAGTGATTTCGTTACCAATTCATACCGAGCTGGATGAAGAACAGCAAACATTTATTGCATCTAAAATCTTAAACTATATAAACTAAACATTAATTATGAAGATAGCAGTTGTAGGAACAGGCTATGTTGGCCTTGTAACCGGAACCTGTTTTGCAGAAACAGGTAACGAAGTAGTGTGTGTGGATATTGACAAGACCAAAGTAGACAAATTGTCTTCAGGAAAAATCACAATTTACGAGCCCGGGCTGGAAAAAATATTTTTAAGAAACCAGCGTGAAGGAAGGTTGCAGTTTACAACATCTCTTGCAGATGGGATAAAAGATGCCCAGGTTATTTTTCTTGCATTACCAACACCTCCCGGAGAAGATGGAAGTGCGGATTTAAAATATATATTAGGTGTTGCAAAAGATTTGGGCGCCCTTATAAAAGCAGGAGATTATAAAATAATTATTGATAAAAGTACTGTGCCTGTGGGTACTGCCGCAAAGGTAGAAAAGGCATTGCTTGACAATGGAGGCATTGAAGGAACATTTGATATTGTGAGCAATCCTGAATTTTTAAGAGAAGGTGTTGCGGTAGATGATTTTATGAAGCCGGACAGGGTGGTGATTGGAACTTCTTCAGATAAGGCAAAAAAGGTATTGAATGACTTATATGCACCCTTTGTACGCCAGGGCAACCCGGTAATTTTTATGGATGAAAAAAGTGCTGAGTTAACAAAGTATGCTGCCAACTCTTTTTTAGCAACCAAAATCACTTTCATGAATGAAATTGCACAGTTGTGTGAACTGTTGGGCGCTGACGTAGACATGGTCCGGAAAGGAATTGGCAGTGACGAACGCATTGGCCGACGCTTTTTATTTCCGGGCATTGGTTATGGAGGTAGTTGCTTTCCTAAAGATGTGCAGGCGCTGGCAAAATCGTCTATTGAAGTTGATTATAGTTTTAAAATACTAGATGCAGTAATGGAAGTGAATGAAAAGCAAAAACTTCACCTGGTGCCAAAAATAAAATCTTACTTTAATAATGACCTGAAAGGTAAAAAAATTGCATTGTGGGGGCTGGCGTTTAAGCCTAATACAGATGACATCAGAGAGGCACCAGCCTTATATTTAATTGATGCGTTTTTAGAGGCCGGTGCCACAGTGGCTACCTTTGATCCCGAAGCTATGAACAATGTGAAGCAGCTGGTAGGGGATAAGATTACTTTTGTAGAAAGCCAGTACGATGCGCTGAAAGATGCTGATGCATTGGTAATTGCAACAGAATGGAGTGAGTTCAGAACACCGGATTTTAAAAAGATAACATCCCTGTTAAAGAACAAAGCTATTTTTGACGGACGTAATTTGTTTGATTTAAAACAGATGGAAGACCTGGGGTATCACTATGTAAGTATTGGTAGAAAAGCAATTGTTCAGAATAGCTAAATGGATGATTTCTGAATTACTATGGCTGTATAGAAGCAGCTTTCATCTGTATAAGATTTTTCAAGTTAAGAAGAGATCACCAACAGATATTTACAAATAAGATATCCAACATAAATATAAAAAATCAGACTTTAAACGAGTAATATGGCAAACAAAAGGGTATTGATAACGGGAGCTGCTGGCTTTTTAGGATCACATTTGTGTGACCGGTTTATAAAAGAAGGGTTCGATGTTATCGGAATGGATAACCTGATCACCGGTGATATAAAAAACATCGAGCATCTTTTTAAGTTAAAAGAATTTGAGTTTTATCATCATGATGTTTCTAAATTTATACATGTTTCCGGCCCACTCGATTACATACTTCATTTTGCTTCACCAGCCAGCCCGATTGATTATTTAAAAATACCTATCCAGACTTTAAAAGTTAGTTCACTTGGTACCCACAACTGCCTCGGACTTGCCCTTTCAAAAGGAGCAAGAATGTTGGTAGCGAGTACCAGCGAAGTGTATGGTGATCCTTTGGTTCATCCCCAAACGGAAGAATATTGGGGCAATGTAAATCCCATAGGACCACGGGGTGTATATGATGAAGCCAAACGATTCCAGGAAGCTATTACCATGGCCTACCATACTTTTCACCACCTGGAAACAAGGATTGTAAGAATATTCAATACATATGGACCACGAATGCGCCTCAATGACGGACGTGCATTACCAGCATTTATCGGGCAGGCATTGAGAGGGGAAGATTTAACGGTGTTCGGCGATGGCAGTCAGACAAGGAGTTTTTGTTTTGTGGCTGACCTGGTGGAAGGCATTTACCGGCTGTTAATGAGCGATCATGAGCAACCTGTTAACATTGGCAATCCGGATGAAATTTCTTTAAAAGATTTTGCGGAAGAAATTATAAAGCTAACAGGGACATCACAAAAAATTATCTATAAGCCCTTGCCTACAGACGACCCTAAACAACGTCAACCGGATATTACAAAGGCAAAAGAAATTCTCGGCTGGCAGCCTACTGTAAATCGTGCCGAAGGATTAAAGATTACTTACGAGTATTTTAAATCACTCCCGCAGGAAGAATTGTATAAATTGCCTAAGGAATTTATTAAGGCAAAATAGGCAATAGCTTATGTGGGACGGCTTGTTAGAAAATCAGGCAATTAGTTGTAAAACTAAATGTGGTTTTCCGAAAAACAGTTTAAATATTAAATTAGCCACTCCGTTTTGGAGCAATAACGATCTATGCCATTTCCCCACAGGGGTTAGAGGCGTGTAAAATAAATTTAGAATGGAATACCAGGAACTGATAGATAAAAATAAAATACTGGCAGTAATAGGGCTGGGGTATGTTGGCTTACCGATAGCGTTGGAGTTTGCAAAAAAAATTAAAGTCATTGGCTTTGATATCAATGCGAAGCGGGTGGAAATGATGCGTAATAATATCGACCCAAGTAAAGAGTTGGAAACAACAGCATTTGAAGGATGTGATATTGAATTTACCAACGATCTTGAAGTATTAAAGCAGGCTTCTTTTTATATTGTAGCTGTACCTACGCCGGTGGATGAACACAATGTGCCAGACCTGGTGCCGGTTACACGGGCCAGCGAAACGATTGGTAAAGTGATTAAAAAGGGTGACTATGTTGTTTTTGAAAGCACTGTGTACCCCGGATGCACAGAAGAAGATTGCTTGCCGATTATTGAAAAATTAAGCGGCTTAAAAAATGTTATTGATTTTAAAAGTGGCTATTCACCGGAAAGAATTAACCCGGGAGATAAGGAGCATACATTGGCAAGAATTATAAAAGTGGTAAGTGGTTGTGATGGCGAAAGTCTTGATTTAATTGCTAAAGTGTACGAGTTGGTTGTAACAGCAGGTGTCCACAAAGCATCCAGCATAAAAGTGGCAGAAGCAGCAAAGATTATTGAAAATACACAGCGTGATTTGAACATCGCACTGATGAATGAGTTGTCAATTATTTTCGATAAAATGGGTATTAATACTTTTGAGGTATTGGAGGCTGCAGGAACCAAATGGAATTTTTTGAAATTTCAGCCTGGCCTTGTTGGAGGGCACTGCATAGGTGTTGATCCGTATTACCTGACGTATAAATCTAAGGAACTGGGATATGACAGCCAGGTTATCTTAGCGGGGCGTGTTATCAATGATGGGATGTCTGGCTATATAGCAAAAAAAGTGTTGCAACATATCATTCAGCATAATGGTAATATAAAAAAAGCGAAGGTGCTTGTGATGGGTGCAACGTTTAAAGAAAATGTGAGTGATATCCGCAACAGTAAAGTGGCAGACGTTGTAAAGGAATTGCAGTCTTATTCACTTAATGTGCATGTAACTGATCCGCATGCATCCAGTACTGAGCTGGTGCATGAATATGGATTTGGTTTAACAACAGCTATTGCAAACGACTACGATGCAGTGATTGCAGCGGTACCACACAATGAGTATAAAAAACTGGACGACAATTATTTTGCTGGTATTACAAAGCCTGAGGCTATGATAGCTGATTTGAAGGGGATTTACAGGACGGCAATAAAAAGCAGACTATACTGGAGTTTATAGATAACTAAATAATTTAAGCCATTTAAACTTCAGCTTTTTTACAAAGACTAGAATTCCATGGATAACATTTTTCATACAAAAGATTTAAGCAACGCAGATTTTTTAGTAACAGGTGGAGCAGGTTTTATCGGCAGCCATATTGCTGAATATTTATTAAAAAATGGAGCTCGTAAAGTAAGGGTGCTGGATAATATGGTGAATGGGTTTGATTCAAATTTGGCAGTGCTTCGTAAATACCCTGCATTTGAATTTATAGAAGGAGATATACGCAATGCGGATACCTGTCAACAAGCCTGCAAGGGAATTCAGTATGTTAGTCACCAGGCAGCATTGGGCTCAGTGCCCCGTTCTATTAAGGAGCCTGTTTATTTTAATGAAGTAAATGTTGGTGGCTTTGTAAATATGCTAAAAGCAGCAGTTGATAACAGTGTTGAACAGTTTGTATATGCTTCGTCATCTTCTGTGTACGGGGATGAGCCAACTCTGCCTAAAGTAGAAAATCGTATAGGGAATTGTTTATCGCCTTATGCCGCAACAAAAAAAACGAATGAGCTGTATGCCCAGGTATTTGGTGATGTGTATAAATTAAAAATAATAGGATTCAGGTATTTCAATATTTTTGGCCCCCGCCAGGATCCGGATGGCGCTTATGCTGCTGTAATTCCATTATTTGTGAAAGGAATTATGAAGCAATTGCCGGTTTATATTAATGGCGACGGGGAGCAAACGAGGGACTTTACTTTTGTTGACAATGCTGTGCAGGTGAATATTAAAGGCATGCTAACGGACAATCCTGCGGCCATTAAACAGGTTTATAATGTAGCAATCGGCGAGAATTTTTCTGTAAATTATTTATTTAATGCCTGCAGAGAAAATTTAGATAGTACTTTTGAAGCCACCTACCGGCAGCCTAGGCAAGGTGATATCCGAAATTCACTGGCAGATATTTCGCTGGCAAAAAATTTACTCGGTTATCAGCCCACTAAAAATTTTAACGATGGGCTGACTGAAACAATCGATTTTTTTAAAAAGATATATTCTTAAACATTTAATTATTTTATGCCGTTTACAGCAACTGATTTTCCCGGATTATTGATTTATGAACCAAGGGTTTTTAACGATGACCGCGGTTATTTTTTTGAAAGCTACAATTATAACACTTTTACCGAAGGTGGCGCAACTATGACTTTCGTGCAGGATAATCAGGCCAGGTCTACTTATGGTGTAATCCGCGGATTGCATTTTCAGTTAAACCCCAATGCGCAAACCAAATTAATCCGTTCATTGAGCGGTACTATCTTAGACGTTGTGGTTGACCTGAGAGTTGGTTCACCAACTTTTGGTAGGCACTTCAGCATAGAATTATCTGCAGAAAATAAAAAGCAATTACTGGTACCCAGGGGCTTTGCTCATGGGTATTCCGTGTTGACAGAAACAGCAGAAGTATTGTATAAATGCGATGGTTTTTATCACAAAGAAAGCGAAGGCGGATTGATGTACAATGATCCCACACTGAATATCGACTGGAAGGTACCGGCAGGCAAAGAAATGGTAGCTGCCAAAGACCTGGTGCTTCCTAATATAGAAGACTGCAAAACCAATTTTACTATTTAATTTTTATTGTGGCAGAAAAAAAGACAATTTTAGTAACCGGTGCCAACGGGCAGCTGGGTAAAGAAATGAAAGTAACCAGTGCATCATTTCCTGCATATCATTTTTTGTTTGTAACTAAGGGTGAATTGGCTATTGATGACCTGGAGGCAGTTACAAATTATTTTGACAACCATGCAATTGACTATTGTGTCAATTGTGCCGCTTATACTGCTGTGGATAAAGCTGAAACAGAAACTGAAAAAGCCATGCTGGTGAATGCAACTGCGGTAGGCAACCTGGCTGCTGTTTGCAAAGCGCACAACGCCCTGTTCATCCATATTTCAACAGATTATGTTTTTGATGGCACCGCCACCATCCCTTATACAGAAGATTTTCCGGTTGCACCTGTAAATATGTATGGGGCAACCAAATTAAAAGGAGAAGAATTGGCACAGGAAAATAATGCAGGCAGTATTATCATTCGCACTTCCTGGGTATACAGCAGCTTTGGAAATAATTTTGTAAAAACGATGCTGCGCCTGATGAAAGAAAAGGAAAGCCTGAATGTTGTAAGCGACCAGCTAGGCTGCCCGACTTATGCTGCCGATCTTGCTGCAGCCATTATGCAAATCATTGTGTCAGAAAAAGCAACTTCCAACGCCGGTATTTATAATTATTCCAACACCGGTGTTATTAACTGGTACCAGTTTGCGGATGCGATTAAAGAATTATCCGGTAGCAAATGCATGGTTAATCCCATTCCATCTTCCAGTTATCCAACGCCGGCAAAACGGCCTTCCTATTCGGTAATGGATACAACCAAAATTCAAAAGACCTTTGATTTAAGTATTCCTGCGTGGAAAGACAGTTTGGTTAAATGCCTGCAATTGTTAGACGCGTCATAGCTCCCTTTTAGAGGATGGGGCTTACTTAAACCACCTGCTGACATAAGATTTATAATATTTCTGAGCAAGCCATGCAATGCGGCGTTGCGTGCTTTTTGTTTTAGTTGAGATACCGGCAGAAAGCAGCCCGTTATGCGATCCCTGCTCTGTTATAGGAGGATCAGCCCAATACATTTTTATCACACCAGTATCAATCAGTGTATTGTGCCACCAGTCGATTACCTGTTTACATTTATGCGTTTCCAAATCTTTCAGCATATTTTTTGCGGCTTGCAAATCCAGCAAATAGGCACCTGCGCAGCGACCCTTTATGGCAGGGTATAATAACTGTCCTTTGCGTAATTTTTTTACTGCAGGAAACTGAAGTGTTGTATTTTCAAGAGAAATGATAAAGCCGGCAGGAAGCGAGGCTGCTTCAGCTGCTATTTTTTTTATCTGCTGTACAAAATCACCTAAAAAGAACGGGTCATTTTCAAATACCAACGCAAAGCGGTTATTGCATTTTACCATGCGCTCGTAACTTAAAATATGGTTGAGCGTACAACTTAATACGCCAACAGACAATACCTGTTTTATATCCGCCGAAAAATATTTATCCAGCAATGCCTGGTAAAAACAACTGGGGTCACCATCTGTTACATATTCAAAAGACAATCCGTTTTTTGCAAACAATTTATTGATCCTGTCCTCATGAAATTCGTACCCCTTTTTTGCATGAACAATGTAAATGCTCTCTATGCCAAACTCTTCAATCATCCTCCTGTTTTTTATTGCTGCTGTGCTTCTTTGTTGCGCACAAAAATTAATTTGGTACCACCTTTTTCTGTCTCCCGTTTTTCAATCTCAAACTGCGGTAACGATTTCATCAGCGGCGTCAGTTTTAAAAAGCCATAATTCCTCGGATCGAAATTAGGCTGTTTTTTTAACACCAGGTTGCCGACATCGCCTAAAAAGGCCCAGCCATTTTCATCGGCCAAATCATCAATGGTGGCTTTTATAATTTTAAGCGTTTCCCTGTTTACTTTGTCAACAACCGCTTTGGTAGTAGGCTTGCTGGCTTTTGCAACTACGGTTTCAGGTTCGCCTGATTCAAACAATGGAATAATTTCCATGTAAATAAATTTATCACAGGCAACTATAAAAGGGTTGGGTGTTTTCTTCTGGCCAATGCCAAACACTTTCATTCCCGCTTCCCGTAACCTTGTGGCCAGTCTTGTAAAATCGCTATCGCTGGAGATGATACAAAATCCATCGACCTTACCGGAATAAAGGATATCCATGGCATCAATAATGAGGGCGCTGTCGCTGCTATTTTTGCCACTGGTATAGCTGTATTGCTGAATAGGAGTAATCGCATTTTCAAGCAACACATTCTTCCACCCGGATACAGTAGGTTTTGTCCAGTCACCATAAATTCTTTTGAAGGTAGGCGTGCCATATTTGGCTATTTCTTCCATCACGCCTTTAACGTTACTGTAAGGCACATTGTCTGCATCTATCAGTACAGCCAGCCGTATATCTTTTTGAAAGTCCATTACACAAGTTACTTCTTTTATATAATTTTATTTAAGCTGCGAAGTTATTTGCAGTCAGGATATTCAGACAATTTACTTTTGATTAAAGAAATTGCAGCCGTACTTTCTTTGCCTGTAAACGTCTTAATCCAAAATCGATTGCCAAACATCTCGATTTCTTACCAGCCAATTAAACATTTGTATTGGTTACTTTTGCACTACTTATGCAAGTCTTCCACCTCACCAGCAAAATAATCATTACCTGCAGCAACCGGCTTTCTCCTTACCTGCAGCAGGAAATTAGGGAACTCGGTTTTACGCCAGTCCGTGTTTTTAAAACGGGTGTTGAACTAAAAGGTACATTGGCCGATTGCATCAAACTCAACCTGAACCTGCGTTGTGCCAGCCAGGTATTGTTTTCTGTAAAAGAATTTACAGCGTACAATGCGGATGATTTGTATAAAACCTTGATTAATTTTGAATGGGAAGATATCATCCCTGCCGATGGCTATTTTTCCATCAGCAGCAATGTAGATAATGAGACCATCAACAATTCGTTATACGCCAATGTAAAAGTGAAAGATGCCATTGTTGACCGCTTCCGCGACAGAACGGGTGTACGTCCAAACTCTGGTCCGGAACTGGATAAAACAGTTATTCATTTATACTGGAAAGAATCCGTGGCGGAAATATTTATTGATACTTCTGGTGAGACATTGTCCAAACATGGATATCGAAAAATACCCGGCAAAGCACCCATGCTGGAAGCATTGGCAGCAGCCACTTTACTGGCAACCAAATGGGACCGGAAATCACCCTTCATCAATCCCATGTGCGGATCATCCACACTAGCCATTGAAGCCGCTTTACTGGCTACCAACCGCAGGCCCGGCTTATACCGCAGCAATTACGCTTTTATGCATGTAGCTGGCTTTACCAACGAAATGTACCAGCAACAACGGCAACGGTTAGACGAAATAATTAAAGAAGTGCCGGGCCTTACCATCATCGCCACCGATATCAGCGAGGACGCCATCAACATTTCAAAAATAAATGCTGGTGCTGCAGGCGTGGCAGATTTGATTGAGTTTGCTGTTGGTGATTTTGAAACAACCCGTATTCCGGAAGATCAACCCGGCGTTATTTATTTTAACCCTGAGTATGGCGACCGCCTTGGCGTAGCTGCTGCATTGGAAATTACCTATGGCCGAATGGGTGATTTTTTAAAGAAAAAATGCAAAGGTTATTTCGGCTACATCTTCACAGGGAATTTAGAACTGGCAAAAAAAATTGGCCTCAAACCCAGTCGCCGTATAGAATTTTACACCAGCAAAATTGATTGTCGTTTGTTTGAATACGAGTTGTATGCGGGAACAAAAAGAATAACTCCCTAATTCTCCAAAGAAGAAAATAATCTGCATCAAAATGTAGAGTTGTTTTAATAAAAGTTGTTGCAATCCGGAGAGAAAAAATCCATACGCATAAGATAAATGTTTAAACAAATCCAACGAAGCTCATTTCATTGGTTGTACCTTTGCATCGCAAAAAAATCAGTTTCTTATGGACGATTTTATAGCCGCCCGTTCGCAGATGGCGTTGTCGCTGGGCTTTCACATAGTGTTCTCCTGTATCGGTATGGTGATGCCTTTTTTTATGGCGGTTTCCCATTATTATTATCTCAAAACAAATCAGCCGGTTTACAGAAATGTAACCAAAGCATGGAGCAAAGGAGTGGCTATTTTTTTCGCAACCGGCGCTGTATCGGGCACGGTACTTTCTTTTGAACTGGGCTTGTTATGGCCCAAATTTATGCTGCATGCAGGGCCCATTTTCGGACTGCCATTTTCACTGGAAGGCACGGCGTTTTTTATAGAAGCCATTGCGCTTGGTTTCTTTCTGTATGGGTGGGACAGGTTCAATAAATGGTTTCACTGGTTTACCGGGGTGGTGGTAGGTGTGAGTGGTTTGGTTTCCGGCATCCTGGTGGTAGCAGCCAATGCGTGGATGAATACACCAACTGGTTTTACTTTTGCAAACGGACAATACTCAGACATTGATCCCATAAAAGCCATCTTTAATCCCGCCTGGTTTTCTCAATCACTGCACATGTCTATCGCTGCTTTTGCTGCCACAGGGTTTGCTGTAGCCGGCATACATGCATTGATGATGCTGAAAAGAAAGAACGTAGTTTTTCATACAAAAGCTTTTAAAATAGCCGCCGTATTTGGCGCCGCCGCTGCTATATTGCAACCCTTGAGCGGAGACATTTCTGCAAAGTTTGTTGCCAGAACACAGCCCGCAAAACTGGCTGCAATGGAAGCACATTTTACAACAGAAAAATCAGCATCGTTAATCATCGGGGGCATTCCGGATGAGAAAAATAAAGAAGTAAACTATGCATTAAAAATTCCGGGCGGTTTAAGTTTTTTAGCCAACGGAGATTTTAAAAGCGAGGTTAAAGGATTGGATAGTATTCCTGAAGAGGAACGGCCGCCGGTAGCCATATCGCATTATGCATTTCAAATAATGGTAGCATTAGGCATGATCATGATGGGCATTGCCATTATGTATTTTATTGCGGTGATAAGAAAAAAGCAATGGCGAAACAGCCGGTGGTTGCTGCAATTATTTGTGTGGGCAACACCACTGGGTTTTATCGCTGTAGAAGCCGGGTGGACTGTAACTGAAGTGGGCAGACAACCCTGGATTATTTATGGCGTAATGAAAACAAAAGATGCTGTAACACCGATGCCCGGCATTGTGTATTCGTTTTATCTTTTTAGCGCCGTGTATCTTTCGCTGGCGTTGATCGTAATATTTATGTTGTACCGGCAAATAAAAATGGTGGATAAATTGTATGATATTCCTGCAGGTGAGCAGGTAAAAAATTAATGACTATGCTGTACGTTGTAATGGCATTTTTGTGGGTAGCAATACTGCTGTATCTTTTAATGGGCGGCGCCGATTTTGGTGCCGGCATCATAGAATTATTTACTACTAAAAAGAACCAGGAAAGAACCCGCAGAACCATGTACCGGGCAATAGGTCCTATTTGGGAAGCCAACCACATGTGGCTTATTATCGTGATTGTGATTTTATTTGTTGGCTTTCCTACTATCTATACTACCATGTCGGTAAATCTGCACATTCCGTTGGTAGGTATGTTGCTGGGCATTATCGCAAGAGGCACTGCATTTACTTTTAGAAATTACGATGCAGTAACCGATGAATTGCAGGTAGTTTACAACCGTATTTTTATGTACGCCAGTTGTGTAACGCCATTGTTTTTAGGTATCATTGCCGGTTCGGCAGTTTCCGGTAAAATTGATCCGTTAGCTGAAGGTTACCTGGACGCCTATATCTTTAGCTGGCTTAATTTTTTCTCTGTTGCAGTTGGTTTATTTACCGTAAGTATTTGTGGCTTCCTGGCTTCCATTTATTTAATTGGCGAAACAGAAAACGAACAGGATGTACAACGTTTTAAAATAAAAGCACGTACCACCAATATCGCTGCGGCTGTTGCCGGTACATTTGTATTTATTGCAGCAAAGCTGGATGGTGTGCCACTACAGGAATGGCTGTTTGGCAATCCGGTTGGTATCGCCGCAATTGCAGCAGCAACCGTTTCCCTGGCATTGCTGTGGTATCTTTTATCTAAGGGGAAAAAAATAATCATTCGTGTTTTGGCAGGTTTCCAGATTACGATGATTTTACTTGCGATTACCTATCAGCATTTCCCAAATATTGTATTGCTCAAAGGCGGTCAATATTTATCTTTAACCGATGGAAGTGCACCCGAAAAAACCATCTACACACTGGCCATGGCATTGCTGATTGGCAGCCTGTTTATTTTACCAGCACTGTTTTATTTAGTGTACGATTTTCAACATAAAAAAATTGTTGTAGGCAAGCCTAAAAAAAATGCCTGATTGAGATTAAGTTATTGCTTTTTTCCAGAACGAGTTTAGCCTTTTTAACTCCGGCAATTAGACCGTTGTTGGTAGATAACTCATTTATTAACGGCTAATTTATTATTGCGATCAGATAAAGAAGTACAATAGATTTCATGTGCATTGTAGTAAATTACTGGCTCGTTAAAAAGCGATTTAGCAATATCATATGCCATTTTATCTTTCGTATTTTATTTCTCTCTGCTTTCGTATGTTGCGTGTGACATTTAAGGCATAGCATAAGCAGGTATAAAAAAACGTGGTAAATAACAATAGCAATCAAAAGCATGAAAACAATCTTATTGTTCCTGTCTTTTTTATTTTTCACCGGCGCATCGGCTCAAAAAAACGCAATTACAGCTGCAAAGCAAGAGCGGTTTAAAATTGCGGCAGAGATGGATTATTCCGTTAAAAAAGAATTACTAAACAAATGGTATCCGCAATGCATTGATAATATGTATGGCGGATTTATAACCACTTTTACGTACGATTTTAAACCTACCGGTCCGCAGGATAAATTTATTGTAACCCAGGCACGCCACACCTGGACAAGCGCAAAGGCGGCATCGTTATACCCTAATGTTAAATATTACATGAAGGCATCGGCAAACGGATTTCATTTTTTGCGGGATGTAATGTGGGATAGAACTTACGGCGGATTCTACAACCTCGTTACGAGGCAGGGTAAAGATAAAAGCAACCCCAATGCTCCCAAGGAAGCCTACGGAAACGCCTTTGCCATTTATGCGCTGTCTGCTTACTACAAATCATCTGGTGATACAGGCGCTTTGAACCTCGCAAAGAAAACATTTTTGTGGCTTGAACAGCACAGTCATGATCCGGTATATAAAGGATATTACCAGCATTTAAAAAGAGATGGCGCTATTGTAAAAAGAAATGCAGCCACACCTTCCACTTCAGACCTTGGATACAAAGATCAAAATTCTTCTATTCACCTGTTGGAAGCATTTACTGAATTGTATGCAGTATGGCCTGACGCTATGGTTAGAGAGCGATTGGAAGAAATGCTCTTTTTGATAAGAGATAAAATCACGACTCCCAAAGGCTATCTCACTCTTTTTTTTACTCCGGATTGGACACCTGTTTCTTATAGGGACTCATCAGAAGCTGTAATAAAACAACATAAGTATTTAGACCATGTATCTTTTGGCCATGATATAGAAACTGCTTACCTGATGCTGGAAGCGTCGCATGCATTGGGGATAAAAAACGATACCGCCACATTATATGCAGGCAAAAAGATGGTAGACCACGCACTGCGCAATGGCTGGGATAATTCAATTGGTGGCTTTTATGATGAAGGATATTATTTTAAAAACCGTGATACCATCTCCATATTGCTGGACAGTAAAAACTGGTGGGCGCAGGCCGAAGGCATGAATACCTTGTTAATGATGGCAGATTATTTTCCCAACGATGCAATGCAGTATTACGCTAAATTTAAGCAGCAGTGGAACTATATTCAGACCTACCTGATTGATCATGTAAATGGCGATTGGTACGAGGAAGGACTTGATAAAGAACCTCAACGAAAGATCGCTTTAAAAGGCCATATATGGAAAGGCAATTATCACAATTTCCGGGCATTGGCGAACTGTATTCAGCGGCTGAAAAAAGTTAATGGTAAAGTAGAATAGAATCAGTTTCGTTCGTATCCGAACTTTCCAATCTTCTTTTCATAATTTACATACCTAAATCAATACAGCTGTTTATGAAACTTCAATTTAAAAGATTCGCCACAGGCGTATGTGTTTTGTTTCTTGCCATAACAGCGTTTACTGTCCATAAAGAAGTACCAACTGAATTGCCTGCAACAGCCTTATTCCCTTATGGGAGATGCCTGATTAATAAAGAACACAATCTTGAACTGATAAGTTCAGCCGTTCATTTTGGGTTTAGTTTTGAAGGTAAGGATTGCCAGGTTGTTGCATCCATCGCCAATACACAAGACCACAATTACCTGCAATATGAACTGGATGGTGTTTATCAAAAGCGGATTAAGGTTTCAAAAAATTCACATGTCTCTCTTGTCATTTCCGCTGGTGAAGATGGCAAACATATCGTGTGGATTTACAAGGCTACGGAAGCACATACCGGAGCAATTATAATAGAAAAAATAATCGGGCAAAGTATAAAAGCCATTAAACCAAAATCAGCAGCGCTGATAGAATTTATTGGTAACAGTATAACCTGTGGCGCTGCAGCAGATACTTCTGAAGTGCCGTGCGGAACAGGAGAGTATCATGATCAGCACAACGCCTATTATGCTTATGGCCCAAGGGTTGCAAGGGAATTAAAAACCAATTTTATATTAAGCAGTGTTAGCGGTATCGGCATCTATCGCAACTGGAACAGTGATGCGCCGGTAATGCCACAGGTATACGAAAAAGCGGATTTCCAGGAAAGCAGTTCAGCCATGTGGGATTTTAAATTGTACACACCAAAAATTGTGAGCATTGCATTGGGCACAAATGATTTCAGCAATGGTGATGGCCTCAAAAAAAGGTTGCCGTTTGACAGCGGGATTTTTGTAAGCAGCTATATCCAATTTGTAAAGCTGGTAAAATCAAAATACCCGGTGGCTCAAATAGCGTTGCTAAGCAGCCCCATGGTGAATGGCAATAACCGGTTGCTGCTGCAAAATTGTCTAACGGCGGTACAAAAAAATATAGATGAGTTGTATCCTGCGGATAAAAAAGTAGCCGTGTTTTTTTTCGAACCCATGCAGGCAACGGGTTGCGGCGGACACCCTTCAGTAGCTGAGCACGCTGTACTCGCAGAAGAGCTGATTCCCTTTTTTAAAAAATTATTGAAAAGTTAATAGTCCTGTCACCAAATCTATATCTCCGCCTTATTTAAGTGATTGTAAAAACTGGAGGCTTTGCGGAATTTGTTCTACCGGTGTTGGCGATTCATCTTCTATAAAACAATATTTAATACCGATTCTTTTTGCTTCTTTCATAACGGCTGCAATGCCAACATCTCCTTGTCCCAGTACTACATTGGTTTCATCCGGCGCATGTCCTTCCTGGTTGCCTTCTGTGCCCGGTTTACGGTCTTTTAAATGCAGCAGTAAAAAACGTTTGGGATATTTTTTAAGCAGCGCTACCGGATCTTGTCCCGGGTGCTTTACCCAAAAAACATCCATTTCAAAATTTACATACCGGGCATCTGTGTTTTTTACCAAATAGTCGAACATGGTTCCATCTTCAAAAGGCATGAATTCATATCCATGCGGATGGTAGCAAAATTGCAGACCATTTTCTTTCAGCACCTTTCCGGCAGTATTAAAAACCGCGATGGCTTTTTGCGCATCTTCAATTGTAAAGGCACCTTTGTGCGGCACCCAGGCGCACATGATAAATTTGCTGCCAAAAGCTTTTGCATTGTCTGCCACCAGTTGCGGATTGTTTTGCAGTTCTTCAAAACCGGCACCGTAGCTAACCATTTGCAGGTTGTTTTGCTGCAGCAATTTTTTATATTCTTCAACAGGTAAGTTATAGGTACCGCCCCCTTCAATGGCCGTAATTTTCCAATCTTTTATTTTGGCCAATGTACCCGGCACGTCTGTTTTAAATTGATTGCGGAGACTGTATAATTGCAGCCCGATTTGTTGGGCAGGCAACAAGTTTGCTGAGCCAGTCGTTAAGCTGCAGAAGATGATAAACACTTGTAAAATTGGTGAAACTTTCATACTGGCAATTGTTTTAAAGGTATAACTCTATCTTCATAAAGTTAAATCGTTTACACTATATAATGCTGATAATTATGATAGCACTTAAATAAAAAATTCGCAGCCTTACGGCTTTGACCCATTGCTTTTGTTTTTAACACTGCAATAAAATTGGCAAAATTAAAATGCAAAGCAAACTTCAGAATGCAGGAACAATTTCGCAATTGTTATATTTATCAATATTTTTAAGAAAAATCAAGCTGGATGAAAAAATTAATCATGAGCGCTGCATTGGCAGTTTTAGCGGCAGGTGTAACTGCACAAATTAGTTTTGGCGCACATGTGGGTGGAAACTTTGCTAACCTTCAGGGAGAACGTACAGAATCTGGTACAACAACGAAGGGGTTGACCAAACCCAAATTTGGATTTCTTGCTGGTGTTGTAGCTGTTGTGCCTGTAACGCATGTAATTTCTTTCAGACCCGAATTGAATATTATTCAAAAAGGGTATAACGCGAATTATAACAAGACTGATGCGACTATGAGTTTAGCATCAACAGGAGAGGGAACTTTTAATTTTATTGAGCTGCCTTTAAATTTTGTCTACAGTTTTCCATCGGGAGACAATACCTTTTTTTTGGGAATCGGTCCATCTGTCAGTTATGGCTTGTCTGGAAAATATAATTATACCATCAACAGTACTATTTCGGGTTACCCTACCCAAACTTTATCCGGCAATGGTCATGTGAAGTTTGATGGAAAAAAAGATAGCGAGATTTCTGCCAGCGATCCCGATAAACACATCAAGGCGCTTGACTTTGGCGGTAACATCCTGGCTGGCTATAAACTCCCCAACGGAATATATTTCCAGGCGGGTTATACCATGGGGTTTAACGATATTGATCCCAACCCAAATTCATCCTTAAAAACAAATGGTGTAAACGTCAAAGTAGGTTATATATTTGGTGGTAATGACGGTCATTAAACTTACTAAGAGCAGTAAAAAACACATTTTTTACGTTTGTGGAAGACCTGTTTTATAACGCTATTATGTTATTTTACGCTAATTGTATAAATGACATTTCTATTATTTTACAATTGGCTATAAAAAGTTATGGCCCAGTTTCACTTAATAAAAACTGACCGCATGAAAACTTTTTATTTAATCCTTGCCGCAATAATTTTGGCAGCCCGGGTTGATGGTCAAATTAAATTAGGTGTTCAGGCAGGGCCCACGCTTACAAATGCCGTGCGTAAATGGGGCGAGTCGGGAACTAAGGTGAAGCAAAATACCATAAATAAATTGGGATATATTTTTGGCGTGGTTGCAACTGTTCCGGTAAATTCATCTTTATTTTTTCAACCGGGATTGAACTTTGGGAAGGAAGGATATAAGATGGATTTATTTAACGCATCCGACACGTCGAACTTTTATTTTATGTCTGATGAAAAGGTCAATTTTCTAGAAGTTCCGCTTGATTTAATCTACCATATTTCAGCCAAAAAAGGGCTCTTCTATTTTGGGGCAGGACCGGTCATCGGACATGGATTATCTGGAAAATATGAAGACATGTCAGGTAGTTCCGGACCTGGACAGCATCCATCATCTACATCTTCCATTATAAAATTTAATAGACAACAGTCCTGGTCCGACGGAGTTGAACATCGAAAACCTGTTATGCTAAGCGCAAACTTATTAGTTGGCTATCAAATGCGCCGTGGATTGTTTATCAATATTGAATACAAATATGGCTTAAGGAATGTGGGCCCAGCATACGGTTCTTTAACTTACAATAGCCTGGGTGTTCAACTTGGCTTCCAGTTTAATAGTCGGAGTAAATTATTCTAACAGAGGCAGCCTGCTTACAGGCTGCCTCTGTTAGAATATAGTAATTAAAATTAAAAGAGATTGGAACTTCAAAAAAGGAGTTAGTCTTAATTTATTTTTCTGCAGGTGCGGTATCATAGGCCCATTTAACCAAAGTGGCACCCCAGGTAAATCCGCCGCCGAATGCCGCCAATACAATGTTATCACCTTTGTGTAACTGGCTTTCCCACTCCCACAAACACAGTGGGATAGTACCCGCCGTAGTATTGCCATACCGCTGGATATTTACCATTACCTTTTCTGCCGGTAAGCCCATGCGGTTGGCGGTGGCATCAATAATCCTTTTGTTGGCCTGGTGCGGTACCAGCCAGGCGATATCATCGCCGGTGAGGTGGTTGCGTTGCAGTAAATCATACGCTGCATCTGCCATGCCTTTTACAGCCGCTTTAAATACTGGTTGTCCTTCCTGGAAAATATAATGCTCTTTGGCTTGCACGGTTTCGACAGATGCCGGCCGTAAAGACCCGCCCGCTTTCATATGCAGGTAATTTTTGCCTGATCCGTCGCTTTTCAATAAACTATCCATCACCCCAACATCTTCTGTAGAAGGTTCCAGTAAAACCGCTCCTGCACCGTCACCAAAAATAATGCAGGTGGTACGATCCGTATAATCTACAATAGCACTCATTTTATCACCCCCAACAATAACTACTTTTTTATAGCGTCCACTTTCAATTAACGCGGCGCCGGTTGTTAATCCGAATAAAAAACCGGAACAGGCGGCGCTTAAATCAAATCCCCAGGCATTTACAGCACCAATTTTATCGCAGATGATGTTAGCTGTTGCAGGAAAAATCATATCCGGTGTTACCGTAGCACAGATCATGCAATCAATTTCAGTAGGGTCAATGCCTCTTTTTTTGCATATTTCCAGCACCGCCGGAACAGCCATATCCGAAGTAGCCAGGCCTTCTCCCTTCAAAATTCTTCTTTCTTCCACACCCGTCCTGCTCCTGATCCATTCATCATTGGTATCAATCATTGTTTCCAGTATGGCATTGGTTAGCCTGTATTCCGGAACGTATCCACCAACTGAAGTAATTGCTGCGGTAATTTTTTGCATATCGTATAAAAGATTTTTATTTTAGGTTTTATTTGATAATTTTAAAAGCGGGCAAAAATACGCTAAAAATCGCAAGGATGAATTTCGATACCTTCGGTCGGTTTTTATGCTTATTTTCGCAGCTGACTCAAAGAAAGACATGTACGCATACCTGGAAGGCAAATTTACTATGAAGAATGCGGCGCAGGTTTATGTGGACATAAACGGCGTTGGATACGAATTAAATATAAGCCTGAACACATTTACCCATATCCAAAATTTAGAAAAAGGTAAATTATATACTTACCTGCAGATAAAGGAAGACGGACACACACTCTATGGTTTTTTTGATAAGGGAGAAAAAGAAATGTTTATTCAGCTGATCAGTGTTTCGGGCGTTGGTGCTGCAACTGCCAGAATGATGCTGTCTCACCTGAAACCCGAAGAAGTAAGCAAGGCTATTATACAAAACAATGTAAAACTGCTGGAAAGCGTGAAAGGAATTGGCAAAAAAACAGCTGAAAGACTGGTACTTGAATTAAGAGATAAAGTAGCCAAAGCCGCAACGGATCTCAGCCTGCCCGCTACCGTGGGCAATAGATTACAGCAGGATGCGTTAAATGCATTGGTTTCATTGGGTATATCCCGTCCACAGGCGGAATCGGCAATACAAAAAATCAACCACACTGAACCCGACATAAACAATTTAGAAGATTTAATAAAAAAAGCGCTTAAAGCCATTTGATCAAATTTTACTTTAATTGATTTAGCGGATGTTTTTTAAAAGAAAATTGTTACCAAAAGTAATTGGCTTTGGGTTGGGACAGTTAGTGGTTTTACTTTCAATTTCACTTTCCATTTCGGCACAAAATAATACACCTTCAGGCAGAAATTTGCCTGCTGCAGGCGATACTATTCCACCAAAGGGGTTGCCGTATCCCATTCATGATACCCGCAATGATTTTATGAACAGCGGTATTAAAAATACCCTGGATTTTAAAAAGCCATCCAACATTACAGATTCCGTTGCATACGATCCTGAAACACATTTATATACCCTCTACGAAAAAATAGGCAACAAATATTACCGTACTCCCACCACATACACTTTTGATGAATACTGGGCGTTGAAAAACAAACAGGCGGAACTGGATTATTTTAAAAAGAGGGCCAACACAATGAATTTGTTGAACCGCAAACTGACCAAGCCCAAAATGTCGTTGTATGATAACCTTTTTAACCGCTTATTTGGCAATGGTAAAATTGATATAGCGCCACAGGGCAACGTGGATATTACCGCAGGTTACCAGGGACAAAATATAAAAAATCCCACACTGCCGGAAAGGGCCAGGAAGAATGGTGGCTTCGATTTTAATATGGCCGCCCAGGTAAATGTAAATGCCAATATAGGCGACAAATTAAAATTTCCCATCAACTACAACACACTTGCCAATTTTGGGCAGGATAACCAGTTAAAGCTCGACTATTCGGGCGTGGATGATGAAATTATAAAACGTATTGAAGCAGGGGCTGTTACATTTAGCTCCCGCAGTACTTTTATTCCCGGAGCGCAGCAGTTATTTGGTTTAAAAACACAGTTACAGTTTGGTAAACTGAATGTAACTTCTGTATTGGCCTATCAAAAATCAGCAAGGCAAACAGCCAACCTGCAGGGTGGCGCCGCTTCGCAGGTGATAGACATTAAAGCAGATGAATACGAAGAGAACCGTCACTTTTTACTGGGCCAGTATTTTAAAGACAACTACAATAAGGTATTGGCGAAACTGCCAGCTGTGACAACGCCTGTGCAAATTCTTAGGTTAGAGGTTTGGGTGACCAATAAAAATGGTGGAACAACCAATACAAGAGACATCGTCGGCTTAATGGACCTGGGCGAAAAAAATCCGTTTCGTGCTCCGCCAACAATCAATGTAATAAGCAATTTTGCTCCCCCACAAAATGGAACCAATGACCTTTATAGTAAAATAATAACTAACGGTAATAACAGAAATCCCGCTTTGGTGGTTAGTAATCTGCAGGCTTTGGGCCTTGCGCCGGTACAGGATTTTGAGAAGACATTTGCCCGGAAACTGGATTCAACCGCGTATGTTTTTAACCGGCAGGCGGGATATATTTCATTAAGCCAGCCCCTGCAATCTGACGAGGTACTGGCGGTAGCTTATCAATACTCCTACAACGGCCATACGTACCAGGTGGGTGAATTTTCACAGGATCTTCCGCCAGACAGCACTTCGGCTACACAAAAGGTGTTGTTTCTTAAATTATTAAAAGCAACGTCCCAGCGCACTCAATTACCTATCTGGCAACTGATGATGAAAAACGTTTATTCTGTTGGTTATGGTGTACTGACTCCAACGGATTTTAAACTGAATTTGCTATACCAGGAACCAAGCCTCGGAGCAAAAAGATATGTGCCTTTCGGCGATAAAAACCAGGGTACACCTATTTTAACACTGGTAAATTTAGACCGGCTTAACAGCAACCGGGATCCGCAGCCGGATGGTGTATTTGATTATGTGGAGGGCTTTACAGTTATATCGCAATACAGCAGAATTGTGTTTCCTGTATTGGAGCCTTTTGGCCGCGACCTTGCGGCGCAGATATACAATGTGATACCTGCAACAGCCAAGGATACGTTGTATTATGCATTGTATGATTCCATTAAGGCAGTGGCGCAACAGTACCCAAATCTGAACCGGTTTGTAATGAAGGGGTCTGCCAAAACTTCGGGCTCATCCGATATCAGCATTGGTTATAATATTCCAAAGGGCAGCGTTAAAGTAACCGCAGGCGGACAAACATTAACCGAAGGAGTAGACTATGATATTAATTATGACCTTGGTACCATCAAAGTTACCAACCAGGCCATTTTGAATGCAGGTTTACCAGTGCAGGTAAACTTTGAAAATAATGCCGGTTACGGCTTGCAGCAAAAATCTTTTTTAGGATTGCGGCTGGATTACCTGGCGAAAAATACCCTGAAAGAACAACTGGCCATCGGTGGTACCATCGTGCGTTTAAGCGAACGGCCGTTTTTTACAAAGAATAATATTGGCGAAGACCCGATAAAAAATACCATGTACGGGCTGGATGTGAATTACCGGAAAGAAACACCCAGGATTACCAAGTTGTTAGACAAACTTCCTTTCTATTCTACCACGGCACCTTCTACCGTTAATTTTTATGCAGAAGGTGCTTACCTGCAACCGGGCCATGCTTCGCAAATAGGCAAGGGCTCTGCAGGCGCAGTATACATTGATGATTTTGAAGGAAGTAAATCTGGTATCGACCTTCGTTTCCCTGCCATCAGCTGGGGACTTGCTTCTACTCCGCAGGGTGCCACTGATGAGGCGGGTAATGAAATTTTTAAGGAAGGAAAATTAAATAATAACCTTGATTATGGAAAGAACAGGGCTAAACTGGCCTGGTACCAGATTGAGCCAGCTTTGCAACTGTATAAAGGGGCTAATAACCCGCTCGGCAATAACAGGGACGAACTTAGCGATCCGCAGGTGCGCCTGATAAGTCAGAGTGAAATTTTTCCTCAACGGACTACTGACTACGGACAAAACCAGTTAACAACGTTTGACCTTGCCTATTATCCTGATCAGAAGGGACCTTATAATTTTGATGCCTCTCCTTTAAGTATTGATGCGAATAACCGGTTAAAAAACCCAACGCAACGATGGGGTGGTTTAATGCGCAATATTGATCAGACAGATTTTGAAACAGCCAATGTAGAGTTTATAGAATTTTGGGTGCAGGATCCGTTTATTAAAACGCCCATTTCCCCAACAGCGGGAGGTAAATTGTATTTTAACCTGGGTAATATTTCGGAAGATGTGTTGAAAGATGGCCGGCGTTTTTATGAAAATGGAATGCCTACGCCGAACGCACCGGCTCAGGTAGATTCTACTACCGTTTGGGGTAAGGCTCCCTTAAACCCGATACAGGTGACCAATGCCTTTAGCAATGATGCGAACGAACGGCAATACCAGGACGTTGGTTTTGACGGTTTGGATGATGCTGCTGAAAAAATAAAGAGGGCGCCCTATCTTGCCGCTTTGGGCCCTGTACTTAATAGTGCCGCTTTACAGGAAGTGTCTGCTGATCCTTCACAGGATGATTATACGCACTACAGGGATGCTTCTTTTACGGCCAATGACGGGATTTTAAAAAGGTATAAAAATTTCAATAATCCCCAGGGTAATTCAAAAGTAAATGATGGATCTATCTTTTCATCAGCAGCCACACTTTACCCTGATGCAGAAGATCTGAATAAGGATAATACCATGAACGAGTCGGAAGAATATTTCCAGTACATCGTGGATATCAAACCGCAAACAGATCCGAACATGCAGATTGGGGTTAATTATATTGTAGATAAAAAAGTGGTGGGTGTAAAATTGGTAAACGGCAATACCCGTAACGAAACCTGGTACCAGTTTAAAATTCCTATCGGATCGTACAACAGGAAAATTGGTAATATACCCGACTTTAAATCCATTCGTTTTATAAGAATGTTTCTGACAGATTTTTCTGACTCAGTAGTAATGCGTTTTGGAAAACTGGAATTAACCCGCAACATCTGGCGCAGCTTTAAAAATAAAATTGATACCACCGGAATTTATTCTCCTATTTCTACCAACGTAGACTTTAATGTAGGGGCTGTTAACATTGAAGAAAATGACAAACGTTCTCCGTTGCCTTACCGCACACCAAGAGAAATTCAGCGCCAGCAAATTCAAAGCAACAACGGTGTTAATCTGTTGCAAAATGAGCAAAGTATGTCGCTGCAGTTTTGTGCTTTGGGTAAGAATGACGCAAGAGGTGTATTCCAAACTTTTGCCAACAGGGACATTCGTCAGTACGGTAATTTAAGCATGTACATACATGCAGAGAACAATGTTAAAAGTCCAAACAGTATTAAAGACAAGGACCTGAATGCAGTTATAAGGATAGGAACTGACTTTGTAAGCAACTATTACGAAATAAAAATTCCTTTGTATATGACGCCGCTTGGTGCCAATACGCTGAATCCTAATACAGATGCCTATAACGATACATTATGGCGGGCCATCAATAACCTCAATGTAGATCTTACCCTGTTACCCAAGTTAAAACAGCTACGAAATGTACAGGGTTCACCGACTGTTATTTTCAGTGCACTGCAGGGCAATGGTCAAACATATTCAATACTCGGCGATCCTAACCTCGGCGAGTTGAGGGGCGTATTGATTGGCGTTGAAAATGTAAACAATCCGAACGCCTGCGGCGAGATTTGGGTCAACGAACTGCGCCTTACTTCTATCAATGAAAAAGGCGGGTATGCTGCGTTGGCAAGAATGGACATGAACCTGGCTGATTTGGGTACCGTTACGGGTTCAATTTCCACACATAGCAGCGGGTTCGGAACGCTGGAACAAAGGGTGGACGAGCGATTCAGGGATGATATGACCCAATTTGATGTAGCCGCTAACCTGGAATTAGGAAAATTGTTACCTAAAAAAGCAGCTATCTCAATACCTGTTTTTGCCAGTATTTCTCAAACCGTCAGCAAGCCGTTGTATGATCCATATGATCTGGACATCAAACTAAAAGATAAGCTGTCTGTGTCTCCTGCCAAAATGAGAGACTCGATAAAAAATGCCGCAGTAGATTTTACCAGTACCAAAACACTGAATTTTACGAACGTTCGCAAAAACCGCACGGGTACAAAAAAGCCTAAAATTTACGACATAGAAAATGTGGATGTCAGTTATTCTTATATCAATATAACAGCCCATAGTCCGTTGATAGAAAACAATGAAATTACGCGGCACCGTGGCGGTTTGGGCTACAATTTTGTACCGCAGCCAAAATACATTGAGCCATTCAAAAAAATGAAACTGTTTACCAAACGCAAAAAGCATTGGTTCGATTTGATAAAAGATATCAATGTAAACCCGGTACCCTCACAGTTAAGTTTCAGAGCCGATATTCAGCGGCAGTTCGGTGCCATCAGGCCAAGAAGTGTTGGATCTGACAAATATAAAATTCCCGAAACCTATGACAAGTACTTCACTTTTCAACGGGATTATATTTTGCGCTGGGGTCTTACACGGTCCATCATGTTTGATTTTAATGCTACCAATAACAGTCGCATTGACGAACCTTACGGCCGTATTGATACAAAAGAAAAGAAGGATACTATTATTAAAAACTTATTTAAGGGAGGACGAAATACGTTGTACAATCAAACGGCGAACGTAAGTTATACGTTACCTACAGCAAAATTTCCCCTGCTTGACTGGACAACAGTAAACCTGAAATACCAGGCTACTTACCGCTGGATCGGCGCTTCCAGGCTGGCTGTTGAGCTTGGCAATATTTTAGAAAACGGCCAATCCAAAGAAGCGACCGCCCAATTGGATTTCACCCGGTTGTACAACAAATCAAAATTTTTCAGGGTAATCGACCAACCGAAAGCAGAGCGAACAGAAAAAAATATCACCATTAAAAAAGATACGCTGTATAAGTATGTGATGAAAGACAGCATCAGGATAAAACAAATCAGGAAAATCAAAACAAGAAAAATAAAAGATCCCAACGCAATGCCATATGTAGGCAATATGGGCCGTGCTTTTGGTAAACTGGTGAGTAGTTTAAAACAGGTAAATGTTTCGTTATCTGAAAATGCCAATACCCGTTTACCCGGTTATATGGACAGCACGCAGGAAATAGGACGCAACTGGCGCAGCATGCAGCCTGATATGGGTTTTATTGCAGGCAATCAACCAGATACCAATTGGATGAGTGCCGCTGCAAGGAAAGGGCTGATTACAAGAGACAGTAATTTCAACACTATTTTTCAGCAATCCTTTGATCAGCGGCTGACGGTTACTGCTCAGCTGGAGCCGATACGTGATTTGCAGATTTCTGTAAACCTCAATAAAACGTTTAGTAAAAATTATTCTGAAATATTTAAAGATACAACCGGTACGGGCAATAATTTTGGTCACCTGAGTCCTTATTCCGGTGGAAGTTTTGATATTAGTTTTATATCCTACAAAACCTTGTTTGGCAAATTTGATCCCAACAGAATTTCCACCACGTTTCAAAAGTTCGAGTCGTACAGGCAAATTATTTCACAACGACTGGGCACTGCGAACAAATACAATGCAGGTATTCCGTCGGATGCGGATGGCTATGCGCATGGGTACAACCGCTATGCAACAGACGTTTTGATTCCTGCATTTGTTGCGGCTTATTCCGGTAAAGACCCCAAGTCTATCTCCCTTATCAATCAAAGCAATCCAAACATCAAATCAAATCCTTACAAAGGGTTTATACCTAAGCCCAATTGGAAAATTGATTACACTGGCCTTAGCAGGGTAAAGGGACTGGAAAAAATATTCAGTAACATCACCTTATCACATGCATATAACGGAAGCCTGAGCATGAATGGATTTACTTCAGCCTTATTTTATGCAGATCAGTTCAGGTACGGATTTCCCTCTTTTTACGATACGGTTTCTAAAAATTATGTTCCCTACTTTTTGGTTCCCAACATCACTATTACCGAACAGTTTGCACCACTGGTGGGTATCGATGTAATGTTCACCAACCAGGTACAGTTTAAAATTGACTATACAAAACAGCGTACTCTCAGTTTAAGCCTGATAGATTTCCAGTTGAGCGAAACCCGGTCTACTGAATTTTCTATTGGTGGCGGCTACCGTAAAAAAGGGCTGCGATTGCTAGGGGGTTTGACTTTGCCCAAGTTCCTAAGCAAGGGTGGAAAAGGTAAACTGGATAACGAAATCAATTTCCGGTTTGATATGAAAATCCGTGACAATGTTACTGTAAATAACCGGCTTGACCAGGAAGCCACATTACCTACAGGCGGTAGCAAAGAAATAACACTTTCGCCAACTATTGATTATTACCTTAATAGCAGGGTAAACCTTAAACTATATTTTGATCAGCGAAGGGTAATTCCATATATTTCGTCGAGTGCGCCGATTACCAATACAAGGGCAGGTGTGCAAATAAGAATTTCGCTGGCACAATAACTACTAATAAAACGTATATCATCCTCGCTTAACGGTGAAGATTTTTTTATTATGACATGCAGTAACACACTTATTTCTTAAACAATTTTTAAATAACAGATGCTATTATTTAAATGACCAGCTTGCTTTTAAGCAAATATTTCTTCCCATGCCATAAATTCCTGAACGGCCATCAGGCGGGCTTTCATAATACTCAAAATACTTCAGCCTGCTGAGGTTGGATTGATATGCTTTATCAAACAAATTGTTTACCTGTAATTGAAATTGCAAGATGCTTCTTGTTGTTAAAATTATTTTAGTGCTTACTGACAGATTGAAAAGAGTATAAGATGGTGTTGGTGTTTCAGTATTGTTCAACGCTAAGAACCTGTTTTGAGCGGCATTGAATTCAGCTTCGATTTTTGCATTGATATCTTTTAAAATTTTTGACTCCATATTTATGTTTTGGATCAGACTACTTAATATTTTCAATGGTGGGATCAATGGCAAATAAGCTCCATTGATGCCTTTGTTATTAAAAGCACGTTTCTTGTTAAAACCATATACCATCGATAAGGCATTGTCAAATGAAAGTGTTTTAAGACCAGCAGGATGCACATTTAAATTAAGTTCCATGCCATACAGTTGCGCCGCGGCTTGCTGATATTGAAAAGTCTTATTACCCTGTACGTCTAAAACAGGGTTGGCGTTTTCATCTGTTAATTGCGATAAATAAATATAATGCGCTATGTTGTTGTTGAACAGACTGACATTAGCAGAAACATCTTTAAAAGCAAACGCTGTTCCTATATCTTCCTGCAAACTAAATTCCGGAATAAAATTGCTGTTTCCCAGGTAAATGATATGTGCTCCGGGATCAAGTCCGTTAGATGCGAATTCAGTAATGCTGGGTGCACGGTAGCCCCTTGCCACGTTGGCTTTTATGCTGACGTGCTCGTTTGCCTGGTAAGTAGCGCCAATGCTCAGGGATGTGCCTGTGAATGACTTATTAAATTGGGGGAATTGTAAATAGGCTCCGGCTGTATCGGGCGAATAAATATGTTTGTTGAAGCCTGTCAGGTTGTTTACACCAGTATAGAATGGATCACCTTTTAAATGCCTGTTGTCATATCTTACACCTCCGCTGATAGTCCATTTTTTTTGTTTCCATTTTCCATAGAGGTAAATGCCGGCATCCAGCAGCCGGTAATCGGGAATAGGGAAATCGGTAGCATCTTTACTCTTGTTGTTCTGATACATTCCATTTACGCCGAACGAAATTTCAGTGTTCAGTAAAGCCCGAGCGTTGTAACGAAGGCTGTAATTAAAAGTGTTCAGCCGTACATACATTCCGGCCTGTTCAGGTAAAGTGGGGTGGTTATATTCCCGACGGATATTTTGTTGCAGTCCCAACAAAATATCAATGTTTCCACTGCCCAACTCATAATGATTGTTGCTGTATAATCTGTAGTGCTGAATATGCTGATGTAAAGGGCTAAGCATATACCCGTTTAATACTGTCTCTGAAACCACTGGCCGGTTTTTTATGTCGTCGTTATTGCCTTCATAAATTTGGCTGGTGAATTTTCTAGTTGCTGAATCCCTGCTGCCATCCGGTACTCCCTGTAAATTGTTATACAATGTGAGGCTCAAATTAGAGTAGCCTTTAGCGCTGTAATGCTGTACAATTGCGGATGCATTGGTCTCCCGAAACCCTGTGTTATAAATCCTTTTATCAATGCTATTAATGTAGTTTTTTGCCATTTTAAAAGAACCACGCATTATATATCCCCAATGATTTTTTGACCACGATAGTTTTAGTCCGTTGCTGATTAAACCATTATTATGTTGATATTCTTTATAATATTTTCCGTGCAGATTTTCGTCTTTATTTGCAGGCGTTTCGGGGATCAGGCTTACCACTCCCGCCACGGCGTCTGAGCCATACATAATGCTTGCAGGGCCTTTCACAACTTCTGCTTTGCCTATGCTGTACGCATCGGTTTCAATACCATGTTCATCGCCCCATTGCTGCCCTTCCTGCCGTAACCCATCGTACAGTACCAAAACACGGTTATAGCCCAATCCCCTGATGAAAGGCTTGGAAATATTGGGTCCTGTTTTAACGGCGTTCAGGCCAGGTACATTTTTTACCAATACATCTATGATGTTTGTTTCGGCACCATTTTCAATTGCTTTTGATGATACACTGGTAATGGCGACTGGATTTTCCTTTGCAAGTGTCGCTTTCGATGCGCTGGTAACCACAACTTCATTTAATGTGCCAGATAAGGGCGTCATAAATACCTCCATATGTTTACCAGTCGGGGAAATTGTAATGGTATCTGAAAAGTAACCTGATGACGAAATCGCCAATTCCACAGCTGTCATGTTTTGCGGAATTGGTAACTTAAATTTTCCATTCACATCCGTACTTGTACCAACACTTGTTTGCACAATCTGAATGCTGCAAAAGCTAAGCGCCTGCTGAGTCTGGGCATCTTTTACTACGCCGCTTATATTTTGTGAGAGCACCGGCATTTCTAAAATCAGGATGGAAAAAAGCAAAAAAAATCTTCCGGTATAAAAATAAGTTTTTATCAAGTGTTTATTAATTAGACAAACAAAAATAATAAGTTAGATTAATCTAACAAAATTATTTGTCAATATTTGTACTTTTATTTGACGCACTAATTTTAATAGATTTGTGTTATGAATTCATTAATAGAAGAAAACTACCTGAAAGCTTTGTTCAATATGGCCAATGAGGCCGGCGAAGTGAATGTTACGGAACTATCAAGGAGGCTTGAAATAAAGATGCCTACCGTCACAAGCATGATGAAAAAATTATCAGATAAAAAGTTGGTACTGTACGAAAGTTATAAGCCTTTACGGCTGAGTGAAAAAGGCAAGAAAGAGGCCGGGCTAATCATCCGTAAGCACCGCCTTACAGAAATGTTTTTGGTTGAAAAAATGCACCTGGGTTGGGAAGATGTTCATGACATAGCCGAACAAATTGAACATATCCAGTCGCCTGTTTTCTTTGAAAAAATGGACGAGTTGCTCGGATATCCCAAGGTTGACCCACATGGTTCTCCAATACCTGATAAAAGTGGCAAAATAGTTTGGAAAGAGTATAATAAGTTAAGTGATTGCCGTGAAGGGGAAACAGCAAAACTAGCCGCAGTTATCAACACTTCGTCGGATTTTTTAAAATTTTTAAATGGCCGCGAAATGCGTTTGGGAGTAAAGATTAAGATACGCTCAATAGAGCCTTTTGATAAATCGATGGTGGTGAGTTATGGCAAAAGGCAGGCAGAAGTATTAAGTAATGTCGTGTGCGAAAGGATATTGGTTGAAAAAGAGGGATGATGTTTTTATTCGGTTTTATTAGTCAATGAATTTCTTTTTAAAGTGACAGGTTATTGCTATTGGCCACTCTGGTATGCTCTTTAAAAAAATTAAAAACGCCCCGGGTAGCCAGGGCGCTTAATCAAACATTTATAATCAACACTTATGGGAAAACGTATTTATTGCTTCACTTTTTTAAGCAGCATTACATAACCGCAAAGGTTCTTCTTTCCTTTATTTACCTGAACCGGTTTCATCATATGATATTCTGATAATTTTGGTATGTAGGAATAACTAATTACATTGCCATCTACATCTCCCCATTGTTTTTTCTGATAAGCAACCTGCTTTTCATCCCAGTCATACATTCTTACTTCATATAATTTGGAAGTAACATCACCAATAAAAACAAACTGGTACCAGCTGCCTTCTGTAAGTGGAACAATGACCGGCATTTCATATTCGCTTTCCATTGCCATAGAAGCTTCTTTCACTATTAAAAAGCCTTGTTTTGCCAGTTCCTGTTTTATACTATCCGCCTGGTGTAAAATATAGGGATCTGAGCATGCCGATTGTCGTATTACATTTTGAGAAGCTGCTTTTTTACTTAGGCCCAATAGTAAAGTAATTGAGATAAGAAGGGGGTAAATTTTCATGGTTTAAGGTTAGAGGTCATAGGATGTAAGCGTCCGGATAAATCTGTTCATTGGCCCTTTATAAATGTATAACAATTTAAAATGGGCAGTATTCCAAATTCATGCCAGTATAACAACGGTTATTTTTATAAAATGTTATATAATGGCCAAAAAATTGCTGTCAAAAAACGCCAGCCTCAGGTATTTTTACTAAAATAGAAGGCATCAGCCTGTTGTGTACAGGTAATAATCAGGTCGTTGATGCAAACGTGTGCTGGCAGACCGGCACAATAAAATATGGTGTCTGCTATATCACCCGCCGTCAGGGGAGTAATGCCTGTATAGGTGGCAGCAGCCTTTTCTTCATCTCCCTTAAAGCGGACGAGGGCAAATTCAGTTTCAACAGCTCCGGGATGAATGGCGGTGACTTTGATATTATGTTTAAGCAAGTCGATGCGCATGCCCCTGTTGATAGCGTCTACAGCAAATTTACTGGCGCAGTACACATTGCCTTTTTCATATACTTCTTTACCGGCAATAGAGCCCATGTTAATTATATGGCCTGATTTCCTGGCTATCATAAATGGCAATACCGCTTTACTAACGTATAATAAACCGTGTACGTTGGTGTTTAACATCGTTTCCCAATCATCCATATCAGCATCTTCAAATAAATCACGGCCCGCGGCCAGCCCTGCATTATTGATTAAAATATCAATTTGCTTCCATGGTGCTGATAATCCTTCAATTGCTTCATTCACGGCCAGCCTGTCCTGCACATCGAATGTTAACGAGATTACTTCAGTTGGATATTCAGTCTCTAAACTTGCTTTCAATTTTTCCAGGCGTTCCGTTCTTCTGCCCGTTATGATGAGACTATAGCCAGCTGAAGCAAATTTTCTTGCGCAGGCTTCGCCAATACCCGAAGTAGCGCCTGTTATTAATACGATCTTATTCATGCCCCTAAATTAAGGTAGATTATTTGAAGTTTGAAGCGTTAATGCCTTGATTCCAAGCCTGTAATGGCCAGGAAACTGAAATTATTACTTTGGGAGGCAGGTTGTAGCGTTGGGGCACAACGGTAAGGCAGGGTGAAATATGCTCTTATCGCAGCAACACAACATAGCCTTTGCGTTTTATTACATTATTTTGAAAAGTAGCCCCTTCCGCCATCCAAACATACGTGCCGGGATCTTGCGGGTTGCCTTTGAAAGTGCCATCCCATCCCTGTCCCTTCTGACTGGTAGCAAACATCAGTTTACCCCAACGGTTATATACCCTGAAATAATTAAGGGTTCGCATGCCCAGTAAAATGGGTTTCAGTACATCATTATTCTGATCATTGTTAGGAGTAAATGCAGTGGGCACATAAAAACTGGGTGGCACTTTGTACAATTTTACACGAATGCTATCTGTATCACTACAGCCTGCTTCACTGGTTACTTTTAAATAGTAGGTAATATTGTCTTCCGGCAGGGCAGTAGGATTGGCGGTATTGGTATTGCTAAGCCAGGTAGAAGGCGTCCATTCATAAGCGATACCGCCTGTGGCATTAAAAATCAGAGGCTCACCCAATACAGAAGTTGTATCTGGCGGACCTGCGTTAGCCACTACTAAAGGATCCACATTTAAAATCACCGTATCATAAGCAGGTTTTGGGCAACCGGTAACATCCGTCACAGCAACAATGTATTGTGTGGTGTTTGTTGGGTTTACTGCTACCGGATTGGGAATATTGGTAGCATTCAAAAAAGTAGCAGGGCTCCATTGATAACTAACGCCTCCGGTAGCTTTTAATTGAACTGAACGTCCATAGCAAACTGTGGTATCGTTTCCTGCTTTGGCAGGGGGGTATGGTAGTGTACGAATAGTTATATCATCAGCACTGCTGCACTTGCCAACATTGCCTACCACATGATAAGTTATAGCAGGTACCAGCGGGTTGGCAAAGGGATGTTTCGCTGTATCGCTGCTCAGGTAGGTTGACGGGCTCCAGGTATAATGCAACGCATTGCCCGTAGTACCTATTAACATACCATCTGTTTTACAGATAATGGTATCATTACCGGCATTAACGTTGACCGAACGTATTACATCTACAAACACAGAATCTTTACCAATACAACCCGTCGGGTCTGTAAAGGTTAAAAAATAGGTAGTGGGTACATCAGGACTTACCAGCGGGTTGGCGCTGGCAACGTTGTTAATATTGTAATTCGGACTCCATTGAAAAGTACCTGTATTGTTTGTTTTTATTTGAAGTGTATCAATAAAGCAAATCAATGTATCTCTTGGTATAATTGAAATGGCAGGTGTGTTCCTGATTTGAATAGTGCTTTGAACGGTATCTATACAACCCAATGTGCTGCCTACAATCAGGCGAACCTGGTAGGTACCGGAATCTGCGTAAATATAGCTGGGATTTTTTGCTGCACTCGTATCAGTAGTTGTAGCAAGGTTGCCAAAGTCCCAGTGCCAGCCCGTTACGGAACCAAATTTAGCGTTGGTAGTATCCGTAAACTGTACCGGAAACCCTTTACACAAAGGTGCATTGGATTTAAAACCAGGAAAAAATCCGGGATACACTTTCACCTGCGTAGTGGTTGAATCTGCACACAAGCCACCTATATCTACCCTTAATTTTAAGAGATAAACGCCGGTGTCCAGGTAGTTGTGTGTAGGAGTTGCTAATGAAGACGTGTTATTAATACCCGACGCCGCTTCACCAAAATCCCAGAAATAGTTAGTACCGGAGGGATTGGTTGCGTTGTTGGAAAAGTTGACAGTAAATCCATCACAACTAGTTGGAATAGGGTTTAAAAATGCCTTGGTGGCCGAGCAGTCTCTTACCCTGATGTGTAACTCTTTCCGGGTTTCACCAATGTAAACTCCTTTTCTGTATTCAGACACACACACGGTTACCGCATATTCTCCGGTATTTGTAATGGGTGGCGCAATACCACTTATTAAGCCGGTAACAGGGTTAATAGTGACTTTAGTGCCTAGTGGATTTGAACCGCTGTATGAAGCAAAATAAGGAACCGTATTGTAAGGAGGAGCATCTGCTATTGCAGGAGCCGGTTCTGTAGCAGTGCCACCACTAAACGAATTACAGAAAGAGTAACTCAATGAATCTTTATCAGGATCGCTCGCTGAAAACGGGTATCTGAAAAAACTATTCTCGCAAATCACCGCCGTGTCATTGACGGGAAACTCAGGACTACTATTTTTAATAGCATCCGGCACAGGAGAGGCAGTGCCGGGAATTTTAATTGTGTAGGTGTTTCCAATGGTACCCGAGTTGGCAATGTTGTCCATATTTTCAATACGACAACAGCGCTGATAGCTGATGGTATAGCCATTGGCGGAAGCAGGCAATTCAACACTTGCAAGTTCGTAGGTAACAATCCGGTAATAACAAATCGCCTGGTCGCCGGTGATGCAGGGATCATCATATATTTTTTGTAGTAAAAAACTTGAGGTTTGCTTTACAAGAATGTTATCGACTTGCGTGGAAGATGTTCCGCTAAAAATAGTAAAATTTACAGTTGGGTCAATTTGAGCACCTGTTGCATCGCAATCCATGTAAACTGTAAGTGTTATTTTATATTTGACGTAGGATGTATTGGCCGTGCCTGGTCCTAAGTAACGGTAATTGAAAAAACCTCCTTTAATGTGGCGGGAAAAAGTACATAAGGTACATATGAGTAAAATCGATAGAAGGAAGATTTTTTTCATTCTTTGTCCTGCAGTTTAGGCAAATAATAGATATAAATATAGTTAAAAACGTTGGGTGGCCGGATGGTTAGCTTGTTAAAAGTAATTGAATAAAAAATTGAACAATACTTTATTGGCTTTTTCCGATTCCTCCCACATGCCCATGTGGGCTGACTGTTCTAAAATGGTAACATACGATTGGTTCGGCAGGTAGCATTGTTGCAGGCTGCTTTGCAAGGGAATGGCTATGTCATTTTCGCCAATAATAAACAATACCGGTGTATTCATTTGTTTTAATACGCTTGTTCTGTCCGGTCGTTCAATCATTGCTTCGTAATATTGAACCAGGGCTTCATTGCTGAATTTTTTGCCTTCTTCAATCAATGCATTTATTTTTTCAGGCGCCTTTTCAGCAAACGATTTTGTAAACAATCCGGGGGTACTTGTTTTCAAAAATGAGAAAGCCCCTTTTGTTTTTATAAAATCGATGGCTTTGCGCCTTGTTTGCTTTTTTTCTTCGGGGTCGGCAAAAGCTGTTGAGTGAAATAATCCGATGCTGTTTAAACATCCGGAATATTTCCCGGCAAATGCCAGCGTTACATACCCACCCATACTGTGTCCTATGAGTGTAACCTGCGTTTTTCCTTCGGGGTATTCCTTGTCTATTATTTGTTTTACTACTTCCGCATAGGTATCAATATTGGCATCTTTTATTATTTCCGATTGTCCGCTGCCCGGAATATCGGGAACAATGAGACGGAAATATTCCTTCAGAAAATCAATTTGCGGTTGCCAAACTGTACCGTCTTCACCAAAGCCATGCACTAATACCACAGGTTTGCCTGCACCATAAACCTGGTAGTAAACGAACGAATTTTGACAGATAATATGTTTTGCTTCCATAAAAATCAAAATAACTGGTATCTGCGATAGCTCCTGTACAACAGTAGTAAAATTACCGGCAACAATGCGTTATTCATTTGCTGTGGCAGAAAAAACCAACTCAATAATACTATGATCAAACCAAGGGAAAGCAGAGCTAAATATTTTTTTACCCAATTTTTTTTGCTGTTAACAAAAAATGCAAACACGATATTTGTTGGCCATGCCCAAAGCAAGTTGAAGTTATTTTTAACCATGGAGTGATCAGTGCTTGTCCACATGAACACAAATAAAATGCCCAAAGCGCCGGTTAAAAAAAGTAACAATCCATCGAAACCGTTTAAAAAGAGGATGATTTTTTTATTGCCGGAAAAACTTAAGGCGATGATGAATACTAATAAAATTGAAAAAACGACCATTGGCGTAAAAAAGGAATGACCGTTGTCTGCCGGTGTAAATGGATACAACTTGCTTTCACTCACAACCAACTGATGCTGCGGATTTGTGCTGTCCAATGCCTTCATCAGGTTATCGGGTAAAAATTGAGATTGAGCGGTAGTCATTACAGCATCAGTGGGAGCGCCCAGCAAAAGGTCAATGCCTAATTTGCTCCAGTACTTGCCACCTTTATCAAGGTATTCATGAATGGCCTGGCGAAACCTTGTGTTTGCGGGCATCACGGGCTTCAATGGAGGATAATTGGTTTTAAATTGTACGATAATATCCCTGAGCCTCGTGGTGCAATTATCCAGAAAGAAATCATATTGATAATACCGGTTTTGCTCCTTTGCATTATTGTAAACAAAATGCATGAGGGCTATTTTTTCGGTGGCACTTAAATTTAATACCTGTTCCGTCATGCCCCTGTTGGTAGTCTGGTATTCTTCTTTAAAGTCAGGAAAATCTGCAGTAGAAACATAATACAATAGTTTACCCCTGATAAATTTCATGTAGAAACCGGGATCATCGAAATTAAAAGTGCCATAGTTAAAAACAATATCTGATACACTGCTGCTGTCTGTTACACGTAATGCACTGTGACCAAAAGTTGAATATAATTCATCGCCAGGTGTACAGGTAAGCAATGACACCCTTATGTGTGAAGAATCCTGGGCTGACGAAGTGAAAGATAACAGAAAAAACACTGCTGCCAACAGCTGTAATTTGAAACGGTAAAATGCAAAGACAGTATTATTATGCCGGTTTTGTTTCATGATAATTTTTGCAACCTGTGCAGAAGTTTGCCGGAATATATTTTTTGTTTTAAAACTTAACAACACAACGATGACATCTGTTTTAGTGCAATCGTTGCACGAAATGTTATGTATACACGTAACCGTTCATTAAAGCCACATAGTTCAAGAGGGCGATGCAACGATGTACCACATGGCTTCAAAGCCCGGACAATAAGACTGCATTATTTACCTGCTGTAATTAGGGGCTTCTTTTGTGATGGCAATATCGTGAGCATGACTTTCACGCATACCCGCGTTCGTTATTTTTACAAATTTAGCATTCTGCAAGGCTTTAACATTATTGGCTCCGCAATACCCCATCCCTGCCCTTAAGCCGCCTGTATACTGATACACAATTTCTTTTAACGGACCTTTAAACGCAACCCTTCCTTCAATGCCTTCCGGTACAAATTTTTTGATATCGGCCTCCACGTCCTGGAAATAACGGTCGCTGCTGCCTTGCGACATAGCACCCAGCGAACCCATGCCGCGGTATTGCTTGAACCTTCTTCCTTCGTAAATAATTGTTTCGCCGGGGCTCTCTTCCGTGCCTGCAAAAACATTGCCCATCATCACGCAACTGGCACCTGCGGCCAATGCTTTAACCATATCACCGGTGTAACGTATGCCGCCATCGCTGATGATGCCAACATTCTTTCCTTTTAACGCTGCGGCAACCTCCATTACGGCAGTTATTTGAGGAACACCTGTACCTGCAACAATACGCGTAGTACAGATAGAACCTGGTCCTATACCTACTTTCACCGCATCAGCGCCGGCCTCGGCCAACGCTGTGGCACCTGCACCGGTGCCCACGTTACCCGCAATTACCTGTATACCTTTGAAAGTTTTTTTAATTGCTTTTACTGCATCTATCACACCTTTTGTGTGGCCGTGTGCGCTGTCCATACAAATAATGTCGACACCCGCTTTTTGTAAAGCGGCAACCCTGTCAAGTGTATCTTTCGTAATGCCAACTCCTGCGCCAACCAGTAACCTGCCGAAGGAATCTTTTACTGAATTGGGATGGCTTTTTAATTTAAGTATATCGCCAAATGTTACCAGGCCAATCAGTTTGCCGGCTTTGTTGACAACGGGTAATTTTTCTATTTTATTTTTTTTGAAGATGAGTTCTGCTTTTTTAAGATCGGTGCCTTCGGGGGCAGTAATCAGGTTTTCCTTGGTCATGATGGTACTTACCTTTTCTTTGAAATTGGTTTCAAAGCGAAGATCGCGGTTGGTAAGAATACCTATTAATTTTTGTGCACCATCAACAATTGGAATACCGCCGATTTTATTTTCCCGCATCAGCCTGATTGCCTCGCCAATGGTGGCGTCAGGACTTAATGTGATAGGATCAAGTATCAATCCGTTTTCACTTCTTTTAACTTTTCTTACCTGGTCGGCCTGCTGATCAATACTCATATTTTTATGCAATATGCCAAGGCCACCTTCCCGTGCCAGGGCAATTGCCAGCTGGGCTTCAGTTACGGTATCCATGGCTGCGCTCAGCATGGGTACATTTAATTTTATTGACTTTGTAAGTGTAGCGGTGATGTCAACTTCGCGTGGAAGGACTTCTGAATAAGCAGGCATAAGTAAAACGTCATCGAACGTTAAGCCTTCACCGAAAAATTTGTTGGATTTTGTTTGTGCCGGAGTGTTGTTTATTGTTGCCATAGGCAAAGATATATGAAAAAGCAAACGCTCCCAAAACCAAAGGATTTTTTTAAAGTATCAACTTATTTTATATACTTTACCGGGTAAGCTGTCAACTATGCCATTCATTTCGAGCATCAGTAAAGCCGCAGCCATGGCGCTACTACTGAGGCTACTTTTAAAATACAGCTGGTCTATCTGCAGGCTTTCGTGCTGCTGTAATATATCTACCACTATTTTTTCATCTGCGGTAAATTCGATAAATAGTTCCCGTTGTTTTTTATGGGTAGTTTTTGTGGCAGATTTCCAATTCATCATTTCGAGCAGGTCATCTCCGCCGGTGATTAAAGAAGCTTTATTATTTTTTACCAAATAATTGCATCCTTCACTTTTGCTGTCAGTTGTTTTGCCGGGTATAGCAAAAACATCTTTGTTGTACCCGTTGGCTAATTCAGCAGTAATTAATGAGCCTCCTTTTTTGCCGCTTTCTATCACCACCAACCCATCACACATGCCTGCGACAATACGGTTTCGTTTGGGGAAATTCTGTTTATCGGGGTTGGTGTTGTTTAAGAATTCGGTAAGTAATCCGCCCTGTTCTACCATTTGTTTGGCCATGCTTTTATTTTGCGGAGGGTAAATTCTGTCGAGCCCATGCGCAAGTACGCCTACTGTAGACAGATTGTTTTTTAATGCCGCCTTATGCGCAATGGTGTCAATACCATATGCCAGGCCACTTACTACCAATACATTTTCTGATTGTAACTCTTCTACTATTTTTTCGCAAACGGCTTTGCCATAATCACTGTTGCTTCGGGTTCCTACGATCGAAATAATCCGGCTCGTATTTAAGTCAGCCGTTCCCCTGTAAAACAGCAGCAGCGGGCTATCGTAACAGTTTAATAAGCGTTGCGGATAATTTTTATCTGTTATAAAAAGCGGGGTGATTTTATACTGTTCAATAAATTTTATTTCGGCTTCGCTACTGGTAAAATCTGTAAATGATTTGATGCTGTTAGCCCTTACAGTGCCAATACCTTCCAGGTTTTCAAGCTCCTTCTTTTTTGCTTTAAACACGGACTGAGCATCGCCATATATACTTATCAACGACTTGGCGTGTACATCGCCAATATTGGGCACAAGGGTTAATGCAATTTGATAAAGCAAATCAGACATGGGGATGGCGGCTTGGTAAATGTAAGAACAATAATAAAAAATCTTTTTACCAAAACACAATATTAATTACTGATAACGCTTAACTCCGTTCTGCGGTTAAGCGCCTTGCCCTGTTCTGTGCTGTTGTCTGCAATTGGTTTTGCAGCACCCAATCCTTTAAACTGCAGCCGTTCGCGGGCTATTTGCCTGCTTGCCAGCAGGTAGTTTACAACGGATAATGCCCTGCCGTTGGATAACACAACATTGTCCTGTGGTTTACCAACATTATCAGTAAAGCCGGTAATTACAATTTTCAGTTTCGGGTTATCATTCATCAATTGAATTACCTTATCCAGTTCGACAATCGACGCTGGTTTTAATGCTGTTTTCTTTGTGTCGAAAAAAATATTTTTTAAAATAATTGAAGCGCCTGTTTCAATTGGCTGCAAGGGAATATCGGCGGTATAAACTGAATCACTACTTGCATCAATATTATAATGCTCAGAAAAAAAGAGATATCCTTTCCGGTTCACGTTAAAAGCATAATCTTTACCCACGGGGAGTGTTGTTAGATAATTACCATCTTCATCCGTTTGCACCTTGCTGATTAAACGGCGTGTATTGATATCCGTTAGCTCAACCGAAGAAGGCAAGCCATTTTTTGTTTTGGCATCAAATACTTTTCCTTTTACCCATAGCGTTCTGGGCGGCTGTATATCTTCCCGCAGCTGAAAACTATATAAATCCAATCCGCCACGGGTGTCGCTTCCGTCGCTTGCGTAATAAGCCGTTTTTCCATCGGCAGCTACAACTAAAGAACCCTCTTCATCAATGGTGTTGATGGGATAGCCTAAATTTTCGGGTTCACTCCATGTGCTGTCTGTTATTTTTTTGGAAAAGAATAAATCTGTTTGGCCGTAGCCGGGATGGCCGTTGCTGTTAAAAAATAATGTTTGGTTATCGGCGTACATAAATGAACAGCTTTCATCGCCTTTGGTATTGATGGTTGGACCCAGGTTTTCCGGCCTGCTCCATTTTCCGGCATTGCTGCGGTGGGTTACCCAAATGTCTTTACCACCATAGGTTCCCGACTGGTTGCTGGAAAAATAAAGATCTCTTTTATCCGGGGAGAGGGAAGGCGATGATTCCCAGAAATCGGTGTTTACGACCGGGCCAATATTTTCTGCTTCGCTCCAGCCATTTTTTGTTTTGAATGAAATATATAAATCGCAGCTGCCCTGGCCTTCGGGGTAATTACATCCTGTGAAAATAATCCACTCTCCATCCTGCGAGATGTTTTGTGCTCCTTCATTTAAATTGGTATTTACTTTTCCTCCGAGCGGTTTTGCCTTGCTCCATTTTCCATTTGTAAAGTCGGATTCATAAAAATCTTCATCACCTGAAAGACGCCTTGTGAAAATTAATTTTTTGCCATCAATGGTAAGTGATGGATAATATTCCAGCGCATCTGAGTTTACACTGTCGCCTAAATTTTTGCGGGCAAAAACATAATTTTTCGCCGGATGTTTTTTATCATACTCCAATGCAAATTCATATACGCTTTTGCGGTAATTGCCTGCTTTAATGCTTTGCGGATTGAGTGTGGGGTTGGTTAAAAATTCGGTAATTGCTGTTAATGCTTTTTGAAATTGACCCATGCCCGCAAGTGAAATTGAGTAGGGCAGCAAATAAGTTTTTGCAAACACGGAATCCAGCTGCAAGGCTTTTTCAAAATTAATAACCGAAGAATCATATTTTTTCTGATCGGCGTAAATGCCTGCTTTGGTTAGCCAGGCTTCTACAAATTTAGGGTCAATGCTGATGGCTTTATCAATGTCGGCAATGGCAGCATCATATTTTTGATCCATTGCATTTTGATATGCTGATTCATAAATAGCGTACGCTTTTTTATTTACTTTTTCAGGACTGTACCATTGGGCTTTACTTACTGCAACAAAGCAGGAAAGTGAGCATACAACCAAAGCCAGTCTTTTAAAAGTAATTTTTGTTATTGCCATACACATCAATTGTTGGTTGAAGGTAAAACGAATTACAAAGAAAAAATTGTGATGGCTGTTAAAGTTGCTTTTGGAAGCAGAAGGCTTAAAGCTTAACGCCAAACGCTTAGAGCATGAAGCCTAAAGGCTGAAAGTATTGGACTTACTGATAAATAGCAACGTGGTTTTTCACTTTGCCTTTTGCTTTCTGCCTTAAGCTTTCGGCTTTATGGTACGTTTATGTATTTGTGTATTTGTAAAGAAAGCTGCCATTGGGGATTGGCTTTGATATAATCGATAATTAAAGGTGTAACCACCGATGCCTTATCCCATTCGGGTTGTAAATATAATTTGCAATGCGGAGTAACAAGCGCAGCATATTTTTCTGCCCAGGTAAAATCTGACTGATTAAAAATGACGACTTTTAATTCGTTGGCGAATGGAACAACTTCGGGTAGCGGTGCTTTGAATTTTTTGGGCGAAAGGCAGATCCAGTCCCAGCTGCCGGATAGGGGATGGGATCCGGAGGTTTCAATATTTGTTTCAAAACCTTTTGCCTGTAAGGCAGATGTGAGTGCTGTTAAATCATGCATCAGTGGTTCGCCACCCGTAATTACCACCAGCCTGGCAGGCGTTGCTGCTACTATTTCAACAAGTGTATCAATAGCCATCAACGGATGTTTATTTGCATCCCAGCTGTCTTTTACATCACACCAAACACAGCCTACGTCGCATCCGCCAAGGCGTATAAAGTAAGCGGCCCGGCCCTGGTGGCCACCTTCTCCCTGGATGGTATAGAAGTGTTCCATTACAGGAAGTTGTTGCGTTATGGTGGAAGAAGTTATAGTCATTTTTTATTAATCATTCTAATGAACAGCTGCTGTTACACTTAGATAAAAGCCGCTAAAGGGTATACGGTAAAAGTGAGCCGATAACTATCGGCTGACACAACGATGCTGATTGAAAAACAACTACTGGTAAACAATAATTATTTTTGTTCACATGCATTGAAGGTGTTCATCAGCAAAGCTGCAATGGTCATTAATCCGACGCCGCCGGGTACTGGTGTAATATAGCTGCATTTGGGTGCTACGTTTGCAAAATCAACATCGCCTTTAATGGCAAAGCCGGATTTTTTTGTATCGTCTTTTACCCTTGTGATACCTACGTCAACTACCACCGCATTTTCCTTTACCATATCGGCCGTTAAAAAACCGGGTATGCCGAGAGCGGCTACAATAATATCAGCCTGTAAACAAATTTCCTTTAAATTATGGGTGTGGCTATGACAAACAGTTACGGTGCAATTGCCCGGGTAGGCATTGCGGCTTAATAAAATACTGATGGGTCTGCCAACAATATTGCTTCTGCCGATAACGACTGCATGCTTGCCTTTGGTGTCAATTTTATAATGTTCCAGCATCAGTAAGATGCCGTAAGGTGTAGCAGGAATAAAGGTGGGCAGGCCCTGTACCATTTTACCGATACTCATCGGATGAAAGCCATCCACATCTTTATCTGGATGAATAAGGCCGATGATTTTTGCTTCGCTGATTTGCTTCGGCAACGGCAATTGTACCAGGATACCATCCACATCCAAATCGGCGTTTAGTTCCTCAATTGCTGTAATTAACTCAGCTTCTGTTATAGTGTCAGCCAATCTTATCAGTGAACTTTTAAAGCCTACTTCTTCGCAACTTTTTACTTTACTGGCAACGTATGTTTCGCTGGCGCCATTGCTGCCCACTAAAATGGCGGCAAGGTGAGGCGTTTTTTTACCGGCGCTTTTTGCCGCATCGGTTTTAATCTTAATAGCATCTTTTACAGCCTGAGATACAATTTTTCCATCTAAAATTTGCATGCTGCAAAAGTAACTACTATTAAGAAAACTATTTCAATTGGAAAAATATTATTATATTACTAATATTAAATCTGTAACGTTTTGAAAAGAAATAGTTGTACAGCCGCCCTGCTACTTTTTGTCATATCGCACTGCTTGTCACAATCTTTCCGCCAACCGCTTTCGGCCGGCTATATTGGCCTTTCGGCGTATAGTACACGCCAGGCTGATGCCTTATCTTTTATAAATAACCAGGCTGCCTTAGCACAGGTGAAAAACATTACGGCAGGCGTGTATGGCGAAAGAAGATTTTTGCTTGCCGCTACCAGCTTGTATGCCGCTGCTGTGGCGGTTCCTACGGCCAACGGTAACTTCGGGGTTGCTGTTCATTACAGTGGGTTTAAAAATTTTAATGAAAGCCAGGCAGGCCTTGCCTATGCTAGGGAAGTTGGCAAAAAACTGGATATCGGCATTCAATTTAATTACTATAACTACAACGTGCCGTCTTACATAAATTCCAGTGTTATAAATGTTGAAATAGGAACTGTTTTTCATCTCACAGATAAGCTAAATCTTGGCCTGCATGTATACAATCCTGTCGGGGGAAAATTTTCAAAAACCGATGAAAAGCTTAACAGTGCTGTTACAGTTGGGGCGGGGTATGATGTGAACGATCATTTTTTTATTGGGACTGAAATTGTTAAACAAGAGAATTTCCCTGTCAATATCAATACGGGTGTTCAATACCAGTTTATGAAACAGTTTTTTGCGAGGGTTGGTGTTGCAACCGCTACTTCTGCCGGGTATGCAGGTTTTGGTGTTGGGTGGAATAATTTCAGAATGGATATTACGGGTAACTATCACCCTCAGCTTGGTATATCGCCGGGCCTGTTGCTGATTATTAATTTCGAAAAGCCATCCAAATCAGCTCCAGATGATACGCCTTAAAAAAAATGGAAGATGTATTTTACCTGCTGCTTTAAAAGTGGCGGGTTATTCTCTGTTGATGGGAACTATCATTTTATTACCGGAATTATTAATAGCACAAACGCCGGAAATACCTTCCACCATTGCAGAACAACAACTGGAAGCCATAACCGAAAACAGTGATGATAATGAAACAGAAGACGATTCTTTTTTACAATCCATGCAACAGTTTTTAAAAGATCCAATTAACCTGAATACTGCTGATGCGGAACAATTAAAAGAACTAATGATATTATCTCCCCTGCAAATTCAAAACCTTATCAGTTACAGAAGCCTGTTAGGCAATTTTATAAATCTATATGAGTTGCAGGCCGTGCCAGGATGGAATATTACCACCATTCAAAAACTGCGTTTATTCATTACCGTTAGCAACAAAGTTATATTGGTACATTCCTTAAAAGAAAGATTGCATAATGGAAGCAATACAATATTGGTAAGAATATCGGAGGTATTAGAGAAATCGAAAGGATACAGCCTTGGTCCGCCAACGGCACATAATTTTTATCCGGGCTCACCGAAAAAGGTTTTTGTACGATACAAATACCAGTACAAAAATTTGTTGCAATATGGCTTGTTGGCGGAAAAGGATGCCGGAGAACAATTTTTTAAAGGCGCTCAAAAACAGGGATTCGATCTTTATTCAGCTCATTTGTTTATACGAAATATTGGCATTATAAAACAACTGGCATTGGGTGATTTTACTGTTAACATGGGGCAGGGCTTAACACAATGGCAAAGCCTGGCTTTTAAAAAAAGCGCCGATATAGCGAATATTAAAAGACAGCTCGCAGTATTAAGACCATACAATTCTGCAGGAGAAATTAATTTTCATCGTGGAGTTGGCATTACCATTGGCAGCAAAAACTGGGAAACGACTGTATTCGCATCACTCAAAAAAGTGGATGGCAATTTTGCTACGGACACAGTAAATAATGATGGATTTATTACTTCTTTGCAAACATCTGGTTTGCACAGGACGAGCAGTGAGACCGCTGATAAAGACATACAACAGCAAATCGCTTTTGGTAGTAACCTGGCATACAATAAAAACAATTTTCATGTGGGGGTGAATGGTATTCAATATCATTTCCGGCTTCCGATTAATAAGGAAGCGGTGCCTTATAATTTATATGCATTATCTGGAAATACATTGGGTAATTATAGTATTGATTACGCTTATACTTTTAGGAATATGCATTTTTTTGGTGAAGCGGCGGTGAGCAATAGTTTTGCCAAAGCATTTGTAAATGGGTTGCTCATTAGTGTGGATGCCAATGTAGACCTGAGTTTTTTATATCGAAACATTCCGGAAAAGTACCATGCTTTATATTCCAGCGCCTTTACAGAAAATTCAACACCAGTAAATGAAAAGGGAATGTTCGGTGGTATAAGCATAAGGCCAACCAATTTTTGGCGGATTGATGCATATGCCGATTTATATAAATTTCCATGGCTTAAATATTTAACCGATGCCCCATCGGTTGGTGCTGATTACATGCTGCAGGCAACCTATAAACCGAATAAACAATTGGAATGGTATGTACGATATCACACAGAATCCAAATCAAAAAACTTTAATCCTGATTTATCAATGCTTTCGCCGGTTATAAATAAACCTAAACAAAATTTCAGAACGCAGGTTAATTATAAAATCAGTCCTGCTATTACATTTCGCAACAGGGTGGAGATGGTTTGGTATAACAAAAAAGGGCAGGATGCACAAAATGGATTTTTGACCTTTGCAGATATTCTTTATAAACCGGCATTAAAGAATTATTCAGCCAGTATGCGCATGCAGTATTTCGAAACAGATGGATACGACAGCCGTTTATATGCTTACGAAAATGATGTGTTGTTCAGTTATTCCATTCCTGTATTTTATGATAAGGGTTTCAGGTATTACCTCAACTTTAATTACGAGTTAAATAAGCAAATGACTGTTTGGATAAGATGGGCGCAAAGTATTTACCGGGATAAAACCTCCATTGGCAGCGGGCTGGATGAAATACCGGGAAATAAAAAATCTGAAATTAAAATGCAATTGCAGTATCGATTTTAAAATTTAACGTCGGCTTGCTCAGAGTACTGTTTTTACAAAATATAACTATTTCAATTTTATAGGGTCTATTTCCTACTTTTGTTGTCCAGCTATAGACTATCACCATAACCACATTTAAATTTTTATTATGCCCGATCAACAAGTGCCCAATCAAATAAACATAGAGATTTCAGAGGAAATGTCCGAAGGTCAGTATGCCAATCTTGCTATTATTACCCACAGTCATGCCGAGTTTATTATAGACTTTGTAAACGTGATGCCTGGTACACCAAAGAGTAAAGTCAAGAGCCGGATCATTTTAACACCTTTTCACGCAAAGCGTTTTATGAAGGCAATGGTGGAAAATGTAAAAAAGTTTGAAACAGCCAACGGTGTAATACAGGATATGGAAGCACTTGAGATTCCCTTTACTTTCGGAGGGCCGCCGGCTCAGGCTTAACTATTGTTGGATATTAAAGCAATCCGCCATCGGCAAAACTATAATAACCTTCTTCGCTTACTATCAAATGATCCATCATTAAAATATCGAGGTATCGGGCAGCTGTTTTAATTTTTTGTGTTAGTTCTTCATCTGCCCTGCTCGGCCGTAAATTACCTGAAGGGTGATTGTGACAAAGTATGATGGAAGTGGCTTCCTGCTCCAGTGCTATTTTTAATATGACTCTAGGATCGGCTACCGTGCCTGTTAACCCGCCGCGGCTTATAATTTCAAAATGATTTATTTTATTGGCCTTGTTCAAAAAGAGCACCGCAAACACTTCATAGCTAAAATCCTTAATGGTTGCCCGAAGGTATTGTGCAATATCGCTGCTTGTTTTGATCACAGTTTTTTCCAGCGAAGCTGAAGCATGTCGTCTGCGCCCGATTTCCAGCGCAGCCGCAATGGTAATGGCTTTGGCAATTCCAATCCCTTTTATTTTTTGTAATTCTTTTAAGGAAAGTTTACCCAATTCGTTCAGGTTGTGCCCACCTAATTGCAACACTTCTTTTGCAAGCTGTACAGCTGATTTTTCTTTGCTGCCGTTGGCTATTAAAATGGCCAGTAACTCAGAATCGCTTAAAACAGCAGCTCCCTTCAGTGACAATTTTTCTCTCGGCCGGTCATCCACCGCCCAGTTTTTTATAGACGTGGAAGGTTTGTTGATATTTTCCATGATAGAAATTTAAACATCAGCTTATATACGATAGTTTTGCAGCATCTTAATATTTCGTTCATCGTCCAAGCAACCATTCCATTATGTCGTATAACGCAAAACTTTTTTCCGGTACAGGTTCCCGCTATCTTGCCGAGGCCATTGCAACCAAATTTGGCGAGCCATTAGGTAAAGTAAATATACAACGCTTTAGTGATGGTGAGATAGGTGTAGAATTCCAGGAAAGTATCCGGGGACAATTTGTGTTTTTAATCCAGAGTACTTTTTCACCAACAGATAACCTGATGGAATTGCTGCTGATGATTGACGCGGCAAAAAGGGCATCCGCATATAAGGTAATTGCAGTAATGCCATATTATGGCTATGCCAGGCAAGACAGGAAAGACAGGCCAAGGGTGGCTATCGGGTCAAAACTGGTAGCTAATATGTTAACCGCCGCCGGCGCCGACCGTGTGGTTACGATGGACTTGCATGCTCCTCAGATTCAAGGCTATTTTGATATTCCGGTGGATCACCTTGATTCTTCTGCCATTTTTATCCCTTACATAGAAAGCCTAAATCTTGAAAACCTCACGTTCGCCGCTCCGGATGTAGGCAGTGCAAACCGTATCAGGGAAGTGGCTACTTATTTTGAAGCAGAAATGGTGATTTGCGACAAGCACAGAAAAAGGGCGAATGAAATTGCCAGTATGGTTGTAATTGGAGATGTTACCGACAGGGACATTGTTTTACTGGATGATATTTGCGATACAGGCGGCACACTGGCAAAAAGCGCTGGGCTGCTAAAAGAAAAGGGTGCCCGCAGTGTAAGGGCATTTTGTACGCATCCCGTTTTGAGTGGGAAGGCCTACGAAAATATTGAAAACAGTGCACTGGAAGAACTGGTAGTTTGTGATACCATTCCGGTAAAACATATTGGCGGAAAAATCAGGGTAGTTTCTACAGCGGAACTGTTTGCAATTGCAATACGTAATGCATTGGAAAATAAGAGCATTAATAGTCTTTTCTTACGCAGCCGTATGGCAAATAGAAAGATCTAGTAATAATGGGTAATGTTGTTTCAAATGGCTTAAAGATGCTGGTATGTCAAATATTCGTTTTCAACTATCGAAATACTCATTATTTCCTTACCTTTGCGCCTCATTAAAAAAATCATTAAATGAAAACGATTACAATCGAAGGACAAATCAGGACCGAATTTGGCAAAAAAGCCACCCGCCAGCTTCGCCTTGAGGAAAAAGTGCCAGCTGTAATTTACGGAGGTGCTGAGGAGATTAATTTTGCTGCTCCTGCAACGGCGTTTAAAAACATTGTTTATACGCCTGATTTTAATGTAGTGGAAGCTACAATAGACGGAAAACCTTACAGGTGCGTATTGAAAGATCTTCAATTTGACAAGGTAAGTGACCAGTTAATTCACGTAGATTTCCTGGAATTGGTGGAAGATAAAAAGGTTACTGTTACATTGCCGCTTAAATTCACCGGGGCTCCTGCAGGTGTTAAAGCGGGTGGTAAGCTGGTTATCAAGATGAAAAGTTTGAAAGTTAAATTGTTGCCTAAATATTTACGCGAAAACATTGAGCTGGATATTACCAATCTTGCTTTAAATGAAAATATCCGCGTTCAGGATGTAAAGGCTGAAAATATGGAGATTATGAACTCACCCCGTATTCCAATTGCCTCTATCACAATGACGCGTCAGTTGAAACAGGAAGAAGCTGCTGCTCCTAAGGGCGCCGCTCCTGCAAAGGCTGCTGCACCTGCTGCTGCCGCTGCTAAAGCCGCACCTGCTGCAAAAAAATAAGTTGATTTGAATGTATTTTATATTAAAAAAATGCCCTGCTTTTACAGGGCATTTTTTATACGGGGCAACTATAAACTTTAATTACCTTTGCCCACTTAAATTAATATTATGGGAATGGATAGAAATACCGTGATTGGTTTTGTGCTGATAGGTATGTTGTTGATGGGCATGTTTTATTTTAATAATAAAGGCAATGCTGCTTACCAGGCAGAGCAACAGCGGCTGGCAGATTCAATTGCTAAAACAAAACCTAAGGTTGATATCGCAAAGATGAAGCTGGATTCACTGAGATTTGATTCAACCCGCAGGGAAAAAGCCGCCGGCAGTTTACAGCAGGATGGGGCGGTTGCAGAAACCACGCTTGAAAATGAAGTGATGAAAATTACTTTTACCAATAAGGGCGCACAACCTAAAACAGTTGAGTTAAAGAATTATAAAACACTGGATGGTAAACCTGTGATTATACAACAGGGCGAATTCAATAAGATTTCTTATGATATCAATACTGGTGAAAATGTAACCGGGCACACTGCCGACTTGGTTTTTGTAACCGGTGCTAAAACGGAAAACGCCGACAAAAGCCAGACTATCACATTCAGTATCAAAGATTCGGCGGGTAAACAAATCACCCATCAATATACGTTACGTGCTAATGATTATTTACTCGACTTTGCAATTGTATTAAACGGTGCAGAAAAATTGGTGTCAAAAAATACCATTAACCTGCAATGGCAAACGCAAACCAATCAAATTGAAAAAGACGAGGTATACGAAAAAGGACAAACCCATATTTGTTACCTAACAGATGGCAGTTATGATTTTACTATGCTCGGTAATAGCGGCGATGACAAGAAATTTGAAAAGCCGGTTGACTGGCTTTCTGTAAAGCAACAGTTTTTTGTAAGTGCCCTGGTAAACAAAAATAAATTTCAAAGTGCCGAAATTAAATGGACTGTACCGGCGGATACTTCCCTGCATATTTTGGCGCAAACAGTGGCCAGCTGTGATATAAATATCGGTTCAGGTTCCCAGGCAACCGTTCCCTTACAATTATATTACGGCCCGAGTGATTACCATGTGTTAAAAGCGTACAATAATAAAATGGAAAATATTGTGCCTTACGGAAGTGGTGTTTTTGCTTTTGTAAAATATATCAACCGGCATGTTTTATTACCTGTATTTGATATATTAAGAAAGAATGTGGCCAGCATGGGAATCGTAATTTTATTGCTGACCCTTTTTATCCGTTTACTTACTTCGCCCATTTTATATAAGAGTTATGTAAGTGGTGCAAAAATGAAAGCACTAAAGCCGGAAATAGATAAGCTGAAAGAGAAGCATGGAGAAGATAAGCAGGCTTTTAGTATGGATCAGATGAAGCTGTGGAAATCGGCGGGGGTAAGTCCATTAGGCGGTTGTTTACCAGCAGTGTTACAGATTCCGATCTTTATGTCGCTATATTATTTCTTCCAGTCAAACATTTCGTTGCGGGGGCAAAATTTTCTTTGGGCAAAAGATTTGGCGGCATACGATTCTATTTATAACATCCCCTTTAATATTCCTTTCTACGGCGATCATGTGAGCCTTTTCACATTAACGGCGGTAATAACCAGTTTACTGATTTCGATATATAGCATGACTAACATGCAGGATAATTCCAATCCTGTGATGAAATACATGCCTTATATTTTCCCCGTGTTGCTGCTGGGCGTTTTTAATAAACTGCCTTCGGCCCTAACATGGTATTATACTATTTCCAATACTATTACTTTGATCCTGCAGATTGTGATTCAGAAATACATTATTGATCATGATAAAATACTGGCACAGATTGAAGAAAACAGAAAGAAGCCGGTTAAGCAAAGTAAGCTGCAGGAAAGAATTCAGGCAATGCAGGATGCCAATAAAAAGGTACAGGATGTAAAAGCCAAAACACAAAAGAAGTAAACGTCTTTAAAGAAAATATTAGCCTGCAGTTTTCAGTAACTGCAGGCTTTTTCGTGTATGAGTTTGTGATTATTTTGGCATTGTATTTCCCTATCTTTATCCACACAAAATGAAAGTTATGAAAGCTGTAGCAATGGTTGTAATGTTAGCGCTCAATGGTTATGTCTATGCTCAAAAAATAATTTCAGAGGGAACCCTGGTTTATACGATTGCTACGCAAACCGGTAGTAATGCTGCGCAGCCCGACCCTTTAAGCGGTGCTACCAATACTGTGTATTTAAAAGGAAATTTAAGCAAAACAGAAATGTCAAGTCCACTGGGAAAGGAAACAACTATTTACGATGCAAAGAATTCGACTGGTGTTATATTAAAAGAATACAGCGGTCAGAAGCTGATGATTACATTAACGAAAGATAACTGGACAAGTCACAATAAAAAATTCGAAGGGATAGTTTTTACTCCAACTACTGATACCAAAAAAATCGCGGGCTATAACTGCGTAATGGTAACCGCCAAATTAAAGGATGGCAGCGTAATGACAGTCTTTTATTCGCCGGATATAAACGTGAATGATAAAAACTACAACCAGTTATTTAAAAATCTTCCCGGGCTTCCTGTAGAATACGAATTTGAAAGTGGCAAACTGAAATTTAAATATACACTTGCTTCTTTTGATCCGGGTGCAGTTGCCGGTTCCAAATTTGATATCCCAAAATCCGGTTACCGGGTAATGAGTTACGACGAAAGCCGGGTTGGGAAAAAAGACAGTAACTAAAAAAGACCTTCGTTAAGGAAGATCTTTCAAAATATTTTTGCTAAAAGCAGTTAATGGCTGTGAATGATCAATTTCATTCCTGTATAGCCCTGTGTAATTTCCGGCATTACAATTTTATGTTTGTAAGGAATAACATAAGTTATATTTCCTTTCTGATAAGTAATTAATGAGTTTGCCATAATGCTGTTGCCAACTGTTTGCGTACTGGTTAACAAACTTCCTTTGTAACTTAATCCCGATTTAAGATTAAATGCAATTGAATTTCTTAGAGTAGACGGTGTATAGATATTTAAAATAGTTTTATTCTTCTTTTTCCCAACGCCTCTGTCAGCCATAGCAACCTGTGCAATGCCAAACAGCAGAGCAATTGTAAGTAACTTTTTGGTGAACGTTTTCATTTAAAATAATTTTAACTAAACAAAGATATATTAAAGTTCTGTCAAAATGCGTACCACTTATACAAATCTTTATGATGAGTTTAACGCATAGGCTTAGGAAATGTTACTTTTTTTTGATGGTTTATTCAAATTAATGTATTTTACAGTAACCTACAAGCGCATGAGCAAAAATCCATACCGTCAAGACAGGGAAGAGTTGAAGGAACTGCTGCAACAGTATGACAACCTTAAAACAGGGCGTAGTCATTCTTTTATTGAGGAGGATGCCTTCGAAAAAATCATCGACTATTTTGATGACAAAGACGAACTGATTCAGGCATTGGAAGTCACCGACTACGCTATCAATCAATATCCATACTCTTCTTCATTACTTATAAAAAGGGCTGACCTTTTAATTGCAGCAAAAAAGTACAAGGAATCGCTGTATTTTTTAGAGCAGGCAGAAATCCTGGACAGCAGCGATATTAATCTTTACATTCTTAAAACGGATGCTTACCTGGCATTGGATGAGCAGGAAAAAGCCGCCGAGGTGCTGGAAGATGCCCTCAATTATTTTGAGGGAGAGGAAAAACTGGAACTGCTTTTTGAATTGACAGACGTATATGATGATTACGAAAATTTTGATAAGGTATTTGATTGCCTGAAAATGATACTTGAAATGGATCCCAATAACGAAGAAGCGTTGTACAAGATTTGTTTCTGGACAGATTTCACTGGCAGAAATGAGGAGGGGATAAGATTGCACCAGAAAATTATTGAGGATTTCCCCTTCAGCGAATTAGCCTGGTTTAACCTGGCCGCAGCTTACCAGGGAATTAAATTATACGAAAAGGCAATTGATGCCTATCAATACGCCGTTGCAATAGACGAAAAATTTGATTATGCCTGGCGTAATATGGGCGATGCTTACTTGAGACTTAGAAAATACAAGGATGCTATTGAAGTGTTGCAAAAAGTATTGGAATTGGCGAGGCCGGAAGATGTTATTTATGAAGCCATCGGCCATTGCTACGACAAATTGCACAATTATGCACAGGCAAGATTTAATTATCGCAAGGCTACACATTTAAACCAGGATGACAGCCAGTTGTTTTATAAAATTGCAGTAACGTATATGAACGAAGGCGTTTGGGACAGCGCGATAAAAAATCTTCACATTGCAATGCGCATTCACCGGTTACAGCCGGAATATAATTTAGCCATGGGGCAGTGCTTTATGGAGCAGGGTAAAATAGAAGAAGCAGTGCAATACTTTGGCAATGTGGTACGTAACAAACCAAAAAACAGCAACGGTTGGCTGGAGCTGTTAAAATGTTTGTATCATGCCAAATGCATAGATGAAGGCCTGGAGTATGTGGAGCACGCCATCGAATTAACCAATGTAAAACCAATTTTCCTTTTTTATAAAAGTGCCTTTCTTTTAGCAGCGGGTAAATCAAAGGAAGCTATCATTCAGCTGGAATTGGGTATGGAAAAGAACCCCAAGCTGGTAAAAAAAATCATCGAATTAAATCCTTCCATTCTCCAAAATCAATTGGTAGTAGATGTTATTGCCCGGTTCAAGCGCAACAAGTCAATTTAAAACATCCCGTTTTTCTGCTGGTGCATTACTAACTATTAGTAGTCAATGGTTATCTTTGCGCCAATCAAAAAAATAGTGGAATGAATTTCAATCTTTCTCAGATACCCGAGCGCCACAAAAAGCCACGTGCGCATGGTATCACAATGGTAATGGACAAGGGACTAAGTGTACAGGAGGCAAAAAATTTCATGAGTGTTTCCCATCCGCACGTTGATATTGTGAAGCTTGGTTTTGGAACTGCCTTTGTTACGCCCACACTGAGAGAGAAACTGGAAGTTTACCTCTCTTATGATATTCCCGTTTATTTCGGTGGTACTTTATTTGAAGCCTTCCTGATTCGCAACCAGTTTGATGATTATATAAAAGTCTGCAATGAATTCGGAATTAAATATGTTGAAGTAAGTGACGGTTCTGTTACTATACCACATACAGAGAAATGCGGATACATTGAAAAATTAGCCAAAAATTTTATTGTGCTGAGTGAAGTGGGAAGTAAAGATGCAGCTCATATCATTCCTCCCTATAAATGGATAGAGTTAATGCGGGCCGAACTGGAAGCAGGCTCTGCCTATGTTATAGCTGAAGCAAGGGAAGCTGGCAATGTTGGTATTTATCGGGGAAGTGGTGAAGTAAGAGAAGGCCTGGTACAGGAAATTTTAACACAGATACCCGAAGACAAAATTTTATGGGAGGCTCCCCAAAAGGCACAACAGTTGTACTTCCTGGAGCTGATTGGCTGCAACGTTAACTTGGGTAATATTGCTCCAACAGAAGTCATTCCTTTGGAAGCCATGCGCATAGGATTGCGTGGCGATACGTTCGAACTCTATCTCAATAAATAACCACCACATGAAGTTGTATGGGTTGATTGGTTATCCGCTAGGGCATTCCTTTTCAAAGCAATATTTTGCAGAAAAATTTGCCAGGGAAGGAATTAGTGATTGTTTTTATGATGCCTTTCCCATTTCGGCCATTGATCAATTTCCATCGTTAGTTAAAGACCATCCCAATTTAAAAGGATTAAATGTTACCATTCCCTATAAAGAACAGGTGCTGCAATTTGTTACGCATTTAACACCAGAAGTTAAAGCGATTGGCGCTGCAAACTGTATCAAGATTGAAGGAGAGCAGTTAACCGCATTTAATACAGATGTAGTTGGCTTTGAACGATCATTTTGTAAGTTATTAAAGCCGCATCATACAAAGGCCCTCGTGTTGGGAACCGGAGGTTCATCAAAAGCAGTACAATATGTGTTGCAAAAATTGGGCATTCAATTTTTATTAGTCACCCGCAGCGAAAATACGGGAGCAGGGTTTATCAATTATGATATGATTGATGAACAAACAATGCGATCTTACCCTGTTATTGTCAATTGCTCACCTTCAGGCATGTCGCCCAACGATCACACCTATCCGAATCTTCCATATCAATTTATTAGTCCGCAACATTACCTGTACGATTTGGTGTATAAACCTGCCAAAACATTATTTCTTCAAAAAGGAGAGGAGCGGCGTGCACAGATACAGAATGGGTATGAAATGCTTATACTCCAGGCGGAAGCGAGTTGGGAGATATGGAACAACGCTTAATGAGCTGCCAAAATATTCTTTAGTACCTGCGGGATAGTACTTACCTTTTTTAAAGCATAGTTATAGCAAACCATGCCGGTTTTAGCATTGGCCAGCAAACGCTGTTCACCATGTCGGTTTGTAAAAAGCTGGTAATACAATTCAAATCCAGCGCTTGAAATTTCGCTACAGCTAAGTTGTACTTCAATTCTATCGCCATAAAAAGATTCCTGTTTAAATTCCAACGCCAGATCACTCATGATGAGTCCGATTCCAGCGACATTGAGCTCAGTAAAGAAGTGGCTTTTTAACCATTGCACCCGGGCTTCGTGCAGGATAGAAACAAAGGCATCGTTGCCAACATGATTACCATAGTTAATATCACTGATCCGTACCGGGATTGTCGCAGTAAAAATTTTATGTGAAGGAATGGTAATCTTTATTCTTGCCATTGATATCGCAAAGTTAAAAAAAATAATAAAAATGTTTGTAGCCTGGGCGTTTCCCGCCGCTGCGGGCCGGGCTTTCAGTTCCTGGTCCTCGCCACGCTCCGTTCCACTACGCTTCGTTCCGGGCTTTCCGTTGCAATCCCCAAAGCTTTAGTTATTCCCTATTATTTCTGTTCTTTTAAAAATGCAATCATTTTGGTCATTGCTTTTTTTCTGTGACTGAACTGGCTTTTTTCTTCCAGAGACATTTCAGCAAATGACTTTTCACTTCCGGCAGGTACAAAAACAGGGTCATATCCAAATCCCTGGCTGCCCCGCCTGTCTTTAATAATTGTACCATCACAAATTCCTTCAAATTGTATTTCCTTACCATTTAGTATAAGTGATATCACAGTTCTGAACCTGGCTTCCCGATTGTGTAATGAAGACAGCTTTTCAAGCAGTTTATCAATATTGGCATCAAACGATCTGTCGTCACCGGCATATCGTGCACTTTTTACGCCTGGTTCTCCGTTCAATGATGTTACTTCTAAACCGGTATCCTCACTAAAACAATTTTTACCCGTGAGTTGATGAATAGTCATTGATTTCTCAGTTGCATTCGCTTCCAGCGTGTCATGCGGTTCAGGAATATCGATGTCAATGCCAGCTTCCTTTAATGTGCTGACAGCAAACAGATCACCAAGCACAACTTTTATTTCATCAACTTTATGCTGGTTGTTGGTAGCAAAAATCAATTGATCCATAAGAAAATTATATAGAAAAAATTTGTTTCAGGCAATTCCACAGTTTAGCTTTTTCAGCTTTATTTTCCTGTATTTCCGAAAGCATAGCGGCAGTAAGATAGGTCTGGCTGTTAAAAGCCTGTACCTGGTATTGCGGAAATTCAATAGGCAGGTTGATTTGTGCGGGCGTTACGCCAAATAAAATTACCTTTTCTCCCTTTAATTCCTGTTCAATTGCCTTATAGGTAATGTTTTTATTTTTCCGGGTGTTGATGATGGCTACATCCTCCATGGTTAAGCTGCAAGCCGATAAAATACCCAGCAAAAAATTTAATTGTTCATCTGGCAAATACAGGGTTTCATCATTGGCTACCAGGATAATTATTTTTTTTCGGTTATGTCCCAATATAGCAAATGATGCCGCTGCATCTCGCTTTTTAACTGGTTCCGGACTGTCTGATTCAACCAGTGAATTTTTAAATAACTCCTGTATTAAAAACGGCGTTAACTGAATATTATCTATGTTCATGAACCTTTACTCTGTATTTTTTTTGTTACTTTGTTGTAAAATTAAGGAATATGATAGCCGCGGAAGATTTTAATATCACCAAAGTAAAACAGAGTAAACTGGAAGGAATAAGTTTGGATAACGTGCCTTTTGGTAAATATTTTACAGACCACATGCTGGAAGTGGATTATGAAAATGGCGAGTGGCAAACTCCGTCCATTAAACCTTATCAGCCACTTTCCCTTGCACCGTCTTTAGCCGCACTGCACTATGGTCAGGCCATTTTCGAAGGTATAAAAGCGTACAAGGATGCAGATGGTAATGCGTCTATTTTCCGGCCGTATGACAATTTCAAAAGATTCAATATTTCTGCGGAAAGAATGGAAATGCCTGCTGTGCCCGAAGAAATATTTATTGAAGGAATGCGCCAGCTGATTGAAATTGAGAAAGACTGGATACCTGCAAAGCCGAATCACTCATTATATATCCGGCCTTTTATGTTCAGCAGCGACGAAGCCATCGGTGTACGGCCAAGTGATAAGTATAAATTCCTGATCATTCTAAGCCCTACAGGTCCTTATTACGCGGCCCCTATGCGTATTTACGTAGAAGAAAAGTATGTGCGTGCAGTACAGGGAGGATACGGTTATGCCAAAGCAGCAGGTAATTACGGAGGTTCGCTGCATGCAGCTGCTGTGGCACAAAAACAGGGTTACGACCAGGTTTTATGGATGGATGCTTTTGAACATAAATATGTGCAGGAGTGTGGCACAATGAACGCCTTTTTTATTATAGACAATAAGGTAATTACACCTGGCTTGGAAGATGGTACCATTCTGGCGGGCGTTACAAGGGATAGTACCATTGCAATTTTAAAAGAGATGGGATATATCGTGGAAGAAAGAAAGCTCAGCATTGAAGAAATAATGGATGCTTATAAAGCCGGCACTTTAAACGAAATTTTTGGTACAGGAACCGCTGCAACCATCTCTTTAATTAAGGAATTAAAGTACAAAGATTTTATTATGACCTTTGATGTTGACAAATGGACAATAGCACCGGAAATAAAGACCAGAATGGATGCAATCAAATATGGTGAAGCACCGGATAATCACCAGTGGATGATGGCGGTGTAAAATTATTTCTTAAAAAAAATAAAAGATTCTTTTCCCTTTTGAAAGTGTTGGCAGCTTTTGGTTTGACAAAAAAAGTTTAGCTCAGATAAATACAGTAATCGCCCTGAAGTCTTTACACATAAAGGTTTCAGGGCAATTACATTTTGCGCACTTAATTACATTAATTACTACTAGGGCTAGTTTCTGAGGGGCTGCTCATTCATTTTCATGAAAGTATTTTGCACAAAGCGGCAATTAGTTTTAATAAAATTTGGAAGCTATACCGAACGCCCTTACCTTCGCACTCCCAAATAAAAAAGGGGTAGTTCTTAAAAATAAAATCACCGGAAATTTCGAAAAATAACGAAAAGAAATTTAGAAGTTTTTCAAATTAAATTAGGTGTATAAAAATAAAGTGATTACTTTTGCAACCCGCTTGAAAAAGTGGGGAATACGAAAGAGGTTACAAAGTTCTTTGAAAGATTGGAAACAACAGCGCAGACGAAGCCTTTCGGGGTGGAGTCAA
>NZ_JAQBNR010000029.1 GCF_028288465.1 Ferruginibacter sp. | reverse complement strand
CTGTTTCTTGATGGTAGCCACTATTTGGCTTTCGGTAAATCTTTTCTTCATGATTGTAAAAATTTAAAGTTAATAAAAGTGTTTATTAACTCTAACTGTCACGGCCGAGGAATGGGGAAGCTTACACCCTTTTACAAGAAATTTGTAAAATAAAAATTCTCGATTATTTAAAAGTTTTGAATAGTCTGGCGATTATAGCCAAATGCTTAATATATGACTAGCAGTGGGTTCCGTTTATGCTGTAGTTATTTGGTGTTAAATACCTCTTTTTCAAAACCTATCATCATTCCCTTTTCTAATAACTTTTTATAAACAGAATGCTTTAAAACCTCAAGATTTCTACAAGCAACATAATTAACCGATTGACTAATTATACAAACATTGTATCTCAAAGAATTTCTATTGTTAAAGTCAGTCAGCTTCTCAACAGTGGAAGAGTAAATCCTATTTGAACTAACAGCCATCAAGATATCTGTATCATTGAATTCACTAAATAATTTCCGCTCGTTTTTAAAAAGTATTGGATAGTCTCCAATCAAGAAAATATCGTTTGCATTTTGATGGATATTAAGCCATTTTGTTCCTTTAGAACCAAAGTTTTTTATCTCAGCGATATGATGCTTAAAAAATCCTGCTCTTGCCATTTTTCTATAAGTCGGGTCTTTTTTTAAAATTTCTGCATTATTTCCATTTGCTGTAATTGTTGATCTATTAATTAAATCATTTGCTGCATAATCAGATTTAGGAATTCTCCAAAACAAAGAAATCATGAAGAATAGAAGTGTGGCAGAATCTTCAAGTTTGAAATCAATTTGCGATAATTCTAATTCTTGATAAAGCTTAATTATTTTGCTTGTTTTATCATCAATTTCCTTGTATAATAAATCTTCAATTATTGAACTTTCTGTTGTACTATCCAAGCTTACTGTATTACGGTCAATTTCAAAGAATACTGATTTGGGTGATCTTGGCTTTTTAAATATCTCGTCCTTCTGTTTGTCGTATAAATACAAGAGCCCATCAGTATTTGTAAAACCGCTAACAAGGAACTGAGGTATATAGTGATGTCGAGAGGAGCGCTTTTTTAAATACTTGCTAAATTCATTTTTCTCATTATCCATTATTTAAAAATAGGTAATAACTTTTTAAAGTATGGTAAGGCAAATCCAAAAGATATAATTTGCAATTGAAAAGAGAATCACCTTGTATATTCGATAAAGGACGATTTAAAAAGCGTCCGTGATTGTAGAAAATAAGCACAAGGTGAAATATTTGTTGTAGAATTATAACATGTAGGAACTGGAAGTCGCATTTTCAATGATAAAAATAAATAAAAACGTCCCCTCACACGCCCCCCAAAAAATAAAAAAGCCTTGAAAGTCAACACTATCAAGGCTTTTACAATTTACAAGTACTCGGGATGGGAGTTGAACCCACACTCGCCTTACAGCGAACAGGATTTTAAGTCCTGCGTGTCTACCAGTTCCACCACCCGAGTGACACTGCCTGTTCCGAAGAACCGGCTTTAGAAAAAAAAAGCAGATAACATGGCTATCTGCTCTAAATTCTGAGCGGAAGACCGGGCTCGAACCGGCCACCTCGACCTTGGCAAGGTCGCGCTCTACCAAATGAGCTACTTCCGCTTTTTGAAGCTTTCGCTTCGATATGTAAAGAACTATTTTTGTTTTGGGACTGCAAAAATAAGGCTTGTAAATTAACTACAAAATTTTTATTTGTATTTAGGGTTGTACAGGGTGTTTTCAGGCACCGCAACTTCTGGTTTTCCCTTGTAACGATGGGTATATAAACCATAACAGCCGCCTAGTATTAATGCTACTACCATAAATATCTGGCAATACCAGAGAAAACGTGAGGAGGACACCCAGTTGTGGGCAAAATCTTTGTGTGTTGTATCTATTATTTCCTGTTGCATGCTACTGGTTTTGCGAGGGCAAAAATAAGGGATGTGTTTCAAAAAAAATTATTTGTTATAAATAATTTCTGAAAACGTTTTTTTATGTTTTACAAAATATTGCCAAACCACGCACCCACTGTACCATCCATGCAGCTGACCATTTTTTGATATGGGAAATACGGATTGCTTTTTACTAAACAACAACCACTTGATAAAATAACAATGCGCTTTTGCTATGGCTAAAAACGACCTTCCATTACCACTGAACAGAGCCTGGTAAGCGGCTATCACGTCCAGCCCCATGCGGAAAAGAATTTTCCATAAGGCAGTTGCGACCGGTAAATTTTTTGCGAGCATTACCAGGTTGTTGCGGAAGTTGAGAAAATCTTTCCTGGGATTGCCCTTTGCTAATGTACCGCCGCCTACATGATATACCACTGACGCTGGTTGCACATATACTTTATAGCCGGCCAGCTGCAGGCGCCAGCAAAAATCAATCTCTTCCTGGTGCGCAAAAAAATATTCATCCAGTCCGCCGAGCACATGATACATGTCGGCACGTACAAACATAGCTGCACCACTGGCCCAAAAGCAGGGCTGCGCATCATTGTACTGGCCCTTGTCTTCTTCCACTACGTCAAATACCCTTCCTCTTGCAAACGGATAACCAAAGTTATCAAGCCAGCCCCCGCAGGCACCTGCATACTCAAATAAATGCCGGGCCGCATCGGTTAACATTTTTGGCTGGCAGGCGCCGATGCCCGCATTGTTTTCCATCAGTTCAATGATGGGCTCAATCCAGCCCGGCGTTACTTCTACATCGCTGTTTAGTAAAACATAATAGTCTGCTGTTACCTGTTGCAACGCAGTATTATACCCTTTTGCAAAGCCTTCGTTGGTGTCGTTCTGTATAATCTCTACCTGCGGAAAATGCTGCTGTAAAAAAGTAATAGAGTCATCAGTGGAAGCATTGTCAGCAACAATGATTTTTTTATTTTGGTAAGAAGAAGCAATTACTGATGGAAGAAATTGTTCTAAAAAATGTTTGCCGTTCCAGTTTAAAATTACAATGGCTACGATGGGTGTTTCGTCCATGGAGGTATTTGTATAATCAGGATTGCTGAAGTGTTCTTCGGAGTAATCGTTTCCTGTCATCAGTTTTGCGGCTGTATTTTTTTTATTTTTTTATTGAATGATTTTTCCGATCCGGCTCTTTAATATCACGTTAGGAACGGACCGGAGCATCTCCGGTTATAATTTTTGGTTTTGGCGTGTGTCACCCGGTCTGACCTTCGGTGCCGACCAGGTGGCACGTGGCGCAAACTTACTTCTTTTTGGATGTTGCTTTCTTATTTTATATTTACAAATGTTTAGTCAATTTTTTAACTGGCGTTCGGGATTGGCCGTTATAGCCATTGCCATTGTAACCGGTACGATTTTTTACAGCAACTACCTGGCGAAAAAAATTGCCGCGGAAGAGCGCTTAAAAATAGAGCAATGGGTGGAAGCGGTGAAAGACATCAGTAACTCTGCCGCAACGCCTACCAACCTTTCGGGCAAAATACTGGTTGAAAATAACAAGGACATTCCGATGATTGCGGTGAATGAAAAAGACAGCATTTTTGAAACCAATAATTTGGATTCGGTTAAGATAAAAAATGACCCGTCTTACCTTAATCATAAACTAAAAGAATTGAAAGGACTGCACCCGCCGGTAAGCTGGACCAACCCCGTAGATTCGCTGCAAAAGAACAGGTTGTATTATGGCGAATCGGCGCTGTTGAAAGAGATGCGTTATTTTCCGCTGGTGCAACTTTTTATTGTGGCGTTGTTTATCATTATTACATTAATTGCCATCAGCACCCGCAATAAATCTACGCAAAACCAGGTATGGGCGGGCATGGCGAAAGAAACGGCGCACCAGTTGGGTACACCTCTCTCCTCTTTACAGGGCTGGGTTGAATTATTAAAAGATCAGCCGGGCAATGAAAAAATTGCCACCGAAATGAGCAAAGATGTTGACCGGTTAAAATTGGTAAGCGACCGTTTTGGCAAGATCGGCAGCACGCCGCAACTGGAAGAAATGAATGTGCTGGAACAGGTGGAAACCATGATGGCTTACATAAAAAGAAGAGCCCCGGATAAGGTGAATTTTTCAATTAACAGCATGGGGGAAACATTTATTCCGGCACAAATAAATGCGCCCCTGTTTGACTGGGTGATAGAAAATTTATTAAAGAATGCACTGGATGCGATGGATGGAAAAGGCGCCATCAGTATCGCCATAAAAAAAGAAACCTCGCAGGTAGTGATTGATGTTACAGACACCGGGAAAGGTATCAGCAAACAACATATTCCGAATGTTTTTAAGCCGGGCTTTACTACCAAAAAACGAGGCTGGGGTTTGGGACTGAGTTTGTCCAAACGCATTATCGAACAATACCATAAAGGGGAATTATTTGTAAAACATTCTGAAACCGGCAAGGGTACTACGTTCAGGATTGTACTAAAAAAATGATCCCGTCAAAGACAGGATCATTTTTGTGCGGCAAAGGAGATTCGAACTCCCAAGCCCTTTCGAGCGCTACCACCTCAAGGTAGTGCGTCTACCAATTTCGCCATCGCCGCATTAATTGGAGATGCAAATTAACGTAAAAAATAATTCTTTCACCAAACGGACGCAAAGAATACGACGGAAACAACGTAAAATGGCTTTACACAGGGCCACAAATAATGTAAAAAATGGTATGCCCGGCAGAAACACATGTGCATAAAAATCCGTAATAAAAACCACTTTGTGCCCGAGGTTTTCGTAGTACCCGTTGTGTGAAACATCCGCACGTTCACTGAAACTTCTTTCTTCCTATCTTGTAAAAAAATTGAGTGATGGCAAATAATATAAAATGCCCCAACTGCGGGCATGTGTTTGATGTGGAAAATGTGTTGGCGGCGGATATTGAACAAAAATACCAGCAACAATACCAGGATAAATTAAACCAGTCTTTATCTAAAATGGAAGAAGACAAAAGAAAGCTGTCGGCAGATCTGCAATTGTTTGAAGAAAAAAAGAAAAAAGAAAATGAACTGTTTGCCCAGAAACTGCAGCAGGAAAAACTAAAACTGGAAACAGAAATTCAGGAGCAACTTAGAAAAAGTATTTCGGCCGATTATGAAAACAAACTGCGATTGCTGCAAAACAACAACAACGACAATGAAGAAAAATTAAAAGAAGCACGCAAAAAAGAACTGGAGTTTTTACAAAAAGAACAGCAGTTAAAAAACAGGGAAGCAGAGCTGGAGATTACGTTGCAAAAAAAATTACAGGAAGAAAGAGGTTCGCTCACGGAACAGATCCGTCACCAGGAAAATGAAAAAAATTCCTTAAAGGAAACCGGTTACCAGTTGAAATTAAAAGAGCTGGAAATGCAGCTGAATGAACAAAAAAAACTGGCGGACGAAATGAAGCGCCGGGCCGAACAAAGCTCTATGCAACGCCAGGGCGAAGTACAGGAACTGTTGCTGGAAGCCATTTTAAAAGAAAGTTTTCCGTTTGACATTATAGAAGAAGTGGGCAAGGGTGTGGAAGGGGCGGATTGTATACAGGTGGTACGCAACAGCAGCGGCACGCCCTGCGGCAAAATTATTTATGAAAGCAAACGCACCAAAACATGGAGCAATAACTGGGTTGATAAATTAAAAGCAGATATGCGCAGCCGCGGTGCGGACGTGGCTATTTTGGTTACACAGGCTTTTCCGAAAGACATGGAAAGGTTTGGTGAAAAAGACGGTATTTGGATATGCAATTTTAGTGAAGTTAACAGCGTGGCGCACTTACTGCGCAAGGGAATTTTAACGGTGCATGAAATACAGCGAAGTGAAGAAAACAAGGGAGACAAAATGCAGCTGCTGTACAATTATTTAACCGGCAATGAGTTTAAGGGACAGGTAGAAGCCATCGTGGAAGGGTTTATGGCGATGAAGCAAAGCATTATGAAGGAGCGCATACAAATGGAAAAAATGTGGAAGGAAAGAGAAAAACAACTGGAAAAAGTGCTGATCAGTACAAGCGGAATGTATGGTTCTGTTAAAGGAATTGCCGGAGCTTCTGTTGGTAATATTCCTTTACTGGACGGTGGTGACGACGAGGCTTTGGATGAATAAATTAACATAAGCTTCAAATGCTCTCGATTGAAGCGGTTGCGATTACCCTTACGGGAAAAATTGACGGCCTGTACATGGATGTTGGTGGTAATCACAACGAACAATCTATAATTGACAATAGTGGCAATTTTATGGGTTTATTTTATAGGGCAACAGACAGAGAACTTCTTGAAATAAGAAGAAAAATATTTTTTGATAGGGGTCTTCCAATGCTCTCCAAAAATGGCTATGAGAAATCGCCATTTTCAGCCGCTAATTTTGGCAAAGACAATACCGGTAGTTATTCTTATGAGTTCTGTAAATTGACAGAGAATTCATTGTTGCAAATAGTATCGGTTCATATTATCAAGGGCGACAAATGGATTCAAATTAGTCTAAATATTTTTCAGTTAGACAATGAGATTAAAGGTTTGAGGCAACTAAATCAGGTAAATGGTATTGAATTTATTTTGCCACCTAACAGCGTCTCCAATATGCGATTACACGTTGATGACTTTAAAGGAATGCCTTTGTTTAATTATGACTTTTGGTTTAAAAATCACAAACTAAAAAGTTATTTCACGAAAAATGGTTTTGACAAACGTGTAAAAAGGTTAAGCAAGAGAATAGAAAGAGACTTAACTGACTTTGACAAATATGTAAGTCGTTGGCTTAAGTTGCATAATCCAGTGGCGACAACAATAGAAGGTAAAATAAAAGGACTAAACGCTATGACTGTTAATGAGAGGCTTAATATTACTGGACTAACGAAACAGTTTGAAGAAGCAAGACACAAGAATAAAGAGTATGCAACTAATATTTTAAAGTGGTTAGAAGTTGATGAGTTATCTATCAAAACTATATTAGGGAAATCGTAAAAGAATAACACCAATATTAGGTTCTTATTGATTCTGATGAACAAGCAGTAGCTAAAAGCAAATAAGTACAGTACTGTGGTGTTGGTGACTATTCTTGAACGAACAAAATTTGTATATGCCGCAAGCACAAGATACTGATGACATTGCATTTACCGTTCCAGTAAATGTTGACAGCCTTAACCCCGATGGGTTACGCAAAGTACACGTAGTGGTGACTAAACCAATGCCTGCCCACGCAAATGAGAATGTTGTTATAGGTCCGCTGCTGTTTGTTTTTTTCCTGGCGGCTTTGCTTATTCTTGTATTTTTAAAAATTACAGGAAATAAAAAATTCAAACGAATATCCGATGCCGCAGAAAGGCTGGCTGAAAAAAAATGGTAGTAGAATAGACAACATTTGTAACGAGGAAAACGATGCCGCAGGATACAACAATTTATTGGGACGGCGAGGGCCAATTGCCTCCATTGATTGACAGCTTACCGCTGCAGCAACAAAAGGCAATTTTACATCGCATACATGATCACAAATGGGATGAGCACTATTCCAATCCCATGGATCTTGCCCCGGGATTTGTTGTGCTGGCAATTTTCATTTTATTTTTTTCTATCGCAGCCATCCGCAGCAATAAAAAAACAAGCAGCGAATCGGACGATAATAATATTCTACCTGGCGGTCATAACCTTTATCCTGAAGGAGTGCAATTTGCCAACCCGGTACACACTTATCGCGGCAGTGACCTGAATTTTTCATTGCCGGAAATGAGCCACATCTTACAAAAACATTCGGCTTATTACAATGGGTTAAATCCATTTGATAAAGAAAAATTTATACAACGCACCCGGAAATTTATCACGCAGATATCTTTTGTAATTCATGATAAGAGTGGCTTTAAAGAAATGCCGGTACTAATCAGCGCAGCAGCCATACAACTTACTTTTGGCCTGGAAAAATACCTGTTGCCCGACTTTGATTATATCCATATTTACCCGGAAGAATTTATAGGCGTACATCCAACGGTACGGGTGCTCGAAGGCAACGTTTCCGGCAATACGATTAACCTTTCCTGGAAACATTTTCTGCACGGCTTTCAGTGTCCCGACGATGGACAAAATGTTGGGCTGCATGAAATGGCGCATGCCTATTACTACCAGTTTTTTGAAACAGGCCGACAGGCAGATAAAAATTTTGTCGCTGCGTTTCCGGCATTTAACAATTATGGCAACAAGGTTTTTCAACAGGAAGCCATTCCTGGTTTTGATTTATATTCTGATTATGCCTTAAAAAATTTTCAGGAATTCTGGGCGGAAAACATTGAAATATTTTTTGAAAAACCTGCGGCATTAAGAGCGCATTATCCGGATTTATACTATACCATTTGTACTTTGCTGAATCAATATCCAAACGCGAAAACCTGATATTATTTTTTCCTGGCTATTATTGTCCGGCAGTTATCTGTTACAAATATTGTTTCTAAATAAAATATATCTGCCTCTTTTTCCGGTAGTCTAATTTTTTTTGTTGCGCAGGTTACTTGGGGCAAAGTGAAAAAAGACATATTCCCTGGAAAAGTTTATCCCAATATTTTTAACATTCAGAGTGTTTAAAAGAATTAATAAACGCTGTCACCACATGATTGTTTACTGACTTATAAATGATATTGTATTCCAAAATAATATAAATTTCTTCCCACATATAAGTGGTTCTTTACAAATAGCCGCCTTTCTTTATATGTTAAGTGCGTTTTGCATGGCAATATAAATAATCAGAAGTCGTTGTAATAACATTGTTATGCCCCTCGTGTCGCTTTTCTACAAAGTATGAGACTGCCCGTGGGCGCTAACAATGTACTCAATCCGATACCTTGAAAATGAATAACTATGAAACCTCTTTACTTTATTTCGCTGTGTCTTGCCACCTTTTCTGCCTCCTGCCAGATTACTACGCCCACAATAAAAGCATCGTTTGGTGTAGATGCCGACCTGAAGGCAAATTACTTTAATAATTTCGGGCAATCTGGCAACGATGATTGGTTCAACATTAATAGTGGTTCCGGGCAATATGTGATTGACACTACAGGAGCTGCAGCCATTGTGCAGGGCTATTCTACCAACCCGGCAACACGCAACCTTCCATTTTACCGCACCATGCATTTTCCCGCTTATACAATCGTAAATAACCGACTTTTAATTGATGCGGTATATACCCGGGATTATCATGGCCAGGACTCTACCATGTTTGCCTCTGGCTCCAACAAAAACGGAGACAGCCCGGCAAGTTGGTCTTGCCCGGTTTCACAGTCCATCCCCGATAAAAATGAAATACTGGATATGATGGTACATGTGCGCAGGGCAGGCCCTGATGTGACAGATTCTTTATGGATGTTTGGTGGCGTTTCAATAGAAAACACAAGCGGTAGCCGATATGTAGATTTTGAAATGTACCAAACGGATATTTATTACGACCGTGGTCCAAGGCAATTTTTTGGCTATGGTCCGGACGCTGGTCACACATCCTGGAAATTTAATAATGCAGGCGATATCATATCTGCCGGCGATGTAATTTTTAGTGCGCAATATAATACGGGCTTAGATTCGCTTGAGGCAAGGATTTGGGTGGACAGAGCAGCATTGTCAATGGTTCCTATGGATTTTGCCTGGACAGGCAGTTTCGACGGAGCGGCTTCTGGCAGCCAATTTGGGTATGCGGGTATCAGGCCTTTAACACCGGGGGCTTTCTATACGGGTTTAACCTGCTCAGCTAATACGTGGGCAGGGCCATTTCAATTAGTGTTGGGCGATAATTCACTTCATACCGATTATACCACCACACAGTTTATGGAGTTTTCAGTTAACCTTTCAAAAATAGGTCTTGATCCCGTTAATCTTTTGGGAGCCCCTTCCTGCGGAATGCCCTTCCGCAGGGTACTGGTAAAAAGTCGTGCATCCAATTCATTCACCGCAGCATTGAAAGATTTTGTTGGCCCGTTTGATTTTTTCATGGCTGCCAAGGCAAATATATTTGCGGATATACCGATGTTTTGTGGTGCGCTGGGCGTAAGCAACTTAACGGTAACCAATCCTGTTGCCAATTCTGTTTACACCTGGTCTACTTTGGATGGCCATTTTTCAGGAGATACAACAGGTACCTCTGTTTTTGCAGATGCACCGGGAACTTATTTTGTAACACAACGTTTACAAACAGGGTGCCCCGCATATGCCAGGGATACGTTGAGCATTACTTACAGTACCAACTGTACCGTGCTGGAAACAAATATTATTTCCTTTTCGGTTACTAAAGAAAAACAGCTCGCTCAGCTAAACTGGAGCGTGGCCAACAATGCACAAATCAATTATTTCCAGGTAGAACAGAGTTGGGATGGCATCCATTTTCAACTTGCAGGCAATCCTCAGAAAGCAACTGCTGCGGAAGCAGCCGCGGCCTATAACAGCACCAGCAAAATACCTTTATCAACCGCGCCGTCTATTTATTACCGGCTTAAGATAGTTGGTAAAGATGGCAAGGGATCTTATAGCAAAATCGTTCAAGTGCAGGCAGATGAAATTGTTTCTTCAATGGAGATCGCTCCAAATCCTGCTAAAAATAAGGTACACATTACCTTGTTTTCATCAAAGGAAGAAACTGTGCAACTATTGCTATTTGATTTTACAGGTAAATTGCTCCAGTCAACTGAAAGACAAATCAAATCGGGCACCTCTGTCTTACATTTAAACGAACTCGAAAAATTTGAGCCTGGCGTGTATGCAGTTAAAGCAACCATTGGAAAAAAAGTTTTTGTAAAGCAGTTTGTACTTACCAGATAACCCGGGGCCATCCACTGTCCGCATAATATTTTGGATTTATTATAATTATTATAATCTACATTCAATAAAGTTGACATATTAGCGTTTACCCAATAAATAACTCTTTATGAAATGTAAGTTGATTGCACTAGCCCTCACATTTGCCTCAGGGTCACACTGCTTTGGCCAGTCTGCACTACAGCAGGTAATCAATACATCAGGCGGATCTTACCAACAAGGTCATTTTAGTATCGATTGGAGTATTGGAGAACTGGCAGCTGTAAATACCATGCAATCTGCTGATATGTTGTACAACCTAACCAACGGGTTTTTGCAAACCATTACTGACCCGGCCAATGTGGCAATCGCCAATACCGAGTTAAAGCAGGAAGAAGTGCGGATACTGCCCAACCCTACCCGTGATATATTGGAAGTAGATTTAAAAACAAATCAAACAGGTTCTGTTACCATGCAATTGTATGATATACTCGGCCAGCCCCTTGTTAAAAGATCGTTCTATATGTATGGGTATGCGCAGCTTCAAAAAATCAATATGTCTGCCTTCAGGCCAGGTAACTACATACTTAAAATCACACTGCAATTATACCAGGGATCAGAGTTAAGAAGTGGCTCTTTTAAAATCGTTAAATTATAACACTAATGTCCAATTCAAATCCAATTATGAAATTACTCTTCACATTACTCAGTACTTTGTTGTTATCAGCAGGGCTGTTGGCACAGGCACCCGGCCAGATCAATTACCAGGGGGTAGCCCGAAATTCTTTTGGCATTGTATTGCCTGACCAGTCTATATCTGTAAGACTGAATATTCATGATGGTAGCGCAAGCGGCCCAACTGTATATACTGAAACCCGGACGGTTAAGACAAACACTTTTGGTATGTTCACCATCGGTATTGGGGGTACAGGAGCCACCAGCAACAGTGGTACACTTGCAGCTGTAAACTGGGCCGGTGGCGGTGATAAATACCTGGAAGTGGAAATGGATCAAAAAGGTGGCAGTTCTTTTGTAAAAATGGGTTCTGCCCAATTGCTTAGCGTGCCCTATTCATTTTATGCAGCCAGTGCATTACCGGTAGGCCAGGCGGGCGGAAGTTTAACGGGCAACTATCCTAATCCTTCGGTTGCTGCAAATGCCATTACTGCTGCGCAGATAAAAGACAGTAGTATTTCCGGCGTTAAACTGGCCAGTGGCGTTTTGCCAACTTCTTTACCTCCATCAGGTAATGCAGGAGGCGATCTTAACGGAGCTTACCCAAACCCGGTTATTACTGCAAATGCGGTTACTAACGGTAAAATTGCAGACGGTGCGGTGGGTACAAGCAAAATTGCTGACAGTTCAGTAACGGGAGCCAAATTAGCAGCGGGCACATTACCATTAACCTTGCCTCCATCGGGTAGTGCAGGCGGTGATCTTAGCGGAACATATCCTAATCCCGTTGTAAATGCAAATTCAATTACAACAAGTAAAATAGCTGACGGTGCGGTGAGTTTAACCAAACTGGCACCAGGTGTTTTGCCTACTACTTTACCTCCATCAGGAACTGCAGCGGGTGATCTTACAGGAAGTTATCCTGCACCAACCATTGCAGCAGGTGCGGTGGGTACAACAAAAATTGCAGACGGATCTGTTACTGCTGCTAAATTAGCTCCAGGTGCTATTCCTGCAGCGTTGCCTCCAACAGGCAATGCGGGTGGTGATCTTAGCGGAACATACCCCAACCCGGTAATAAACACCGACGCTGTTACAACAACTAAAATTGCAGACGGATCTGTTACTGCTGCTAAATTAGCTCCAGGTGCTGTTCCTGCAACATTACCTCCAACAGGTAATGCGGGTGGTGATCTCAGCGGAACATATCCCAACCCGGTAATCAATGCGGATGCCATCACAAATAATAAAATTGCAGACGGTGCTGTTGGCTTATCAAAACTGGCAGCAGGCGTTTTACCAACCACTTTACCGCCTTCGGGAAGTGCAGGCGGTGATCTTACAGGTACCTATCCTGCTCCAACAATTGCAGCAGGTGCTGTTGGCACAACTAAAATTGCAGATGGATCAATTACTGCCGCTAAATTAGCAAGCGGTATTCTTCCCCTGACACTGCCTCCCTCAGGGACTGCAGGTGGCGATCTTAGCGGTACCTATCCCAATCCGGTAATAAATGCGGATGCTGTCACCAGCACTAAAATTGCCGACGGTGCAATTACCTTAAACAAACTGGCAGCGGGTGTTTTGCCGGCCAGCTTACCTCCAAATGGCGCTGCCGGCGGAGATCTTAGCGGTACCTACCCTAACCCGGCCGTAATAAAATTACAGGGAAATACCATCAGCAATACTGCTCCAGCCTTAGGTCAGGTATTAAAATATGACGGAACATCATGGGCCCCGGGAGCAGATGACGCGGGTGCATTTACCTTACCATACAGCTTTACCGGAAGCAATGCTGCTAATTTATTTTCTGTTACCAACAGTGGTTTAGCAACTGCGCTGGAAGGTGTAAACAGTTCGGCCGCTCCTAAAGTGATCGGAATACTTGGTAAGATCAGCGCTACTGCTGCGGGCGATTCGTCAGCGGGCGTTCGCGGTATTACCTATAGCACCAGTGCAAAAAGCATGGGTGTCTGGGGATCGCACGGTGGCAGTGGCAAAGGTGTATATGGCACGTCCAAATCCGGAGAGGGTGTGAATGGCCAGGCCAGTTCAGGAATCGGTGTTTACGCATCCAGCAATTCCGGAACAGGTCTTTTTGCTACCAGTACTAATGGAACCGCAGCCCAGTTTGATATTTCAAATTCATCCAGCTCAAGCGATGCTTTGTTTTTAACAAACCAGGGATATGGCAATGGTCTCACCAGTGTGGCCACTTTCGGTAATGGTATGCTCGGCATTGCAAATGACGCGGGAGGCCTTGCCTTAATGGGTATTAACAACAGCGGCGGTGACGCTATTCTGGGTTATACAGTTAGTGACTTTGGCAGCGGTGTAATTGGAAGAAATGATGGTAAATATGCGGGCGTGAAAGGAATTAACAGTGCAGATAACGGCGTAGCAATACTGGCACTTGCAAATAGCAACGGTACCGCCAACGGAACTGCACTGGTAGCGGAACTGGAAGGAAACCAAACCGGAAACACAGCAGTATTTGTTGCCGATGGAGCCAACGTTGCCCGCATAGATGAAACCGGTAAAGGTTTCTTTAACGGAGGTACGCAGGTAGGTGGCGCCGATGTGGCCGAATATTTCGATATAGAAGGCAACATCAATCAGTACGAGCCGGGTGATGTATTGGTTATTTCGCAGCAAACAGACCGTACTGTTGAAAAATCAACTACACCTTATTCCAATCTTATTTCAGGCGTATATGCAACCAAACCAGGATTGTCATTAACAGAAAAAAATGCGGAAAAAAACAGCTTAAAAAATATGGTACCAATGGGCGTAATTGGTGTACTTCCAACCAAGGTTTGCCTGGAAGGCGGCCGTATTAAAAGAGGAGACTTTATTGTAACGTCAAGCCTTGCCGGAGTTGCTATGAAAGGTGATCCTGAAAAAGTAAAAGTAGGGCAGGTTTTAGGAAAAGCACTACAGGATTTCAATAGTAATAGTGTTGGCAGTATCAATGTTTTGGTAAGTGTAAAATAATTTTAGATGAAAAGAAACAAATCTGTTTGTATAGTAGCGATATTGGTTGTTTGGGCTAACTGCAGTTTCGCACAAAAAAGACTGGCGAGCGATAAACCCATCCAGTCTTTCTACTCCCAGAAAGTCCAGGCCGCATTAGATAAAAAGCAAACCGCACCAGGTGCGGCAGCTTTGGCAAAACCAGGGTTGACGAGCCAAAAATCCTCCCGGGAGCTGTCGATGATGTCACAAAAAAGCAATATCCGTTCTGAGGATCATCCGAATAACAATCTGAGCCCCGAACAGAAGCGAAAACTATTGCCCAGCAATACAATAACAATGGCACAATTCAGCAGTCAATCGCTGAACAAAAGAAATAAGAACGGAAGTCAGTACTAAAAATACGTTATTTATTGCGAGGGTTTCAATGTAAAATATTGAGGCCCTTTTTTTATGGTACTTGCTCAACAGGCTCACTTCTCTCCCCTGTCCGGTGGCTTTTATAATTTCATCAGCACAATACTTGAAACATTTTACAACATAAATCCTAAAATGATTTGTGATGTGGTTCTACAGCATCAATAAAATAGCCGTCCCTCACTAAAGAGACGGCCATTTTTTTAGTTAACCAGGTGGCTCAATGTTGCAATTGAACCGTATCAACTATGGTCGTTTGTCCTAACACAACCAATGCGTTTTTTTGTACCGTTTTATAAGTAGTGTCTGTAGGCATAAAAGACAACGTGTAATTACCCGCCGGAACGTCTTTCAGTAAGTACCCTCCGTTGGATGGATTGGTGAAGGCGGAAGCAATCGTATCAGTCCCACGAATGGCGATCACTGATGTTACCACCGAATCCGGAAGTACTGCGCCGCTGATATTGCCGCCTGACGGAACAAAAGACAGTACCCGAAGTACCGGCTTTAAAATAACATTGCTGCTGTTGCCGGCAAATACAATGGAGCGTGCCACATCAAAATCCAGTGCCAGCCGGTATAACACGCCTCCTGTTACATCCTGGTGCAACTGCACCTTTAACCCCGACTGCTGTGCACTCGGGGTTTTCAACATAATCTTATCACCCGCAGGACTAACGATATAATTATTATCGCCCAGTATAAGCCGGATCTGGCTGATTGTGCCAGCTGGAATCAATGCGTCGGCCAGCAAGGTATCCTTGCCGCCCGTTAATTCAAGCAAGTTGTACACCCCTGCATGTACGCCATCCAGTATCACCGGACGGGCACTGTCACCAACAATTATTTCCACCTGCTTTATATCAACCCATACTTCCTTGATACCCACTGGAGGGTTATCAGATAGTGTTAGTTGTAAGCGGGGTTGGTCGCTGGAATTATTGCTGTTTTTATTACACGAAAAAATAAGTACGGAAGTGATAAACAGTACCGTAAAAACCATAAGCGTTCTTGTGAATGAAGTTTTCATAAATGAGTGTTTAAGAGGTTTATTTGCGACAGTAAGACAAATTCTATTCCATGTTTTATTTCTTAATGTATGTAAAATTTTCATCGTATAGCTTTCCTGCCTTTAGAACGCATTAAATTAATTAACCTGCCACTTATCATTACATACATTATCTAAAACACGACACAGACTTTAGTTTTAGATGGTAAGCAGAAGAAAATAGTTACCTGTTACAATTAAACATTGCGCTAACTTTATTTGGTTTTTCAGTTAACTACCAAAGGCATTATGAAGCTTACGATAATCACAGCACTCATTTTTATCATTACACTATTTTCCTGCCGGCAGCCTGGCAATAACCTGGCGTTGCAACAAAAAGTGGATAGCCTGCAATACCAGTTGGCAGCAACTTATAAACCTGGATTTGGTGAATTTATGTCGGGCATACAAGTGCATCATGCCAAGCTTTGGTTTGCCGGCAAAAACCAAAACTGGAAGTTGGCCGACTTTGAAATTAAGGAAATAGAAGAAGCGCTGGCCGGCATTCAGCAATATTGTACTGACAGGCCAGAATCGAAAAGTATAGGGATGCTGGATGGGGCAATTGATAGTTTAAACAGAGCCATAGAGCAAAAAAATATGGCACAATTTAAAAGTGGTTATTTATTGCTTACAGCCACCTGCAATAACTGTCACCGCAGCACTGCGCATGAATTTAATGTGATTACAATACCGGTGAATCCACCTTTTACCAACCAGGATTTTAAAGCACCATAACCATCCCGCATAAGTATTTTACAGTAGCATTAACGCATACACACAATTTTAAACCAGTTATGATAGAACAAACAGAACTCATCGTTAACAAATGGTTGTACCAACCGCCGCTGAAGTCACTGGATACAGGTGAATTGACCAGCTTGATTACACTGGACGTAATGAAAAAAAGAACGGCTGAAAAAAAGGGCCTGGCCTGCAGGTTTACCTGCGAATTTATTTTTGAAAAACAAACGCTGCTGGAATATGTTGCTGGTGATACTTACGTAATAGACCCGGGAGACGTAATTGATAAAAACGAATTGCGTACGATGGTAGCCAACTGCTACATGAAGTTTAAAGAAAAATTCGACCTCCGTAAATTGGGTACTGCGCTTGAAAATAAAACACTGGTTGCATTTGATGAAAATAGGTACGACCTTGATCCGATATTATTGCTGCTGAATGAATAACATCACTATCGGTATACAATTCAACCAGCTATAAAAAAGCGCTCACAATAGTTGCCCATTCTGTATCTAAATCTACAACTGGCCTGCTTTTACCAGCACGACGGTACCAATAGTCTGCATTCCAATTGTCGCCCTCCTTTCTGTGCAGGTACGCGTGGATCCATGCGGCATTTTTATCTTCTATATCCTGTATTAATGTATGGGCTTTTTCCCAATTGCCTTTGGCATCATACCACAAGGCCTGTAAATAGGCTGACATATCGGGTGACGGTTCGTTTAAGTTGGTACTCAGTTTAAATATCGCTGCTGTCATATTTTCAATCCGAAGTTATAATTATAAAATTAAAGCATTTACCGTTTGCTTGTATGTTACCAATTTTCGACAAGCTCTTCTTTTTTCTGCCTGCAGGCGGTCTAGCATTTTAAAACAAGCTCTTGTTTAACCATTGGATAGTTGAGTTAAATGCTGTAAATAATAATTACATTTAAACTTTAAAACCGCTTTATGGAATTGTATTACGACGATGTTTTAAAAATAATTATGTCCATGCTGGTAGGTCTGTTAATTGGTATTGAAAGAGAATATCGCAGCAAGCCGGCAGGGTTGCGTACACTGATGCTGGTATCTGTAGGCTCCTGCATTTTCACGATGCTGTCGCTTAAAATCGGCACGGCTAATCCTGACAGGCTGGCCGCCAACATTATTACCGGTATTGGCTTTTTAGGGGCAGGTGCCATTTTTAAAGATGATAACCGCATCAACGGATTAACTACTGCCACCACTATTTGGGTATGTGCGGCACTGGGTATGAGCGTTGGAGCCGGATATATTTTTCTGGCTTTTATTGGTGCATCAGCAGTGTTGTGCGTATTATCGCTGCTGGTATTTGCAGAACATTATATTGATACCCGCAGCACCACCCGCGACTACCGTATTGTATGTGCCTATACAGCCGATACGCTGGAAGCTTACGAAAAGATTTTCAGAACGGCGCACCTGAATGTCATCAGGGGAACACAAACCTTATCCCAACAAAATATCACCGGCCACTGGAAGCTAACCGGCAGCAAAGCCAGTCACGAAAACCTGATTAACATTTTATTAAAAGACCCGGCCATTAAAGAACTTGATTTTTAATTTTGATTGTTTAATTTTTATCTTTTTTTATGAGTAAAATTTGGTTGGCGAATCCCGAGGCTCATGATTTTCCGGCAGCAATTGATTACCTGGAATTGTTAATGCCACTAAAGGAAGCGACCGCGTTAGTGGAGGAATTAAAAAAAGTAAAAACAAAAAACAAAAAAGCAAAGGATATTTTAAGAGCCAGCGAACTTCCGCTTTTGCCTAAAGAAAATATCCATGTAACAGCCAACCTGGAAAAATTTAAAAACGGCAAAAAGTTGTCGCCCCTTTTACTAGTGAGGAGCGACGGCAAGTTGATTATAGCCGATGGGTACCATCGCATTTGCGCCAGTTATTATTTGAGTGAAGACCTGGAAGTTCCCTGCAGAATTGTTTAAGCAGCTTCCGTATAACTTTAAAGTTCAAAACCTTCTTCCAAAAACGTACAGCCATTTGCCTTATGCATTGTATCACCGCGTGAAAAAGTGTTGCAGCACCCTGCCATTTTTACGCTACGTTAGCAATTTTTATATCCCTTTAAAAGTATTATTACACGCCTTTTTTTCCCACCATTCAAACTAATTTAATACCACTCCTAATAAATTAGTTTGTCTACTAACTAATTAGTAGTATCATTGTATAAAATTAGACACATGCTAAAACTGGCAAAAAGGGAAGAACAAATCATGCAGGTATTCTGGGATTTAAACAAGGCATTTATCAGGGATATTATCCCATTGCTGCCCGACCCGAAACCACACTATAACAGCGTGGCAACCATTGTTAAAATACTGGAAGAAAAAGAATTTCTTGAAAGGGAAACGGCTGGTAACATGCATAGCTACTATCCTTTAATCGGAAGGGAAGAATATCAAAAATTTGCGCTGAAAGATATTGTCAGCCAGTATTTCGACAACTCCTATCCCCGCATGCTGGCCTTTTTTGCAAAGGAGCAAAAGCTCACCGAAAAGCAACTGACTGAAATAGTAAACATCATTAAAAAAGACAACAAATGATTCCTTACATTTTGTATGCCGCACTTATTCTTACAGCCTGTCTTGTTTTTTATAAGCTGCTGTTACAAAAAGAAACTTTTTTCCGGTTAAACAGGTTTGTATTACTGGGCTGCATGTTGCTGGCCTTTGCTGTGCCCTTGCTGCATGTACCGCAACAAATGTCGTTTAGAAAAATGCCTTCGCAGGCAGACATAATAACTGCAACAACGCTCCAAAATACGGCTGTTCAGTTAACAGAAAAAAATGTACCTGCACTCATTGAAAACGCAGAAAAGAACTCCTCCATCAATTTTCAACAGGTAATGCAATGGGCTGTTTATTTATATTGGTTTGGTGTAATTCTTTTTGCGCTCAACTTTTTAATGCAGGCTGGTGTGTTGCTGTATAAAGCTTATTCAAAACCAGTTATTAAAGACGGACCCTTTCGCATTGTAGAAATCAGTGGTGATAAAGCTCCCTGCTCTTTCGGCAATAATATTTTTATCAATCCTGAAAAATACGATTGGGAAACTTACAGTCAGGTGTTGCTGCACGAAAAAATACACATTGAACAAAAGCATACACTTGACCTGCTGCTGGCGGAAATAGTGCTCATCTTTCAATGGTTCAATCCCTTTGCCTGGCAGTGGCGTAAAGAACTGGAAAACAACCTTGAATTTTTTACGGATGACACCTTACTGCAGCAGGAGGCCGTAGAAAAAGAAAGCTACCAGATGAGCCTGCTAAAAGTGGCTGCGCCGCACTTTCCCTTGAGCCTTACAACAAACTATAATCAATCACTTCTAAAAAAACGATTACTCATGATGAACGCCAAAAAATCAAACGTGCATACAATCTGGAAATACTTTTTCCTGTTGCCCCTCATGGTATTATTTGTATGTTTCTTTAACGAACCAATTGTCAACAGTCAAACCCTTTCATCAAAGGCAAAACCAACTGCTCATCCGCGGCATGAGCATGGAATGAGAACTTCAGGCAGCTGGTTTGCCACCATAAAAGGTGACAAAGTAAGCATGCAGTTTAAAAGTGATGACGATGACAAATCAAACAACAACAATACCTTTCTCCTGAGCGAATTCAGTAGTCTTCCAAAAGGAACACAGGGTAATTTTACTTTAACACGTGAAGCTGGCACGATGGAATTTACCGGTAAATTTGAAGGCGACAATGGCATGGGTAAATACAAATTTGTAGCCGATAAAACTTACAGTGATGCCATGCAAAAAGAAGGCATCGGCGTTACCGAAGATGATGGGGAACTGGTGTTCTTTTTATTAAACATAAAACAGTCCTATGTACAAATGCTGAAGAAAAATGGCTACAACGATCTGGACAAAGACAAACTGATTCCTTTGGCAGCCCTTGACATCAGCGAAGCCTATATTTCCTCCATAAAAGAAGCAGGCTTTAAAGACATCAGCCTGGATAACCTGGTTCCCTTTAAGGCATTGAACATCGATAAAACCTACATTGAAGAAATCCGCAAAGCGGGATATAAAAATCTTGATCCTGAAAAAGTAATCACTTTTAAGGCACAGGGTATTGATGGAAAATACATTGCCGATTTTAAAAGTTCAGCACAGGCTGAAAAAAATAATAACGGTAATAGTGATGATAAGGATGACGCAGTCATTGACAATAAAAATAAAAACACCGATAACAATAGTAAAAGTGATGATGGTTATGATGATGTTATCGCTTTTAAATCATTGAATATTGACAAAGATTTTATCAATTCTTTTAAAGAAGTGGGTTATAACAATTTGGCAAACCACGACCTCATTGCGATGAAATCGCTGGGTGTTACGCCTGAATATGTCAAGGGATTTCACAACGCAGGGTTCAGTAATATTAAGCCTGATGATTTGGTCGCCCTGAAGTCACAAAACGTAACTCCTGCACTGGTAAAAAACTACAAAGACCTGGGATTTGATAATGTAAGCCTGGAAGATATTGTTGGCGCAACTGCAACCGGTACTACTCCCTCTTTTATAAAATCAATGAGAGATAAAGGCCATAATATGAAAAGCGTTGACAAGTATATTGCGTTAAAGTCTGTGTTAGGCAATTAACAGAGAGACAGACCTCTGCAAGTTTATCAAAACCAATTAACCAAAAAGTTTACACCCAAAGTGTAAACTTTTTTTTTAGATCTAACTTTAAAGAAAAATTATTTTTCGTTGTAAATTTTAAATTTATGAAAGAGTATATGTTCTGTATACCAAATGCCCCGCCGGTTAAAAAGAAGGAGCTACTGGATCCAGCCGATAAAAATAAGACTGATGTAGCTTAAAAACAGGCGAAGTTTTCAGGAAAGGCTGCTGTTTTTTTTATATATTGTATCAGATTATGAGCTATCATTTTCAATATACAACCCTGGATGCATCCGCTATTTTCAAACAATTAAAATCGGCCTATGGCATCAATGATACAGCAACCCGTATTGATGTACCGGTAGCATTGGGTGGCGGTTTTACCCAACACCTGCGCCTGCTCTCCGACATCGAAATATTGATCTCTGAATACGATTATGTACAGGACATTCTTTTTAAACACGAAGCGGAACTGACCAACAACCTGGTATTATGGTTCGACATGGCAGTTACTACCGGCCAGCAATTCAGCATTAACAATCAACGAAAAACGCTTGATTTGCCAGAGCAATTCAATGCCTATTTATTAAACAGCGCTTTTAGTTTTTCGCAACTCCGCAACAAAGGCACAAAAGGAAAATCAATCATGATTTTTTTACCGCTGGCTTTAATGGAACAACTCTTTAATCCCGTTTACCTGCAGGAAGTGTTAAGCAATTATTATGCGGTGTTATGCAGGGGAATTGCCTTTGCCCAGCTCTCTGCCTCGCAGGAAAAAAAAGTAAATTCCATTTTTTACCAGTGGCAGAAAAATAAAAATATGGTCAGCATTACCAAAAATATTCACCAGCTGGTAGAATGGTTTTTCATGACTTTTTTTAAAAAATTTGCCGATATGGATGAAACTGTTTCGGGAGAAGAAACTGCCGATCTGCTGGCAATTGAAGATGCATTGAAACTACAGGTGGAATATGCTTCTCCTGACATTGAATCATTAAAAAAAATAACTGCACTTCCTTTTTCACAAATTGAAAACAAGTTCAGAAAGCTGCACAATAAAACATTGCATCAGTATTTCAAAGAACAAAAAATCCAGCAGGGTATGTTGTACTTGCGGGAGGGCAAACAGGTATCCGACGTGGCTTTTGAACTGGGTTATGCCAACCCAAGTAATTTCTCTTCTTCATTTAAAAAAATGTACGGCCTTACAGCAGATGAATTCCGTAAGCAATTTCAAAATGATTAACCCATGACTATTTTCACTTACGACTTTAGTGACTATGAAAATTACTGTAAAGAATTTGCGGCTTTACTACAGGTTCCATATGAAAATAATACCGTTCGTTTTCCGGAAAAAATTGCCAGCGGCCAGGTTAAATTATTGTCTTTTCCCAACGGTCTGCAGGCCATCATACATGATTGTGTTCTTCACCAGGACTTCACCTGGCAGCGGATGGCTTCACTGCCGGAAATTTTTATATTAAGGGTGGATTATGTAGAAATCAAAACCGCACTGCAGGTAAACCTGGATGGTGAGGTGTTCAGGGACACATCTGATATCTACAGCAGTATTGTTTTAACCAGCTCGCGTTTTGGTTTGGATATCACCTTGAAAAAAGGGACCGTTTTAAAAACCGCTAATATTATCATCAGGCCTGAATGGCTGAAAAAATACCTTCCTGCTGATGCTGTGAATTATTGGTTGCATGCCTTGCGTTCACTTAAATTAAAAGGGGTAAATATGGTGCCAATGGATTTTAATACAAGGCAGTCGTTGTTTAGTATCATCAACATGCCCGCAAGTGACCCGGCTTATAATTTTAAAGCGCTTACAAGAGTATTTGAAATAACGGATTACTATTTTAAAAAAATAAATGTGCAGTTTAAGGAATGGGATCAGCAGCAAAAGCGTTTTGACGATATTGATAAAATTATTGAGCTGGATGTTTTTTTAACGCGTGATTTTAACCAGCCTGCCCCCACACTGGATGAGATGGCCACCAGTGTGCACATGAGCCCCAGTAAATTAAAAACGCTTTTTAAAAAAACATACGGACAGTCCATTTACGAGTATTTCAATGCCAGCCGGCTAAACCAGGCAAGGCACCTGCTGCTTGAAAATAATCTTTCCATTAAAGAGGTGGCCTGGCAAATGGGTTATTCTGCCGTGTCTAATTTTTCTGCGGCTTTTAAAAAGCAATTCCATATTTCGCCGGGAGAAATGTTAACTACGCCTTACTAAACTGTGGCCTTTAATATCCTTATAGATCATAATCCCCCCTCTTTCTTTTATCCAACCAGCACATATTTGTCTTTTTTCATAAAAGACAAACCCTTTATCAGGTTGCAGCATCTTTTTTTTCATCGCACCTTTGCACTCGCAATTAGCGCATTTATTGTGTAAGAAATACATAATACAATATCCCTGAAATTTCACTTCGTTTTTTCCGTAGCTATTAAGACAAGTTTACTTCTGTATGGGTTGCTATTTTAAGCGACCAGGTACGCCCCGGTTTTAGATATAATATCCTTTACGCCAACAGAAGACGCATTTCTTTTCAGCAATGCAAAGCCATCCGCCCTGGCGGATGGCTTTTAAAAGTATGACTATGGACCCTGTACGAAAAAAGATCTTTATTGCCGGTGCCGGCAAACCGATCGGCATCTCTTTGCTAAAGCGTTTAAAAAATGAAAATGTAGCCATAACATCGCTGGTTACAAACTGGAAGGAACGCATCAGAATTTTCCGACTCTCGGATAAAACCGTTTGTGCACCATTGTTTGAGCCAGTCAAATGGCAAGAGTATATTAAAGAACATGATGTGCTGATATATTGTAACCAGGATTTCACCGGTGAGGAAAACAGCTATGCAACCATCGATTTGTCAGATGAATTGTTTGCCGATCTTGTCTCCATCCAACAGGTGATGCAGGTAAAAAGTTTTATGTACATGACTAATCTTGTAAAGGCCGATGAAGAGTTTCATTTTCTGGATAATTGAATAAAATACGTGCTCTTACAAGCAGCCTGTGCATAAGCATGAATTACATAATTAAAGTGCTATGCCTTAGACTACCCGAAATACAACGTCAGGCCTTACCGCTGAAAACAGGTTCATCCATAAAAGGCTGATTACGTAACCGCTTTCCCGCGGCTTTATAAATGGCGTTCGCCACTGCTCCACCAGTGGGTGGCAATGCAGGTTCGCCCAATCCTGTAGGGTCGATGCCGTTGTCAACAAAATAAGGCTCTATCTCCGGTATTTCCTTCATTCGTATCAGCCGGTAATTGTGAAAATTGGATTGCTCCGCTGCTCCATTTTTAAAACTCAGTTTACTGTACATGGCATGACCCAACCCATCGGTGATGCCACCCATCACCTGCTGACGGGCGCCGCTCAGGTTGATCACCTGTCCGCAATCTGCCGCGGCATAAATCTTTTTTACCACCGGTTTGCCCGCCTGCATTGCTACTTCGCAAACCTGTGCCACATAACTCTGGTGAGAAAAATAAACGCTGAAACCCTGTGAAATGCCTGGCTTCTTTATTCCCCAGCCGGATTTTTCAGCAGCCATTTTTATTACACCTTCCATGCGGTCGATATTATATTTGATGGCGCCGGCCGGAGTTATTCTTGCTTTGGATAGCAGCTCCAGCCTGAATTGTACCGGATCTTTACCAGCTGCTTCCGCCACTTCATCAATAAAAGCCTGCTCTGCAAAACCCAAAAAATTGGTGATGGGTGCACGCCAGGCGCCGGTTGTTACGGGCGATTTATAATCGATGCTTTCAATCAGCAAATTATCTACCGCCCCTGAGGGAAAATTATCTTCCCGCACGAGATTACCGGCATTGATGCCTACGCCGCGGCATTTATAGCCCACCAGATTTCCTTTGGCATCCAGGGCTGCTTCAAAGTGATACCGTACGGCAGGACGATAGTTACCACCGGTCATATCATCTTCCCTTGTCCAGATCAGTTTTACGGGTGCTTTAATGATACTTGATAATTCTGCTGCTTCAAGCACATAATCAAATTTCAATCTGCGTCCAAATCCACCGCCAAGGCGGGTAAGCTCCAATGTAATTTTATCTTCAGAAATATTTAATAATTTGGACACTGCAGTGCGTGCGCTGGCGGGTGTTTGCGAGGGGCCAACCAGTTCTACTCCATCTGCTTTTACATGCGCAAAAAAATTCATTGGCTCCATGGGCGAATGCGATAAAAACGGGCACTGGTATTCTGCCTTTATTATTTTTGCAGCCGACGCAAAAGCCGCATCAACATCGCCATCCTTTCTTTTTACTTCGGGTTTTCCGTTGTCCATCACTGTTCTAAAAATAGCATTGTGATCAGACGTACTTTCAATAGCTCCCTCATTTTCATATTCGACTTTCAGCAGCTTCCTTGCCTTAATGATCTCCCAGGTTGATTTGCCTACCACGGCCACGTTGTTTTTAAATACCACCACATCAATAATCCCTGGCATGGCTTTCGCCGCGGCACTGTCTACCGTTTTTATTTTCGTACCAAATGCCGGCGGGCGCTGTATCATGGCAAACAGCATCCCCTCCCGGTAAAAATCCAATCCAAACATTGGCTTGCCGGTTACTATGCCTTTGTTGGCAACATTTTTCACGGCATGACCAATGATCTTAAAATCTTTCCTGTCTTTTAGCGGAGCGTCTTTCGGCACCTGCAGCGTTGCAGCCAGTGCAGCCAATTCTCCAAAACCTGCTTTCTTCCCGCTGGCTGCATGCAATACAAACCCATTGCTGGCAGTACATTCCGTTACTGGTACACTCCATTGTGTTGCCGCAGCCTGTATCAGCATTGCCCTCGCTGTTGCCCCGGCCATTCTCAATCTCTTCCATGAATGAGGTACCGCACCGCTACCTCCTGTCAACTGGCGGTCAAAACTTTTAGTGTCCAGTGCTGCTTGTTCAACTTTTACTTTTGTCCAATCGGCATCCAGCTCTTCAGCAACAATCATCGGGAAAGACGTCATGATATTTTGCCCGAGTTCCGGGTTGGGGGATAGAATGGTAACCCTTCCGTCAGCTGCAATAGACAGGTAGCTGTTGAAGCCAATACTTTTTTCAGGGAACGATCCTTTAAGCACAGCGGGCGCTTCCCCATCTGCGCCAAACCAGCTAAAACCCAATACAAGTCCGCCTCCGGCGATGGCAGCTTTTTTCAAAAAATCTCTCCGGCTGTTGATTGATTGTTGCATGTGCATTAAATTTTTGTGCTGGCTAATTGGATGGCTTCCCGGATGCGGTGATAGGCGCCGCAACGGCAAATATTTCCCTGCATGGTATCTTCAATTTCAGTCAGGCTTGGATGAGGATTTCTTTTCAGCAAGGCAGCGGCCGTCATGATCTGACCCGCCTGGCAATATCCGCATTGCGGTACATCCGTTTCATCCCAGGCTTTTTGCAAAGGATGATCTCCGTCCACTGATAAGCCTTCAATGGTTGTAATGGCAGCAGTTCTGACTGCCGACACCGGCAACGAACAGGAACGCATCGCCACCCCATTCATATGTACGGTACAGGCGCCGCATTGTGCTATGCCGCAACCGTACTTCGTTCCCAACAATCCGAGGTGATCCCTGAGTACCCATAGCAAGGGTGTATCAGCAGCAACATCGGCAGTAAGTTGCTTCCCGTTTATTTGTAAATTATATACCGGCATAGTAAGCGTTTTTATGTGTATAAAACTACAAAATTTTGAAGAAGATGGAGCTATAAAATTCAAACAGCATGTACAGGTGCACAAATATTTTGCTTTTCAATAAACAGTATCTTTATTTAAACTAAAACGATTTGTATGCAGCCATTCAGACATCTTATCCTGTTCATTTCAATTGTTATAATTTCCTGCAATGCCGTCCTTGCCCAGTCTGCAGAAGGCAGAGTCCGAATTATCATGATCGGCGCACACCCGGATGACTGTGATGTAAACAGCGGCGGCACCGCGGCTATTTTTGCAAAGATGGGCTATGCGGTAAAATTTCTTTCTGTAACCAATGGTGATGCCGGCCACCAGACAATGAAAGGTGTGGCACTGGCCAAACGCCGCTACGCCGAAACTCAGGAAGTTGCCAAACGACTCGGGATAAAATATGATGTGCTGGACAACCATGACGGCTTACTGATGCCCACCCTTGCAGTGCGTCTTCAAATCATCAAAAAAATAAGGGAATGGAATGCCGATGTAGTGATTGCGCCCCGGCCCAACGACTACCATCCGGATCATCGTTATACGGGGGTACTGGTGCAGGATGCGGCCTATATGGTATCTGTACCCAATGTCGCTCCTGAAGTTCCAGCATTAAAAAAGAACCCGGTGTTTTTATATTTCCAGGATAATTTTCAGCGGCCCAATCCTTTCCGCCCGGATATTGCTGTTGATATTACCAGCGTAAATGATCAAAAGGTTTTTGCATTGGATGCACATGTGTCGCAGGTGTATGAATGGTTGCCTTGGATAGGACATTATCTAAACGAGGTACCAAAAGATAAAAACGACCGCATTAAATGGCTGGCAACTAAATGGGTTGAACCCATAACACCCGCGATAAAAACTTCGCTGGCCAGATGGTATGGTGATGAAAAAGCTGCGCAGGTAAAATTCGCGGAAGCATTTGAAATTTGCGAGTACGGTGCACAACCGGATGAAGCGGAAATAAGGCGATTATTCCCCATGCTGGTGAAATAAAAATTATTTTTTTAAGTTTGATGCCCTGGGTGTCAGCTTTTCTTTATTATTTATCCTAAGTCATCCAGATGAATTGCGACCCGCAGCGTCTGCTGCCTGCAACCATCTCCTTCAGGATATGATCTGCGCCACAAATGATTTATACTTTTAAGTCCCGCTAAGCTTTCATCCCTGGATACAACTATACCGGCATATAATGTGTTATATCTGTCTAAACGAATCAACATGCATCACAAAATAGGTCTTTTTGCATCTCTAATTTTAATAGTACCATCCATGTTTAGTTGTTCAACAATACCCAAAGGTGCCCAGCCCGTTCAGCATTTTAATAAAGACAAGTACCTCGGTAAATGGTATGAAATTGCACGTATGGATTTTCGTTTTGAAAAAAATATGATCAATACAACTGCCGAATATTCGCTCCGGACGGATGGAAAAATAAAAGTAGTGAACCGCGGTTTCGATACTACAAAAGCTAAAAATAAAACAGCAACGGGCAAAGCTAAATTCAGGGGAAGCAGCGATGTAGGTGCTTTGAAAGTGTCTTTCTTCGGTCCTTTTTATGCAGCATACAATGTAATTGCCTTGGACGAAAATTATCAGTATGCACTGGTGGCGGGCAAAAATCTGAAATATTTGTGGCTGCTCTCAAGAGAAAAAACAATGCCGGAAAATGTAAAGAAAGATTACCTGCAAAAGGCGCAGGCCCTTGGCTATAAAACTGCTGATTTGGTATGGGTAAAACAGGATTAATAAAATGGTAATTACTGGCAGAATGATTAAAAATTATCGCAACAATGCTACCGAACGGCATATATTTTACGGAGTATCATTGGATAAGGTGCTCTGAATTATTCTCACTGATATTGGTTATTTTTGACTGAGAAAAATATTAAGTATAACTAATGATTAAACTTTTTATTAAACAGTCACATGAGTAAATCATTGCTTATCAGTCCCAAAATTTTCCCTAATAATTTTGATTTTATCCGCTATTTTCTTGCTGCTTCAGTAATATTGTGCCACAGTTATGTGATGTATTATGGTACCGTCAATTTTTTAACCAAAGAACCATTTCTTGTCTGGAGTCATGGACAGATCAGCATTGGCAGTATGGCTGTTGATTTTTTTTTCATTATCAGCGGCTTCCTGATTTTAAAAAGTTTTGAATCATCTTGCACCACAATTAATTATCTCACCAAAAGGATATTAAGAATTTATCCTGGTTTTATAACTGCCTTTACGTTGAGCATATTGATTGCCGGCTTTATCGGAACAGGATTGTTGTTTGATTGGATGAACTACCGGCAGTACCTAACCAATCTTCATAAAAGAAACGAACTCATTCATCTCTTTACGCTTCAAAACCCTTATCAGTATTCCTTTTTTAAAACATCGCCTGAAAAGGGGCTCAACCTTTCTTTGTGGACTATACAGTTTGAATTTGCATGCTACCTGTTAGTGCCTTTATTTGCACTGGCAGGATTATTTACAAAAGGATGGGGACTGCTCCTTGTGTTTCTCTGTATGTACCTGGTATTTACACTTCAGCTGAATGGGTATATTTTTCCTTATACAGATAAGCAACATTTATGGTTTGGTAACCCATTTTTTTTACCGCGGTTTATAACTTATTTTTTAGCGGGGTCATGTTGCTACTATTACAGAAGTTCAATTGTACGAAATAATTTAATCGCTGCACTCGCATTTTTTGTTATCGTTATCTCTTTTTGCTGGTTTAAATGCATTGATGAGGTGTTGCCTTTTGCAGGAGCTTACCTGTTATTTTTTATCGCCTTTCATCCCCGTATTTCATTGGGTAATTTTGCCCGTTATGGCGATTTTTCTTACGGTGTTTACTTGTATGCCTGGCCCGTACAACAAGTGTTGGTGTATTTTTTTTACACTTCGCTAAATCCGTGGACTTTATTTTTCTACGCCTTGTGTATTACAACAATACTGGCATTTTGCAGCTGGCACCTGGTTGAAAAACCATTTTTGAAATTAAAGAAATGGAAGGCTGGAAAGCCAAACCCAATACCGGTTGTTATTTGAAACAGCAGTTGCATAAACCGGTTTATTAAGTTGCCACCTAAATTGCCCAAGCTCTTCTCACCTGATTTTTTTGATTGCTCAAAATTGTTCCCGTTTTACTTCCCGTTTGTCCACATAGGTTTGTGCTTTAGTATCACCTTGTAAATCTTACAATCGGCGGTATGAGCGCCTGACAGGTAGCCAATGCTCATTAAAAATTCATTTACAATTTCGCAACCGGTAAAGCGAAATGTTTTTTTAAACAGCTTAACCCACTCTTCCTTTGTTTTTGGATGATGCAATGCAAGCCATTTTTGAAAAGAACCAAATTCCTTTTGCAGCGTTAAAATTGCATTGGCATTTTCAATTGCGGCATTTACCTTCAACCGGTTACGGATAATACCGGGATCAGCCAATAGCCTTTCTCTGTCTTCATCCTGGTAGGCTGCTACTTTTTTTATATTGAAATTATCATAGGCTTTTCTAAAAGTTATTTCCTTCTTTAAAATCGTTTCCCAGCTTAAACCTGCCTGGTTAATTTCTAGTACCAGTCGGCAAAATAATTCGTTGTCGTCGTTTATGGGAAAGCCATATAATTTATCGTGGTACGCCTTATGCAGCGCCTGTCTTTCTCCGTTCATTAAATTAATTGCATTGCAGTATGACATATTTGTTATTTAAAAGACAGGCCGGATTCCACCTGTGTAAATAGTGATTTGATAAATTAACTGCGTCAAAGTTATAATCAAACAGGGCATCAAATTCATAACAGATTTTTTTTGTTTGCAAGCAGTTTACTTTGAGTTTTACAAATGCCAGTCAGTCTCTGCATGCTCCGTTGCATATATCTCTATATCAGGGTTCTGACACTGATTCTAGAATGCACTTTACATTAATAGCCATTTGTTTTTAAAATATAAAATATCTGCCGTGCTCAACCGTCTATATAATAAAAATCAAACGGGCCTGCTATTTGCTCAACTTTACAGGCGTACTCAATACTTTTTACATGTGGTTACAATACAATATTTTTTTTGCAAAATTGATCCGGGCATTGCGGTATCAGCAGCCTACTTTTATACTGTCATGCTTTTTGGTGGGTTTTACTATGACAAGTCTTGCTCAGGATAACTGGGAATTAAGGCAGGATAAAGAGGGCATAAAAGTCTATACCAAAAACATGGACAACTCTGCATTTAAAGCAATTAAAACTGTTTGTATTATTGATGCAACACCAGCTGTATTAACAGCTGTTTTATTGGACATTAACAACAGCGCTGAATGGGTATATGCCACAAAAAGAGCGGTATTATTGAAGCAGCCTTCCCCGGATGAACTATATTATTATTCAGAAATAGCCGTACCATGGCCCGTAAGCAACCGTGATTTTATTGTCCGGCTGAAAGTTACACAGGATGAACGGACCAGGGCTGTTACGGTGGTGGCGGATAATCAACCCAAATATTTGCCCGAAAATAAAAACATTGTCCGTGTGCCGCAATCCAGCAGCAAATGGCTGATAGAACCTTTGCCGAACAACCAGGTAAAAATTGAATACATATTGCAGGTTGACCCGGGCGGCACGGTACCGGCCTGGCTTATCAATTTGTTCGCCACCAAAGGCCCGTTTGAAAGTTTTAAGAGCTTGCGTGAACAGGTAAAAAAACCGGTATACAAACAGGTAAAACTTGCATTTATTAAAAACTGATAACAGGTGAAAATTCGGGGACAACTGCAATGCGTTTATACCCCCCTTCTGACCTCTCCGCATTTCATCAAGTCCTGTTTTCCAAATCATAAAAAGTTAAAAAAATGATATCTCGCTGAATGATTGCCCCAATCATTCAGTGCTTTTTTATATTTGCACCATACAATCTTCAGTCGTAATTTTTAACTCAACAAGAAATGAAAAAGATCAGCAGGTTAATAATGGTATTGTTTTTAATGGCAGCAACGGGCAGCATAATCACAACGGTACAGGCACAAACCAAACAGGAAAAACTAGTAACCAACAGTAAAGAAGCAAAGGCAGCCTTTATTAAATCAGACAAGCTGATGAACAGCCTGTTTAAAGACAGTTATGCTTACGCAATTTTCCCCAGCATTGGCAAAGGTGGTATGGGCATCGGCGGCGCTACGGGCAATGGTGTTGTGTATGAAAAAGGGGAAATGGTAGGCACAGCCAATATGGTGCAGGTAAGCATCGGTTTTCAATTTGGCGGACAGGCGTACCGGGAAGTAATCTTTTTTGAAAGCGAAGAATCGCTGGATAAATTTAAAAATGATAAATTAAAATTTGCCGCCCAGGCAAGCGCTGTGGCAGTTACGGAAGGGGCCAGTGCCAATGCAAAATACCAGGAAGGTGTGATGGTATTTACGCAACAAAAAGGCGGCCTGATGTACGAAGCCTCCATTGGCGGACAAAAATTTACTTATAAGGGGCTGGAAGAAAAAGAAGAAGAGGAAGATAATTGACATTACGATTATTTCCCGAAACGAAAAATCCAAAGCTCGCAACGCTGAAAATGCATAAAAAAGGGAACAAAGAATAAGCTATAATTTATTCTTTGTTCCCTTTATATTGTTAGTTCACTTTGTATGAAACCCTATGCGTTAGCCGCTGCAAAATCTCTGCGGATAATGTTCAGTGCGCCACCTGCTACAAACCATTCAATCTGCTGTTCATTGTACGTATGATTTACCAGGATGGTTTCTATTGTGCCGTCAATATGGTTCAACACCAGGTGCAATGCTTTGTTGGGTGCAAATGAAGTCAGCCCTTCAATATCAATCGTATCGTCTTCCAGTATTTTATCGTAGTCTTCCTTGTTGGCAAAAGTAAGCGCCAGCATACCTTGCTTTTTTAAATTCGTTTCGTGTATGCGTGCAAATGATTTAACCAATACAGCCCGTACACCCAAATGACGGGGTTCCATAGCAGCATGTTCTCTTGAAGAACCTTCTCCATAGTTTTCGTCACCTACCACGATAGTTCCTATGCCCGCAGCCTTGTAAGCCCGTTGTGTTGCAGGCACTGGTCCATATTCGCCCGTAAGCTGGTTTTTTACTGAATCTGTTTTTTCGTTGAAAAAATTCACTGCACCGATCAGCATGTTGTTGCTGATATTATCCAAATGGCCACGGAATTTTAACCAAGGCCCTGCCATACTGATATGATCGGTAGTACATTTTCCTTTGGCTTTAATCAGCAGTTTCAGTCCTTTCAGATCAACACCTTCCCATGCTGCAAACGGATCAAGCAACTGTAATCTTTTACTGGTTGGAGAAACGATTACCTGTACTCCGCTGCCATCTTCAGCAGGCTGCTGGTAGCCGGCATCTTCCACCGCAAAACCTTTTATGGGTAATTCAAAACCTGTCGGTGGATCCAGCTTTACTTTTTCGCCTTTATCATTGATTAAATAATCTGTCAGGGGGTTAAAAGAAAGGTCGCCTGCAATGGCCATTGCGGTTACTATTTCCGGACTGCCTACAAAAGCGTATGTATTGGGGTTGCCATCGGCACGTTTTGCAAAGTTGCGGTTAAAAGAATGCACGATGGTATTTTTTTCTGCCTTCTCTGCTCCTACCCTTGCCCACATACCGATACATGGACCGCAGGCGTTGGCAAAAACTGTAGCGCCTATTTTATCAAACACGCCTAAAAATCCATCTCTTTCAATTGTATAACGAACCTGCTCACTGCCGGGTGTAATGGTAAATTCCGAATTCAGTTTTAACCCTTTTTCGCTTACCTGTTTAGCCAGGCTAACGGCACGGCTGATGTCTTCGTAGGAAGAGTTGGTGCAACTGCCGATTAAACCTACTTCAATTTTTGTTGGCCATCCATTCGCTGCAGCGGCTTCTTTCATCTTGGAAATCGGCGTAGCTAAATCGGGGGTAAAAGGACCATTTAAATGTGGTTCCAATGTATCCAAATCAATTTCGATTACATGGTCAAAATAGGCTTCAGGGTTAGCATATACCTCTTCATCACCGGTTAAATGCGCTGCAATGGCATCTGCAGCACTGGCAATGTCTGCCCTGTTG
>NZ_JAQBNR010000008.1 GCF_028288465.1 Ferruginibacter sp. | reverse complement strand
ATGTTTTTTAAAAGTGTTGATTTACCGGCGCCGTTTTTCCCAAGTAATCCATAGATATGTCCTTTGTTTAGTGTCAGATCAAGATCTTTAAAAAGCAAAGGCTTGCGAGGGTAGGCAAAACTCAGGTTCTTAATTTCTATCATGTTAATAGTGTATTAGTATAATAGTACACTACAAATATAAAGCAGTTTTTTACATTTCAAAAAATATTTTTATAAAATCGTATTCAGGTTCTTTAATGATATTATTTGCGCCTGATGGCCTGTTTTTGCAATGTAAATAGCGCAAATAAAAGGAACCGCGACACGCCGTGTTCCTTTTATTTTGCAGACTTTCTTTTTTATGCCACAAGATTAGCTTCGGCGCCAAATGCATGGTCTATCACAATTTTCCAGGTGCCATCAGCTTGCTGCTTCATTACCTCAATGCCTTTGGCACTTATCTTTACTTCATTGCCATCTGTGATACTCCATTCAGATCTCCCCACAGCAATGTTTCCCGTTTGAAGACAATAAACAGTTTTAATTTCCATTTTTCCTTTAATGGATAAAATAGCTTTTATTGCTTCTTCAAATTTTTCTTTGCCAGATACAGGTTTCCCCGGTTCCGGAACAATAATTCCCGTAACATCATACATGTTCAATACCGTTGCTACATCACCTGTGTTGAAGGCAGCCGCTAAGGTTGCATGAGCGTCTTCTGCTCTTTTTGGTAGGTTCATTTTTTTAATTTTTATTGTGAATAGAAAATCATGAAAGAATTGACGAGAAGTTTTTATCGTTGTTAATTGTCTTTGCCAGTTTTGCGGCATTATCATAGACTTTGTTAAACAGGAACGGACCCATGCTGATCCTTTTGACTCCCAGCGATTTTAACTCCTCAAAATTTGGCAGGTTGGGCATACACATTACGTTAATGGGGAGGTTGGTAGCTTTCACCACTTCTTTAATGTCATTCTTATTGGTAATACAAGGAACAAAAATCCCGCTGGCACCCGAATTTTCGTAACTTTTAATACGGGCAAGTGTTTCGGCAAGAGCGGTCGGCATGCCAAGCAGGAAGCCGTCGGTCCTGATATTTAAAAATAGTTGTAAATTATTCCGGCTTATATGATCTGCCACTGCCGAAAGGATTTTTTGAAAGTCAGAAACGGATTGAAATTGCCGCGTAACACCGGCAATAGTATCTTCCAGGTTTATACCGGCTACACCGGCATCGTGTAGTTTATTTATATTTTCGATAATACCGTCAACGGAACGACTGTATCCGCCTTCCATATCAACCGAAAAAGGGATGCTGACTACTTCAACCACTCTTTTAGCCAATTGAAGCAGAATTTCGAACGGTAAGTTTTCTCCGTCTTCATACCCAAGCGAATTTGACAATGCCTGACTTGATATGCCAATTGCTTTATAATCATTGGCCTCAAATATTTTTGCACTATTTACATCCCAGATGTTGCCTAACAGGAGGGGGTTGGAGTTTTGATGCAGTTGTTTAAATGTTTCGAAAGAATTCATATAACCTTTGTTTAATAATTAATAAAACAAAGGTATTGCAGTGCTGAACACTAAAATTGTATAAACCGGAACCGTTTCGAAATTATTGAAGTAACAGCTGGTTAACGGGCGAGAGGTTTTCCAGGTATGCCGAAGGTGTAACGCCGGTAAATGATTTAAAATCCCTTATAAAGTGTGATTGGTCAAAGTAGCCACAGTCGTAGGCAATGGAAGTGAAAGGCTGTTCATTTTTAGCAATGAGCTTTAGGCTGAATTGAAACCGGTTTATTTTATTGAATGATGTAGGAGAGAGGCCTGTATTTTGGTAAATTAATTTGTGCAGATAACGGGGTGTAATACCATGTTTTGATGCAATATTACTTAGATTGTTTTCTGCCGGATCTTTTTTTATACTCGTTAAAATGTTGGCAACTTTATCAATCCTGAAGGATTTTTTTTCATTGGCTATCAATCTTTTCAATAAAAATATTTCTATAAGTTCTATTCTTTTAGAAATGTCTTTTGTTTCCAAAAGAATAGAATGTAAGATTTTCACCGGGTTGCCTATTATATCATAAAGATCAGAAACATGGTCGTTAAATACTCTAATTTCATCATTAAGAAAATATGCCGCCGAATGTGTAAAAAATTTAATGCCAAGCATGGTATGCCTGCCTTTTGATCTTATTGCTAATGGTTTTGTGATCTGCCCCCATAATTCTATTTGAGGGGTTTTGAAGAATTGATTTTCAACTGATGATTCCCAGGTGCCTTCACCAAGATTAAAAATTATTTCCATACCGCCACTTGGAAATACAGTATCCTCAAATTCAACGTCTGAATCAGATTCAAAGATATAATAGTGCCTTATGTAGGGCTTTAAGATATCAGACGGAGAAAAATATTTAAATTCCATATGGGGCTATTTATTCCGGTCACTGCTGAAAGAATCTCTGAACATTTTCCATCCATCTGGCGTCTTCTTCCACAACACTAAAAATTTACCATTATCAAATATTGTATTGCTGGCATCAAATGATTGCCAAAATCCCACTTCGGTAACAAACTCTTTGCCATCGCCATATACATCAGTTGTAATAAATTTACCATTTCTGAGGCCTATCTGATAATAGGCTTTTCTGAAAAACTCAAGTGGTGCATCTGCACCGCACAGCGCTTGCGTATTTGGCGGCATAATCCAGCAATCTTTTGCATAGCGATCAATGAATATGGATGAGTCCCCTTTTGCGAAAGCCTGAAAATAGATGCTATTACTTTCTGCTATTGCTTTTTTTGCTTCATCTAAATTTGACTTTTCCTTTGGTTGTTGAGCATCACAATTATAAAACAAAAATAATATTGCAAGCAGTTGAATCACAATATAAATATTTTTTCTTTTCATAGTATGGAATCATTTTAGTTTAAAGATTGTTTACAAAATTAAGGAAGCCGCAGACTTTCAAATTGTATAAATCGGAACAGGGGTTTCGTTACTGATTCTGGCTCGTTTTATAATGCAAATATATACTAATCGGTATATTTATTGTAAAACCACTTGTTGAGCAGCAAATAGCTTAAATTTATTGATGATATTAATCAGGTAAATTAAGACCCTATTGTCAGTGGTTGTTCAAAAGAATTATTGCTATTCTTTTTGAGCAGGAATATTATTTAAACTTGCAGATATTTGTTTAAACATCAATTGTTAAAATATATAGTGACATGGAAGTAGGAATAGATAGTTTTGCTGCGGCGATGTTTGATGATAGCAAGGACACGGCCACCCGAAATGTAAATGCAATGGCTCAATTGTTAGAAAGAATTGAACGTGCAGATCAGGCTGGACTGGATGTGTTTGGCATTGGCGAGCATCACCGGAAGGAGTTTTTAGATTCGGCGCCAACCATGATCCTTGCAGCTGCGGCAGCACGTACCAGGCGAATTCGTTTAACAAGCGCCGTAACGGTTATCAGCGCGGCTGACCCGGTAAGGGTATTTCAAAACTTCGCTACTTTAGATC
>NZ_JAQBNR010000072.1 GCF_028288465.1 Ferruginibacter sp. | reverse complement strand
ATTAAAAAGTAAAAATTAAAAAGTAAAAAGGCAAAACTGAAAGGCAAAATGATTATGCGATGCAATTATGCGGCCTCGCCTGATTAGGATGCGACTATTCAAATTGAAAAAAGTTCTTTGTATTTATTTGAAGTGTTTGTATAGCCTGAAATAGGTAGTTAGCCTCTACTTTCTTTTTTTTCTTGATAAAAAAAAGAAACAAAAAAAATCAAGGCTGCGAATAAAAAGGCTGAAATTTTCAACACAATCCTACAATCAAGGAACTCGCCGGAGGAGTTAAAATAATTTAAAGGTCGTGCTGGCTCAAACAGCCTTGATTGCTTAACGGATTGCGCTGAAAATTTCTAGCACTTTTTATTCGAGGCCGTTTGAAGAGTATGCGTTGTTGTTGCAGTTACGCAGCCCCGCCGGCTGCGGAGGCGACTATTCGAATAGAAAAGATCTTTGTATTTATTCGAAGCCGTTTGAAGAGTAAAAAAGTATTGCTATGATTGATATATAGGCTCCGCATCCTTATCATTTTATTTTTTATTAATAATAGAAAGAAGAGATTGATTAAACTTACAAAGATGCCCATGTTTAAAATATTTACTGTATGATTTTGCTGGATATCACCACTTTTATGGGAAGGCTTCACCCGATGGTAGTCCATCTGCCGATTGGCTTTTTACTGTTGGCTGTGGTGTTTGAACTGATGTCTTATTCGAAGAAATTCAGTTACCTCAAAACTGCTGTTTCCATAACGTTATTGTTTGGTTTTATTACCGCAACGGCGGCTTGTTTGCTGGGGTATTTATTGTCCCTGTCGGGCGATTATGAATATGTGCAATTGAACCGGCACAAGCTTACGGGCATTGCAGTAGCCATTTTGTCGGGGTTGTTGTTTTTGATGACTACAAAAAAAATCAGCAGCAGGTTACCTATTCCTGAGAAAATATTGTCGGTTGTTTTTGTAGGGCTGTTTTTTTTGATGACTTATACCGGTCACCAGGGCGGTAATTTGACGCATGGCAGCGACTATTTATCCATGAACGTGTTACAGGGTGGCGAAAGAAAAAAGCCGGCCTCGGTTGAGGAAGCCTTGTTGTTTGAAGATGTGGTGCAACCGTTGCTGATCAAGCGTTGCGGACAATGTCATGCTTCGGGAAAACTGAAGGGACAGTTGTCTGTACAATCACTTGCCGCCTTGCTGAAAGGTGGTAAAAGCAGGGCGGCGGTAGTAGGCGGCAACCTGCAGGGAAGTGAATTGTACCAGCGCATCACCATGGATCCTTCTAATGAAAAATTTATGCCCGCTGATGGTAAAACACCTTTTACCAAACAGGAAGTGGCGCTGATTAAGTGGTGGATTGAAAAAGGCAATGCAACAGCTGGTGTAAAAATGGCCAGTCTGAAAAACGCCGATGCAATCAAACCCAACGTAGCTGCTTTGCTGGGGATGGGCGATGCGGGTGAAGTGGCTGAAAGCAATGGCCCGGAAGTCAACCCGGATATCCCCAAAATGGTTGATCAAAGCCAATTGGACAGCCTGCGCAGCAAGGGCATGCAGGTAAGAATTATGTCGCACAACCCGGTAATGCTTGATGTGACATTGCCTGCGGGCGCTACGCAACCATTGAGTAACATGAAAAGCAATTTAAGAGCCGTTGCCAAAAACATCGTATGGTTAAACCTGTCGCATAACAATTGTACCGATGCCAGTCTTGATTTTTTACCGCTGATGACCAACCTGGAGAAACTGCGGCTGGAAAAAAATCCGCTGACGGATGGCATCGTCAATCAGCTCAGCGGCCTGCAACACCTCGAAGCGTTGAACCTGAATGAAACAGGAGTTACTGCCGCGGGACTGGAGAAATTGAAATCGATGGGTTCGTTGAAGCGGGTATATAGTTGGAATGGGGGAGGTAAGTAGCGCCAGCGCCAGCTGGCGGCAAGTACGTCTACTTCTGCTGATGGTGGGTTTCAATAGTTAGTGATGGCGTTCATGTCGCAAAATGTACCCTTTTTTTGCTTTTTTGATACCTCAATTCTTGTCTGCCGTTGATCCCCGCTTTGCCGGATTATGTAAGCAAGCTTACTAAAATGATCAACACACTGAGCTCAGCGCTGTTGCCGCTCATCACCACAATACAATTACCACATCTACCTGTATTTACCGTTCTGCTTATTGGTTGAACGGCTGTTATGCCCTTTTTAACTGTCGAAAAGTACATATTTAACGTGTTCAGAAACTGCGAAAACTACAGAGTCAAAAATTTGCAACATCGTTTAAATATTTATATTGCCACTAATCCCGCTATATTGCCAGCGAACAGACCTTAACACACCATTTGAGATCGTTTTTTTACCGCTTGTGAAAGTAGAAATTCCGTTTGTATCGAATGGTCTTCATCCATATCCGGCGGCGATATATCTTTACTCCATCAAATCAAACAGGAGTATCACTCCAACAAATATGTACAACAAATTTCTGGAACAGCTTTTCACCCTTGTAAGACAAAGGGAAAATCCACCGGAAATCTCCAGCCTGTAAACGTCTCCAAACAGTAAAGATTTTAATCGGAATCACTTCCACCCGGTCTGTGAAACAGGCAGGTGAAATTGTTCTCAACCAACAATCATTTTCAACGATGAAAAAAAGTAAACTGGTGCTAACCGGTATTGCAATAGGTATGTGTGCAATGTTGTTGCTGCAACAACATCATTGTGTTAATAATAATAAACAGCAGCACAACACATCTGTGCAGCAGGATTCATCACAGCAGAATGCGGACACAGGAATTCCCCTGGTGAGGATCGGTTTACAATCCAATCTATACTAAAAGTTATTTGCCCAGGATCAGGCAGGCTTTAAAAAAGTAATGAAAGTTACACAGGCCGTGCTATGCCCATGAGGTAATACAAACAAGCGTTTTTAACAACTAAAAAACAAATAACTATGGCAAGTTTTGGTAAAAAAATTCTTTCTGCATTTGTGGAAGTAACAGCCGAAGAAAAAGCTGTTATAAAGCCGGAAGAAAAACAATTCGATTCCACACCGGTAGCACCATCAAGGCCATTGCCTTCCACTACCACTCAAAAGTTTGAACAGTATTTTGATAAACTGTTCAGCGAGGCAAACCTGCCCGGTCCCGACTATTATGAGTTTGCAAAAATGACGCAGGCCATGATCGCCATCACCGATGAAAAAGCCAGGTATAGTGCGGCTTTTGCGGGCCTGGGTGTGCAGGGGCTGGATAAGAACAAGTTGCTGGATACGGCAGCCGCCTATTTAAAAATACTGGAAACAGATGCGGCCAGTTTTAATGCCACAGTGGATGCAGCACTAAATGAAAAAGTGCAGGCAAAGCAACAGGAGATACAACAAAAGCAACAACGCATGGAACAGTTAAGGCGGGAAATGATGGACCTGCAAAACCAGGTGCAGTTGCTTCAGATTGAAGTAAAAGAAAACGAAGACAAGATTGAAAGCAATACGGGTGGTTACAAAATTTCTGCTGAAAAAATGAAACAGGAGATACTGGCTGATATTGAAAAGATACAACAGTACATCGTGTAAACAGCAGCGGTTAAAAGATAGTCATTCGTAAATAAAGCAAACAACAACAACAATTATAACAATGGTCCTTACCGGGCTACTAAAAACAAACAAGATGATCAACACAATTAACCAAACAAAAAAACCGGGCTGGTTTGCCGAACCAAAAAACGTGGCCACTACCGTGGTAGGGATTTCGCTTTTTGCAGGCCTTGCTTATGGCTTCCTCACATTCGTGTTGCCCTGGCTGGTAACCGTTACCTGGAACATGGTCAACCTGGTGATCGGCGGAGCAATACTTGCCTTTCTGCTCATGATTGTTACCAATAAAAAGTTCTGGCGTGCGCTGCGATATTTTTCTGAGTTCATTGCCAACTACACTGTCGGGCTGGCGATTGAATTAAATCCGTTCAACATCCTGCAATTGAAAATTGAACAGGGTTATAAAGACAGGAACACGCTGTACCAGCAATCCGCCAGGTTGAAAGGAAAACAAAGTGAATTGATGGACAAACTGGGCAGCAAAGAAAAAGAGTTGCAACTGAATGTACAGAAAGTAAAAATTCTGCAGCACGAAAAAAGCCAGTCCAAACAGGTGGATCTGTACGCCAACAATGTGTTGCGTTGCCAGGAGTACATTAACAATGTTACACCCATCGTAGGCGATCTGAACAAGCTGATCAAATTCTCGGATACTGCGTATGAAGAAAGCGGCATTATGCTGGAAGATGCAAAGCTTGACCTGGAAGCAAAGAAGGATTTGTACTACTCAGTAACCACCGGCTTGTCGGCTGTAACCAGCGCTATGAAAGCGTTTAAAGGAGATGATGAACTGAACCAGGATGCAGAAAAAGCTTTGGCAATATTGAAACAACAGATCGGTGAAAAGATCGGCCACATTAAAAGTGCCATCGATGTTACCAGCAGGTTTATGGATGATAAGGTATTGGAGGATAAAGCAAAATCTGCGCAAGCCATTGAACTCATCAATCATTTTGACCTGAACAAGGATTTTAACTACACCAATAATGCCTTGCAAAACAACAGCAACAGCGGAAGGCTGAAAGATGTAAATGTAACAGACAGGTACAGGGGCTTGCTGGACTAGGTAATGGCCATAATGGCCCACGCATCGGAACGGAAATTATGCGCCACGACAAGGGCAGGCCACAACAAATTGAAGGGGCCGCTTAAGAAACAAAAAGTACAAGTGAGTGACACAACGATGTTGAACAATGCTTCAGCAGTTCGTTCCAAAGTAAATATTAGCATAACACAACGGCAGCAAAACGGGCATGCAACCGGAGTACAAATGATTGCCCGAATACAAACAATTTTAAACAACAACTATAAAACATGCAACTATGTCAGTCAAATTAAAACCAGCCGGAAAATTATTTATTATCGCAGCCATTGTAACTGCAGGTATATTCAGTGTAAAGTGGTACCAGGGCCGCCCCAAAGAGGCAGGCAAATCAGTTGACCTCGGCAAGGTAACACTGCCCGATGCAACGGAAGCTTCCTTAAGTAGCAACGCAGTATTGTTGCCTTTGCCATCTGCGGACAAAGCGGTAAATGGTGGTACACAAATTAACTGGGAACGGATGGCATGGAACAGCCAGTTCAGCGGTATGTATGCCAACGGCGGCGTACGCACTACAAAAAATTCTTTGTTCGATGCCGCCCACCTGGACATCACTTATGTTCGCCAGGATGATTGTAACCGGCAGATGGCAGACCTGGTAAAATTTGCCAGCGATTATAAAAGCAATCCCAACACACCGGGCGTGCTGATTACATTTATGGGTGATGGTATGCCGGCCTTTATGACTTCGCTTGCAAAGGAACTGGAGCCATTGGGTGCAGAATATCAACCCATCATTATACCGGTGGCACACGGGAAATCATTTGGTGAAGATCAGGTGATGGCACCGGCCAGCTGGAAACTGGATCCCAAAAACGCTATTGGTAAATGTGTGGCTGGTGTGCTTCGGGATGGCGACATCAACATACTGCTTAAATGGGCTGGTGACAACGGTTTGAAAGTAAACCCCGATGAAACCACTTATGATGGAACAGCCATCAATATCATTGCGGCAAACGATTTCCTGGATGCGCCCAACAAGTACATTACCGGCTACAGCGAAAAAAGAAAGGTAGTGGAAAATGGTAAAACAACCGGTCGTGATACAACGGTAGGTGTTGACGGTGTTGCCACCTGGACACCCGGTGATGTAAACATCGCTACCAAAAAAGGTGGACTGGTAACCATTGCCAGCACCAGGCAGTATGCCAGCCAGATGCCGAACCAAACCATCGCCATAAAAAAATGGGCCAACGATCACAGAACTGATATTGAGAACATGATCATAGCCCTGGCACAGGCCGGCGACCAGGTGCGTTCTTTTAATGAAGCAAAAGCATTTGCTGCTAAAGTGAGTGCTGATGTGTACCAGGAAAAAGATGCGGCTTACTGGTTAAAATATTACAACGGCGTGGAAGAGAAAGACCTGCAGGGACAAATGGTTAGCCTCGGTGGTTCCACTGTGTTTAACCTGGCAGATATGGCCAATACATTCGGACTGGGTGAGGACAGGGTTGACCGTTACAAAGCGGTGTACAACACGTTCGGTAACCTGATGGTTAAAATGTATCCGTCACTGATGCCTACTTTTTTACCCTATGAAAAGGCGGTTGATAAAAGCTTTTTGTTGAGTGTGATATCCAACCACCCGGAACTGTTACAGGGTAAGGCCATACAAACCAACTATGCAAGCGAGATCACTTCGGCAGTATCTTCAAAGAGCTACAGCATAGCTTTTGAAACCGGCTCTGCCAGTATTAAACCCGCTTCTTACAAACTACTAGATGAAATTTTTGAATCAGCAGTAGTGGCGGAAGGATTGAAGATCGGTGTATACGGTCATACGGACAACAACGGCTCAGATGCAGTCAATATTCCGCTTTCACAAAAGAGGGCACAGGCTGTACAGGCTTACCTGGTTAAAAAAGGCCTTGCTAATAACCGCGTTGAAGCCAAAGGTTATGGTGCCGCTAAGCCCATTGCAGACAATAATACCGAAGCCGGTAAAAGTAAAAACCGTCGTGTTGAAATTGTGCTGGGTGAGTAATGTCAGCATTACCGGTTCTAAAAAAGAAAGGTGACTAACCAGTCATCTTTCTTTTAAAAAAATAATGGGCCAGGCTTTAGAATATCTATTAAACATCGTTGCGTCGCACACTTGTACAGTTGTTACAACATCAGCGCCCTCCAACACAAACACTACAAACAAATGGAAGCAATCATTGATAAACCCCTGGAAAAAACAGCACCCGTTGCTTTTTCTTCTTCCGGGTTCAGACAAATATTTACACCCTTTGGCAGGCTCAGCAGGCAGAACGTAGTCATCATGATCGTGCTGCAGGTACTGATCACTTTACTGATCTGGTATACTACATCAAACGGTTTAATACCAAAGCCCGGCAATGTTGCCAGTGCTTTTGGTAAATTACTCACAACAAAACTGCTGCTGGATAATATGCTGGTAAGCCTGGTGCTTACACTTAAAGCCATGTTGTATTCCATCATCATTACGTTATTTTTCGCCTATACATCTGTGATACCTTTTTTTAAAAGCATCGCACAGTTTATAGTAAAATGCAGGTACCTCACCTTAACTGGTTTGATCTTTATTTTTACCCTGCTCACAAAAGATGGCAGTGCGTTGAAATTATCACTGCTCGTTTTTGGTATCGTTCCTTTTTTTACCACGTCTTTTTTAGCCGTGATACTGAATATTGATAAGCAGGAATATGAGTTGTGTAAAACACTTGGCTACAACAACTGGCAGACATTGTACGAAGTAATTATTGTGGGTAAGGCCGACCAGGTGTTTGAAATTCTGCGGCAAAACTTTGCCATCTCCTGGTTGATGATCACCATGGTAGAAGGATTGAGCATGAGCGAAGGAGGTATCGGTTCCTTGCTGATAAAATACAACAAATACAACGACCTCACCAATGTGATCGCATTACAGCTCGTGATTTTTTTAATTGGGCTCTGTTTCGATTTTTTACTGGGCAGCATGCGCCATTGGTTATTTCCTCACAGTAAATTAAAACAAGCAACATGATGACAGCACATATAAAAGATAAAACACTGCTGCAGGCAAACAATGTAAGCCTTCGGTACGGCGACAATATTATTTTAAGAGATATCAATTTCTGCATCAAAGACATTATTCGTCCGGATATGCAGCAGGGCCAGGTGATCTCGCTTATCGGCAGGAGTGGAATAGGTAAAACACAATTGTTTAAGATACTTTCCGGTTTGCAGCAACCTACGGGTGGTTCGGTAACCATCCATGATGGCCAAACCGTGCGAGCCGGCGACATGGGTGTGATCTTTCAGAACTATTATTTGTTTGAATGGAGAACCGTTTATCAATCCCTGATGCTGGCAGCGCAAAAAAACAACGCCTTAAAAGGCAATGAAGCAGCCATGATTGAGCACTATGCAAAAGCGTTTCATTTAGAAGCCGAGCTGAAAAAATACCCGCAGCAATTATCAGGCGGTCAACGTCAGCGGGCAAGCATCATTCAACAATTACTAAAAGGGTCTGACTTTTTATTACTGGATGAACCCTTCTCCGGGCTGGATGTATGTGTGCTGGATAACGTTACAGATTTGTTGCTGCAGGTATCGGTTTCAGATGAACTGAAAACGCTCATCATTGTATCGCACGACATAACAACATCGGTTGCTATTTCAGATACCGTACTTATCATGGGCAACGAAGCAGGCAAGCCCGGCGCCACCATAAAAAAAGAAATTGACCTGGTTGAAAGAGACCTGGCCTGGAAAAAAGACATCAAAAAAGAAAAGGCTTTCATCGATACCGTGGAAGAAATAAAAGCTTGTTTGTAGTTGTTGAAAGCTGGCATTCCCTCTTTTGCAAAAGCAGAAGGGGGTTGCCTTTTTTAAGGATGTTATATAAAACAGTATGATAACAGCAACTGAATTATTCGCCTCCGCTGCTGATTCAAGTATTTATAAATATCAAATTGCAGCTGAGGTAAACACCATCACTCACCCCCAACTTTCTTAAGTATACTTACCAGCGCTTCCGGCGCAGACCATTGCGGATTGTGATCTGCTTCCAGTTGAAGTACCGGCCAGTGCTTTTGCTTTGCACGTTCTGCCTGTGAAGCAAAATCATCGTCTTTTGCCTCTTTCCCTTTTTCTACGGTAAGGATGTACGTTGTGGGTATTTTTAGTCTTGATGCGTTGGTAAGCGTTATCTTATCTGACAATGTTTTGAAAGGATGCGGCACATCTTTGGGTGGTAATTTGCCGGCCGGTACCCAGGAAGGAACCACGAAACCATTTACGGTCATTTGTTTCAACCTGTCTGCACGGGGGCCTTGTATGCTCAATACACTTTCGCCGTTTTCTGGTACCATGGCATCCAGGTAAATCAATTTTTTAATTCTGCCGGGCAGACTGTCTGCTACACCGGTAACCACCATCCCGCCGTAGCTATGACCAACCAGGATCACATCATGCAAATCTTCAAACAGGATCATGTTCACTACGTCTGTGATGTGTGTCATTAAGCCGACATCTGTTGTTGCAGGTGTACTCTTTCTCCCTGACCGGTTAAAGAGGGCCGGTAAACAATACAACCTTGTTCCCTGAGCAATGAATCTACTTTTTTAAAAGCCCAGCTGCCACCCCAGGCGCCATGCACAATTACGTATACGGGTTTGGCAGAGGTTTGGGCAAATGAAGGATGATATGCACCAAACGAAATCAGGAGCAATAATAAAGTAAGGCAATTTTTCATAACAGCGTTATATTTAAATGTAGCCTTGAAGTTAACAACAAAAATTCAAGTTGTCGGTGAAGGATAGTTAACAGGTATGGAAAGCGTTATTCAAATGTGTACAAAAGATTTATGGGAAGCTGATTATGTTGGACGATAAAGCTGTGCCGGCAGCATCGGTTTTTACAGATTGATGAATGGTGATTGAAATTCAAATTTCAACTGGATCTTTGGGGATTAATATTTATATAACCGGCAAACGAATAAACAGCTTTCTTTGCGAAATAAATTTTTTAAAACATGATAACATCTTTCCTGAAAAATAGCCTGGTAACGGCTTTAATGATCATATTATTTGACGCATCGGCAGCAGCCCAGCAGGTTTACCAATACAGTGTGGACCTTACCAAACTGAAAGATGATAAACTGGAAGTTGAACTCATCGCCCCGGCCATTACGCAAAAGGAAATACATTTCTACCTGCCGAAGATTGTACCCGGTACTTACATGAACAGCAACTATGGCAAGTATGTGCAAAACCTTAAAGCCTTTAATAAAGCCGGCAAAGCGCTACCAGTCGAAAAATATGGCGATAACGGATGGACGATTAAAAATGCTGTTCAGGTGTACAAAGTTAATTACACAGTAGAAGATACCTGGGACGCCACCATCGATAATAAAGTGTACTCGATGTGCGGCACCAGCTTTGAAGCCGGTAAGAATTTCATTTTAAATACGCCCGGCATTTTCGGTTACTTCGAAGGCATGAAACAACTTGGTTTCAATCTGTCGTTTACCAAACCGGCAGGCTTTTATGCTGCAACGGGCTTGGTACCCACATCAACCAACAGCAATACCGATGTGTTTACTTGTGCGAATGCAGATCATCTGTATGATTCACCCATCATGTATTCCTTGCCGGATACCGCGACCATTAAAGTAGGTAAAACAGATGTACTGATTGCTGTTTACTCGCCCCACAAAATGGCAACAGCTAAATTTGTGGCTGCACACATGCAGACCCTGTTACTGGGCGCCAAAGACTATCTCGGCGGTAAACTGCCGGTTGAAAAATATGCCTTCATTTTTTACTTCAATGGTGAACAGCCCAAGTCGTATGCAACGGGTGCGTGGGAGCATTCCTACTCTTCTTTTTACAGCCTGGATGAGGCGCCTGAAAAGCAGGCCGTGGGCGGTTGGGTAAGTGTTGCTGCGCATGAATTTTTTCACATTGTTACACCGCTTACCATTTGTTCCAAAGAAGTAAGACAGTTTAATTTTAATGAAACTGTATTGAGCAAACACCTTTGGTTGTACGAAGGCAGCACGGAATATTTTTCGCAGAACATGCAGGCATGGTCGGGTATCATCACACCTGAAAAGTTTCTGGAGAATATGTCGCAGAAAATTAATTATTCAAGGGAAGCGATGAACGACAGTTTGTCGTTTACAGAACTGAGTAAACAAAGTGCAGGTAAATATGCTGATCAGTATGGCAATGTATACATGAAAGGTGCGCTGATCAATAACTGTATTGATTTGTACCTGCTGGAGTTATCCAATGCGCAATATGGTCTCAGACAATTAAAGCATGACTTAGGTGTGCTGTACGGCAAGGATAAATATTTTGAAGATGATTCGCTGTTCAGCGTCATCGTAAAACTAACTTACCCCGAGTTAGGCACTTTCTTTAAAACTCATGTGGAGGGCGGAACTCCCATTCCGTATGAAACTTATTTTGCCATGGCAGGGGTAGACTATATTCCTTCAGAAGATTATAAAGATTTTACGCTGGGTGGAGTAATGCTAAATGATACCCCGGATGGTATGGTAAAGATTGGCATAAAGGACCTGAATGAAGTAGGAAGAAAATTGGGCTATAAAGAAGGAGATATATTCATCAGCTTAAATGATTCATTGGTGAATGCCAGCAATCTTGAGACAAGGATTAGTGGACTGTTTGCCAATGCCAAAGAGGGTGATGTGATGAAAGTAAAAGTAAAACGTTTGAATGCCCAGGGACAAGCCGAAGAAAAACTGTTGCAGGGGACCATGACAAAAGTCGAAAAAAAGCGCAGGCATGTGCTTCGCTTTATGAATAATCCAACTGCCGAACAGTTACGCATACGCAATGTTTGGCTGAACGGACACGCCGCTGCCGGGGCTGCAAATGCCGAACGTTAGTATTCATTTAATTGATCAGAATGAAATGACCGGCATAGGCGAGCCTTATTGATTCAGTATACTGTTTCAATAAGGCTTTTTTATAAATGATGTATGACGGTTGTTGATGATATGCCTATACAGTATGCCTGATAAGTTGCCGCATTATTTTTAATGTTGTCATGAAAAAGCAGGATTAAAAATAAAGTTTTCCTGTGTGGAATTATTTGATGAGCGTACTATTTTCCATTGAATCTTTCAGGGCCTTCTCTTCTGCTTTGGCCCGTTTTTTAAAGAAGCCACGCAGCAAAAAATTATGTTGTAAAGCTTCCATATTTTCATCCAGTTTTTTTGTACCGGACTGCAGGTTAGCTAATGTGCGTTGAATGTTGGCAGCAGCTGCCGGATCGTTCAGTAATACGCCTGCTGGCCCTTTGTTACTGTTGAGTTTAGCCGTGGTAGCATTTAAGTTTTCAACCACCGCGTTGGCACTTTGTGATGCCTGGTTTAATTGTGCGGCAGTTTGTCTTAACGAGGCTACAATGGTGGTATCTGTTGCCAGGTCATTCATAAAATGACCTTTATCATTCAGCTTTTTTGAAAACTCGGCCATGTTTGAAGTGAGTACCTGTGCATTGTTGCCAGCCCTGTTTAAAGTGTTCATGGCAGATTGCAGGCTGTTGCCGATCGTTTGATCATTCAACAATTTCCCTATCGTGCCTTTGCCTTCTGCGAGTGATTTGCTTACTACTTTTAAATCGTTTGTAATTGCCAGCAGGTTTTTATTATTGCCCTGTAAAGTCGCCATCATCTCTTCTGTGCCAAGCGCAGTTTCTACTTGTAGTGTATTGCCCGATACAATCTCCGGCGCAGCCGCAGTACCGCCATACAACACCAAAATTTTATTGCCTATCAAACCATCGGTGCTTAGTTTTACTTTACTATCGGTACGAATTTTTTGCTGCACATCTTCTTCAATAGAAAAGCTTACCAGCACGCCATTGTCTATAAAGCTCACTTTTTTTACCACACCTACTTTTACGCCGGCGTACCAAACATTGCTGCCCTTTGCCAACCCGTTTACATCTGCAAAAACAGCATTGGCCAGCACCGTTTTTTTGAATGATTTATCTTTGCCGCCAATTATAAAAACACCTGCCACTAAGATGGCTATGCCTGCGATAACAAATACACCTGTAAGCACCGCGTTTAAACCTTTTTTGTTTGCCATATTCTTTTTTATGTAAAGTTGTATTCGTAAAAACTTTTTATTCTTTCATCATTCGAATCAAATACTTCCCCGAATGTGCCCTGCTTTTGTACTACGCCATCAAACATCATTACCAACCGGTCGCCGGTTACTTTGGCACAAACCAAATCGTGTGTGATGATGATGGAGGAAACACCGAATTCTTTTTTTATACTGTTAATCAGGTTGTTTATTTCTATACTTGATATCGGGTCCAGTCCTGCTGTTGGTTCGTCGTACAACATAATTTCCGGGCGCAGCACCAAGGTTCTGGCAATGCCGATTCTTTTCTTTTGTCCGCCCGAAAGTTCAGCCGGGTATTGATCCCTGCTTTTGATCAGCGAGACGGCATCCAGTACTTCATCCACCCGTTTCTTTACCTCTGCTTTGGTAAGGTGTTTAAAATTGCGCATCAATGGAAAAGCGATGTTTTCTTTTACCGTCATGCTGTCATATAACGCACTCATCTGAAAAGAGAAACCTACTTTTAACCTCAATGCTTCCAACTCCCTGGCCCTTAAATTTTTTACATCTTCACCCAATACTATTACCGAGCCTTCGTCCTGTGTAAGCAAGCCGCAAATGATTTTTATCAGTACTGATTTGCCCGTACCCGACCTGCCAAGCACTACCACATTTTCGCCCCTGTCTACTTCTAAATTCACGCCCCGCAACACATGATTGTCGCCAAAAGATTTATAGAGCTCTTTAATATCAATCACTATTTCTTTGCCTGTAGTATCGTTTATTTCCATTGCTTATTTTTTGTTACCTGAACCAGCCCACTATCTGCACTATCATCAGTTCTTCAATAAAAATTAAATACATGGCAGTTACCACTGCAGCGTTGGCCGCCTTGCCTACACCTTCAGTGCCACGTGTTGTGGTAAATCCCTTGTAACAGGCCACCATACCAATGGTAAAGCCAAAGACAACCGCCTTTATAACTGAGGCTTTTAAATCCAGGAAATTAATTTTATCGAAGGCGTTGGCTATAAAAGTTGCCAGGCTGGTATGTTCGTTGGTTTGTACATTGATGTACGAGCCCAGTAAGGCGACAAAGGAAGTGTACAACATGAGCAGAGGCATCATAAAAACGCAGGCCGTTACCCTGGTAAAAACCAAATATTTATATGGTTTAGATGCTGACACATCCATTGCTTCAATTTGTTCCGTCACTTTCATGGCACCCAGTTCGGCACCAATACTGGAGCCTACTTTACCGGCGCAAATTAAGGCAGTCACCAGCGGTGCAAGTGCCCTGAAAACTGCAATACCTATAAGGGAGGGTAGCCAGGAGGTAGCACCAAAATCACTCAGCGAAGGCCGCGATTGTTTGGTAAATACAATGCCGATGATAAAGCCGGTAAGTGATATCAGCGGAAGTGAATCGCAGCCGACTTTATAACATTGCTTTACAATTTCGCCAAACTCGTACGGTGGCCGGAAAAGTTCGATGAAATAATTAAATACAAAACGAAATGTTTTTGAAGCGCTGATGAAGAAGCCGTCTATTCCTTTTGACAGATAGTATTTTTCTTTCTTGGTTGTTGCAATTTCCATTATAACCGGTAGATTTCAATATAAGTAAAGCAGCAGTGACTAACAATTGATCAATTTTATAGCGCTGAACATTATAGGCCTGACAATGGCTGTGCCAAATTCAGCAATCATTCTATTGACTGCATATCTTGGTTATAAGAAAAAGAGATACCTTCTTATTATGTAAGACAAAGGCAATCTTTAAGCCTGACAATGTTGGTTGTGTATAAAATATTCCCCAGTTTGTTCGTTGGCAGAACTATGGCTGGATAAAGATGATTGTAATCATTGGATAAGTTACCGGAAGATAGATTTCTTAGGTTTTGCATCGAGACGAAATTGTCGGCCAGTTTTAATGGTCGCATTTCTTCCCTTTAAGTCTGTCTAAATTTTTGGTTATGGTTATTTTGTCTGAAGGTGACCGAGTTAATTTTAACGCGGTTTCAAAATGCTGCATTGCTTTAAAATTATCGACGCCAGTGTACAAATGCCCCAATAAGGAAAAATAGAAGTGGTTGGCTGTGAGCTGCAATTTCTCGGCTTCAATGATTGCCGCTGCTTTTCCGTTGGTTTTAGACAATGCAGTTCTGTTCAATGCTGCGACAGGCGAGTATTGCAATTGCAGCAACTGGTTATACAACTGTAAAATGCTTTCCCATTTTTCGGGCGTATGTTCCTTTTTTGTATGCCAGAAGGCAATGCCGGCCATGTGATATTTTATGCCGGGCTAAATTATTCTTTGAAGGAAGCCCCCTGGTAAATTGAATAGAAAAGCGCTTTTTAATTCCATAATGACCCCTGGGACGGCCGTATTACCATATGCGATTTAATTGTTGGCTATCATGCTACGTAAGTTTATAACTTATTGAAAATCAATTTTAAGCAGAAACATTTACCAGCTTAGGTGTCAAGTAAGCAACACAAACATTGTTTTACACGCGTCCAATTCCGGTCTACATTTGCATTCCCTATGACGACAGTAGCAGTGAATATGTAACCCCACCAACTTCTTTCATTGCCGTACCGGCCGCTCGTAGGAATAAGTAATTGTATAAACCCTAAAAACAAGAAAATGACAACCAATCAAGTAACGTCTTATGTTCCCGTAGACAACAAATCAATGAAAGCCCTGGTTACTGAAGTGAAAGAAACCATTGCAACAAACGTGGATATGACGGGCAAAACTTCCCTTAAAGTAGTAGATCTCTGGAACATTGCAAGAAACAAAAAATCAGCGAGCAGAACATTTGCTTACAGAAGAAATACCATTCGTTTTATTTAAACAATAGAAACAACTTCTAATTTTTTAAGACCTTTATGAGGTCTTTTTTATTGCCTGGTATGGTGTGAACGTTAACTCAGATCAGCATTACCAGTTGTAAATTTCAAATTGTATTTGAATTCATAGATGCGCCAACCGACTCCGTGCTTTAACAGGCTGATATTGTAAGTGCCAACAAACTCTCTTGTATTGCCGTTGGTGGCAGACTCCTTATAATGCGTGGCGGTTGCATATGCAAAAACTGTAGCTACAGTATCGTGTATTTGTATCAGATAGTTTCCGGCCAAATGATTGACCGAGTCAATACCCACAAAGCCATTCTTCCAGGTTTCACATATGGCTTTGGATGTAGTTTCCGCCTTTTCACCACCCATCGATGACATGTCGAAGAGTACATCGTTGGAAAAAATTTCAGCCTGTAATTTCTCCCATTCCTGCATGTCTGTATAAACAAACAGTTTGTTGATTACTTCAACGATTTCATCCCGAATTGAAAATGTTACCATCATGTGTTTTTATAATTTTACGCAACGTATAAGGGTTGGCGGGGTGTTGGATATTTATATTTCGATACCAGAAACCCGTCGGAAGCTTGTTAGCAATATGAAGTTAATAAACAAAAAGCTAATTTATAAATTATACCTGAATTACGGTTGGTAGCGAATGGTAAATGTAATTAGTAAGGCCAACAACTTCCCCGGCTTAGCTGCGGGGTTTGCTGGTGGCCGGTATCAGGAGTTGGTATAAAAATTTACCCGGGGAAGGAAAATATGAAAGCATCCTTATGGAATGAAGTTAGTTCTATGTATTTTTATAACCGGACAATTGTATTCAAGTCAAAAAAGCGATTAATGAAAAATATTATTTTAATAACCGGGGGAAGTGATGGTATTGGTGCAGCCACAGCTTACCTGGCGGCCCGGAGGGGATATACGGTATGTATCAACTACAGGCAAAATGATGCTGCAGCAAATAGGATCGTTACCGCTATCCGGGAGGAGGGTGGAGAAGCGTTTGCTTTTCAGGCGGATGTTTCGGATGAAGCCGCAGTGGAAAATATGTTTCTTGCAATAGACCGGCAAGCTGGACCGTTAACGGCATTGGTGAACAATGCGGGCATCATCGAATTTCAGCAAAAACTGGTTGACATGTCTGCTGCACGGCTGCATAAAATATTTGCCACTAATGTAATCGGCAGTTTTGTATGCGCCAGGGAAGCTATCAAACGAATGGCTGTAAAGGTAAATGGCACAGGTGGTGCTATCGTAAATGTTTCGTCAACGGCCGTTAAGCACGGGGCTCCTTTTGAATTTATAGATTATGCGGCCACCAAGGGTGCCATTGATACCTTCACACTCGGTTTATCCAAAGAATTGGCAGATGATAAAATACGGGTAAATGCGGTACGCCCTGGAATTATTGATACCGGCATTCATGGCAAGGCGGGCGAGCCAGGCCGGGTGGATCGCATAAAAGCGCAGCTGCCAATGAAGCGGGCAGGGCAACCGGAAGAAGTAGCCGGTACCATTCTTTGGTTATTGTCTGACGAGGCTTCTTATATCACAGGGGCCTTACTGGATGTTTCAGGTGGCAGGTAAAAAAAATCCTTCAGACGCTGTTGTAATTTTGTTCTGTAAGCTTATCGAATCATCGTTTAACACAAACATCATTGATTTATATAATTATGGCACATCACTTTAATATGTGCTGTAAAGATTATGTACGAAATTATCATTACCAGTGCAACCCTGTTCCCCCATAGCTGTAAAAGTAAAAGAGGGCGATGCAACGATGATCCACAATGCGTCTTAGCACGGACCAATATTTTTTACTTTCTTTTTTTATTGTTGTAGTGCTTGCCGGATGTAAACACATTGCAATTAACAACAGCAGTTGCTGTCAATTTAAACTGAATAACTTAAATTGCCGCTCCGTTAAATTAACCGAAACGCAACTGTTATATGAGTAATGCGAAACCTTCAGGCAATAGTGCCAGCCGAATATTGATCGCCAGTCTTGTTGGCACCACGATAGAATTTTTTGATTTTTATATATACGCCACGGCGGCGGTATTGGTGTTTCCAAAACTTTTTTTCCCCGGCAGTGATCCTACAACCAGTACGTTGGAATCGCTGGCCACTTTCGCACTGGCTTTTTTTGCAAGGCCAATAGGTGCGGCCCTGTTTGGCCATTTCGGGGATCGCATTGGCCGTAAAGCTACGCTGGTAGCCGCGTTGATGACGATGGGGCCATCAACGGTAGCCATTGGATTATTGCCAACCTATCAATCCATTGGTATTGCAGCCCCGATTTTACTGGCCTTGTTTCGCTTCGGGCAAGGCCTGGGGTTGGGTGGCGAATGGGGCGGGGCTGTATTACTGGCAACAGAAAATGCACCGCCTGGTAAAAAAGCCTGGTACGGTATGTTTCCTCAACTGGGTGCTCCCATTGGCTTTTTGCTTTCCAGCGGGACGTTCCTGGTATTGGGTAAAGTATTGACAGATCAGCAATTTTTTGAGTTTGGCTGGCGCATTCCTTTTGTGGCAAGCGCCCTGCTGGTATTTGTGGGGCTCTACGTTCGGCTAAAGATTACAGAGACACCAGAATTTGTGAAAGTGATTGAAAATAATGAGCGGATAAAAATCCCTGTTAAAGAAGTACTGGTTAAACATACAAGGGTACTGGTGTTGGGAACATTGGTGGCCGTTACCACCTTTTTGCTCTTTTACCTGATGACGGTATTTGCACTCAGCTGGGGAACTTCCGCATTGCATTATGAACGGTCCAGCTTCCTGAGCGCCCAGATGATTGCCATGTTGTTTTTTGCCTTGGCCATACCGCTATCTGCGGTAATCGCCGATCGTTATGGACGGGGTAATATGCTGATCATCGCCAGCATTTGTATTATTGTTTTCGGCTTATTCTTTTCGGTGTTGTTCAGCGCCGGCAGCTGGCCGTTAATAGTAAGCTTTCTTTCTATCGGGCTTTTTCTGATGGGGCTCACGTATGGTCCGATGGGGACTGCACTGGCTGAAATTTTTCCGCCCTCCGTACGGTACACCGGCGCATCGCTTGCATTTACCCTGGCAGGTATACTGGGTGCTTCGCTGGCGCCTTACCTGGGTACCAAGCTGGCAAAAACTTACGGGCTGCCGTATGTTGGGTATTACCTTTCTATAACGGCGGCGCTTACTTTGGTGGCGTTGTTGTTTGCGAGGAAATCGATGCAGGATACTACCAACGGTTCAAAATGGGTGTAAATAAAAAATAGACTGGTGCATATTAATATCCCGGTCACAAAATAAAGCGGCTTCAAAAAACAAGCCATTATATTAAATTCAATTGGGTGGCAATCCTCACCAGCGAGGCAGTGTTTTTGGCGTCTGTTTTGGCGAGTAAATTTTTTCGGTGAGTATCTACCGTTGCGGTGCTGATAAAAAGTTGTTGGGCTATTTCATTGTTCGTCATGCCCTCGGCAATTAATAACAACACTTCTTTTTCTCTCCTTGTTAATACGGGCCTGCTGCTATCGGTGTGTTGAATGAGTGCTTGTGCTGCTTCATGACTGAAATAAATCTTTCCCTTTACCACTGTTTCGATGGCCTCCATCAATTCCTGCTGGGTAGCATTTTTTAGTACATACCCCGAAGCGCCATTGTCCATCATTTTTTGTATAAAACTTTCCTGGTTAAAAGTACTGAGGCCGATTACAAAAACACCAGGGTATTTATCTTTCACCTCTTTACACAAGTCAATGCCATTTTTATCCGGCATGCTGATGTCCATTAAAATTACATCGGGTTGCTGTTGCTGTAAAAAGGCCAGGCAAGACGCAGCGTTGGAAGCATGCCCTATCCATTCAATCCCTTTTTCGTTTTGTAACAACGAGCGGATACCTTCAATTACCATATAATGGTCGTCGGTGATAAAGACTTTTATTGCCATATTGTTTTTTATCGTAGCATGAAAGTTACTACATTAAACAGGTAATTCAATCAACACTGAAGTGCCATCGCCGGGCGCAGATTGTATATCTATTTTACCTTTCATAAAATCAATCCTGCTCTCAATATTGCTCCAGCCAATGCCTTTTGCATTTTTTAAGATAGAAGGATCAAATCCTTTTCCATCATCTTCTACTGTTACCGACAAGCCTCCGTTTGTTTTGCTTACCTGTACAATGGCCTGCGTTGCGGCAGCATGTTTAATGGCGTTATTAATCAGCTCCTGTATCACGCGGTAAATGGTGATGGCGGTTGTTTGGTCAATGACTACCTGTTCCAGACCAATAGACTGGTAGTTTACTTTTAATGCGCCACTCAGGTTAATGTCATTGCAAAAATCTTTTAATGCAGCATCCAAACCAAATTTAACCAGGGCTTCCGGCATCAGGTTATGCGCCACCCTTCGCATTTCTTTGATGGAACTGTCCAGCATATCCATGCTGCGTTCAAAAGCCTGCGCATTGTCAGGCGTCATAATTAAATTTCCTTTCATAGTATTGAATGAATATTTTATGCCGGATAACATGCCGCCCAATCCATCATGCAGGTCTTTGGCTAATCTTGTCCGTTCCTGTTCCTCGCCCTTTAATACGGCTTCTGTTGCGGTTAGTTTCTTTTCCGTTTCTAATTCACTGATTCGTTGTTGTTGTATTTTTTGCTTTTGTTGGTAGGTACGGTAGCTCAGCAATGAGATAACCAATAAAATTACGGCGCTTCCGATTAAGATATAATTCAGGGTATTTTTTTGGCGGATGGTCAGCTGTTGTACTGTTTTTTCTGCTTCCAGTTTTTTTATCTGTGTTTCCTTTTTTTCTGTTTCATATTTTTTCTCCAGGTCGGATGACTGTTTGGACAATACCTGGTTGATGTGTTTTTGTTCATACTCATCGCAGAACAATTCATAAGCATATCCTTTTGCCGGATCACCTGTTGCAAATGCAATATCTGCTAAAACCTTTGTGGCACTTACTTTCCCCACCATATTGCCCAACTCGTCGTGCAGTTGTGCAGCCTTTGATGCATACTCCTGTGCTTTGGTATAGTCCTTTTGCTGCAGGTAACACATCGCTAAACCGGTAAGTGTAGTGGCTTCCATATCCCTGTCGCCCACTTTTTTTGCCAGTGAAAAACTTTCCAGTTCGTAACTAAGTGCTGCCGGAATGTTTTTTAGTTTTATGTACACATCGCACAAGTTAGACAAACCGTAAGCTACCACTCTGTCATCGCCATTGGCCCTGCTGATACTTACCACTTCATTTGCGGCCGCGATGGCTTTATCAAATTCTTTATTATTATTGTAAGCAACAGATAAATTAAACAGCGAGCTGGCAATCCGTTGCGGTACATTTAATGTTCTGGCTATCTCAACAGATTTTTTTCCGTACTCAATGGATTTGGCAAATTCGGAACGGGTAAAATAGATGCGCTGTAAATTATCGTAGGCATCCTGTTGCAGTTCCGGTGCGCCCTTTTTTTCAATCACAGCCAAACCCTGCAAACTTAACTCAATGGCTTTTTCCGCATCACCAAGATCGTTGTATGATTCGGCTATATTGATGTATCCAACAGCCATGTTCAGGGTGTCTTTCATTTGCTGCGCAAGCGCAAGAAATTGTTTATTGCCTTCAAAAACCGAGTCCACATTACCAACCGCCCTGTACAATGCTGTTTTGCGCAGCATCGCTTTAAACCGCCCTTTATTAAAATGCAATTTTTCGCTCAGCCGGTAGGCGGCATCGCTGTATTCATGGGCTTTCAGCATATCACTGCTTTGTGTTGCCTTGCTCAGTTTTATATATAACCATACCTTATTGGTATCCTCCTTTGCAGTTGCAAGCTGTTGCAGTAAACTGTCTTTGTTTGGGCCAGTTTGCGCATAAGTGAAATGGCCGCTCATGAAGCATGCAGAAAAATATAAGATGAAAAATTTGAAAATAGAGTTTAACCGCATAGTACAAAGTAAACAAAGAACGGCTGCATCATTATCCCCTTTTTCCATGATTTTAGTTTTGTCACAGATCCAGCTCAATCAGCACGGATGTGCCCTTTCCTTCGTTTGAGTTGATGTCAAGCTTGCCTTTTAAAAAATCTATCCTGCTTTCAATATTGCTCCAGCCAATGCCTTTTACATTTTTTAACATAGCGGGATCAAATCCTTTTCCGTCATCTTCCACCGTTACAGATAAACGACTGTTTGTTTTGCTTATCTGTACAATGGCTTCTGTTGCGGCTGCATGTTTAATGACATTATTAATCAACTCCTGTATTACGCGATAAATGGTGATAGACGTTGTTTGATCAATGACTGCCCCGTCAAGACCCATGGACTGGTAGTTTACCTTTAATGCGCCACTTAGATTGATGTCATTACAGAAATCCTTCAACGCAGCATCTAAACCAAATTTAACCAGGGCTTCCGGCATCAGGTTATGGGCCACTCTTCGCATTTCTTTTATGGAACTGTCCAGCATATCCATGCTGCGTTCAAATGCCTGCGCATTGTCAGGCGTCATAATTAAATTCCCTTTCATCGTGTTCATTGAAAATTTTATTCCACTCAACATACCACCCAAGCCATCATGTAAATCTTTGGCCAGTCTTGTACGTTCCTGCTCTTCTCCTTTCAGTACCGCCTCTGTAGCGGTCAATTGTTTTTCTGTTTCCAGGTCGTTGATACGCTGTTGCTGAATGGTTTGTTTGTGCCTGTAATTGCGTACCATCAACATACCAATGGTAAGCAGCGCCAGTGCTGCGCCGGCGAGTAAATAATTGATGGTACTTTTTTGTGTAATGGATACCTGTTGTAATTTTATCTGGTTGTCTTTTTTTTCTGACTGGTATTTTGCTTCCCGTTCGTTGAACTGCCGGGTTCTTTCGCTGTTCAAAATACTGTCGTTTAACCCAATATAATTTTCATAAAAACTGTACGCTTCTTTGTACCTGCCTTCGGCAAACATCAGTTTCCGCATTACATCGAAGTAGTCTTTTTTTTCTGCGGGGTCCGGACTTTGTAAATAATAACCGCTGCTTTTTTGAAGATATGTTTCTGCCAAAGGCAATTGTTTTTCTTCCAGCGCAATGCGGCCCAACTGCCAGTTGGCTGCTGCCATGCCATCAGTAATATGCAGTTCTGCTGAAGTTTGTAAACTTTTTTGTGCAAATAGTTTAGAAGAATCCAGCTTACCCAAGCCAAAATATTCCCTTGCAATATTCTGGTAAGCGCCTTGCAAATAGGTCTTTGGTAAAATGCCCTGTTCCAGTTGTGGTAAATGTTGCAGGCGGGTGCGTAAGGCTTTTTCCAGGTTACCGCTTTCAAAATAATTGTCTGCTTTTTGTTGAATGTAAAATGCAAAAGCAGCATCATTTTTTATATTTGTTGCAATGGCCAGTGCCTTATCAATATACTCATCTGCCTTTGGTAAATTTTTCAGAGTGTTGAATACGGCGCTCATATTGCAATACAGGTCAGACTTTCTTTTCTGCAGTGCCTTTTCCTGCAAATTTTTGTCATTGAAAATTTTCGGATCATCATACAATGCTGCTGTTTTAAGATAGTTGTCAATACAACTATCGTATTCGCCTTTCCAGTATTTGATATTGCCGATATTAAAATTGGCACCGGCCACCAGGTACAAATGATTGTTATTTTTGGCAGATTGTAAAGATGCCCGCTGACAATTTAAAGCCTGGTCTCTTAAACCAAAGTTGGTGTACCAAAGGCCAAGCATCCGGTAACTGTTGGTGATAGCGTCTGTTTCGCCAAAGGCAATACTTTTAGTCAAAGCCTCTTCCAGCAATTGTTTCGAATACGTGCTATCCAGTTCCCGCAGATCATATCCAACGTCTCTTAATTGCCGCAGGCTGGAGGTATCCAGCGGCATGGCATGAATGCCCGCAACAATTTTCTGTACACTGTCTTTGTTGTACTGCTGCGCATACACTGGCTCTGCTGTGCAAAGCAAAAAAAATAAAGCTGTGGCCAGGATGGATTTCATATTGTAAAACTAGTTGCTTAAAAAAAATGGATTATCCCTCTTTTACATAATTTTTTGTTAAGTGTAAAGCAGGATGGCGGTTTCGAACAGACCCGGCAACTTACAATTTACTTGCAACAATCTGCAATATTGCAGTTGCTAATTTTTTCTCTGATCGGATAAAGAACTTTTTTATAAGGTTGTGCCGGGGCGAATGATCGGCTTCCGTACTCAGATAGCCGGCGAACTGAAATATCTGATGCGTGCTGCAAATCCGCTCCGCGGTCTTGTCTATGCTTTTATTTAAAAAATGAAAAATCCTGTTTTTACAGGATACATCTTTCTTCCATCAGGCCTCATATTTACATCATAAAACTTTACATGATGAAAATCTTTATTACACTACTAGTGCTAACGTTAGCGGCTTTTCAAACTCAGGCTCAATTTTTAAAAAAGCTAAAGCAAAAGGCAGAGCAGGCCGTCAATAAAACGATCAATCAACCAACTGAAAACAAAACGAGCGGACCTACCGAAAATAGCCCGGCACCAGCCGCATCAGAAGATGCTAAGCCTGCAGATACGAAAGCAGCCACCGGTACCCCCGATTTAAAAGTGTACAGCAAATTTGATTTTGTGCCTGGTAAAAAAATTGTGTACTTCGACAATTTTGCGCAGGATAATATAGGGGAAACACCCAATGGCTGGGTAACCAGCAGCATGGCCGAACTGGTAAAGTTGGATGGGTTGGAAGGCAACTGGTTAAAGATGAATGCCCGCGGCTCCGTACAATTAACCCGTAACAAAGTGCAAAGCTGGGGTAACAATTTTACCGTGGAGTTTGATTTGTTGCTGGTAGACAATGGCCAGTCGCATGACTACTGGCTGATGTTACTAAATACCGGAAGCAACATTGTAACAGATGAAAAAAACCTTAACCTGACTGGTGCGCATTGCATTTCTTTCTGGAATAAGACAGGCAATGGTGGTAAGGACTGCCGCACTGGTTTGTACAGGGATGAAAACACCGCCTCTTCCGGAAAAAAATTATCGGAAGCTTTTTCCGACAATTTGCCTTACAGTAATACCGTGCCGGTACACATCAGTATGTGCGTACAGGGCAAGCGTTTTCGTATGTGGTGGAACACAAGAAAACTATATGATATGAGTGCAGTGGATGAAGCTTATTTGCCGAATCAGCTGGGCTTTGGATTTCATGTAAATGATGTATCTGACTACTACATCAGTAATATCCGTGTTGCAAAAGAAGTGCCTGATACAAGGGCTGAATTTGCGCAGGGTAAGTTAATCAGCAACCTGTTGTTTTATACCGGCACCGCCAATTTAAAACCTGAAAGCATGGGTGCTATTCTGGATGTGAGTAAAGTTATAAAAGATGCTACCAGCCCGGTTAAAATTGTGGGACATACCGATAGTGATGGGGATGATGCATCCAACCTGAAATTATCACAACAACGTGCTGAAGCAGTAAAGGATATTCTGATGAAAGAATACGGCATTGGTGAAAGTAAATTAACAACGGAGGGACGTGGAGAAACACAACCCGTTGCAGGCAACAATTCTGCCGAAGGCAAAGCCCAAAACCGGCGGGTTGAATTTATTTTTAATGCGGCAGCTGACAAATATGAAAAGCCTGCAGGGGTAGTAGCGACTTCAGGCAATACAGCAAAAGAACCGGCCAAAACTCCGGCAGCGAAAAGCACGGGCAGCACTGCTGCCGGCATAAACGGCTTGCGCTTACAAAGTAAAATACTCAATGTTAGTTTGCCATATGCACAAATCATGAAGGAAGACAACGGTTACGCATTGGTGGCGAGTAAAGAAGAAGGTAACAGCAAAGAGAATTTTTTAAAAATTCATTTTAAGCCGGTGGGCGAAAACCTGAAAACAGATAGCTATTATTTTGATGAAGTCAATAAAAAGAAACCTATGTACGGCACTAAAAAATACCCTGCCGTTACAAAAACAGAAGCCCTGTTGTTTTATGGCAGCGCTCAAAAGCCCTACATCAAAGCGTTCTCACCTTATATCACCGAAGGGCACATGTCGAAATTTGTTGATGCAGGTCTCGGGCGACATCTGCCTGCCCCATCAGAAAATTGCAAACTGGTGATTGAAAAAATTGCAGACGGAAAAGCCAGCGGTTATTTTGTGATGGGTAATTCCATAGAAGGATTAAAGCCGGTAAAAATCGGCGATGCTGAACAGGAAACATTTACCGACGGTTTTGCCGGAGAAATGAAAGGAACCTTTACAGATATCCCGGTGTATTGATGGAAGGTGTTTTGTTACAGCTTACTTTCACGGGCAACGGTCCGTATTGTCGTAAATCATTAATGAATCATTGTTATGAAAAAATATTTGCTGCCTGCTTGTATGCTGCTATTGGTATTTCAGGTGTCGTTTGCACAGCCACGGCCAAAGGCTAAATCTACAAAAACTCAGCCCGGGCAGCCGGATATGGACAGGCTGATGAATGACGCTATGAAAGATCTGAGCCCTGAAGATAAAGCCGAGATGAAAAAGATGATGGGGGGAATCATGCCTACGCTGATGAATCAAAATGCCAAAACAGCGGACTATAACGATTTCAGCAGTAATAAACAGTTGTTGCCCAAAAGGGATGCAGCGATTGTTTTGCCAAAGAAAAAGCTTTCAGCAACAGAGGTTGCACCTTATGCCGGCAACCTTTACACCAAACTGGTTACAAAAGGCGACCCTGCTGAAATAGCCATCATAAAATCGATCACTTCAAAAGTATCTACTTCTGCACAAATGGAAAATGCAGCGGTATTGTGCATGTTACAGGGGCATCCGCAGGCAGCTATGGCCATCGCTGCAAAATCAGTGCAGGCAGATGCCCGCAACCTGAATGCGCAAAACAATCTTGCTTCGTTGCTTACGCAATATGGTTATCCCGAACAGGCCATCCCGGTGCTGAATAAACTGGCGGATGATGCTCCTTCCAACACGACTGTATTAAACAATATGGCGTATGCCTGGCTGGGGTTAGGTGAAACAGACAGTGCCCGCATTTACTCCGGTATGGCGATAAGAATCAATCCCGCTAATACAGAAGCAATGCTATGCGGTGGTTTGATGGAAGAGCTTTTTGGCGACCCTATTAAAGCCAATGATGCCTATGTTGAATCGTTGAAATCAAACCTCAATCCTTTTACTGAAAAATTGCTGACCAATAACAATGGCCAGGACAGAATAGAAAAAATTGATTTTGATAAAATCAAAAAGGCCATCACCATCTATGAGTATTTCCCCAAAGACTGGATTAAAATTCCTGATTTTTCAGACAATGTAAATGGGTATGAAGGCGATAGCCGCATCTATAACAGTTATGAAGCAATGCTTGAAACACTGGATGATAAAATAAAATCGATGCAGGATGCTGCGGGCCGTGACTTGGACAAGCTTACGGAAAAAGGTGAAGAAACATTTGTGAAAACCATGGGAGAAGAAACGATCAAAGGGTTGAACATGATGAGCAAGACAGCCGTGATTGTAGAGAAAATATTATTCTATTACATGAAGCAATGGAGCGAAGAAAAGCAACAGCAGGCTGCAGCATTGCAGGAGGACATTGAAGCACAAAGAAAAATCCGTGACAAATCGGGTGATAATGATAAGTGCCCGGATTATGACCGGCGGAACAATGAATTTCTTCAATATGCCAATCCCCGCGTAAGGGCCTTTCATGCACAGCGCATAGAAGAATTCCGGATGTGGCTGAATGCTTTTTGTACCTGGTCGTGGTATGTAGCGGGCAATCCAAAAAATGCAGTATTGTCGGAGTGCATTGGTTGGGCCGGCGCATTGAAAGGTTTGTACAGTGATGCACTGAGTGCGCAGCAAGCCATTGCCAAAACCTGTGTTTCACAAAATAACAATGGTAAAATGGATGTACCCATGCCTGAAGTGCCGAATTTTTATTGCCCGGCTGTCGTAAGCATTCCTACCGGTAACGAATGGCAGCAGCTTTCCAATGCCGTTAAAAACTTTGATAAGAACAGCCTGGATGTAAAAAAGAATCCTGCGGTTAAAGTGCCCAATGCGTCCATTGCTTATGGTGCTGACAATAATTCAATTTCCGAACCTGGCAAAAGTTTTACGGCAAAGACTGCGGATGGAAGTATAACACCATCGGCTGCGGATGTTGATAAGGCAATGGACAATGGGTTGTTAGGTGCACTCAAAAGAATCAATGCAAAAAATGGCAATACGCCGGTACCAACGGATGCTGCTGTAAATAAAGCCATCGATAACAAACTAACGGATATGTTGAAGAAGCTCAACAGCCGGCCAAAGGCAGCTGATGGCCTTGACGAGCTGACGCCGCTTCCCAATTTAAAAGATATGATCAGCAATGACCTGCTGAAAAAAATGATGCATTCCAGTTGTGATAATGTGCAATCATCTAAAGATATTTTTAAAAAGGAAATGGAAAGAATGATCAAAAAAGTAAAGGAGCTGGAGGCCTATGAACAGGTGATGGAACAAATTAAAGCACTGGAACAAAAAATTGCCGGACAGGAAGCTGAAAAGCAACAACAGGATGCATTAAAAAAATCAATGGAGAAAATGATGGAGGAAGTTAATAAAATGGATCAATATTCAGAGATGAAAGAGCGGCAGAAAAATATAGAAAAAATCATGGAAGAAATGGATCAGATGGACGAAAAGCGGTTGTTTAAACAAGACATGGATAAAATTATGCAGCTGGTGGATGAGATGGAAAATGCGCCTGCTGTATTAAAAGATATACAGGAAAACGGTCTTCGCCCGTCTTTGAACTCAGGACTACAGGGACCTTCAGCACCGGCCGCAGGCAAAAATATTTTTAACTGATGAAAATGGTAGATAACAGCCTTGTTTACTATGCTACTGTTAACCAATAAAATATTAATTGTGTAAATGAAGACGATCAGGAGCTAAGAAAAAGTTAGTGGTTTTTACAGCACTGAAAATATGCCGGTAAATAGAAAATAGTTTCAACTGTTATGATATGAAAAAAACAATCTTTCTGTTTTTAATGATGGCAAGCATATATGTGCAGGCCCAGCCGGAATATGTTGATCGTATTGGCTTTAAGCTGGAAAGCATAGCCGATATCGATATCGGTTGGATGACAATCCGCAAGCATACTACAGCGCCCACCGGCAAACAACTTGGTGACCGGATTTACAGTGCCAGGCAAATAGGCAATTGCCAGCAGTTTGTAGAATGGATGCAACAATCTTACCTGCCGAAAGGATGCCTGGGAGATGCGACTTACTATCAAAATTATATACCAAAATTCAATTCCAGTAATAGTCTTTTGGGTAATGAGATAAACTTGCAGGCTCGTGCGCTGCCACTATTATATGGTGCACAAACGAAGGTGTATATGTATTTGAAAAAAGATGTGCAGGGGAAATTTGTTCCACAAAACAATCTTGCTGAGTATTGGCGCATTGAGGCAAATCAACTGCAATACATCAGTGCCCCGGTATATTTTATTTCCAGCCCGGAGCAATACTATTTTGTAATGCCACATTATAATGATGAAGTAAAAATGGATCTTGCTGCGGATAAATCGGGCTACCAATTCATGGGATTTAATACCAATAAAAATATTCAGCCCTACATTCATTTATACGTTCCGCCAAAAATAATTGATGACAATGCGAATTATATAGTCATGATGACTAAAACCGGGAAGCTGCCCTTCGAAAACGTTCGTATTGGAGAATTTTTTGAAAGAGCAGAACAGCAATTACCCCATTGGCAACAAATTGGAAATTACAGTGCCGAAAACCTGGTAACTGCCCGGCAAAACCTTGCCCGTTTAAAAGAAAAATATAAAAACAAACTGGATGAGACAGCCATGCTGGGTGCTCCATATGGGCAAATTAGTTTTATGGACTTTGTGAATGCTAAACCAGG
>NZ_JAQBNR010000059.1 GCF_028288465.1 Ferruginibacter sp. | reverse complement strand
TTCGGTATATATCCCCGTGGTAAAAACGGCAGATGCTTCCACCTGGGCTGTGGTGCAATCCTTAAAAAGCAAACTGCCCGAAATGCAGAGCCTGTTGCCGGATGATGTCAACATCGGCTACGAATTTGATCAGTCGGTATTTGTGATCAACGCTGTAAAAAGTCTGATGACGGAAGGTATACTGGGCGCTATACTTACGGGCCTGATGGTGTTACTGTTTTTAAAGGATTGGAGAAGCAGTTTGGTGGTGGTGATTACCATTCCGGTGGCCATATTGAGCAGCGTATTGTTTCTTAATCTTGCCGGTCAATCCATCAATATTATGACGCTGAGTGGCCTTGCCTTGGCCATTGGAGTATTGGTTGACCAGGCCACGGTAACCATTGAAAATATACACCAGCACCTGGAGATGGGTAAGAATAAACGGCAGGCTATCCTGGATGCTTGTGAAGAAATTTCTTTTCCATTGTTGCTGATCTTATTGTGTATCCTTGCCGTATTTGCACCGTCTTTTGTAATGAATGGCGTGCCTAAAGCGATGTTCCTGCCGCTCTCTTTATCCATCGGTTTTGCGATGATTGTTTCATTCATCGCAGCCCAAACATTGGTGCCGGTTATTGCCAACTGGTTATTAAAAGAAGGCATGTTTCAGTATCATCACGAGCAGCAGCACGCTCATGCCGGACTGGCGTTGGATGATAAGGAGATTACCGAAATCAATCTGCACAATGCGGAAGATAAAAAGCATCCGGAGGAGAACGGATTTTTTCAACGCATAAAAATGTCACTTGCAAACAGACTTGAAAACTGGATGCCTAAACGGAAGCCAATCGTGTTGGTGTACCTTGTTTTATCACTGGCGGCGGCAGGAGCCTGCTTTGTTTTTATTGGAAAAGATTTGTTGCCGAAAACCAATAACGGTCAGTTACAAATAAGGATTAAGGAACCTGATGGTACGCGGCTGGAGGAAACCGAAAGAGCAACAAAAGGTGTGCTGGATGTGATTGATAAAACTACCAATGGCAATGTAAAAATCAGTTCTGCCTACGTGGGTTTAATACCGAGCAGTTATGGATCCAGTAACCTATACATCTTTAACAGCGGTACACATGAAGCTATACTGCAGATTAACCTGGAAGAAAATTACAAGGCCAACCTGGATGAATTAAAAGATAAATTAAGGCAGAATATAAAAGCGGCTTACCCCTTGCTGAACATCTCTTTTGAGCCCATAGAATTAACAGAAAAGATCATGGCCCAGGGAGCTTCCACACCTATTGAAGTAAGGGTAGCCGGTAAAAATTTTGATGAACTAAAATTGTACGCAGAGAGGTTGGTGGATAGCCTGAAACAAATCAGTTACCTGCGGGATGTTCAAATAGCGCAGCCTTTAAAATTCCCAACCATAAAAATCAACATTGATCGTTTTCGTTTGGCGCAGATGGGGCTTAACCTGAACGAAGTGGCCAGGAGTATTACCGATGCTACTTCTTCCAGCCGCTTTACCGAAAAAGTACAATGGCTTGATCAGAAAGTTGCGTACACTTACCAGGTGCAAGTACAGGTGCCGGAATACCTGATGAACTCCATTGAACAATTGCAATCTATTTCGCTGGTAAAAGGAAAATCAAGACCCATTTTATCTGACATTGCACAAATGACGGTGGATACATTGCCAGGTGAATATGATCGTGCCGGGCCACGCCGTTTTTTAACAGTGAGTGCCAACATTTATAAAAAAGATCTCGGCACCGCCACCACGGCAATACAAAAAACCATCACGGCGTTAGGTACACCGCCAAAGGGTTTGGTGGCCGATGTAAAAGGCATGTCATCTTTATTAACAGAAACGCTGGACTCTTTACAAACAGGTTTGCTGGTTGCCATCGTGGTGATATTATTATTGCTGGCTGCCAACTATCAATCTTTTGGTGTATCTGTTGCGGTGTTATCAACTATCCCGGCTGTATTGTTGGGAGCGCTGTTATTGCTGCTGGCTACTGGTGCCACATTAAACCTGCAATCATACATGGGCATTATTATGAGTACGGGTGTATCAGTAGCCAATGCCATCCTGATTGTAACCAACGCAGAGGCTTTGCGCTTGCAATACAAAGATCCATTTAAAGCAGCTACAGTTGCAGCCAGCGTGCGGTTGCGCCCCATTTTAATGACGAGCCTTGCCATGATTGCCGGTATGATACCCATGGCCAGCGGGCTGGGAGAAGCAGGTGATCAGTCGGCACCGCTGGGCCGTGCAGTAATCGGCGGTCTTATTGCATCCACTTTTGCGGCCTTATTTATTGTACCCCTGGTATATGGCTGGGTTCGGCAAAAAGCGTCTTTTGGATCCGTGTCTTTATTACCAGAAAATAGTAACAATTAAATTTATCAACATGAAATATTTTATTTTTCCATTTTTATTTTTTGGGATTTATTCCTGCTCTTCCAACAATGCAGCACCCAATAAAACCATAGAGCCGAAAGCCGCTGCAACTAAGTATGCGCTTGCTACAGTTGAAAAGGGTGGCGTGGCATCTACTATAAAACTGCCCGCACAACTGGCAGCCTTCCAGGAAGTGAGCATATTTCCTAAAGTGAACGGTTATGTAAAAACGGTACAAGTGGATATTGGTTCAAGAGTTGCGAAAGGCACCCTGCTGATGGTGCTGGAAGCCCCGGAATTGGTGCAGGCTGCCTTACAGGCAAGGGAAAAATACGCCCGCACCAAAGCAGATTTTGCAATTGACAAAGAACGCTACCAGCGCTTGCTGGAAGCAGCTAAAACCGTCGGTGCAATTTCCCCACTCGATCTCTCCAGCATAAAAGCAAAAATGGAGGCAGACAGTGCGGTAAGCAATGCAGAAAAAGCCAACTGGCAAATGCAGCAAACCATGCTGGATTACTTAAAAGTGGTAGCGCCTTTCGCCGGTGTTATTACCGAAAGAAACGTACATCCGGGAGCGCTGGTAAGTGCATCGGCGAAAGACAAGCCCATGCTGGAATTGAAACAAATTGATCACCTGCGTTTACAGGTAGACATACCCGAGGCATTGGCGGGTAACCTGAAAAATAAAGACACGGTATCTTTTTACGTTAGCGCCCTGCAAGGCAAGAAACTTACCGGCAATATCAACCGTTCTTCCATGAATGTAAACGCCCAATACCGCAGCGAGCGAATGGAAGTGGATGTGCCCAACAAGGATGGTGCGCTTGCTCCTGGCATGTTTGCAGACGTGCTGTTGTATTCCAAAGGCAATGTGGAGGCATTGTTCGTACCAAAATCGGCGGTGGTTACTTCTACCGAAAGAAAATATGTACTGGTGATGAATGGCGATAAAATCACTAAGGTTGATGTCAGCACGGGCAATCAAACGGCTAATAAAATTGAAGTGTTTGGTGCCTTAAAAGCCGGCGACCAGGTGATTGCAGTAGCCAACGATGAAATAAAAGAAACAACCTGATGCTTTAGGGACGCGGTTTTATATAAAAAAGAGTGCGCTATATTTGCACTCTTTTTTATATAAATTGATTGGATGCTGAAATATATTTTTTCATGGGTATTTATTTTTTTTACCGGAGCTGTATTGATGGCTCAAACAACAAAAAATATACAACACCTGGATGAGACATGGTTTGCATATTTCAACCAGGCAAGGTTAAGCGATAAATGGGGCACGTGGACAGACTTTCAATTACGTACGAAGGAGCATTTTGTCAAAAATCTTTCGGTTGGCATCATTCGGGTAGGCGTTACTTACTATGTTTCCAATACCACTAAATTAACAGCTGGATTTGCGTGGGCCAGTTATTTCCCCGGCGACAATCACAAAAATGTGTCACAACCAGAACGTCGCCCGTGGCAACAGATACAATGGGATGCCCGCTATGGCAGAAAAAGAATGGTACATTGGGTTCGGCTGGAAGAGAGATTCCGGCACAAAATTTTAAATGACAATACGCTGGCCGATGGATATAATTTTAATTACCGGTTGCGTTATAACTGGCGCTATGAGTTACCGCTTGATAAAAAAGAAACAAAACCGGGAGCTATTACCCTGATTGTAAATGATGAGATTAATGTAAATGCGGGCAAACAGATTGTGTATAATTATTTTGATCAAAATCGTTTCTATATGGGGCTCAAAATTCAGACAACGCCCATTTCAAATATTCAGTTTGGTTACCTGAATATATTTCAGCAACTGGCCGCCGGCAATCAATATAAAAGTATTAACGCTTTCAGGCTATCCTACTACCAAAGTTTCGATTTCAGGAACCATCCATAAAAGAATGTAATTAACATTTTCATTCTGATAAAAATGCGACCAGTGAAAAACTTTAACGCTTATGGCCAAAAAATTTCCAATTGCGATAACGTAATTTAGTAAGAGATTTTATCTTGCTGCATACTAAAGAACTGCTGTAAGTTCTTCAGTATCTTTTTTAATCAATTGCTACCTATTATCTCAAACGTGTAGCTTAGCAATAATATCTGAACAAAATGGCAGGAATATTAGACTTGGTAGGAAATACACCCATGGTTAAACTAGACCAGGTAAGTGTAAATAAAAATGTAAGTATTTATGGCAAGCTGGAGGGAAACAACCCTGGTGGAAGCGTAAAAGACCGGGCTGCCTACGGCATGATCAAAGGCGCGCTGGACAGGGGTGAGATAAGAGAAGGTATTACATTGATAGAAGCTACGAGCGGCAATACAGGTATTGCTTTAGCGATGATAGCCAGTTTGTTTAAAGTGCCGATAGAATTGGTAATGCCTGAAAATTCTACCCGTGAAAGAGTGCTCACCATGCAGGCCTTTGGAGCCAGGGTAATTCTTACACCGAAGGAACGGTCTATTGAGGGCAGTATTGATTATGCAAATGCCCAGGTAGCAAAAGGTGGTTATTTTATGCTGAACCAATTTGGTAATCCAGATAATGCCGGCATGCACTATAAAACTACGGGCCCCGAAATTTGGCGGGATACGGCGGGCACCATCACCCATTTTGTATCTGCCATGGGCACTACTGGTACTATTATGGGCGTATCAAGATACTTAAAGGAACAAAATACCGGCATCCAGATTGTTGGCTGCCAGCCAACTGACGGATCGCAGATTCCCGGCATTCGCAAATGGCCGGAAGCCTATTTACCAAAAATATTCGATCGTAAAAGGGTAGATCGTATTATTGAAGTTGATGAAAAAGATGCCCGTAAAATGACAAAAAAACTGGCCAGGGAAGAGGCCGTGTTTAGCGGGTTAAGCAGTGGCGGCGCAGTACATGCTGCTATTGAATTGTCAAAAGAGTTAACGTCCGGGGTAATTGTAGCTATCATCTGCGATAGGGGAGATCGTTATTTGTCTTCGGATATTTTTGACTGATGAAAAGCCAATCTCAGGTACTTTTATTTTGCAATTGTAACAAATATTCCAGTGCCTGTTTCAGGTTCACTTTCAATAAGTAACTCGCCATTAATAGAGTTTACGCGTTCCCGCATACTTACAAAGCCCGGTGTTTCTTTCTGCTGGGTAATATCAAATCCATCACCATCATCTTTGATAGAAAGCCTGATTTTATCATTGACTTCTTCAATCCTGATGTGTACACTTTTGGCGTTGGCATGGTCCTGCACATTTTTTAACGACTCCTGGCAAATCCGAAAAAAATCTGTTTGAATTTCCTTGGTTAACAGTTCTTCTCCATAGTTATTGTTAAATGTACATGGTATATTATGTAACAGGGAAAATTCTGTAGAAAGCCATTCCAGTGCAGCATTCAGGCCGAATTCATGCAATACGTTCGGACTAATGGAAAAAGAAATCCGCTGCAGTGTTTTAATCAGCATTTGGGAAATAACCAAAGCTTTTTCTACCGCCACTTTGGAAGGCTCCGGTAGCAAAGGCGTGTTCATAGCAACAGATTCAATATTCATTTTAATGGCGGCTGTCAATTGTGCCAGTTCTTCATGCAATTCGTAGGTCAGGTATTTTCTGTCTTTTTCAATATCACTTTTAAAATGGGCCGTTAAATTTTTAAATTTGTTGTACTGCTGCTCAATATCCGTTTCTGCCAGTTTCCTTTCCGTGATGTCTTTTGCGGTGGCGAACACCAATCCGCTTTTGGAGAAATACAGGGAAGTCCATTCCAACCATATAATGTCTCCTTTTTTTGAAATATACCTGTTTACAAAGTTGTGCAGCACTTTGCCGTTCAATAAAGCTGACCGGTGTTTATGGGTGATTTTTTTGTCATCTTCATGTATGAATGTAGAAATAGGTTGCGACAGCAGTTCATCAATGGTGTATCCCAGTTTTTTAATTACCACCTCGTTTACCGATTTGAAAAATCCATCCCTGCCTGCTATACAAACCAAGTCAGGCGATTGCTCAAAAAATGCCGATAATTCTATTTCAGAGTTCATTAAGTTCGTCATGGTATATGAATGTACGGAAAATCAGTAGGGAATAACCGTTAGTATATTTTGATTAAAGAATATGTTAAGCTGAAAGCGTTTCACTAGCCGCCGATTAAATATTTTTTAGTCCCTATTTAAAATTGCTTAAATATTTATTGAAATTGATTTATATTTTAATAAAAAACAAATTATTAACCAATAAAAGCAAATATTTAAATCTAAGAACATTATACCCAGGTAATGCAAACCATTTAAATGGCGGTTATAAATTGCATGTTGTGGGTGCCCATAACTCATCCCGGCTCACCCGGGATACCGTTGGAAAACACATCTCCTGCTATTTAGATTCGGTGCAAAAAGACCGGCTTAAGCGGATAGTTTACGCTTTACTTTAAAGCCCTGGTTCCGGTTGAGGATAAGAAAAGCTAAATCCAAAATTTGCGTTGATGTACTAGACTTACACGCCAGGGGTAACTCATTTTTTTGATGGGTTAACTGCTGATGAAAGGAAAGGCTGCCTGACAGGCAGCCTTTGGGATTTTAAAAGCGGGTTGGTTTTTATTGAACAATGGTTAAAGTTTTTGTAAGTGCTTCACCTGAATTATTCGTAACAATTCGTACCCTGTACAGGCCCGGTTGCAGATTGCTTAATTCTATCGTACTGCTTGACCTCACACTGATCGATCTTACCTGCCTTCCGGAGTTATCAATTACCTGTATGGTTGAAGGTTGTGTAATATCAGCTAAAGCAATTTTGGTATTCCTTGTAGCAGGGTTAGGGAAAATAGTAAAGTCAAATGAAGCACCGGCGCCACGTACTACCCGAATTTCGCTATAAGCAATTGCGGCATCACTGCTCACCATTTTTAAACGATATTCAGCTGTGGTTTGTTCGTTTGAAATATCAGTGTAACTATAGCTGCTGCCGGTTTCTTTATTGGCCGCTGCAATGCTGCCGACGGTTACAAAGCTGTTACCGGATTTTTTTTGTATTTCAAAAAGCCGGGCATTTATCTCAGCGGCAGTTTGCCAGTTAAGGATCACACTGTTATTGTTCCTGGTTGCTGTAAATGTCCTGATGCCAATTGGTAAAATTCCACCTTCGGGTACATTGCAACCAAACGGATCTGTTGATCCGGGGTTGTGAAAATAGATCGCCCAGGTTGACGCTGGCGGCATATTTCCACCCACCACACAGTAACCGATAAAGCCCTGGGAGCTGCATTTAGAAGCATCTGGCGAAGCAAAAGTAATGTTGGTTTTTACTCCATTGGAGTAAACCGAATCGATGATTGGAATGGATGGCGGACAGGTTGTATAATACAGTTTTAATTGTCCGTCAGAGCAGGCTCCATTACCATTGTTACGTCTGAAATAATCAGGACAAACAGATTGGGCGAAACTAACCGTGGCTATTAAAACCAGGGCAAGAGTAGATGTAAAAAATTTCATTTTGCAAATTTTAGAGGTTTAAATATTTATTTCGTTTGTAACAGAAATAAAGAATCTTAAAAAGTGCTATTCACAAAATTGGAAATTAAATATCGGCTGTACAACTGCGTAAAGCAATGTATTAATGAATCTGTAACGGGGTTAATCAGTAACTGGGGACTTGGAAGAAAAAGCGAAAGGAACAGGGATGATTACTTAATAGGAGATTGAGGTAATATGTTTGTAGCGTGTTCTTGTGTAGTGCAAAGATAGAATCATTTTTATACTGACCAAATTTTTTCGTCGAAAATTGATCGCAGTAAGCTTCCTGAAAAATTTTCCATGCTTGCTTATTATTTAAGTTTCAGCTGCTCAATTTTATTGCCGACCGTGAAGTTTATTAATTCTTGTTCCAACAGCGAAAATTCTGCCTTCAAAACTTTTTTTACAAATGTTCCATTATCAAGTAAATAAATTTCGTCGCATGTAGCATTGAGCGTTGAAAATATATGTGATGAAATCAGGATGGTTTTATTGAGGGATTTTAGCTGGTGAATAATTTGCGTAATGAGGATGTTGCTGTGAATGTCAACACCATTAAAGGGTTCATCCAAAATCAGTATTTCATTTTCCTGCATCAGGATGGCCATAAGAGCCAGTTTCTTTTTCATGCCGGTAGAGTAAGTGGCGGCATATTCATTCAACGGTAAGCCAAAGATATTTTTACTATCAATGTCGGTCACCCTGATGTTTCTTGCATTGCACATCAGTTGCAGGTATTCCCTGCCGGTTATTTTTGAAAAGAAGTAAGGCTCTGTCTGAAGCAAACCGATATGGTTTTTTAACGGATTAAACTCGCTGTTTATATGGCCTGAATACGCTTGTAGCCCTGCTATGCACCTGAAAAACGTTGTTTTACCAGAACCGTTTTCGCCCACAATCCCATAGACCTTTCCTTTAGAAAAATGAGCATGCACATTATTCAGTATAATGTTACTGCCAAAGGAAATTGATACATTTTCAATGGATATCATCGCAAAAAATTGTTCAGTTTTTTAAGGGAACGGATGTAAAAATAAGGTATTATCAAAATCAGCAAGGGTGCAAACAGTATACCTGCAACGAGTAATATAACCTGCGGCAATGCGATAGGTTGTGGAAAGGCAGAATACTTTGCGCAGATAGCGGTTGCCAGGTAAATATGGCCCAGGCAAAAAAATAATCCAATTATGTTTATGTGGGGGGGATAACAGATACCCAGGGCGATTGCAGCGGGAAGTGTTAACAAAGAGGCCTGCCATGCTGCCGTTGCAATTTTTTGTTTTAAAAACTGATGCGGTGTTAATAAAAATACCCTAACATAAAAGCCGGTTTCCATTTCCTGATAAAATGAAATGCACAATAAGAAAATGGCCGTCAGCGCAACCACGCCAAGGTTGAAGTTATGTACAACAATAGCAATAATTGTAACCAGGTAGCAACATAGCAACGCCGGCCACATTTTTCTGAAACCCGAAATAAATTCAAACGGCTTTTTATAAAATGGCGTTGGAATAATGAACCGTAACTTGTTTTTAAAACTGATGAATGCGGTTGCGGTTGCAAGCGCCAACAAAATACCGGCTGACGCAATACAGTTTTTGCAAATCAGGAAAATAAGAAACGGCAACACGACCAAGATATTTTCACCTAATCTTACCCGGTAATAATCACCTATTTTAAAACAGGATCTTAAAAAATCGTTTCTATCTGTACCTGTAAAATTCGCGGTGAGGCTTGCTGCAATCAAAGTATAAATGTATTGGGCAAAAGCTGTTTTATAAAAAAGATATAAAGACAAGCTGACAAAAATGGGCGGCAAAGCAATCCATGCTATAGCCCGCGGTAGGCCAAAGTCTGCCAGTTGCCTGTTGAGCATTTTGTATTGCAGGGTGAAATAATTTTTGATCATGTATGTTGTATCAGTGTTGCAGTATGGGCCGCCAGGTAAATATAGTTTCCTTGCATTTTATTTTTGAACACCTGCAAGGTCATCTTTTTTTGTTGATATGTTGGCTTCCATCGTTATACACAAATCCCCATCATATCCTGCTTTTAAAAAACTTCAGCTGCATGTAAAAAATATCAATAGCCGAAAGCAACCTAATGATAAAAACCTGCGTTCCTTATTGCAGTACTACTTTTTCAGGCCTGAATAAAGCACTAATTCCACCACCAAACAAATTAAAGTATTCCAAAAAAAATACCATGAAAAAAAATATTTTTCTGCTGACAGCTTGTGCCTTTTACGCACTGCAATTTACGGCCTGTAAAAAAAGTGATCCGGCTGTAATACCACCCAGAACTGATATCCACCTGGATTCTACCAATTCACTCGGCAGCCATATTGTGGATAAGGATGGGAAAACGTTGTACTATTTTTCCAACGATGTAAATGGTCAGTCCAACTGTACAGGCGGGTGTTTAACCAACTGGCCGGTATTTGCTGCAGACAGCACTACCACTACGTTTGGGGCTGGTTTGCAGGCTGCTGATTTTAAAACAATTTTAACCAGTACCGGTGCTAAGCAAACTACTTACAAAGGATGGCCCTTGTATTATTATTCGCCCGGCGGTGTACAGGAAGCAGCAGGCCAAACAACCGGTGAAGGTGTTGGCAATATCTGGTTTGTAGCCAAGCCCAACTATTCAATCACCATTGCCAATTTCCAGCTGACGGGCGCCGATGGTAAAAATTATTTGAGTACGTATGCTCCCGGCGACGGCCGCACGAGTTATTTCAGCGATGATAAAGGCAACACCTTATATGCTTTTGGAAGAGACAGCTTCCTGGTAAATAAGTTTACAAAAGCCGATTTTACCAATAATTCTTTCTGGCCGATTTATGAAACAGACAATATTACCGTGCCTTCTATACTGGATAAAACCGTGTTTGCGGTAATTACTTTTAATGGCAAAAAGCAATTGACCTACAATGGCTGGCCCTTGTATTATTTTGGTGGCGATGCGCAGACAAGGGGATTTAATAAAGGCATCACCATTCCGCCAACACTTCCCGTTGGCTCGTTGTGGCCAATAGTAAATAAAACTTCTGCTGCGGCGCCGAAGCCGTAGTGTTTTGAATTTGAAATTAAAAGCCCGGCGATGTAACGCCGGGCTTTCTACAACGAAAAATTTTGATAAACATGCCCACCCCATCAATCGTTATCGTAACTCTGACCAGCCACCGGAGCATCATTAAAATGAGTTCTTGATAAAAGCAAGTGTTCTATAAATAATTGGCGTGATGCTTTTCCTATTTGTTGTTTTTTGTTGCCTTGGCTTCAGCTATTGGTCAGGAGACGCAACAGCGGCCTGCTTTGACAGGGTGATTTTTCTTCTTGTACAGTAACACTAACAAGGGGAAACCAACACTTACTAATATTACGATTCGCACTCCGATAAAATAAAATTTTCCCAAGGCGAAAATATACAAATGTGAGACGCCAATGCAGTACCATAAGGCTTCTTAGCCCGGACAAGAAAATTTGTCACGCATAAAAAAGGCTAACGTTTGCGGTTAGCCTTTATAAATTGTTGCCTAGTTATTTATGCATCCTTGCCGTGACAATTCTTATACTTTTTGCCGCTTCCACAAGGACAGGCGTCGTTTCTGCCGATCTTTGGTTCTACACGGATTGGTTCCTGCTTGATAGCGGGAGAGGGATCATTGTAATCATTTTCGTTGCTGATGTATTCTGGTCCACCGGTGCCGGATGCAGCGCCTGCAAACTCTTCCTTGCGCTGGCGCATTTTGCTCATGTCGGTTTTTTGTTCGCGGCCTTCTTTTATTTTGGCAGCATTGGTTTCTTCAGTGGGGATAGCGCAATGGCAAAGAAAACTTACGATGTCTTTATTAACCGCATCATCCATTTGCTTAAAGGCGCTGAAGGCTTCAATTTTATAAATTACCAGCGGATCTTTTTGCTCGTAGCCTGCAGTTTGTACACTATGGCGCAGATCGTCCATGGCACGTAAATGTTCTTTCCAGGCATCATCAATCAACGCCAGTGTAATGCTGCGTTCCAATGCATTGGGCAACTCCGCGCCTTCGCTGGCGATGGTTTTATCCAGGTTGGCGAGTGCCTGTATTTGTTTACGTCCATCGGTAAACGGTACGGCTACATTTTCAATATGGCTGCCCTGTTCTTTACGGATGTTTTTTATAATGGGCAGCGTTTGCTGTGCCACTGCAACTACTTTACGATTGTAATTACTCTTGGCTTCATCGTACAATTTTTCTGCCACCTGTTGAATATTTCCTTTCTCCAGCTCTTCTTTGGTGATGGTAGTATCAATCCCGAAGTTTACAATCACGGCGAGTTTGAAATCTTCAAAATCGGCGCTTTCGCGGAAGGAGTTGATGAGACCATCTGCAACAGAATAGAAGGCATTGTCAAGATCAAGTGCCAGCCTTTCACCAAACAAAGCGTGGTTGCGTTTGCTGTACACCACGTTACGCTGTTTGTTCATTACATCATCATACTCCAGCAAACGTTTACGGATGCCGAAGTTATTTTCTTCTACCTTTTTCTGCGCTCTTTCAATGCTCTTGCTGATCATGCTGTGCTGGATCACTTCGCCTTCCTTGTAGCCCATACGGTCCATCATAGAAGCGATACGTTCGCTGCCGAACATGCGCATCAGGTCATCTTCCAGGCTTGCAAAGAATTGCGTGCTGCCCGGATCTCCCTGCCGGCCTGCACGACCACGCAACTGCCTGTCCACGCGGCGGCTTTCATGCCGTTCGGTACCTACAATGGCCAGCCCACCAGCTTCTTTAACGCCTGGCCCTAGTTTAATATCCGTACCACGACCTGCCATATTGGTGGCGATGGTTACGGCGCCGGCCAAACCAGCTTCAGCAACTACCTGTGCTTCCTTGGCATGTTGTTTTGCGTTCAATACATTGTGCGGAATATTTTTTTGCTTCAGCATCCTGCTCAACAATTCACTTATTTCTACAGAGGTTGTACCTACAAGTGAAGGACGTCCGGCAAGGCGCAAACGTTCTATTTCATCAATCACCGCCTTGTATTTTTCACGCTTGGTTTTGTACACCAAATCCTGTTCATCTTTCCTGATGGCGGGTAAATTGGTGGGGATGGTTACCACATCCAGTTTATAAATGTCCCATAACTCAGCGGCTTCTGTTTCGGCAGTACCTGTCATACCACAAAGCTTGTGGTACATCCTGAAATAGTTTTGCAGCGTAACGGTAGCATAAGTCTGTGTACTGGCTTCAATCTTCACATTTTCTTTTGCTTCAATAGCCTGGTGCAAACCGTCACTGTATCGTCTCCCATCGAGTATACGGCCAGTTTGTTCATCCACAATTTTTACGGCTTCATCCAATACCACGTACTCGGTGTCTTTATCAAATAAAGTGTAGGCTTTTAATAATTGCTGTACCGTGTGTATGCGGTCAGCTTTTAAAGAGTATTCATTCAGCAGGGCTTCTTTCTGGCGCAGTTTTTCATCTGCATTTAGGCTGCTCTTTTCAATGTCGCTTAGTTTTACGCCGATATCCGGCAAAATAAAAAATTCAGGATCTTCGCCTGATTTAGTGATAAGGTTAATGCCCTTATCAGTTAAATCAACCTGGTTATTTTTTTCATCAATCTGGAAATAGAGTTCTTCATCTACCTTGGGCATTTCTTTCTGCTGATCTGCCAGGTAATAGTTTTCACTCTTTTGCAGTTTAACCCGGATGCCTGGTTCGCTCAGAAATTTAATCAGCGCACCATTTTTAGGTAAACCCCGGTGTGCACGAAACAGCGACAGACCGCCATCTTTGGGGTCATCATTTCCTTCAGCTATTTTTTTCTTTGCATCAATTAAGAACTGGTTCACTGCTTTGCGCTGTGCATCCAGCAACTTTTCAATGCGTGGTTTCAGGTCAAAAAACTGTTGCGTATTATCGCTGTGGCCAACCGGTCCGCTAATGATCAGCGGTGTACGGGCATCATCAATCAACACACTATCCACCTCATCCACCATGGCGAAATGATGTTTGCGCTGTACCATTTCATCTGGGCTGTGTACCATGTTATCCCTCAGGTAATCAAAACCAAATTCGTTGTTGGTACCATAGGTGATATCAGAGTTGTAAGCCGCTCTCCTGGCGTCACTGTTGGGTTCATGTTTATCAATACAGTCAACGGTTAATCCTAAAAATTCAAAGAGCGGGCCGTTCCATTCACTATCCCTTCTGGCCAGGTAATCGTTTACGGTAACTATATGTACACCTTCGCCACTCAATGCATTTAAATAGGCAGGCAATGTACTCACCAGGGTTTTACCTTCACCGGTGGCCATCTCAGCAATTTTTCCGCTGTGCAATACCATACCGCCGATAAGCTGTACATCATAGTGCACCATGTTCCAGGTAACTTCTCCGCCGGCAGCCGTCCAGCGGTTGCTGAAGATGGCTTTATCGCCCTCAATGCGGATGTGTTTTTTTGTAACGGCCAGTGTTTTGTCCAGTTCTGTTGCGGTACTTTCCAGCGTTGCGTTTTCTTTAAAACGGCGGGCGGTTTCTTTTACCGCGGCAAAAGCTTCGGGCAAAATTTCCTGCAGCACTTCTTCTATTTTTTTGTCCCTTTCTTTTTTTAAGGCATCAATTTCCTGATAGATAACATCCTTTTGATTTATTTCTACTACCGGTAAATTTTCCGCATCAATTTTTTTTGTGCCGATCTGCGCATCAATTTCTGCCAGGTGCTGGCGGATGCGTTGTTTAAATTCCTGGGTTTTATTGCGCAAGCCATCGTTGGAGAGGGATTGATATTGTGCAAAAAAACGATTGATGGCTTCAACCTGGGGAGTGATTTTTTTTACATCTTTTTCACTTTTGTTGCCACCAAATATTTTCGATAAAAAACCTATCATAAAATTACTGTTATTGGTATATTAATATTATCGGGTTGATTTTCAATGTCAAATATGGTGCTTAAATACAGTAAAAGCCAAATTGACAGCAAGTCCCCTGTTTTAGAGGGGAGGCAAAGGTACAAATTAGTTGACAGTTAATTGGAGAACAGGCAATAGTAAATAGGCCATAGTAAGTAGTGAGTATTCAATGTCAACAGGCAATGGTGAACAGGCAATAATGACCTGGCGAATGCAGGTAGTATAACATTACTCTCTAATCACCACTCACAACTGCCGACTTACTTTATACGCTTAGTGGATAATCATTTGCGGTTTTTGAAAAATGTCCGGCTCAATATGAATCAGGCTGGTAACAGCAAAGCTGATCAGGTTGGCGATCACTGACATAGTAAATCCCTTTTTCCAGCCACAGCCGGTGAGCAACCAGAGGGCGATGCCTTCTCCGGTTATTACTATGGCTTCAATTAAATATATGCTGATGTCGGTACTGATTTTTAGAATATGGGCTACGGGCCAGGAAATCAGGTTGACCATAAGGGCGTTCATTAATGCATCCGGTCTTTTCTTTCGCTTAAAAAAAAGTGCAATGATGGGTAACTCAAGAAGCAGGGTGAGGAAAAGATCCAATGCTAATCCCATTATAGAATATTGTTTGTTTTTTAGTATTTTTTGGGTCTTTCAGCTTACGTGCAATGGCTTTACCGACAAAAAAATATTTAAAGATGTTTATTATAAGCTCAATTTGCAAGTATAGTCACTTATTTTTAAATAACGCGTTGCTTTCGGCAGAAGCCGGAAATAATACGATAGAATAGTTATTAAAGTAATGGATGCAATTGGATAAAAAAATCTTTGTAAATGGAAGTCAGCGTTCTGAGTTTGACACCACCATTGTATTATGTATAGCCCAACTGGTGGTTTATTTGTTAATAATGGCGTTTTTGGATATGCTTTTTTGCCATACCTTTGCGGTCCGAAAACAACAACTTAATCAATTTACTTTATATGTCAGGAGCTTTAAAAGAAGTACGTAACCGGATTAAAAGTGTACAAAGTACCCAGCAAATAACAAAGGCCATGAAAATGGTAAGTGCCGCCAAGTTACGCCGTGCACAGGATGCGATTACACAAATGCGGCCCTATGCGCAGAAGCTGCAGGAAATGCTTAGCAACATCGTAAGCAATGGCGATGGCAATGTAAATATGGCGCTGGCGACTGAAAGACCAGCCGAAAAAATTATGATTATTGTTGTTACCAGCGACAGGGGATTGTGCGGCGGTTACAACAGTAACCTGATTAAGTTAACCCGTTCCCTGATTTTTGAAAAATATAAGACGCAATATGCCAAGGGCAATGTAACCATTTTGCCAATTGGTAAAAAAGGGTACGAGCACTTTTTGAAAAACGGATTTAAAGTGGTAGATAATTATTGGGGAATTTTCACCGGATTGAGTTTTGAAAAAGTACAGACTGCGGCTAAATATGCAATGGATGCTTTTGCCAATAAAGAAACTGATGTGGTGGAACTGGTTTTCAGTGAATTTAAAAATGCCGCCACACAGCAGTTTATAGCCGAACAATTTTTACCTGTAGGCCGTGTTGCGAAAAAAGCAGGCGAAGCAAATGCCGATTTTATTTTTGAACCTGGCAAAGATGTGTTGATTGGCGAACTGATGCCGAAGATTTTAAACACCCAATTGTTTAAAGCAGTGCTGGATGGTAATGCAAGCGAACATGGTGCCCGGATGACAGCGATGGACAAAGCCAGCGATAATGCGAACGAATTGCTTAAATCACTCAAAATAAGTTACAACCGTGCAAGGCAGGCTGCCATTACTACTGAGTTAACAGAAATTGTAAGCGGTGCTGCAGCGTTGAATGGCTAACATCCATCTCCGAGGCGGAAATGGAAAAGATAACATCTAACAAAATAAATTTTTATACCCCTTTAGGGGACAGGGGCCAATGGAACTTTCACAGATAATACCACATATTGAAGCCTTGATTTTTGCAAGTGACAAGCCGCTCATTAATACGGAGCTGGTTGAACTGCTGAACAATGCGCTGGGGTTTATTGAAGACAGGGCCACCGTTGAACAGGTAGATGCAGCCATTGAAGGAATATTCGAAAAATACAGTGCGGAGTTTTATGCATTTGAGTTAAGGCAAAGCGGCGGCGGCTGGCAATTTTTAACAAAAAAGGCATACCACAAAACAGTTGCCCAGTTAAATGGAGACAAATTTTTAAAAAGGCTTTCGAATGCTGCACTTGAAACCCTTGCCATTATCGCCTATAAGCAACCAATTGCTAAAAGTGAAATAGAAGCCATCCGTGGTGTGAACTGCGATTATGCGGTGCAAAAATTACTGGAAAAAGATTTGGTAATTATTTCCGGCCGAAACGAGGATGCTGTTGGTAAGCCGTTGATCTATGCTACTTCCAAATCTTTTATGGATTATTTTGGCATTAACAGCACCGCAGATTTACCCAAGATAAGTGAGGTACTGATGGAAGAACTGGTACAGGCAACTCTGGTAAATAATATGCCCTTAACAGAGCCATATGTGCCTGATAATATGGCTGAATTAAACCAGCACAATGATTTTGCAAATGCTGATACAGCAGCAGACGAAAAGGAAATGGAACTGGATGAAAGTGCCGTGCTATTAATTGAAGAAGAAATGATTGTTACAACTGATGATACAGCCTTTGATGAAGAGAACAGTGTGATTGAAAATGATCAACAGGAAGAAGATGCAGCAGGAGATAAAAAGGACGAAGTAACAGGTGTTGCTTCCAAGGAAGATAAACCGGAAGAGGAACAATCGGAATCATAGATTTAAAAATAAATTTTTAAATAAGGTATGACGAAGATTGTTTCTCATACCTTTTTTTATGGCGGTTCAAAAATGAAAAATAAAATAAAACACACCACATCAAACATGGCAAAGAATTTAACACACGAGCAACTTATTGAAGTGGCCAAAGAATTTGGCACTCCCGTTTATGTTTATCACGCAGAACGCATTGCGGCGCAATATAAAAAGCTGCAGAAGGGTTTTGCCGGTTGTAACGCCCGGTTTTTTTATGCCTGTAAATCGTTGACCAATGTAAATATCTTAAGGTACATTCATTCAATAGGCGCTTCACTGGATTGTGTAAGCATTAATGAAGTAAAACTTGGACTGATGGCGGGTTTTGCACCCAAAGATATTTTGTATACGCCCAACTGTGTAGACTTTGAAGAAATTGTAGCCGTAAAGGAATTGGGTGTCAACATCAACATCGATAACATTTCTATACTGGAACAGTTTGGCAATAATTTCGGTAGCTCTTACCCGGTGTGTATCCGCCTGAATCCGCATATTATGGCGGGCGGAAATTACAAAATCTCTACCGGGCATATTGACAGTAAATTTGGCATTTCTATTCACCAGATGCGCCATATTGAACGCATTGTAAAAACAACAAAATTAAATGTTACCGGTATACATATGCATACCGGCAGCGAGATAAAAGACATCAATGTTTTTTTAGAAGGCCTGGCGGTGATGTTTGAACTGGCCAGCCATTTTCCCAATCTTGAATTTATTGACCTGGGCAGCGGCTTTAAAGTGCCTTATCAACCCGGTGATGCGGAAACAGATGTAAATGCGTTGGGCGAAAAAGTAGCGATTGCCTTCCAGGAATTTGAAAAAGAAACGGGGAGGAAATTACAGGTATGGTTTGAGCCGGGCAAATATTTAGTGAGCCAGTGCGGCTATTTTGTAGTAAAGGCGAATGTTATCAAACAAACCCCGGCCGCGGTTTTTGTGGGCGTCAACAGTGGGTTTAATCACCTGATTCGGCCTATGATGTATGATGCCTATCACCACATCGAAAACATCAGCAATCCCAAAGGAGCCGAAAGGATTTACACTATCGTTGGTAACATTTGTGAAACAGATACTTTTGCCTGGGACAGAAAACTAAATGAAGTACGGGAAGGTGATTACCTTGTTTTTTACAATGCTGGCGCCTATGGTTTTGAAATGAGCAGTAATTTTAACAGTCGCTTAAAACCTGCCGAAGTAATGGTGATTGATGGCAAGGCGAAACTTATCCGCAAAAAAGATGAATTTGAAGACCTGCTGAAAAACCAGGTAATTTAGCCGCACAGCTAAAAATAATTATAACGCGGAAAACAAACCCCAGGTAAAATGGGGACTTGTTTTCCGCGTTTTGTTTTGTGCAACTAGCCTTCCCGTATTACCTGATGTATTGACACACAGTGCTTTCGTGCAAAAGAATATGGCCAAACAGTTGCATTCCGGCTTTAATTAATGTAACTTAATTGTCTAAAAACGATTGATATGAAAGTTCCACACGTCTTAGCCCGCTTAGCCATTTATTTACTTTCGCTTGTAATGATCATTTTCGGAATCCAGCATTTTTTACATCCCCGCGATCTTGTAAATTATGTACCACAATTTTTACCCGGCGGATTGATATGGGTCTATTTTGTTGGCATTGCGTTTATCCTGGTCGCTGCAGCATTTATTCTTAACAAGTGGGTAAAAGCCGCAGGCTACCTGCTGGCAGTGCTGCTTTTTATATTTGTACTCACCATTCACTTCCCAAATTTCATGAATGCAGGCAATGCCGAAGCGAAACAAATGGCATTGATTAGTCTGCTAAAAGATACCGCCATCGCCTGCTTTGCCTTGTACATCGGAGCCGGCGCACATCACCAGAAATTACATATGGAAGACAGTGACTAAAATTTTGTTTCACCCAAAGCAGACAAAGGATACCAAGAACCAACCGATGGTTCAGCCGCAAATAGTCTTTTTTTGACAGTGAGCGGATACGCCGATTCATTTCTTTGGTCGGGTTGTATTCTTATCGCCCCTTGTGTGAGACAAAATAATACTATTTTTGAATAGCGGGCAGCGTTAATTCCGTTATTTAAATGATCAAAAACATCTCTTCTTTCATTAAAAACAAACCTGCACTGGCGGTAGGTTTTTTGTTCGCAACCTCCAGCCTTTTGTTCGGCACCTGGGTGGCAGCAATACCCACCATAAAACAGCGGCTAAATTTTGATGATGGCAGCCTCGGTTTGTCATTGCTGTTATCGCCGCTTGGTGCTATCAGTGGCATGCTGTTATCTACAAGAATATTCAGCAAAGTGCCTGTTGGCCGCTGGATGCTGAATGGTTACCGCTTGCTCTGCCTGCTCATGATATTGCAAATCAATTCGCTTAACCGGCCCATGTTTTGGCTGATACTATACCTTTATGGATTTTGCAGTTTTTTGAACGGTGTATCTGCAAATGCAACAGTAAACATCATGGAAAAAAAAGCAGGCCGCTTATTCATGAGCACTTGCCATGGCATGTATAGTTTGGGCGGTGCGGTAAGCGCCGGTTTGGCCGCATTACTCATTTCATTGCATATCGTGGCCGGATGGCAGATTGTAATTGTAGCCAGCACCATTTTAATCATTATCACGCTCAATCAAAAGCATTTACTCATACACCAGGATATTATTCACAGCCGTTCCGGAATTAAACTTCCCTCGCCAGCTATTTTAGGCATTTCCTTTATCTGCATGGTCACTTTTATGGCAGAGGGTTGTGTTGCCGACTGGAGCGCTATTTACCTGAAAGAAACGCTGCATGCGCACAAGGCGCTCATCAGCCTTGGCTACGCCGGTTTTTCAATTGCTATGACGCTTGGAAGATTAAACGGCGACGGCCTCATCGCCTCCATTGGCAGTAAAAAAATCGTGATCACTGGCTGCCTGTTATCGGCAACAGGGTTTACCATTGTTGTATTGGCACCTGTGGTTCCCGTTGCCATACTTGGATATATCTTAATTGGTTTTGGCTCGTCCTGTATTGTGCCCGTTTTATTCAGTGCGGCGGCCAACATTCCCGGTACAAGCACCGTTGAAGGATTTGCTATGGTTACAACAGGCGGACTGATAGGCTTCCTCGCCGGACCTTCAATCATTGGCTTTATCTCAAAAATTTCTGATTTGTCAAAAGGCTTGTCGTTACTGATTGTAATGGCTTTACTGGCTGCAGCCGTAGCATGGAAAAATAAATTTTTCGCTGATAAAAAGACGGCCATGCCCGAGCTGGAATATGATGAGCAGCTTTATTAATGATTCCATTTTCAAGATTTTTTGTCCGGGCTAAAACAACAGCTCTTTGGTGCATTTGTGGCGTCGCACTCTTGTACATGTACAGCAATGTGGTACCCCCTTAAATTTATTGGCTCATTGGTTTACCTGTACCAACATCCCGGCTGCAAAGTGTTCGTTGTTTAATTTGCTCTCTCTTTTTGTTAATGCAAAAATTTTGTCGTTGATATCGTAATAAACTTGATGTCAACACCTAAATAAAGTGCTTTGAGAAAAAGTAAAAAAAGCTTACATTTATAACAGTTCTTTTTTTCTACATCCTAAAAATTTATGTTATGGACATTCTCCACCGGTTTGAATATTGGGGCGATCACCATCATCCTAAATGGGTAGATATTATACGCATCGCCCTGGGGGTATTCCTCTGTTACAAAGGCATCGACTTTCTCCGCAACACCAGTTTACTCATTAGTCTCATGTCGTCGGGCAGAGATACTTTTGGTTCTTTCCTTACGGTGTTACTGGCGCATGTAATTCCCTTTATTCACATTGTTGGCGGTATCATGCTGGTACTCGGTTTATTTACCCGTTTTGCCTGCCTGATACAAATACCTGTATTGATAGGCGCCATCATTTTCGTAAATATGGCTAAAGATGTATTACTGCCTTATTCCGAATTGTTTATTACGATTGTTGTGCTGCTATTGTTGGTTTATTTTCTAATTGCCGGCAACGGTCCGCTGGCATTTAAAATTGCGGAAGAAAAGAAACGGGGAACAGGAATGTAATAATGAAATTGGCCTTGCCGCAACAGGCCGATGCGCAATGTTATTTGGTTAAGGTTTTAATTGTCACACTATTCAGGGCGTGGATAAAAAATAGAAATAAGAAATTGGGCTTTAGCCCAAATAATAGTTTGGCTAAAGCCAATAAAACTAATAATTATTCTTGATTCCACGCCCTGAAGGGCGTGGCAATTAAAATAGCATTGCTTAACTTAATGACATCAGGCCGCAGCCTGATGCTGCAGATTACCCAGACACTAAATGCCATTATTTTTCATCCTCATTTTTAAAAGATAAATCTGCGCTTTCATAAAAGCCGCCATAAAAAACAACTGTACACGAGTGCGACGCAAATGAAGCTAAATTGAAAAATACAGCCCGGACAAAAATTTCATTTCCAAAAGATTGTTTTACAAATAGTTTAACAGCATTTATTTTTTCTGCATCTTGCGGATGTCAATATTTTATATAACATTTACATCAGCAAACCTAACAGTACCACCATCCTGGTTGTACTGCACAAAAAAATACAAAACCATTATGGACCCCGATGCTGTTAACCGTTCTGAAAAGTTCAGTGCAACTTTTTTGTGTACCCTTCTGTGCCTTTCTTTAATTTTCCTCTTGTTCTCCTGCAGTAAAAAAGACAAATGGATTGAAGTTGATCCTGCCTTTAGTAAGTACGTGGATGCTTATACTACCGGCATCATCAGCAAGACTGCAGCCATTCGTATTCAACTGGCAGCAGCCGCCAACACCACGCACACGCTGGGTGAAGAGGTGAAGGAAACGCTGTTTGATATTTCGCCTTCGGTGAAAGGTAAAGCACGATGGGTAGACGCCACCACCATTGAATTTAAACCCGACGAATATTTAAAACCCAACCAGCTGTACCAGGTACAATTCAGCCTGGGCAAGGTTACAAAGGTGCCGGATAAATACAGCGACTTTAAATTTAGTATGCAAACGGCAAAGCCGTCGTTTAAAGTTTCAGATGAAGGTTTGCGAAGTAACGGCACTAAAAACAAGATGTCGCTGGGTGGCAACCTGGAAACAGCCGATGTTGAAAGGGGAGCGGAGATTGAAAAATTATTGTCGGCTTCACAAAATGGAAATGCCTTAAAAATAAACTGGCAACACAATGACGTTGCTAAATCGCACAACTTTATTGTGGAAGCGATTGCACGCGGCAACAACGCAAGCAACGTGAATCTGCTTTGGAACGGGCAACCTATGGGCATTGAATTAAAAGGCAGCAAAGAAATAGCCGTACCTGCGGCCGGGGATTTTAAAGTGCTGAATGTTGCAGCCACCAACGAAGCGCAGCAATATGCGTCGGTACAGTTTAGTGATCCCATTTTAGTCGGGCAGGACCTTACCGGTTTGATAACCATCAGCAACCAGGCTGATATTTCATACACCATCAATGGCAGCGAGGTAAAGGTTTTTACCAGCGGAAAACTGGATGGCAATTATACCGTCAACATCAATGCAGGAATAAAAAATACGTGGGGCGATACATTAAGCAATGGCTTTACCAGCAACATCAATTTTGAAAATAAAATGCCGTCGGTAAAGATCCAGGGCAAGGGAAATATATTGCCGAACTCCGGCCGTTTGGTGCTGCCTTTTGAAGCCATTAATTTAAGTGCGGTCGACATCAGCATCATCAAAATTTTTGAAAACAATGTGCCGCAATTTTTACAGGACAATAACCTCGGTGGCAATTCAGACCTGCGCCGCGTAGCCAAACCAATCGTTCAAAAAACCTTACGGCTGGATGATGACAAAGCACTGGACCTGCACAAACACCAGCATTTCAGTTTAGATATTGACAAGTTTTTAAAAACAGAACCCGGTGCCATTTATCACGTTACCATCGGCTTCAGACCGCAATATTCTTTGTACCAGGGCGCTGTAGATACCACTGCAAAAGATGCAGGGGAGGAGGAGAATTATTATGGTGATGAGGAAGAAAGTTACAGCAACAACAATGGCCTGGATGAAGACGATGAATTCTGGAAGCGCTACGATACCTACTATCCTTACGGCTATAACTGGCAACGCAAAGATGATCCTGCCAGCAAATCTTATTACAACAAAGACCGTTGGGCTACAAGAAATATTTTAGCAAGTAATATCGGCCTTACGGCCAAACGTGGCAGCGACAATAGTTTGCTGATAGCGGTCAGCAATATCCTCACAACAAAACCAATGAATGATGTTGACCTGGAGATAATGGATTACCAGCAAACCATCATCAGCAAAGGCAAAAGTGGCAGTGATGGCTTTGCAACTATTGATACCAAAAGAAAGCCATACTTACTGATTGCAAAAAAAGGAAATGAGCGGGGCTATTTAAAACTGGATGATGGAAGTTCACTGGCCTTAAGTCGTTTTGACGTGGGTGGCGAAGAAGTGAAGAACGGCATTAAGGGTTTTATCTTCGGCGAACGGGGTGTATGGCGGCCGGGAGATACGATGTATATCAATTGCATTATTGAAGACAAGGAAAAGAAATTACCACAAGACCACCCGGTAGAATTCAGCCTGTTTACACCGCAGGGACAATTGTACAAACACATCATACAAAACGATGCCACAGACGGTTTTTATTTATTTAAAACCAATACCGATGCCAGCTCACCAACGGGTAACTGGCTGGCCAAAATAAAATGCGGTGGTGCCAATTTTGAGAAGACGATTAAGGTGGAAACAGTAATGCCCAACCGCTTAAAAATTAATGTTGATTTTGGCAAAGATGCGGTGCTGGGCAAAGGCAATGAAACCACAGGTACGATCAATGCCAAATGGTTATTCGGTACACCGGGTAAAAATTTGAAAGCAAAAATTGATGCATCCCTGTATGCTAAAAGAACAGGCTTTGCAAAATTTGCCGGTTATGATTTTGATAATCCTACCAGCAATTACAGCACACAAAGCAAAACCATTTTAGATGGCACACTGGATGCAGAAGGCAATGCCACCATCAAACCAAATTTTGAAATGGATGAATCGGCGCCAGGCATGTTGACGGCTAACATGATAATCAAAGTTTTTGAGCCGGGCGGCAGTTTCAGCATCGATAATATGACGGTGCCTTACAGTCCGTATGCAAGTTATGCCGGATTAAAATTACCCGAAGGCGAAAAGCCATTTGATTATTTACTGGCCGGGAAAACGCACACTACACAAATTGTAAACGTTGACAGCAAAGGGAATTTGCTAGGTGGCAACACGGTAGTGGAAGTACAGTTTTACCGCATACAATGGCGCTGGTGGTGGGATGATAATGGCGACAACCTCAGCAACTTTACACAAAATGAATACAATAAATTATTAAAAAAAGAGACCGTCCAGCTTACCAATGGCAAGGGGCAGTGGCAGTTTGGAACGTCAGCAAATGAATGGGGACGTTACCTGATTTTAGTAAAAGATATTAAGAGCGGTCACACCACCGGATCAACATTTTATATTGATGAGCCGGGCTGGCAAAGCAGGAGTGGTGATGAAGACCAGTCTGCTGCTTCGATGTTATCATTTGCAAGCAATAAAGAAAAATACAATGTTGGAGACGAAATACAATTGAATATACCCAGCAGTAAAGGCGGTCGTATTTTGGTAAGCCTGGAAAGCGGCAGTAAAGTAATAAAAAATTTCTGGCAGGAAACTACACAGGGTCAAACACAAGTGAAGTTTAAAGCAGATGCTGCGATGGCGCCGAACATTTATGCAACGGTAAGTTTGTTACAACCGCACGCACAAACCATCAATGATTTGCCGATCAGGATGTATGGCTCTATCCCCATTTTTGTAGAAGATAAAAACACTTTGTTGCATCCGGTGTTGACAATGGCTTCAGCCATACGGCCCGAACAAAATGTTTCATTTACCGTAAGCGAACAACAGGGAAAAGAAATGACATACAGCATTGCAATCGTAGATGAAGGATTGCTTGATCTGACAAGATTTAAAACACCTGACCCGCATGAAGCTTTTTATGCAAGAGAAGCCCTGGGTGTAAAAAGCTTTGATTTGTTTGATTATGTAATTGGCGCATGGGGTGGCGACCTGGAACGCATTTTAACCATCGGCGGCGATGCAGAAGGAGGCCCGGTAAAACAAAAGACAGCCAACCGGTTTAAGCCGGTAGTGCAATACCTTGGGCCATTTCATTTAAGCAAAGGGCAGCAGCAAACCAAAACGTTCAGACTGCCATCTTACATTGGTTCTGTAAAAGCCATGGTGGTAGCGGCCCATGAAGGCAGTTATGGATCAACAGAAAAAACAGTTGCAGTAAAAAAGCCGCTGATGCTGCTGGCAACTATGCCAAGGGTACTTGGTCCGGGCGAAACCATCAAGTTGCCCGTAACGGTTTTTGCGATGGAGAACAATATTAAAAACGTAAACGTAACGCTGCAGTCAAATCCATATTTAGAAGTTGTTGGCACTTCGGCACAAACTGCCAGCTTTACACAAACCGGCGAACAGATGTTGTACTTTGATGTAAAAGTAAAACCAAATGTAGGTGTAGGTAAAGTGAAATTACTCGCCAGTTCAGGCGGCGAAAAAGCAGATTATGAAGTAGAGCTGGATATAAGAAATCCGAACCCTGCGGTGACAAGTGTAAGTGAAATTACACTGGCGCCGGGCCAGCAATGGAACACAGTGGCCAACGCCATTGGTGTGGCTTCAACAAGCACCGCTGTAGTGGAAATTTCAAGCCTGCCATCTATGAATTTGCAAAAGCGCCTTGATTATTTAATTGAGTATCCGCATGGTTGTATTGAACAAACGACTTCAGCCGTTTTTCCGCAACTGGTATTAAATCAGTTGACAGATTTGGATGACTATAAAAAATCACTGGTAGATAAAAATGTAAAAGCGGGCATTGCAAGAATGCAAAATTTTCAGCGCCCGGATGGAGGCTTTAGTTACTGGCCCGGGGGAGGCGAAAGCGATGAATGGGGCAGCAATTATGCAGGTCATTTTTTAGTGGAGGCGCAAGCCAACGGGTTTTTTGTGAGCGATAATTTATTGCAGCTATGGAAAAATTACCAGCGCGGCAAGGCCAACAGTTGGGTGGTAAACAGCACCAATTTTTATGGTGCCGATCTAACACAGGCTTATCGCCTCTACACGCTCGCACTTGCCAAAGCGCCCGAGCTCGGCGCCATGAACCGGCTGAAAGAATTTAAATATTTATCGCCCGAAGGCAAATGGCGGCTGGCTGCGGCTTACAAGCTCGCCGGCCAGGATGCAACCGCACAGGCGCTCATTCAGGGCTTGTCCACCACCTTCGCCCCACGTCCCAATCCGGGCATCAGTTTCGGCTCCGGTTTAAGAGATGAAGCCATGGTGCTGGAAACACTAACCATCATGGGCAAACGAAACCAGGCAGCGCAATTGTTGCCCACCATTGCAGCCAAACTTTCGCAGGATGATTGGTACAGTACACAAACCACATCGTACTCACTGATTGCTATTGCAAAGTATTGCGGTAAAAATCCATCGGGTACCAAGATAATTGCCAGGGCTTCGGCAGGCGCAAAGGCAACCGACATTAATTCGGCTTCCTACATCCGCCAGTTACCTGTGTTGTTTAAAAACGGCAGCGCCAATGTATTGGTCAGTAACAACGGCACTAACACGTTGTATGTGCGCCTCATCACAAAAGGACAGCCTTTAAGCGGCGATAGTTTAAAAGTAAACAATAACCCTGCGCTGCTTACAATGTCGGTAAGTTACCTTACGCAAAATGGTGCTGCGGTTGATATCAGCAAGCTGACACAGGGAACAGATTTTGTAGCCAAAGTAACCGTTAAAAATACAGGCCGGCGTGGTACTTACAGCCAAATGGCATTAACGCAAATATTCCCCAGTGGCTGGGAGATATTGAATGCCCGCATGCTCGGTGGCGAAGGTGCTTTTAAATCTTCCTACTCAACGTACCAGGATATCCGCGATGATCGCCTGTACACTTATTTTAACATCAACCAGTTTGAAACCCTTACTTATTATGTGCAATTGAACGCATCGTACCTCGGCCGTTACTTTTTGCCGGGCACGTTCGCCGAAGCCATGTATGATAACAGTATTACGGCTGGTGTAAACGGCAAATGGGTAGAGGTAGTTGATCCGCAACATCAGTAAGCAAGACCCTGCCGGCGGCTGCAAGCCCCGGCAGCGGTTTAATAATAAGTATAGTACATTTTTTGTCCGGGCTAAGAAGCTATGTGGATCATTGTTGCATCGCCCTCTTATACTTTTATGGCTTTTGGCAACGCTTTAAACTTGCTACTGTATTGATATAAGCAGGTGCTTAATTCAAAAAAACATAAACGGAGTTTTTTTAAACAGTGGTAAAATAGAATTGAATTGGAACAACTTTTTTCTAAAATCAATAAGTAAATTGTAACTGTTGTTGATGAGTAAAGCAAAAGAAAACATGAAGCCTGCAAAACCCAAATACGAAAGACTGTTAGCTGCTATTGGTCATACAATTGAGGTGGCCAGGCAAAATGCAGTAAGGGCAATTAATACTGAATTGGTAAAAGCCAATTGGGAAATTGGCAGACATATTGTTGAATTTGAGCAGCAGGGAATGGAGCGGGCAGAATACGGAACTGAGCTACTGACAAGGCTTTCAAAGGATTTAGTATATCGGTATGGCAATGGATTTGGCAGACGCAACATTTTGGACATGCGTAGATTTTACCTTGCATATCAGAAATGGCAGACAGTGTCTGCCAAATTGAGTTGGAGCCATTATATAGCATTAGTTAGTATTACTGATGATACCGCAAGAAGGTTTTATTTGAAACAGGCAATTAATGAAAAACTGTCTGTAAGGGAACTTGAGAGACAAATTGATTCTTCTTTATTTGAACGACTTGCATTAAGTAAAGATAAAAAAGGAGTATTGCAACTTTCAAAAAAAGGGCATGTTGTAGCTGATGCAACAACAGTAGTAAAAGATCCCTATGTGCTGGACTTTCTTAAAATTCCCATAAGTCACCGCATGTCTGAAAGGGGACTTGAGCAAAAGATAATTGATAATTTACAGCAATTTTTATTGGAGCTGGGCAAAGGTTTTACCTTTGTCGCCAGGCAATATAAAATATCACTTCGTAATAAGCACTACTCAATTGATCTTGTTTTCTACCATCGCATTTTAAAGTGTTTTGTAATCATCGATCTTAAAATCAGGAAGGTAAACCATGGTGACATCGGGCAAATGAATCTGTACCTTAATTATTTTAAAACTGAAGAAAATGTAGTAGGCGACAATGAGCCCATCGGGATTATTTTATCCACAGAAAAAGACGAAGTATTGGTTGAATACGCAACGGGAGGGATTTCCAATAAAATATTTGTTTCAAAATATCAGCTTTACCTGCCAGATAAAAAGCAATTGCAAAAGAAAGTAAAAGCAATAATAGAAGGTAAATAATTACGATCAAAACGGGCATTACATCTACGAAGTCGCAAGACTTTGAAGATAATTTCTGAAGTGTATTTGCTAACTCCGCAATAAGATATAACATTTGGCAGACACTGTCTGCCAAATTGAAGCGGACCTTTTTTGAATTAATCAGCAAACGAAGAAAAATGAATTATCCTTAAAGTGCCCACCGAAGAAAATAAAAATACAAACACTAAAAATGGCTGGAGTAAACTCCGCATTAAGCCACCATTCAGGCGATGGGGGCTGCTGCTCTCACCGATATTGTTAACCTGGTTCTGGTTTGCATTACCCAAACAATTATTCAACGCTCCAACAAGTTACATCATCGAAGATAAAGATGGTAACCTGCTCAACGCTACCATTGCAGCAGATGGCCAGTGGCGTTTCCCACCCAACAAAAATGTACCGCAAAAATTTATTGACTGCATCACCACATTTGAAGACAAACGTTTTTTTTACCATCCGGGTGTAGATCCAATTGCCATCAGCAGGGCATTAATAAAAGACATCAAAAACAAGGAGACAGCGCAAGGTGGCAGCACCCTCACCATGCAGGTAATCAGGTTATCAAAAGAAGACAACCGCCGCAGTATCTGGAACAAAATAAAGGAAAGTATCCTTGCTGTAAGGGTAGAGGTTTCGTATTCAAAAAAAGAGATTCTTTCAATGTACGCCAGCAATGCACCATTTGGAAGCAATGTAGTAGGATTGGATGCAGCAGCCTGGCGCTACTTTGGCCGCAGCCCGGATAAATTAAGCTGGGGGGAAATGGCTGCGCTGGCCGTATTACCCAATGCGCCAGCGCTCGTACATCCGGGAAAAAACAGGGACATATTGTTAAAGAAACGTAACCGGTTGTTGGATAAACTTAAAAGTGATCATAAAATTGATGAAAGCAGTTGCAACCTGGCCAAGCTGGAACCCTTACCTGGCCAACCTTTAACTTTACCACAAAATGCGCTGCATTTATTTCAACGCTTTAAAAATGATCATAGCGGCAACGAACAAACGAAAGTAATTACTACTGTAGAGGTCAGTTTACAAAAGCAGGTGGCTAATATTGTTCAGCAACACCAGTCTGTTTTAAAAGGCAATGGCATCAACAATGCCTGTGCATTGGTACTGGATGTGGAGACCGGAAATACGCTGGCATATGTGGGCAATATTTATGATCCCGCCAATAAGGAAATGGAAAGTGATGTAGATGTAATTGCGGCGCCCCGAAGCCCGGGCAGTGCACTAAAACCAATTCTATATGCGTCCATGCTAAGCGACGGATTGATTTTACCAAACAGTATCATTGCAGACATTCCTATGCAAATCGGCAATTATGCGCCACAAAATTTTGACCTGGGGTATGACGGCGCCGTGCCTGCAAGCAATGCCCTGGCAAGAAGCCTCAACATACCGGCCGTAAAATTATTGCAGCAATATAAATACCAGCGCTTTTACGAAACCCTGCAACAGTGCGGCATTTCAACCCTCAACCGCTCCGCCGATACATACGGACTTAGTTTGATTCTCGGTGGTTGCGAAGTAACCATGTGGGACCTGGCAGGTGTATACGCTTCTATGGCAAGGGCATTGAATCACCAGGCAAAAAATGAAGGCAATCTTAATACCAATGATTTTCATCCACCCAATTACAAACTGCCGGCGCCCAAAATAAATGCGGTGAAAAAAAATATTCCGCTGGACGCGACTTCCATCTGGTTCACCTTCCAGGCCATGAAGGAAGTTATGCGGCCTGGTGAAGAAGGCCTGTGGCAGGAATTTGTTTCTTCTCAAACCATTGCATGGAAAACTGGTACCAGCTTTGGTTTCAGGGACGGATGGGCGATTGGCATCACGCCAAAAAATGTAGTGGCTGTGTGGGTAGGAAATACGGACGGAGTAGGGCGACCAGGACTGATTGGTATTAAAACAGCGGCACCTATATTGTTTGATATTTTTCGGTTATTACCCAATGTGGCCTGGTTTAATAAGCCTGCTTACAATTACAGCAATGTAGCCGTGTGCAAACAAAGCGGTTTTCGTGCAAACATAGATTGCCCGGATGTGGATACTTTATTCATGCCCGTCAACGGACAAAAAGCCCCGCTCTGTCCATACCATAAAATGATTAACCTCGATGCAGCCGGCCAGTACCGGGTTACAGAAGATTGTGAAAGTCCATCTGCCATGCAGCATAAAAGCTGGTTCGTTTTATCCCCTGCTATGGAATATTATTACAAACAAAAAAATGCCGATTACAAAGTGTTGCCTGCTTTTAAACCCGGCTGTAATTTTGCAGAGACAGGCCGGCTGATAGAAATTATCTATCCTCAACCTGATGCAAAAATATATGTACCCTTCGAAGTAAGCGGCCAAAAAGGCAATACCATTTTTACCGCCGCCCACCGGCGGGCCGGCGCAAAAATTTACTGGAGCCTCGATGATAATTTTGCAGGCACTACACAAAACTTTCACCAGATCGCTTTGAATCCTTCACCCGGAAAACACATCATTACATTGGTAGATGAAAATGGAGTAAGTGTTTCAAGACAGTTTGAAATACTGGAAAAAGAAAAGAATTGATTCAAAGCCTTGCGGCATAAAGAAAGAGCTTCGGATAAATTTACTAAAGCCGGTTATAAAAAATCTCCTATTTTTATTTATCAATAAACAAATCAAAGCAATATTTTATGGCATTGGAAATGGTAGACGATCCACAGGACAGCAATGATGATTACAATGGTGGAAGTGACGGTGGTGGTGGATTTAGCTCAGGTGGCGGGCGTGGCGGAGGAGGAGGTTTGGGAACACTCCTGAATTTTTTACCGCTTGTATTCAGCCTGTTTGGCGGAAGAGGCGGTGGAGGTAGTGGCGGTGGAAAAGGCGGCTGTGGTGGCGGTATGATTTTAATACTCGTATTAGCAGCAGGTGGCTATTTTCTTTTGCGCAACCAATCCTGTACTGGGCTTTCTACTGTTGCCAATGTAGTGTCTAATTTTACAAAAGGCGGCACACTCGATCCCAACGAATTTAAAAAAGCCAGCGTGTACGAAGGCCTGGAAGATGACAACACAAAAAATCCTTTACCTGAAAGTGTTTCCCTGCTGCGCTTTGCGCCCGACCGGCAGAACCAGGGCAAGCAGGGCAGTTGCGTAGCCTGGAGCAGTGGCTATGCCGCCCGCAGTATTATTGAAAGTGCCAGCACTGCTCAAAATCCAAATAATGTAGCCTTTAGCCCTGCATTTTTATACAACCAAATCGGTATGGATGGCTGCCAGGGTTCTTTCATTTTGAAGGCCATGGAATTTATGACCAACAAAGGCGCTGTTCCTTTTAATGAATTTCCATACGATGAAAATAATTGCAGTCGTCAACCCACCAATCAAATGATGAGTGAAGCGGCACAAAACCGCATGCATGGTTTTAACCGTTTAACAGAGGGTGATGGTGTTAGCAATTTAAGTATGCGTGCCGTAAAAGAACATCTTGCAAAAGATGCACCGGTGGTTATTGGTATGATGGTAGGAGGCAGTTTTATGGAAGGTATGATGGGCCAGAAAGTATGGCACCCAACACAGGAAGACTATAGCCAGACCGGCTTTGGAGGACATGCGTTGTGTGTGATAGGGTATGATGATCGCCTTGAAGGCGGCGCCTTCCAGATCATGAACAGTTGGGGACCGGAGTGGGGACAAAACGGCATTGGCTGGGTTCGTTATGGTGATTTTAAAGGGTTTGTAAGAGAAGCCTATGGCATCGATCCCATGCCAAAAAGAGGAGCTGCATTGAACGTAGATTTTGAATGCAATATTGGCCTCGTAAACAACGATACCAAACAATACATTCCGCTAAAAGTGAGCACTGCAAATACCTTCATAACTACTACGCCTGTACGCAAAGGCACTAAGTTTAAAATAGAAATCAAAAATGCCATTGAGTGCTACATTTATTTGTTTACGCCCAACCCTGCCGGCAGTAGTTTTGTGTTGTTTCCCTACAAACCCATTCACTCGCCGTATTGCGGTATCACGGGTTACAGGCTGTTTCCAAAAGCGCAGTCCATCCGTGCGGATAGTTTGGGCACAAAAGATTTTATGGGCATCGTGGTTAGCAAGGAACCGCTGGATTATAACGCCATCAATGCATCTATTAACAAGAGCAGCCAGTCAACTTACGCCGGTAAATTAAATGAAGTCATCAGTAGTGCGGCCATAAAAAATGTAAATTTCAATAGCACCAATAATGGAGGCATCTATTTTAAAGCAGATGCCACGGATAAAAATAAAGTGGTTGGTTGCGTGGTTGAAATAGATAAGCAATAAATTAATGGTCCGGGCTAAGAAGCAATGTGGATCATCGTTGCGTCGCCCTCTTGTACGACTGTGCAAAAAGGAACTTTCATCGAAGCGGAGCGGGCGTGTACGCATTTTAAGTTTATTTTAAAACGGACGGTCTAAAGCAAATAAATTATGCAGACAATTTTAGGAGCAAACGGAACAATCGGTTCGGTACTGGCCAAAGAGTTAACAACCTATACCAGCAGCATCCGCCTCGTAAGCCGCAATCCAAAAAAAGTGAATGCAACGGATGAGCTCTTCCCGGCAGACTTGTCAGATCCTGCTCAGGTAGAGAAAGCCGTTGCAGGCTCAGACATTGTTTATCTGCTTGTCGGTTTTGAATATACTTTAAAAATATGGCAGGAGAAATGGCCAAAACTAATGCAGGCCACCATTGACGCCTGCAGTAAACACAATGCCAAACTGGTGTTCTTTGATAACGTATATCTCTATGATATCAATGCCATACCGTACATGACGGAAGATTCGCCCATCAATCCGCCCAGCAAAAAAGGAATGGTGCGCAGGCAAATTGCAGACATGCTTATGACCGCCGTAAAGCAAGGCAGACTAACCGGTTTAATCGCACGCTCTGCCGATTTCTACGGGCCGGATAATGACAAAAGTTTTTTGATTGAAGTCGTTTATAAAAATATCAAAAAAGGTAAAAGGCCCAACTGGTTTATAAAAACAGATAAAAAACATTCTTTTACCTTTACACCGGACGCTGCAAAAGCCACGGCCATACTGGGAAATACGCCCGATGCTTACGGACAGGTGTGGCATTTACCAACAGATAAAAATACATTGACTGGCAAAGAAATGATCAATCTTTTTACAAAGGAAATGAATGTACCCGACAAGATTTTTACATTGCCCATGTGGTTACTTAAATTGTTGGGCCTGTTCATGCCGCTTATGCGAGAGATGCCAGAAATGATGTACCAGTACGACCGCGACTATGTATTCGATTCATCGAAATTTAATACCCGGTTTAACTTTACACCAACTACTTATCAGCAGGGCGTAAAAGAGACCATCGCACAAACAAAGCAAAGTTAAAACAGGCATTTTATTTTAGCGGTATCCATCTGCAAACAATTATCATTTATCTTTAAACCTATGAAGAAAAACCTGTTCTTTTTTATCACCCTGATGCTTATATCATTTTCCATTTGTGCACAGGAAAAAAAATTATACAATCCGGCAGCTGATGCCAAAGCTGATATTGAAGCTGCCGTAAAAAAAGCCGCTGCCGAAAATAAATTTGTGGTGTTGCAGGCAGGCGGCAACTGGTGCAGTTGGTGCCTGGAGTTTGCAAAAATCAGCAAAGCAAATCCGCAGATCGATTCATTGATCAACAGCAGCTTTGTTTGGTACGAGTTGAACTTCAGCAAGGAAAACAAGAATGAAGATGTATTTGCAAAATATGGTTACCCGCAGCGTTTCGGCTTTCCGGTATTTATTATTTTGGATGCCAAAGGTCAGCGCATCCACACCCAAAACAGCGAATACCTGGAGGACGGAAAGAAGAGTTACGATCAAAAAAAAGTATTTGAATTTTTACAACAATTGACACCAAAATCTTTGGCTGCTGAAAACTATAAATAATAACTGGTCATTTCTCCGCAAATAAAATTTCAGTTGATATGCTTCTTTGTGTACTTTGTATCTCTTGTAATCATTGTGTGAAAAAACATGTATAATGAATTCCAATAAAGATGAGTTTATCCAGCTTGTGCGTAACCGCTTTAAGTTTCCGCTTTTTTTGCTAACCAAATTACCAGCTGCTTTTTTTTCAGGAGTAAGGGTTCAACAAATTGATGAAGCAGGTGCTACTGTAACTGTACCTTACAAATGGTTTTCCCAAAACCCTTTTAAATCAACCTATTTCGCCTGTCTCGCCATGGCAGCAGAACTCAGCACCGGCGTGCTGGCTATGATGCATACCTACAAAAGTAGTCCTGCCATATCCATGCTGGTGACTGGTTTGGAAGCTGCCTATTTTAAAAAGGCAACAGGCATCACAACTTTTACATGTGCACAGGGACTTGATATTAATCAAACAATTGAAGCCGCCATAGCATCGGGCGAGGGTAAAACAATCAAAGTAAAATCTACCGGAATTAATAATAACGGAGAACTCGTGGCAGAGTTTTTTATAACATGGTCTTTCAAAGCTAAAAAGTAGTATTTGTTTACAGATACTAAAATGTAGGTTTGTTAAGCGTTAATGGAACCTAGTTGCTTAAAATCTTTACCCATAATATTTTTATTACGATAATTATAAAAATAGAGACAAATGATTGCCAACGTGTATGAGCCTATAAATTCTGCAATCTCCGGACCTGCCATATATATCCTCCAATAATGACGAATGGCATCAGCAGATGCAGTTGCTGAAACAGTAGGAATTGCCGCTAATGACAGTTTTAATAGCAACCACGACACAAGAAAAAAAACGCCGATTGAAATTGGGGGGATAGGTATTTTATATTTTTGAGCAATAGTAGATATCGATTTAAAATGATAAACGCAAAAAGGGAGCACCATTCCAAAAACAACGGTAAATATTTTAAACATCAAATCCATTCCTAAGAATCTTGATATACCATGCTTTAGTTCACCATCCATTGTTTTTCCATCAAATACAATCATATTGTGAATATTAAATTCATGCTGCACGTTGATTTTATTAATCTCTTCCGGCGTTGCAAATCCAAACACCCTCTGTCCCCAGCTAATCTCCTCTCCGGCGCCAAAAAATAATATCAGTGCTAACAAGAGTAGAAATATATTTCTGTTCTTTGTGAAAGTAACTACCAGCAAAACAGCTGCTATAAAATAAAACAGGGAAGTGAGCCATTCAAAAAAACTATCCTCCTTGCCCCAGGCAATAACTGTATCCCCATCGGCAACATTATAAAATAAATAACTTGATATTAATACAATGGGTACTGAAATAATGTAACTACTTAGTGAGCTGATTTCACCTAAATAAGCATTCGTCTTAACCCGTACATAATTCTGTTCAGGTGAAGGGGCAAATTGTTTGTGCAGTTTTTTATTATCCGTTGATAACATACTAATCAATTTAAAATTAACAATATGCTTTCGTAGAAAAAGGGACAAATAGCGTTTAATATGCTTAACTGAATTGTTTTTAAAAATAACAATTAATTAATACAAAAAATGATCTGGACAAGTATTTATTTATTTAAAATAATATAGCAGTTAAAATCCGGTTTTCGCATACAATATTGTAATACTTCGGCGGATACAAACTATGGATGGGAATTAAAATTCTTTACATTAGTCAAGTTATATTTTCTCGATCGGCTTGCCGGGTTTGGCATAAGCAAATCTTCCTAACAAATCTGTAGCATAGTATCCATCTGTGCCAAGACTGCAAACGCTGTTCGCTTTTTCAAGGTGAAGATAGCCGTCGCTGGCAAGAATAGTTTTATCGATATATACGTCCAGTACTTTACCAATTATAAAGAAAGTTCCGTTGTGCCGGATAGGAATGATTTCTACCAGTTCCATTGCATATTTGATTTTACTTTCAGCAACAAAAGGTGCGGTACAGTTTTCCCTCCATTCTATACCAAGCCCCGTTGCTTCAAACTCACTTTCATCTGCTATATATTTCGCACTTGCCTGGTGTGCCTTTTGTATAAATGATGGGTGAATATGGTTCATGGTATACATACCGTTTGACTCAATATTAGCAATGGTGTGCGGAGCAGCTTCCCTGGGCCGGTTGATAAAGCCAATCAATGCCGGATCTGAACCAAGATGTACCAGGTTACTGAAGACACCCAGGTTGGCTACTTTATTTGTGCCGATGGTGCCTATTAAAGTGGCGCCTTTAAAACCACTTAAGCAATTGATAAAATTGGCCCGGTAAAATCGGTCCCATGTTTTTATTTCATCGATGGAATAATGCTGCATGTTGGTTTATTTAACTAGTTGAGCAAATAGAACATTCCTTGTTTAAATTTGTTGAGTGGCCGTTCCAAAGTACCGGTTAGCCCATTGTATTTCTTTGACAGTGAGGTGATACAACTGAATTTAATTTCTTTATATTTCTTGCTCAAAAATCCAATTTATTTTTTGGTATTTATTATTTACACAATCGCTTTTCGCTATCTTCAAACACTAAATATATTCTGACGATGAAAATAGCTTTTCACGGAGCTGCAAGAACCGTAACAGGTTCCAAACACTTACTTACTTTAAACAACGGCAAAAAAATATTACTGGATTGTGGTATGTTCCAGGGCATGGGCCAGGAGACAGATGAACTCAATTCAAGTTTCGGTTTTATACCTGCTGAAATAGATTACCTTATTTTATCACACGCCCACATTGATCACAGCGGCTTAATACCAAAGCTGGTGAAGGATGGATTCAATGGTAAAATATTTGCTACACCAGCTACCAAAGATCTTTCCGCTGTGCTGATGGAAGATTCTGCCGGCATACAGGAAAGTGATTTAAAATTTATAAATAAACGCCGGGCAGCAGAAGGGCAACCTTACCTGCAGCCGTTATACTCTACCGCGGATGCACTGCGAGCGGTTGACTTTTTTGAAACAATTGAATACGATACCTGGTTTACTATTGAAGCCGGCATTGAATTTTGTTATACAGATGCCGGTCATATTATCGGCAGTGCTGCTGTACATTTAAGAATTACCGAAAATGGAAAACTAACCCGCCTTACTTTCAGCGGTGACGTAGGCCGTTACCGTGATGTAATTTTAAAAGCGCCTGAAAGATTTGAACAGGCAGATTATATTTTGATAGAAAGCACTTATGGTAACAGCCTGCATGATGAACACAACCCCACACCGGATGCATTACTGGAATGGATCAACCATACCTGTATTTCAAAAAAAGGCAAGTTGATTATGCCAGCCTTCAGTGTGGGACGCACACAGGAAATTTTATATGCGCTTAACCAGCTTGAACTTGAAAACCGTCTTCCCCCATTGGAATATTTTGTAGACAGTCCGCTGAGCAAAACAGCCACCACCATCATCAAAAGTTATCCGCAATATTTTAACGACCGCATCCGGAAAGTAATAGAGAATGATGATGATCCATTTGGCTTTAAAGGGTTAAAATTTATTAACTCCGTTGAAGAGTCAAAGAATCTTAATTATTATAAAGGGGCCTGCGTTATTATTTCTGCAAGTGGTATGGCAGATGCGGGAAGAATAAAACACCACATCAGCAACAATATTGAGAATAGTCGCAATACCATTTTGTTAACCGGTTATTGCGAGCCCAATTCACTTGGCGGCAGACTAATGAAACATCCCAAGGAGGTAAGTATTTTCGGGCAGCCACATGAAGTAAATGCGGAAATTGGCGAAATGCGCAGCATGAGCGCCCACGGTGATTATGAAGACCTATGCCAGTTTTTGGCATGCCAGGATCCTGCACAGGTGAAACAACTATTTTTAGTGCATGGTGAATATGATGTACAGACGGATTTCAGGCAAAGGCTGTTAAGAAAAGGCTTTGCCAATGTTACTATACCAGAACTACATTCAGCAGTAAAATTGATGTAGTCAATATTTTTATAGTTCCTTTATCAGTTTCAGCAGAGCCTCTATCTTAATGGCGTTCCATTTAAGTCCTTTACGGAAACCTTAGGCAAATAGCATTGTATGTTATCAAAATAAGATGCCACACTTACAGTTTGTAGTAGTTTTTCTACATCCTTTATGGACTTAATTTTTATTGTAACTGCCTTCTAAATATTATCTTTACGGCTGGCATGTTTTTATTTTACGCAGGCGTGCTTGAGCCTTAACTTACATACTTATACAATACTCTAATATGATAAAAAATATACTGAGTAACCCTTCAATGGCAGCAGAGTTGATACTGGCAATAATTCTATTTTTATTAGCGTTGGTAAAAGTGCTGCTTTTTGTAAAAATCAGATCACACTCGATGGTAATTTCCAGGATAATTTACTTTTCACATTTTAGTATTGTCAATTCCAGGAACGAATATAGCAGGCGTTTTAAAATAACGCAAAACCGGTTGTCTATTGCTTTTTTTCTTATACTGATCCCGGAGATCTTTATGTTCTTAATCAATCATGTTTGGTCTGTATACTAAAATCACCATTCAGTTTTGTTCCCGCTCCATGGCCAATTCTGGCGGCCTGCATCTCTTGTTGGTCTGAATTCTTTCATCGCTTGTTACGGATACAATTGTAAAGTATACACGCAATTGCAGTTTAGTTTCAATAACTTTAGATGCTATCCTATTCGTTCAGCTAATGCCTTAAACCTGATGCTACTACCCGTTCGCTTTAAACCAGCTTATTTTGCAGCCGCTTTTATTTTATTTTTTGCAGAAGTACTTATCGCCTTGTATGCTCACGATCAAATTATCCGGCCTTATATTGGGGATATGCTGGTGGTTATATTGATTTATTGTTTTGTAAAGGCTTTTGTAAATACGCCAGTAACCTCAACAGCAGTTGCCGTGCTGATATTTGCCTGTACGGTTGAAGTAATGCAGTATTTTAAGATTGTTACCTTACTTGGTTTGCAGCGCTCCGCAATTGCCAGGGTTGTAATTGGAACGTCCTTTGAATGGATTGATTTAATTGCTTATACAGTTGGTATTGCCATTGTATTGTTGAGTGAAAACATCATCGCTCTAAAACAGGGTGTTAGGATGCAAGCATGATCTTGGCAACTTTGTAACAGTCCGTGTTGCTACCTATTAATGGCAGTTGCTCCCTTTTGTAAAATGCAATACGAATGGTAATTGGCCCCGCTGCTTAATACAGTTACCACGCCTGTTACCCTACGTTAGCTTACTGCATCATGAATAAAATAAATGTTCAACCCAACATAAATTACCAGCAGTGTTTGTGCAGCAATCATGTCAAACTTATTGGCGTCTTTTATTCTGCCCTGTTTCACCAATTTTAATGCATAAGCGGTACAGGTAATCACCGCGAAAATAAAGAACAGTGTAAGTCCGTGTAAAGTATCTACCAGGGTAAAAGAAGTAGATTCAGGCAGGGAAGAATCAATGATGTATTTATTACCAATTACTGCAAACAATGAGCCTACGCTCAGTCCAAAGCGGGAATCAATACCATCGGCATGAATATAAAAACAAGTATAGGCAATCAAAAAAGCTACGTACATTCCCAAAAATATTTTCCAGAATAAGCCCATCGCGGCCCGGTTTAATACAATGGCCACTTTAAAGTTACTATACTCTGTATGTGGTTTCGCAAGACCAGGATCGCCAAACCCGGTTTCATAAACCCGGTTGCCCATGGTAATATTAAAACTGTCAATATTCCAGCCACTTAACATAAAACGCCTGTCATAATGTTGACCCAATGTATCCGGCGCAAAAATCAGGGAACGGGAATCGAATTGTGAATTTTCTATCGAAAGCCTCAGCTTCTGCCGGTCAAAAGGAAAGTTGCCAATCTTCCAGGAATCTTTCATTACACATTGCAGTTTCAACAGCAGGTAAACACCGTTACTGGTATCTACTGTTGAAAAAGATTTTGAAATGGACTTAGCCTGTGGTATTTCCAGGTTCTGTATAAAATCAAAGTCTTTGTTCTTATACTTTAACCATAGCCAAAAATCAATGGTGTATTCCTTTTGTTTAAAATCAATGCCGTGCACACCGGTTACATAAATACCGGTGAATACCGTATCTTTTTTGGAGTCGCCGGCAAGGCTGTTGAAATGGTATGACAGAAAATTGGCAATAAAAAGGCCAATTAGCAGCAGTTTGTTTTTCATGGACTGAACATTTTCAACGGTAAGTTAGGGCAATGCACGGAGATAAAAAAGCGATGTGAAATTTGTAGTATAACTACGCAAGCGTATGTAATTTTCTAAAAGTTTACCGGTAAATTATACTGTGACCCTGACTAACGGAATCGGAGTATTTTGACCAAAACGGGTATTTCCTCATTAATATGTTTGTTTAATAAAATTTTAAATTAATTATACAAAAGATAAACGGGTTAGATGTAGCTGTTTAAGCCTGAAATTTATTATTTTACTTATCACATTGTATATCAATTAACTGTATTGGAAATAATTACTGGTTTGAATTTTTTTTACACAAAATGAGACAAAAGCTGAACCATGTATGATTTGTTTTGTTTAAAGATGATGAATAATAATTAAACAATATTTTAACCGTCAAAACAAAAAATCATGAAGCATTTATTTTTATCAGGATCACTTGTAAAGCTTTTAGTTGTGTTGCTGTTTAGTGCAACAATGGTTTCCTGTAAAAAAGATTCCACTACCACTCCGGTTATGCCAGGTACCATCACAGCCCAGGTATCTGCCGGGTCAAATTTCACCTTGTTAAAATCAGCTGTGGTAAAAGCGGGCCTTGCTACAACCCTGGATGGAACAGGACCTTTTACCGTTTTTGCACCTACTGATGATGCATTTACATCTTCGGGAGTAACCAGTTCAGTTATAGGCAGCTTATCGGCCGATCAACTGAAAGCGATACTATTGTACCATACGTTAGGGGCAAAAGTTATGGCAGCAGATGTTCCTGCAGGTCCGAATACAAAAGTAGTTACAGCTGGTGGAGACTCTGTGTTTGTAACCAAAAATTCCGGCGGCGTTTTTGTAAATGGTGTTAATGTGGTTACAGCTGATGTCGCGGCCAGCAACGGTGTAATACACACCATCTCAAAAGTGTTATTCCCCCCTGCCGGCAATATCGTAGAAGTCGCTTCTGCCGATACTACATTCAGCTTTTTGGTAGCTGCGGTGGTTAAAGCAAGTTCCGGTAGTACAAATGTGGCAGCCATCCTTAGTGGTGGAAGTATTTTAACTGTATTTGCACCAACCAACAATGCATTTCGTGCGGCGGGTTTTGCAACTATTGATGCTGTTAAAGCTGCGGACGCCAATACACTCACTTCCATTCTTACCTACCACGTCATTCCCGGAAGAATTTTCTCATCTGACTTAACGAACGGGGCTCAGCCAGCTACTGCTAACGGGGGGAAAGTTACAATTGGATTATCCGGAAGCAGTGCAACCGTAAAAGGCAATACCAATACATCGGCTTCTAATATTATAGCCGCTAATATCATGGCGAAGAATGGTGTAATACATGTAATAGACCGGGTGTTATTGCCTTAATGCTGGATTTAATCGTTTAGTATTTTGATCTGCATGTACAAAAAAGTGCTGTTCCTGCAAAGGGAACAGCACTTTTCTGTAATGAAAAAATATAAAGTAAACCTTTTAGTTTCCAAGTGCTTATACCCAAATTAAAAAAGCCCCTCATTACTGAAAGGCTTTTAAAGCTGTACCACGTACGGGACTCGAACCCGTGATTCCTCCGTGAAAGGGAGGCGTCTTAACCTCTTGACCAACGCGGCTTATTGCTAAAGGACGGCAAAGATAACGAGTGAAGGTTTTTCAGCCAAATATTTTCACAAATAATGGCAAATAAAATTATTTACACCTGCAATTACTCCCTGTTTAAAAGGTCCGGTCTGCGTTCTGCTGTGCGCAACATCGACTGATCGTGCCGCCACTGTTCAATCTTAGCGTGATTACCACTTAATAAAATATCCGGCACCTTCCAAGTTCTGAATTCAACAGGGCGGGTGTATACCGGCGGCGCCAATAAATTGTCTTGGAAAGAATCGGTTAAAGCCGAGGTTTCATCATTCAACACACCCGGGATTAAACGGCCAATAGCATCTACCATTACAGCAGCCGCCAGTTCACCACCACTCAGCACATAATCGCCTATAGAAATTTCCCTGGTAATAAAATGGTCTCTCAATCGTTGATCAACACCTTTATAATGACCACAAATTAGCAGCAGGTTATGTTTTAGGGAAAGCTGGTTGGCTGTTTGTTGATTAAAGGTTTCTCCATCAGGCGTTAAAAAAATAATTTCATCATAGATGGTGTCTTTTTGCAAACTTTCAATCGCATTTACCAATGGTTCTATCATCATTACCATACCGGCGCCGCCACCAAAAGCGTAATCATCTACCTGCGCTCTTGCATAAGTAGTATAGTCACGCAGGTTAATGCAGTTTACCTCCAGTAAACCTTTGTCCCTTGCACGTTTCATAATCGAATGTGCAAAAGGGCTATCCAGCAGGGCAGGCACTACAGATATAATGTCAATCTTCATGATGTAAAATTAGGAAAGTGAAATGAGCAGTTTGTATTAATAGCACAAGGCCTTATGGCGCCTTTCATTGCAATATTTTCCGCAATGTTAACTGGTATGTTTGCAATATCAAAAATCCATAAAGCCATCAATTTCACGCTTGTCTTTTTTAGTAGGGCGGCCTTGTTTGCTCATGCGTTTACCGGTATGAAAGGTAGCCGCCTGGAACTGAATTCTGTCCAGTTCTTCAGCCGGCGTGATGTCGGTATAGTGTTTAATTGCCTCGCTATATTGTACCCGGTGATCCAACAATGCAGTCACTTTTATCACCCATCTTTTAGCTTCTGTTTTTACTTCGTATTCGTCGCCCACCGTAACCGTCTTCGATGCTTTTACATTGTCTCCGTGGAGCTTTACTTTACTTTTATCGCAGGCATCCGCGGCCTGGCTCCGGGTTTTAAAAAGCCGGATGGCCCACAAATATTTATCAATGCGAAGTTTTTCTTTTTCCATATAGCAAAATTAAGTGCTTTGGCTGTTTCATGCAAAGAACGCAGTGAAAGAAGGAATATGCTTTAGTGGCAGCCGCCGCTGTTGTTCCTTTTGCTATGAAATGAATTTGCACGAGGCAAAAGCTTTTGTGTTCTTAGTATTCTTTGCCCTGTTTGCGTGAAACCAGCCTTTAATTATTTACCTTAATTTAGTTTTCTAAACTTATTATTTATGTATTGTAAAAGAAGGATAGTTTTTTTGTTGTTTTTTATTGTAATAGCTACACAGCTGCTACGGGCTCAATATAGAATTTCCATCCAGTTTACGCCGGATGGAAATAGTTATTACCAAAAGCAAAACGGCGGCATATCAAAAGTAGATATTAAAACAGGACAGGCAGCTGCGTTGGTAACTGCAGCACAATTAACCCCGGCCGGTGGCAAAGCGATATCCATCGCGTCTTTTGCTTTTAGTGCAGACAACAGTAAACTACTTGTATTTACCAACACGGCTAAAGTGTGGCGCTACAAAACCAGGGGCGATTACTGGGTGCTGGATATAGCCACCAATACATTAACACAGCTGGGAAAAGATAAACCGGCGCAGACATTGATGTACGCCAAGTTTTCGCCCGATGGTAAAAGAGCGGGCTATGTAAGTGAGCACAATCTTTTTACCGAAGACATTGCCACAGGAAAAATAACACAGCTGACGGCTGATGGTACCCGCAAATTAATCAACGGCACATTCGATTGGGTGTATGAAGAAGAGTTTGGCTGCCGGGATGGTTTTCGCTGGAGCCCCGATGGAAAAAACATTGCCTTTTGGCAGGTAGACGCCAACCAGATAAGAGATTATTATATGCTCAATACAACGGATTCCAATTATTCCCGGGTCATTCCGGTGGAATATCCAAAAGTGGGAGAGTCACCCTCTCCGGTAAAAATTGGCGTAGTACCTTCAACAGGGGGCCAGGTGCAATGGATGAATATTGAAGGCGATCCGCAACAACATTATCTGCCGCGTATGGAATGGGCAGACGCTGCTACATTGATAGTACAGCAACTGAACCGAAAACAACAGGAAAGTAAATTGTATTACTGCAACATCAACAACGGGCAGGCTCGTACATTCTTTTCAGAAAATGATAAAGCATGGATTGAGGTAAAAAGTTATTGGAACGATGATGACCCTACTGGGTGGGAATGGATTAATAAAGGTGCGGCATTTGTATGGGTAAGTGAGATAGATGGCTTGCGGCATATCTATTCGGTAAGTCGCGATGGCAGCAAACAAACCTTGTTAACCAACGGCAAGTACGATGTAGAATCTATCAAATGTATTGATGAAAAGGGTAACTATATTTATTTTATGGCTTCGCCCAACAATGCCACGCAACTGTATTTATACAAAGTAAAGATGGATGGTAAAAGCAATGCTACCCTGGTATCACCGGCTGATTTAACTGGTACGCATAGCTATACTATTTCGCCCAACGGCAAATGGGCAAGTCATGGTTTTAGCAATTATAAAACTGTGCCTGTAAAAGAATGGGTATCGTTGCCCGATCATAAGGCATTGAACAACGCAACAAGCATTGCGGCTACTATTAAAACAGATAACAGCAGCACCGTTCGCTACACTACAGTTACAACTGATGATGGTGTTGAGCTGGACGCATGGATTAACTATCCTAAAAATTTTGACAGCACCAAAAAATACCCGGCCGTCTTTTATGTGTATGGCGAACCCGCAGCCTCCACAACCGGCGACAGCTATGGCAATCACCAGAATTATTTATACAATGGCGATATGAGCGAGGATGGTTATTTCCAGGTAGCGGTGGATAGCCGGGGAACACCTTCTTTAAAGGGGGCGGCCTGGCGTAAATCCATTTACCGTAAAATTGGTACCCTCAATGTGCGTGATATGGCGCAGGCTGCCACAAAAATTATATCAAAAAGTTATTTTGATAAAGACCGCATTGCTGTTTGGGGATGGAGTGGCGGTGGCTCTTCTACGTTGAACCTGATGTTTCAATACCCGGAGATTTTTAAGACAGGCATTGCCATCGCGGCCGTAGGCAACCAGTTATTTTACGATAATATTTACCAGGAAAGGTACATGGGGCTGCCACAGGAAAACAAGGAAGATTTTATCATTGGTTCGCCCATCAGCTATGCAAAAAATCTAAAAGGAAATTTATTGTACATCCACGGAACGGGTGATGATAATGTACATTATAGTAACGCAGAAGTATTGCTGAACGAATTGATCAAATACAACAAACAATTTCAGTTTATGGCTTATCCAAACCGTACACACAGCATTTCAGAAGGCGAGGGCACCAGTTTACACCTGGTTACTTTGTACACTAATTATCTTAGGGCAAACTGTCCGCCGGGGGCAAGATAACTCGCCAGGATAATTCGCAAAACATAACAGGTATAAAAAAGCCATCCTGGTTAACAGGATGGCTTTTTTATACTATACTAAATTTCAAATATTAGTTAAACAAATACCTGATTCCAAACTGCATCTGCCAGCGGGAAAGTATATTGGTATTGTCTTTAAAGCTGTTTACCAATGGCACCTGGTTGGTAGCATCCAGGTATGGCATAGAAAAAGCGGGTGTTCTTCCGTCTGCGCCCAAACCTTCAAATTTAAGGAAGTTGCTCAGGTTGGGTGTTTTGTAAGTTCCCCAGTATTTATTAAAGAAATTACCGGCGTTTACAAGGTCTAACGTTAAACGTAGGGTATGTCTTTCCTTACCGGTTTTTACAGACACTTCTTCCGTAATATTTAAGTCAAGTCTCTTATAAATAGGCCATACCACTGCGTTTGCCTTTGCATACTGGCCGCGGTGTGTCAATAAATAATGATCCTGTGAAATGAAGTTGTTCAGCTGGTTCCATATCTGCGAAGCTGATCTTGGATCTGTACTTGCGCCGGTACCGGAACCCCCCGAGTTAACTTTTACCAGGTTAATTTCACCTGCATTGGCAGGAATATAAATTAAATCATTACCTGTATTGCCATCGCCGTTTAAATCTCCATTGTACACATAAGAAGAAACACCGGAAGGAGCTGCTTCAAAAATAGCACCGATAGAAGTTGTGGCATATTTGCAATTGATAATTTTATACGATGCATATGCAATGATTCTGTGCGGTTGGTAAAAGGCACCGTTGGCTAAAGTAGCAGCATTGGGATCTCCCTGTACCGCTCTTGCTGCCCATAAAGAAGAAGCAGTGCTTCCAAACTCCGCCGTGTTTTTTGCCTGGCTGAAAGTATAGGCAATGCTGGCGAAAAGGTTTTTAAAATTCTTTTGCGCTCGTGCTGTTAGTGTATAAGAATAGCCTTTGCTGGTGTTGCTCATTAAGATGGCATTGCCAATATTGGGGTTATCCAGTGTTTTGCCTGAGTAATATTTATTTGAGTTGGCAGTGCTGGTAAGGTAACGTGCCCTGTTGTCGGCGCCAGCCAAACTAAAGGCATTGTTTTCGTTCAGGTTAATGTTTCTGTAATACACCGCATTGATGTCTTTGGAATAAGTTCCTTCCAAAGTAAGCACTACATCGTTGGCTAATTTTTTATCTACTGCAAAACTTGTTTTTAATACCTGCGGGTATTTAAAATTACGATCAACCAGCGCAGTACTGTAAGATGTGTTAGGGCCGGATTTAATATAGGCAGTTGGATCTGCGTTGAACGCTACCAGGTTTCCTGCAACGGGCGGAACCGCGTTAGGATTAGGAGCCGTGCTGTTGGTGAATGAACCAAACTGGATACCGTTGTTGCTGGCCTGGTTACTGATCCAAACAAAAGGCGGCGGACCTGCAAAAATACCTGCACCACCCCTGATTTGTAAACTTCTGTCGCCTTTCACATCCCAGTTAAAACCAAGTCTTGGTGAAATCAACGGAGTTGTTTTTGGTGCCTTACCAATGTTATAGCTGCCGTCTTTAAAAGTCAGCGCATCAAAATAAGGATTGTCTGTAAAGGTTTGGTTGTAGATGGTTAAATCGGTACGTAAGCCATAAGTAAGCGTAAAGTTTTTGCTGGCACGCCATTTATCCTGTGCAAAAAAGCCCAGTTCTGTTGAACCTGCTTCGGCAAAAGGAAATGCGCCACCTGGCAATGCTGAATACTGCAGGTAATAACTTTTAGCATTGGCATCGCCATTGTTTACACTATTATAAAAATCTGTAAGACTGTTAAACTGGTAAACGCCCTGGTAACCCGGCGCAAAGGCATTTTTATATTTCCTGTAGTAATCCTGTGTACCAACAGTTATTTCGTGTGTGCCTTTGTAAAATTTAAAGAAATCGGCAAACTGAAATACGTCCGTATTTAACAAGTTATTGTAGGTGTACATTTCATATCCAAAAGTGGTATAAATGCTGCCTGCGCCATTCAAAATATCCACTAAAGGAAAAGTAGAACTGCTTGAATGCGGAGAACGGTAATCTCTTAAAGCAGTATAACCCACCTGCATTTTGTTGGAAGCCCTGTTACCAAAACGGGTGTTTATTTCTGCAATTACAATATTGAAGTTATTATTGATTACATACCCGCTGCCAAAGAATGGCATAGAGTTGGTACCCGGCTGTCCGCCTGTAATTTGTCCGCTACCCGGTCTGCTCGTGCTGGCAAACTGATCAGATGAGGACTTCAGGTAATTGTACTTAAGGGTAAATGTATTGTTCTTATTTATATTCCAGTCAATCTTGGCAGTGATTTTATCACTCTTGGTTTCAAACGAATATCCCTGGAATGCGCCTGGATTATAGTTGAATTTTTGTTGCAGAAAAGAACTCAATGCAGCAAGTGTATCTGCATTTGCCTGTGATACATTTCCACCAGGTGCATGACTTCCGTCTGACGCGATCTGGCTGGTGGCAGGAGCTGTTTGTCTTACCTGTTCTCCACTTATAAAAAAGAACAATTTGTCTGTTATAATAGCGCCGCCCAACGAAGCACCCCTGGTATTAAAACTAAAATCTGGTTTTGTAATGGTGGTAGTACCCACTTTATAACCCTGCGTGCCCGGGCCTTTCAGGTAAGTATATACAGAACCTTTAAACTGGTTGGTCCCGCTTTTGGTTACAGAGTTAATACCTGCTCCCGAAAAACCGCCCTGGGTTACATCGTATGGCGCAACGTTTACCTGTATCTGTTCAATGGCTTCCAAACTGATTGGCTCGCTGCCTGTTTGCCCGCCCAATGTGCCGGATAAACCAAATGAGTTATTAAAGTTGGCACCATCTACAGTAAGGTTGTTGTACTGGCTGCTGCGTCCGCCAATATTCAGGCCGTTGGCTGTTGGTTCCAGCTTGGTAAAGTCCTGTAAAGAACGGTTGATGGTGGGCAGTCTTTCAATTTGTGCACGGCTGATAATTTCCTGGCTGCCGGTGCGGTTGTTGTTGAAAGTTTTATCCTGCCTGCGGCCGGAAACAGTTACTTCTGTAAGATCGGTGGATGTTTGAACAAGGGCAAAATCTGCCTTAAATTCCTGGCCCAGTAACAGGGTGATGTTATCCTGTTTGGCCGGCTTGTAACCTATAAAAGTTACGGTTATTTCGTAAGGGCCGCCAACGCGTAAATTGGGTAAATTATAGCGACCATCCTTACGGCTGGTGGTACTGTATTTAGTACCGGTGGGTGTGTGGACTGCAACAATGGTTGCGTTACTTACTGCGTTGGTACCATCTGTTACAGTTCCCTGTATGTCAGAAGTAGTTTCCTGTGCATTTGCTAAAAAGCCAAAGAGGAGAAAAATGGCTGTTAGCAAGTTGAACTTTCTTGTCATTTGTTGATAGATTTGGTGCGAAAATGTGTTTCATTTTCAAATGACAAGCGGCGCAAAAGTAAGTATAATTCTAACTGTATTTTAACAGTTATTGGGAAAAAATAACCTTCCGTTTTTCATTATTAATTTCGGTTGAATAATATTCTGCATTCCCTACATTCTATTGAATCGATTTCATTGTTTAGTACAAATATTTAACGAATAACTATTCGGGCAGTATGATCAAATTGTTACGAATTTGCGGACGCTGGCGGCTTTTCAATTTAACGTAAGCAAAACAAAATAATGCGGATCTGCCAGGTAATTTTTTGATCAATGCAATGCCATTATTGGCAAAAAAAACGCCCGGATAAACCGGGCGTTTTTTTTGCGATACAGTTTTTTTAAAAGATATATCTTAACCCAATTTGCATACCCCAGGTACTAACATTGGAAATATTTTTTTGAAAAGGCGTTGTTACCAGTTTACCATTAAACTCTGCCAGGTTGTAAACGGGTTGCTTACCGGCATTGATTGATTTGTAGGTAAGCGGATTGTTAATGGTAAATAAGTCTTTGGCACCCGCATTTTTATCTATCAGGTTAGGCAAGTTAATAATGTCAACGCTAAACTGCAGGTTATGTTTTGTTTGGCCGGCAGTGATAAAAAAGTCCTGTAAAAACCGCATGTCGAGCCGGTTGTACCAGGGTGTTAAGGCAGAGTTTCTTTCAGCATATTGGCCCACATGATTCTTTAAATATTTTGTATTGGCGATCAACTGGTCGTAGGCGGCCTGTTGTGCTGCAATTGAATATTTAATTGATCCATCCGTATTTTTTACGTCAGAAAAATTAATATCCGATCCTTTGGCATAGATAAACATCAGGTCAGACGCGTTGTTGCCATCGCCGTTTAAATCGCCTCCAATTACATAACTAAATCTCGATTGAGCATTGCCTTCATAAAACAAAGAAATGGTGCTGGCCAGGTGATTGGCATATTCAAAACGGTAAGAAAGTGATCCAACAACCCGGTGCGGAACTGAATAGGCTGAGTTATACAATTCTTCGCTGTTGGGCGTGCCCCTGTTGATGATAGATTGCCAGGCCGAAGTTGCCTGCGAACCCGGGTTGGGACTTACTTCTGTAGCTATTGTATACGTATAAGCTAAAGAGCCATAAAATCCTTTTGCAAATGCTTTAGATAGTTGGAATGTGTTGGAAAAAGAATAACCTTTTTTGGTATTCTCTAACACGATGGCGGTACCGCCACGGTTGGTACCTGCCAGACTTGGATAAACAAACTTATCCGCTGCGGCAGTAGTGGATGGATAATAAGCCCTGTTATCCGCTCCGGAGAGAGAAGCAGTTGGATCTTTTAAATTGGCATTGCGCATTTTTACCGCGTTGATGTCTTTGGTATACATTACATCCCAGGTAAAAATAAAGCCGCTTCCAAATTGTTTGTCAATACCAAAGTTGGTTCTGAAAACCTGCGGAAATTTAAAATTCCGGTCAATCAACACAAAACTACCGGGCGCATTAGTGGTAGCTGTTGTTGGAAATTTAGAAACATATGCATCCGGATTGGGGTTAAATGTTACACCACTTAATGCTGCCGGTGTATTGAGTACGGCGCCGTTTTGATAAACGCCGCTGTTACTTGGCATGTTGGTTAAGAACACAAAAGGTATTTTGCCGGTAAAAATACCTGTTCCGCCACGCAGCACCAGGTCTTTTTCATCAGGCACTTTCCACCGGAAACCAATCCGGGGAGAAAGTAATATGGTAGATTTTGGCCATTTACCTGTATTAAAGCTGGTAAGCTTGCCATCTTTATCCGGAAACTGTAATGCAGTGATAGCAGGGTTTTCAATAGGCTGTTTCAGGTAGGTTGGCACATCTGCACGAATGCCGTATGTTATTTTAAAATTGGAACTAGGATTGATTTCATCCTGCAGATACACACCTAACTGGCCAATTTTTAAATCAGCAGAAAATACTTTTGGTTGTCCCGGAATCAGGGAATAGGTGTAAGAGAAAAAAGCCGGCCGTGAATCTGTAATAAAATCGTTCAGGCTGTTGTAAATGTAATAGCTTTCTGAGCCACCCATAAATGCGTTACCTACTTTTTGATATTCGTAAGTAGCTCCTGCAGTAAGTGTGTGTTTGCCTGCCTGTAGTGTAAAGTTGTCTGTGATAGTTGCTACATTGTTGATCACTTCATTATTCCTGGTGAAAGGATCAGTACCCGCACTCATGTAGTTGCGGTTTTTTGTAACACCGGGGATTGAGCCGGTTGTGTCGAATATTTCAATCGTTGGAAAAATACCACCGGGGCTGTTTCTCACATCATTAATGTGTGTGTAGGCAAATAATAACTGGTTTGAAATTCTGCTGTTAAAATTACTGTTTAACTCCAGTGTAGCCGATTTTACAATATGGTCCGTTGCATAATCTGAATTGGAAAAGCCAATGGACTGGTTGCTGTTTCTGTTATTCGGCAACCTGGTTTGAGAACTTGCCGATCCAACAAAAAAGCCACCTGCGCCACTGTTTGGAACGCTGCTGCCATTTAAAGGCGATTGATCGCTTCCTTTAAAGTCACTGTATTTTAAAACCAGTTTATGAACGTTGCTGATGTTCCAGTTTATCTTAGCAAGAAACTTACGGTTTTTGGTTACAAAATTTGGCCGGTTATCATATACACCTGCGTCATAATTATATTTTGATTTGAGTGCATCGCGGAATTTATTAAGCGAATCTATCGGGGCTGCAGATGCCTGTCCGGAAGCAGAAGAGCCTGCCGGTACAAAAGTATTTGGGTTGGGCTGAGAAGCGTTTTCCCACTCTGCATTTAAAAAGAAAAACAATTTGTTTTTAATGATGGGGCCGCCAAGGCTGGCACCATATACCTTATTTTTTTGAGGGGTCAGCGTTAACAATTTATCTCCAACATGCTTACCATTAAAACTTTGATCGCGGTAGAAACCATAAGCTGTACCATGCAATGTATTGGTGCCACTTTTTGTGGTAACGTTTAAGCCGGCACCAGTAAAGCCCGACTGTCTTACATCATACGGGGCAATGTTTACAGATACCTGGTCAAGCGCATCAATTGAAATGGGACTTGCGCCGCCTCCGGGCTGGGGATCTGTACTTAATCCAAAATTGTTATTTAAGTTGGCACCATCAATTTGCAGGTTATTAAAACGGCCGTCTCTGCCAGCAAAACTATTGCCACTGCTGGCTTGGGGTGTAGTTCTGGTAAAATCTGTAATGCTCCTGGTAATAGAGGGCAGCGTCATCAGCTGGCGGGAATTAAACACCGTACTGGCGCCGGTTTTAGTACGGTTGAGGCGGCTGGATGAAGTCACCACCACTTCTTTTAATATCGCGGTGGCGGGTGTCAACGCTATTTCAGCTGCGTATGGTTCGCCCAGATTCAGATTAATATTATCGATTGTTTGTTTATTGTAACCCACCGATTCTACCGTAAGCAAGTAGGGCCCGCCTACAACCGTATTTGGAATGGAAAAATTGCCATCTTTCTTAGAAGTAGTAACATATTTGGTTCCTGATGGCTGATGGACAGCTGTAATGGTGGCACCTGCAAGAGCGGTGCCATTTTCAGCTTTTACAAAACCGGTAATGCTACTGGTGGTAACCTGGGCGCTGATTGCAAGGGGGATTGCAAAAAAGGCCAGGATAATGAAACAGATTTTTTTTATAAGCATAGAGCTATTTTTAAGGCACAAAGGAAAGTAAATATCCGGTACTAATGTTAATTTAAATTAACAAGTTGTAAAGGCATGCGTGGGTATTTGAACGCTGCTTTGATTAAAACTATTTCTTATTCCGCAAATGAGAACCATAGCGAAGCATAAACCTTGTTAACTTTGCAAAAAATATAAATAACTTATGTTAGATAGTATTGAAAGTGCGATTGACGACATAAAAAATGGCAAGCTGGTAATAGTGGTGGATGATGAAGACAGGGAAAATGAAGGCGATTTTATTACCGCAGCAGAAAATGTTACCCCGGAAATTATCAATTTTATGAGTACTTACGGAAGAGGGCTTATTTGTGCACCACTATCAGAAGAACGCTGCGATGTATTGCACCTGCAAGCCATGGTAAGTGACAATACTTCGTTGCATGCTACCCCGTTTACGGTTAGTGTAGATTTGCTGGGCCACGGTTGTACAACGGGTATATCGGCTCATGACAGGTCCAAAACGGTGCTGGCATTGATTGATCCGGAAACAAAACCGCAAGACCTCGGCAGACCGGGACATATTTTTCCGCTGCGGGCACGAAAGGGTGGTGTATTGAGAAGGTCGGGACATACAGAGGCAACCATTGACCTTGCAAGACTGGCAGGTTTTGAACCGGCTGGTGTATTGGTGGAGATAATGAATGAAGATGGTTCAATGGCCAGGCTACCGGAGTTGAAGGAAATCGCCAAACGCTTTGATTTGAAGGTTGTATCCATTAAAGATTTGATTGCTTACAGGCTGAGCAAGGAATCACTTATTGAGGAGGAAGAGAAAGTACAGATGCCAACGAAATATGGCATGTTTGAACTGATTGCTTTTAAACAATTAAATACAGGCGATATACACCTGGCAATTAAAAAAGGCGACTGGGAAAAAGATGAACCGGTGATGGTAAGGGTGCACAGCAGTTGCATGACAGGAGACATATTGGGTTCGCTGCGTTGTGACTGCGGCGACCAGTTGCATAAGGCATTAAAAATGATTGAGGAAGCAGGAAAAGGTCTTGTGCTGTACATGAACCAGGAGGGCAGGGGAATTGGATTGCTGAATAAATTGAAAGCATATAAACTACAGGAACAGGGAATGGATACAGTAGAAGCCAACCTGCAACTGGGTTTTGGAATGGACGAGAGAGATTACGGAGTAGGGGCGCAGATACTACGTCATATGGGCATCAGTAAAATGAAGCTGATGAGCAACAATCCGAAAAAGCGTGCAGGATTACTGGGCTACGGACTGGAAGTTGTTGAAACTATTCCAATTGAAATAAAGGCCAACAAGCACAACGAGAAATACCTTGCTACCAAAAGGGATAAAATGGGGCATAATATTATGAACGAGCAGCAATAGCAATGTCTGATGGCTGATTTTTTGATGGCTGATTTCTGTAGATTCAAAAAGTATTTCTCTTTAAAATCAATCCTAATATTTGCCGGGGAATGAAAGCAATTTGAAGATTCAACAAACAGGTAACGTAAGGAAAGGTTTTTAGCCGAAAGGTTGAAACCTTTTTTATTGGTTATAATAAAATAACTCTTTGCTTATAACCCCTCAGATAAATATAAAGGCTAACAGGCCTCAAAAAATCAGTCATCACACATAGCGATTTAATTTACCGGTCTGTTGTTCACCAACACCACTTTTCTTTTTCTCTTTGGGTCAAGTATATCCGATAGTTTATCAAAATCCTTGCGGTAAGAAAGGTTAACACCCGTTTTATTCCGCTGACCGATAAAATCATAATTGGTACGGTTAAATGCTACTACTCTTACACTTCCATCTTTATTGATAATAAATTCTGCCGTAACATCCGGCGTTACAAGTACGTTGGTATTGCGGGTGTAATTGATTGCGTATGGGTTATTATAATCCACGTTTACACCAGCTGATATAATAAGCCTGCCCTGCAACAAAGTAAAGATAAGTCCGCTTTTAGCGGCGGCCTGCAATTGGGCAACATTGGCCTGAAGATCGCTCGGAGAGGTACTGCCGTAACTGGTATTTAAGTCAAAATACAGCGAGGTATTCTTAAGGTATTTTTGTAAAAATTTATTAAAGTACCCCGAGAGTGCACTTGACACCATTCCCCCGATGGTGCTGGATAAAATATTAGCGCCGCTGTTAGCAGTAATAAACCCCTGCTGACCGCTGATGAAAGAGTTAAATAACAACAAGGAGGTTACTTGTTTATTCAGCTCGTTTTTATCGTCTTTGTATTGCTGCAGCGTTTTAGTAATAAAAAAGTCATTAGCTAAAGGACTACCAGGCGGCAATTGAAATTCGAAATCAATGGAAGGTTTCAACAGGCTTTCAGTCAGATGCGCCAGAACCCGTACATCACTCTTTTTTTGAAATGAAGTATTAGTGCCTGTGGTGCCGGAAATGTTGTTGCTTATGCTTTTGAAATCGACATTGGTAGCCAGGTATTCCGCAATGATATCAATCTGTGCGTTCAAAGGATCGCCGCTCCAGACAATGTTTCCGGTATTTACCTTAAAATATTTTTTAAGGTAGGTCTGAAAATTAAATGTGTAGTCACCCCTTGTAATATCGTAACGGCCATTGATGGTTAACGGTTCTTTATTACCCACTCTTATCTTTAACAGGCCGTTGCCCTCCCCCTTAATAATATCACCGGTTGCTTCATCCAGTATTACATCAATTTTACAGGATGGGTTAGCGGTAAGCGCCATGTTAACCACAATATTGCTGGAAATCCTTCCCTTATATGCATTGGCCATCTCGGTACCAAACTGGATGAAATCAATATAATCCACCACGCCGCTTTCTACCGTGGTACCGTTGGATAAATAAATATGGCTGCTGTCTGTTCTGGATGGCTCACCATTAATGTCCATTGTAATGTCGTCAGCACTGCCATTTAGTACAAGAGACGCCCTGCCAATTACTTTACCATAGAAAATATTGTTGTCTCTTTTGGTAGTGTTGAGTACAAGCAATTTTTTCGTATCCATTTTTACATTATCAAAACCAACCTGGTCAAAAAAGCGATGGTACATTTTCCCGCTTACCGTAGCGGTGTTGTTTAATGTGTCCGTTATAGTCACCGTACCAAAATCAATTTCATCGGGATTGAAAATAATAGTTTCGTTTTTAAAAGCATATTTGCATTGGGTATAAATAACCCTTAGTGACCCTTCCGTAACATTAGCAGATCCTGTAATAGTCAGATGCTTTGAATTACCCATCACTCTTAAATTGCTGGTGTTGGCCGTGCCTCGTATTTCACTGAAAATTCCGCCAAGGTAATTGTTTAAAATCTTGAGGTCCAGCTTTTCGGATACAATGGCAATATCGGCCTGGTTACCTAAAGAATCCTTTGTATTATAGGTGCCATCAATGCGAAAATGGTTGTTGGGGTCTTCAGCACCTGCATTAAATTTCACAATGCCGGTATTGGTAGAATAGGTTGCATGCGTATTGATGACACCAACGGAATCACCGTCAATGGTAAATTTTTCTGTTTCCGCGTCGGCTTCAATATACGGTTTGCCAAAGGGGTCGGCTATCCTTACAGTGCCTGATATTTGTCCTTCCATCCTTGGCTTTTTTAGTACCAGTGGCAACAGGTCATCAATACTTACTTTGGTAAGCTTCACCACAACGTCATTGGTATTGCCGGTTTCAGACGGTTCGGTGGCAATTTTTATCTGCTGGTTTCCCTGTACAAAATTCACTTCGCTGGCACTTACCTGGGTTTTGCTTAGCGATAATTCGCCATCTCTTTCCAGCTGCCATTTTTTGTCGTTGATAATAAATGAACTTGGAAAAAAATGAATTTTTACGCCATCCTTCATGGTTTGTACCTGGGCATTGATATTGGCACTGCTGAGGTTTTTGCTGGCACTGGTGTTAAGTACAATGTCGGTTATATCATCATGCGAATCCAGTACCAGGCTGCTGGTCGGCAAATGCAGGCTATCATTGATTTGTACGTCATCAACATCCGCTTTTGTTACCAGATCGTCAAAATTGCCATTGCTTGCTAAACGGGTATTATTAAAAACTTTCCCATCATAGCTAAACTGGGGCACGGTAACGTTTACACTAAACTGGTTGTCGCTTAACTGCAGGCTTCCTTCTATTACAGCATTATCAAAACCTCTTAGGCTGTGGTCAAGTAAAGGCATGTAGCCGTCCACTTCTTTTGTTTTTATCAGAAAAGAAAAGTCCTGGTCACTCAGTGTATACCCGGGCTTTTTTATATAAGAAGGGAAATAACGACTCAAGAAAATCTTGAACGCATCCGGCAGTTCACGAATGGTAAACTTACCATCTACTTCGGCTTCCAGGTTATTGGTTACAAGGCTCAGCACTTTGGAATCGTTGAGCACAGAGGAGTGTAGAATTAATGAATCGAAGCTTAGCGGTGTATTGTTGTGCAACAGGCCGGCATTATAAATTTTTGCAGTACCTAAAAAGTTATCAATGTTGCTGCCGGTAAAATCGAGGTTAAAGTGGCCATTTAATAAAAAATCATCCTGGGTAATATTTAATTTTTTAAAATCAGCTTTGGCAAGATCCGCATCAAAATTAAATTGTGGCTCTGTACCAGTAAAATCGATGCTGCCTTTGAGGTCATGCAGCACTAAATTGGGATCATCGATGCTTGCCGAGCCACTGAATAATTTTTTACCAAAATCGCCCTTCACGGCTATGTTCTGGTAAGTGTACCCTGCTACTTCAACACTGCGGATATTACCGTCAAAATTTGCTGCCACATCTTTTGACGAAAAGCCGGCACCGTTAAGTTTGCCGTTAAAAATTATTTTGCCAACATCTTTGGAATTGATAAATTCTCCCAGCTGAAAGCCATCAGTAGAAATTTTACCGATGTAAACAGATGAGCCGTCGTCCGGCAGTTTCATATTAACATCACCTGTAACTACACCCAGGTTGGTAGAGATGGTACCAAAGGCAACAAAATCTTTTATAAAACCGGTGAAATTACCACGGTAATTGATATTGCCCAGTTTGCCAAGATTGGGTTGTGTAACCGTTTTTAAAGATGGAACAATGGCGGACAAATCCTTTATGGTTGTCTTTAGTTCATTGGCTTGAAAATCGATAAATGTATTGTCAATATCCGGAAGGCCTTTTAATGCAATGTCTCCATCAACATAACTGTTGTCAGTTTTAATCAGCATTTTTTTTGCAGCCAGGTTATCCACGCTGCCTTTGGCAACGCCTTTCAACTGGAATACTCTTTTCCATTCTTTTGTTTCAGGGGCAAAAAAACCAAGATCATCACTGCTTAATTCACTGTTTACAAAATTCGCATCCATCTTAATGCTGTGCACAAAGTCGCTCATGTCTTTATTAAACCCGCGGTAGTGCATTGCAAAATAATTGCCCAGGTGGCTTTTGTTGGTCACCAGTTCGAGCTGTTTGTATTCCATCAACTCGGGCGTAAATTTTAGCGCCGCTTTTAGTTTTTTAACTTCAAAGCCACTGCGTTCTCTTGTAGAAAGACTGAAATCGGTAGTGAGGGTATCTTTCTCAAAATGCAGGTTGTTAAAGTCGCCTGTTATATTACCAAAGCGCAAGTGAGCTCCGTCAAACCGATCGGTAAAGGGCGCCCTGGCTGTTTCCTGGCCGCTGCTGAAAACGCCATTGGTAATATGGATGTTTTTTACGTTCATAATCCACCCCGCATTATTCCAGCGGTAGGCGGTCGTTTTCGCATCAGGGCGGCTGGTATCTTTCGGAATGTGCAATCTTTCCCGGTTGCCCTCATAATCAAACTGCCCAAATTCCGGTCCGTCGATGGAAAGCGTATTCAGATTAATTTTTTTATTATCAAGACTGATATCGTCAGCAAACAAATCCAGTTTTTTTATGTGCACTTCCATATTATGGCCCACCCACCGGTCCAACTGGCTAAACCTTATATTCTCCAGCTTCAGAATCTTGATATCAAATTCAATCGTATTTTTTTTGCCGGATGATTTTTTGGGAGAAGAAAAATAATCAACCAAAAACTGGTAATTCCATACGGAATCGGTTCGCTGCATGTTGACTACGGCGTTGGTAAGTGCCACATATTTCAGGGTGGCCTTGTTTTTTAAAAAGAACCAGTCGGTAATATTAATCTTGGCGCTGCCTGCATAAAGCAACGTATCCCTTTGCCTGTCTTCCACCAGCAGGCCCCGGAGATCCATTTTATCAAAAAAGCTATAGTCGATTCTCTGAATGCTTACTTTGGCTTTCAGATTATCCGATAGTTTGCCTGAAACAGTGGATACGATAGCGTTTTGAACAAATGTTAGCTGCAGCGTAAACCAGATAGAGATTACCATGCCCAGCAACCATAAAAAAAACCAGGTTTTATGTTTGGCTTTTTCAAAGGTATATAACCAGCCTGCCAGCCAGGCGGCAATGGCAATGCCAAACACCCAGTTGCCATATACCGGTTTTACGTAAACCATCAGCGCACCAAGCACTAACCAAAAAATTAGTGCAAGTGAAAACCATTTTAATATGTTGAGGATTGAGCGCAGTGGATCAGTGTATTAGTGCAAAAATAGCGTATCGCCACCGTTGGGCAAATTCAGTACCAAATATATTGTTTTATTGCAGATTGATACGTTAAATAAAGCCTATAGCTGTTTACACTGGCATGGTACAGCCAATTGTTCTGGATAAGGAATGCGGCGTATTTTCGACAATGTTTATTACCGCCTGGTTACCTTTTTTTACTTCATAATTGATGTCAGGAAGGTCAGCTTTTTAATTTATCCGCATTGGCCGAAAACAACTGCTGATTGTATTGGTCGGAATTGCCTTTTGGAATGGACAGACTTTGCCAGTTTTGATCTTTGCGCATTTTAGCGATGTAAATAATCTGGCCAACATGATAGGGGTAATGAGCCAGCTGTCTGTTAATGGCATCGACAGCAAGGATAGCCTCGTGGCGGATGTAAATTGTCGTTAATAAATCTTCGCCATTCAGTTGCCGCAAGGCCCCTAAGAAACAATTCCAGCCCTTCTCCCAAAGTTCAATGAGCTGTTGTTTTGTAAGCGGTTGTTCTTCAAACTCTGTATCGCGGTTACGCCATTCTTTTTCGCCGTCGGTGGTTAAAAATCAGTCCAGCGGCTAAGCATATTGCCCGCCATATGCTGAATAATAACAGCAATGCTGTTGTTTTCTTTGTTTGGCGTGAAATAAAAGTCAGCCTCACTGAGCTGTGCAAATGTTTTATCTCCTAATTCTTTGTAATAAGCAACTCTTTTAATGGCTGATTACAAAAAGGTGGTGGCTAAGTCCATTGTAGTTTATTTGCGGAGTTTATAAAAAGCAACCTGCATTTATACAATTAATAAATCAGGCAAGCGCCTGTTCAAGATCGGTTAAAATATCAGCTACATTTTCTATACCCACACTCAGCCTGATCAGGCCATCCGTGATACCATTTTTTTCTCTGTCTTCCTTACTCATTCCGCGATGGCTCATGCTGGCGGGATGAGAGATGAGCGTATCTACTGTGCCCAGTGAAACCGCCCTGACACACATTTGCAGGCGGTCGATAAATTGTTTGCCTGCGTCAATTCCACCCTTTACCTCAAAGCTCAGCAAGGCCCCCGGCCGTTTCATTTGTTTTAATGCTACGGCATGGTCAGGATGAGATGCTAACCCGACAAAATTCACTTTTTCGATGGCTGAATGTTTGGAAAGGTAATCCGCAACTGTGATGGCATTACTGCAATGACGGTCCATTCTTATCTCCAGTGTTTTCATGCCATTAATGAGCAGAAATGCATCAAAGGGATTGCTGTTATTGCCCAGTAAAATATGCCATTTCCAAATATGGGTTTTCATCTTTTCGATGTCTTTCCCTACCAATACGCCACCAATAGAAGTGCCATGGCCGTTTAAAAATTTTGTAGTAGAATGAACGACAAAATCAACCCCATATTTAAATGGTTGCTGCAGGTAAGGCGTGGCAAATGTATTGTCAGCCGAAACAACCAGCCCATGTTGTTTTGCGACTGTTGTTACCGCGGCTATGTCAACGCATTGCATGGTGGGGTTGGCCGGCGTTTCAATATGCACCATTTTGATAGCCGGATTTTTTTTAATGGCTTCTTCCACCACATTCAAATCACGCAGGTCGGCAATGATGGTTTGAATGCCCGATTCTGCCAGTACTTTCAGCAATAGTTCGTACGTGTGTCCATACAGGGAATAGTGAGACAAGACTGCATCTCCGGCCTTGAGATTACTCATGAAAAGGGTGGTCATGGCTGCCTGTCCGCTGGAATGCAGGAGGGCTTTCAATTGCAGCGGTTCACCATTTTCATCTATCAAGCCAAAGGCTTCAAGCGCTTCGATGGTTTGTTCTGCTGCTGTAAAAGTGGGATTACCCCACCGGCCATAGAGCCTGCTTTTATCTTCGCCGGCAAAACGTTCCATGCCTTGCTGTGCGGTATCAAATGTAAAAGTAGAAGTAGCAAAGATGGGTGTAAGATGGGCATGCTCTGCATTGTGATGGCCTGCGCTATGCAACACTACCGAGCCGGTACCAGTGAACGGGAACTTTTTATTGGCCATACATTATAATTTAAGTTATGCAGAATTGATTTAGCCAATCAAAATTAACCAATATTAAAGGCAATGTTTTTTGCTTTTGTCATTGGGTGCATAATGAAACCTGGCCCCTTTGAGATGTTCAGCAATAATATCGCCGGTGCTTTATAATATTGCACTCTTTTGATTGCCTATTGCAGGTATAGGTTGGCTAAGTCGATTACAGCTCATGGAAATAGAAAATTTTTCAAAAGCAAAAGCAACCTCCAGGCTAATTGATACCAATGTTATCAACAGCATTTTGTACACCATACTATAAACCTGATTAAAATTGAAAAGGGCATTTGTTTCAATCTATGAAAAGATCAGTTTACTGCCACCCAGGTAAAGCAGCCATCCACCAGGTTAATGCACAAAACAAACAGGCTCATGGCGCATGCACTTATATAAAAATTCGCACGCCGTGAAACCTTTTGACCTATTACATTTGTCTGTAAAATAGAAAACCATTGCAACAGGTCCAGCACCGCATAACAAACGAATAAAATTAAGATAACCTTCACCACTTTCAGCGCCTTGCTGACAATGGTTTTATCAATATTTTCAGTGAAATCATCTTTAATTAAATGTTCATCCACTTCCACCGATTTTATGACCTGAAACAATTACGGTGCATTGAGTATTGCCAACATTTAAAGACTGCAGGTAATCACCCGATCAATACCCTTCCGCATCATCGTCACCTCTTTTATCACCCACCGCTACAATTGACTTTTTTGCGCCGCCCGTAATCAGGATCAGTTCTGTACGGCCAATTTGTCCCCGCTTGATTACTTTGTAGCCCATTGCTTTTAATGCTTCTGCCGTAGGTTCACTAAAATCATCTTCAGCATAAATTTCATCCGGTAACCACTGGTGGTGAAACTTGGGTTTGTTCACGGCATCTTCCGCACTCATACCAAAATCAACAATGTTTACAATGGTTTGAATGACGCTCGTTGGGATAGTAGTGCCTCCGGGCGTACCTACAACCATAAAGGGCTGGTTGTTTTTCAATACTATCGTGGGTGTCATACTGCTTAGCATTCTTTTGCCAGGAGCAATGGCATTGGCTTCCGCGCCAACAGCGCCATACATATTCGGCACACCAGGCTTTACGCTGAAGTCATCCATCTCATTATTTAATAAAAAACCTGCGCCGGCAACAACTGCACGGCTGCCATAACCGCCATTTAAAGTTGTAGTAATGGAGACTGCGTTCCCATCTTTATCCAGCACACTCAGGTGTGTTGTTTCTTCGCTTTCCTTAATAGCGCCCGCTTTTGTTGTTTCACTGCTGCCTGCTTTTCCGGGCGTGTAATCCTTCATTCTTTGTGCGATGTATTGGTTGCTTACCAGTGTTTTTACCGGCACTTTTACAAAGTCGGCATCGCCCATGTATTGTGCCCTGTCTGCATATGCCCTGCGTTCTGCTTCGGTTAATAACTGCACACTCGCTGCACTCTGAAAACCCATTCCACCTATATTTTTTTGTTCGATCATCTTTAGTACCTGCTGCATAATAATGCCACCACTACTTGGCAGCGGCATTGTGATGATGTGACAATTTTTATAATCAAATTCAATGGCCTTTCTTTCTTTAACACGATAATTTTTTAAGTCATCCATGGAAATAATGCCTTTGCCTTTTTGCATTTCGGCCACAATTAGCTTCGCTGTTTCACCTTCATAAAAATCTTTAGCACCCAAATCCCGGATGCGTTTTAATGTGCCCGCCAGTTCCTTTTGAATCAGCGTATCACCTTTTTTCCATTCGGTATCTTTAACAAAAACAACGGGGCTGCTGTTGATCTGCAGAAATTCTTTTTTTAATTCGTTCAGATCACTGGCCTCATGTTCCGTAATAGCAAATCCTTTTTCCGCTAGTTCAATGGCGGGTTGTATCAGTTGTTTAAAAGGCAGTTTTGCATATTTTAGGGCCGCAAATACGCCTGCAATCGTACCGGGTACACCGCTTGCCAAATGACCATCCTGCGATAATTGCATTTGCGGATTGCCGTTTGCATCCAGGTACATATCCCTGCTGGCTTTCCCGGGCGCAGCTTCGCGGTAATCAAGCGTAATATTTTTACCGGTTGTAAGATGTGCTACCATAAAACCGCCGCCACCAATATTGCCGGCGCCGGGGTATACCACTGCCAGTGCCAGTTGCGTTGCAATGGCCGCATCTACTGCATTGCCACCACTTTTTAAAATTTGCACACCTACTTTACTGGCCAATGGATGGGCCGACACAACAGCTGCTTTTATACCACTTACTTTTTTTTGTGAGTGGTATTGGTAAGCATTGATTTGTGCTGTACATTGCACGAATAAGCAATAAAATAAAATACTCATTACAACCCTGTTGAATTTCATCTGCAGTTTTTTTTTATTATGAATAGCCTTCTTAATAACCTTACTTCAAAACCAAGTCAATACTAAAGCCTTTTTATGGATAAAAAAATAGTTCTCTTTTTATTTTTTGCCTGTATTGTTTTTTGCTCCTTCGCCCAAACCATTAAAAGTCCTGACGAATTTTTGGGTTATCCTTTGGGAAGTAAATATACACCGCATTATAAAATAGTGAACTACTTTAAATACGCTGTTGCAGCTATGCCACAGGTGATGAAGCTGGACCAGTATGGAGAAACCAATGAAGGACGGCCCCTGTTGCTTGCCTATATTGCTACGCCGGAAAACCTGGCAAAGCTGGACGATATCCGTAAAAATAATTTAAGATTAACAGGGATGTTAACCGACCAGCCGGGCAATACCAATGCACCCGTAATTGTATGGTTAAGCTACAATGTACATGGTAATGAAACCAGCAGTAGCGAAGCATCTATGAAGACATTGTATGAATTATTAAACCCGGCCAACAACGCCACCAAAGAATGGTTAAAGAATACAGTGGTGCTGATTGATCCCTGTATCAATCCTGACGGCCGTGACCGTTATGTTAACTGGTACAATTCGGTAGTGGGTAAAAATGCAAATCCCGACAAGCAGTCGAGGGAACACATGGAACCCTGGCCAGGTGGAAGAACAAACCACTACAATTTTGATTTAAACCGCGACTGGGCGTGGCAAACACAAAAAGAAACTCAGCAGCGTTTAAAAATGTACAACCAATGGATGCCGCAGGTACATGTTGATTATCATGAACAGGGATATAACAATCCTTATTATTTTGCCCCGGCCGCACAACCGTATCACGAAGTGGTAACCCAATGGCAGCGTGACTTCCAGGTAACCATCGGAAAAAACAATGCGAAGTATTTTGACAGCAATGGCTGGTTATATTTCACCAAAGAAGAGTTTGATCTGTTTTATCCATCTTATGGCGATACCTATCCTATCTATAGCGGTGCTATTGGTATGACATTTGAACAGGGCGGCGGCTCCCGTTCCGGTTCTGCAGTCATCATTGATAACGGCGATACGCTAACGCTCAAAGACAGGATAGCGCACCATTTTACAACCGGTATGAGTACCCTTGAAATGGCAAGCCAAAACAAAGAAAAGCTGATGAAGGAATTCAGTAACTTTTTTATAAACGAAAAAAATAATGGCATAGGCGAGTATAAATCATTTGTTGTTACAGATGTAAACTCCAATAAAATAAATGCGTTAAAAAGAATGCTGGATGGCAATAACATTCTTTACAGCAACGCTGTTATCAATAACGCAAAAGGGTTTAACTATTTTAGCGGTAAAGAAGAAAGTTTTAGCGCAGCCAATAGCCTGGTCGTTAGTACCTACCAGCCAAAAGGTACGCTGGTAAAGGTTTTGTTTGAGCCCAAATCAAAACTGGTTGATTCTGCTACTTATGACATTACCGCCTGGAGCCTTCCCTATGTGTTCGGTTTGCAGGCTTATGCGGTTAAAGAAAAAATTACGATAACACCTTATGTTGCCAAACAAACAACTGCTGCTGTTCCTGAAACTTCTTATGGCTACCTGGTAAATTACACTTCGTTTGAAGAAGCTAAATTTTTAGCGGCATTATTAAATGCCGGCATCAGGGTACGGTTTGCAGAAAAGGATTTTATGCTGAATGGTAAAAAATTTATGCGGGGCACGCTGATTGTTTTAAAGAAAGGCAACGAAACTAAACTGGCAGAATTTGCAGCCGCTGCACAAAAATTTAATGCAAACGTAACAGCAATCTCCACCGGCTTTATGGAAAGCGGCAATGACTTCGGCAGTGCGAAAACGCATTTTATCAACCAGCCAAAAGTGGCGCTGGTAACCGGTAAAGGAACAGATGCCGGAGCAGCAGGAGAGTTATGGCATTTGTTTGAACAGGAACTGGACTATCCGTTAACACTGATTAATGCAGATGACTTTACCAACCTGAGTTTAAAGAATATTGACGTCATCATTTTACCCAATGGCAATTATAAATTTTTAAGTGACAAGGAACCATTGGCTGATTTAAAAACCTGGGTACGGCAGGGCGGTAAAATTATTGCGCTTGAAAATGCAGTAAATCAAATGGCTAATGGCGACTGGGGACTGAAGGTTAAGAAAGAGGATGAAGAGAAAGACAAAAAAGACGAACCAAAAGTGTCGTATGCGGATGTAAAACCCTATGAAGAAAATGAACATGAATATATTAAAAACACCATCGCCGGTGCAATCTATAAACTGGATATTGATAATACTCATCCGTTAGCTTTTGGATACCCTAACTATTATTTTACCTTAAAGCAGGATGATAAGATGTATGAATTTTTAAAGGAAGGCTGGAATGTCGGCATTATAAAAAAAGACAGCAAGGTGGCGGGTTTTGCAGGCAGTAAGGTAAAAGATAAAATAAAAGATGGCACTGCAATCGGTGTGCAGGAGTACGGGCAGGGTAGCATTGTATATTTTTCTGATGATCCGGTTTTTCGCTGCTTTTGGGAGAACGGAAAACTGATGCTGAGCAATGCGGTGTTTTTTGTAGGGCAATAGAAATCATGTCTGATGTCTGATTTTTCAATGTCTGATATTTGGATGTTCTATTTTTTGATTTTTGACTTTTAAATTTTTTCTGGATGATTAAAAAAATAACAACGCTGATGATTGCTGTGATTTGCATGCAATCGGCCGCTATTGCGCAAACGCCCAAAACTTATACTTCCTCAGAAATATTGCAGCAGGTAAAAAAGCTGAATGTACTGGGTTCTGTTTTGTATATCGCTGCACACCCCGATGATGAAAATACACGACTGCTGGCTTACCTGGCGAATGAAAAACTGGTGCGTACCGGCTATCTAAGTTTAACAAGAGGAGATGGAGGTCAGAATTTAATTGGTGATGAACAGGGAATAGACTTGGGATTGATCCGCACACAGGAATTGCTGGCGGCCAGGCGCATTGACGGTGCTGAACAATTTTTTAGCAGGGCTTACGATTTTGGCTTTTGCAAAACACCGGAGGAAGCCTTGAAGACCTGGGGCCATGATAAAATTTTAAGCGATGTAGTGTGGGTGGTGCGCAAGTTCAGGCCGGATGTAATCATCGCCCGCTTTCCGGAAGACAGCAGGGCAGGGCACGGGCACCATGCTGCCTCGGGTATACTCGCCCGGGAGGCTTTTGATGCAGCAGCAGATCCAACAAAATTTCCTGAGCAGTTGAAGGAAGGCGTAACCGTTTGGCAGGCCAAACGCATGTTATGGAACACGTTTAATTTTGGCAATACCAACACCACCAGCGAAGACCAGTTTAAACTGGATGCGGGAATGTACAATCCTTTGCTGGGCAAAAGTTATGGAGAGTTGGCTGCCCTGGGCCGCAGCCAGCATAAAAGCCAGGGCTTTGGTGTACCAGCGCAAAGAGGGCAAGCCATTGAATATTTTTCAACCATCAAAGGCGACAAGCCCGCAAGCGATTTATTAGATGGCGTTGACCTTAGCTGGAAAAGAACCGGTGCAGCAAACGTTATTCAGTCAACCATCGATTCCATCTATAAAAATTATTCACCTGAACATCCTGAAAACAGCGTGAGCCAATTGGTACGGTTATATAAAAAAATAGATGCCATCAAGGATGAGTACTGGAGGGAACAAAAACAAAACGACATCAAAAAACTGCTGGAGTATTGCAGCGGCTTGTTTATGGAAGCCACGGCTGGCAGTCAGTATGCGGTGCAAGGCGACAGCTTAAAAATTACCGCCACGTTTAACAACCGCCTGGGTGTTGCATTAACCAATGCCGACGTAAACATGTACGATATTTATCACGGCTTTGATGTGTTGAAAAAAGATGTCAATGCCAGTTTTGGGTTGAGTGTTTACATCCGTCCAGACCAAAAAGTATCACAACCTTATTGGCTGGAAAATAAAATGGAGAAAGGTGGCTTTAATGTAACAGACCAGCAACTGATTGGAAGGGCAGAAAATGAACCGTTGAGTATTTTATTTGGTGCTACAATAGACGGCGTAAATTTTAAATTCAAAAAGCCGGTGCGGTATAAATATACCGATCCGGTGAAGGGAGAAATTTATCAGCCGGTACAATTGATTTACCCGGTAAATATTACCAGTTCACCTTCGATGCTGATTTTTAAAAATGAGGATGTAAATGTAAAAAAGACCATCCACTTTACCATCCAGGCCAATACGGCTGTGAACGATGCAGCCCAATTTAAATACAATAACAACAGCAAGGCGGTTACTATTTTCGATTCAGTGATTCACATGAACAAGGGTGACAGAAAGTTTGCAGATGTTGCCATTGCCGGTGATGCGGTAGCGAAAAATTCAAAAGATTTTTATGGCGGCAAACTGTCAGCCAAATCATTTCACCAGGACCAGTTTTATGCGGTACACAAAATAAACTACGATCATATACCGGAGATAGCATACAATTTTTATGACCAGGTACCGGTGTTAAAAATTGACCTGAAAATTGCAGGTAGCCTGGTAGGTTATATCCCGGGTGCAGGAGATAAAGTACCGCAGGCGCTGGAACAAATGGGCTATAAAGTAGTGATGCTGAAACAGACTGATTTAACCGTTGCCAACCTTAAACAATTTGATGCCATTGTAACGGGCGTGCGTGCCTACAACATCAATGAATGGCTAAGCAACAGTTACGACGCGTTAATGCAATATGTGAATGATGGGGGAGTGTTGCTCACGCAATACAATACCAGTAATGCAATTGGGCCGGTGAAGGCTAAAATGTCACCTTATCCTTTTACCATTAGCCGTAACCGGGTTACTGATGAAGAAGCCACGGTTAATTTTTTATTGCCTGATCATCCGGCATTGAATTATCCAAATAAAATTACTGCCAAAGATTTTGAAGGCTGGGTGCAGGAACGCAGTATCTACAATGCAGAAAACATTGATGCGAGTTACCAGCGCATTTTAAGTATGAAAGATCCCAACGAAAATGACCAGGATGGCAGTTTGATTATTGCCAATTATGGAAAGGGAAGATTTATATATACCGGCCTTGTTTTTTTCAGGGAACTGCCTGCAGCAGTGCCCGGCGCTTACCGGCTTTTTGCCAACTTAATAGCGGCTGCAAAATAATTGTGTTGAAGTAAAACGAATAGCATGGAACAGGAAAAATCATATTGGAAGAAGTGGTATCTCGGCGTATTTTTCTTTCTGCTGTTCCAGGTAGTAGCCTACTATTGCATTACCCGTTATTTCAAATAAGATTAACTTATACACTACATAAAAAAGAGTAAACTTGCTGTTGCAATAAATGACGATGCCTGCTTATGAGTAATCTTGACTGGATTATATTAATCGCTACACTTACAGGGATTATCATTTATGGTATGTACAAAAGCCGTACAACCAGAAATTTAGACGGCTACTTTTTAAGCAACCGCAGCATGCCCTGGTATTTGGTTCTGCTGAGCATTATGGGTACGCAGGCAAGCGCTGTAACTTTTATCAGTGCACCCGGCCAGGCTTATACAGATGGGATGCGGTTTGTTCAATATTATTTTGGCCTGCCGCTGGCCATGATCGTAATCTGCATATTTTTTGTTCCTGTTTTCAGAAGATTGAAAGTATATACGGCGTATGAGTTTTTGGAAAACAGGTTTGATGTAAAAACACGTACACTTACCTCCGCTTTATTTTTATTATCCAGGGGCTTATCAACAGGCATAAGCATTTATGCGCCCTCCATTATTTTAAGTTCCTTATTAGGCTGGAACATTTATTATACCAACCTGGTGATGGGCGGCCTGCTGATCATTTATACCATGAGCGGCGGCGCTAAAGCAGTGGCTTATACACAGCAGTTACAACTTATCATTATTATAGGCGGCATGTTTGTAGCGGGTTACCTGGTGGTAAAATTAATGCCGGCTAATATTGGTTTTGGTGATGCATTGAAACTTGCAGGCGGCCAGGGAAAAATGAATATCATTACCACGGGAGTTACCAATAATCATTTTGACTGGAAGGATAAATACAATATCTGGAGCGGGGTAATCGGCGGTTTTTTTTTAGCACTCAGTTATTTCGGTACCGATCAAAGCCAGGTGGGGCGATACTTAACAGCCAAGTCAGATAAAGAAAGCAAAGTTGGTTTACTGATGAACGGCATGGTAAAAGTACCCATGCAGTTTTTAATTTTATTGTTGGGTGTGCTGGTGTTTTCGTTTTACCAATATCACAAGGCACCGGTTTATTTTGATGATGCAAAAATTATTGCAGCAAAAAAAACAAATTACAAAGACACACTGGTGCAATTGGAACAACAATATTCCGCTGCAATTGCCGGACAAAATATGACTGAGTTAAATGGCTTAAGGGCTCAATATAAAACAGTTTTAAAAAAAGCCTTACCCGGTGACGATGCCAATGATACCAATTACATTTTTCTTCGGTTTGTAGTAGATAATTTGCCCAAAGGTTTGGTAGGCTTATTAATCGCCGTTATTTTTTTATCCGCCTGGGGAAGCATTGCGGCGGCGCTCAATTCGCTGGCCTCCTGCACGGTAGTTGATTTTCATAAAAAGTTTATCAATAAAGATTGTACTGAGGCCAAAGACTACAACATTTCCCGCTGGTACACATTTGGCTGGGGTGTGTTCAGCATTATCGTGGCTATGTTCGCATACAATCTCGGTAACAGTTTAATTGAAGCGGTGAATATTTTGGGTTCTCTTTTTTACGGCGTAATTCTGGGTATTTTCCTGGTGGCGTTCTGGATGAAGTGGGTGGGTGGAAACGCTGTTTTTATAGCAGCAGTCATTTCAGAAGCGTTGATTATTTTAGTTTACAACCTCAATATTGTTTCGTTTCTGTGGCTGAATGTGGTGGGTGCTTTGCTGGTAATTATTTTAAGCGTTGTGCTGCAGCCAATGCTTCCCGATAATAAAAAAGTAAAGAATCTTTCTTAGGTGTGGCATCCCATCAAAAAAACCAGGGTGGGCAAATCGTCGACGCTTGATTAGGGTTTTCATTCTAAAAAATACGCATTCGTTCATGCTAAACCGCCGTCAGGGTTTTTAACCGCTGGCGGGGTTAAGTAAAAAAGACTGTCACTTTTAAATGACAGTCCATTTCCTTGACGTAATAAATTTACTGCTGCAATATTTTCACCAGTAGTATTAAAGTTTAATTTGTTTTTTTCAATTCTTTTTGCAACTTCTCATTCATTCTCACATAATCATCATTTTTTGCTTCTTTCGCTAGCGCTAACGAAGTTTTGGAAGTCTCCATTGCGGCGGCATTCTTGCCCATTTCTTTTTCAATTTTCGCCTTGTATAAAAACATGTAGTAGGCTTTGGGATTTTCTTCTGTTGCTTTGGTAACATTCTCCAATGCCCTGGTTAAATTTTTATCATACTCAAAATAAAATTGGGCGGCCTGCCAGTAGGGTTTTTTATCAGTCAGCATGGCGGCATCAATTTGTGCCCTTATTTTATCTTTTATGTTGGTTATAATGGGGATGGTAATCAGTCGCTTTTCCCATACCAGTTGCAGGTCGCAGTTTTCTGGTTTGATATTGGCAAACTGAATGGTAAAGGTTTCAGTCCTGGCAATTGTTTTTACTGCGGGTACGGTAAAATGAACAACGTCTTCAGATTCTTTATAGCCGCTTGTACCGCTATTGCTGATGCCTTTATTCAAAATAATTTCCCAACTTTCTTCTGAGGGAATCGTGTAGAGTGCGTAAGACCCCGTGTCAATCTTTTTACCACCTATTTCAACCGGGGTGGTGAAAGTTAACCTGGTAGCGCTGTTGGCACCGGTACGCCACAGTTTACCATAAGGTACCAGGTCGCCAAACACAGTTCTGTTTTTTATATTGGGCCTTGAATAAACTAATTCAATACTACCCATGCCAAATTCTTGTTTTACAGTTTGAGTGGTAGAGGGAGATGGCAAACTTACCTGGGCAGAAACAACACTGATAAAAAGAATGCCTGCGCAGAAAAAAGCTGTTAGATATTTTTTCACTGGAATATTTTTTTTTGAACGATAAATATATAGAAGATTGCTGAAAAGGCTTACCCGGGATTTGTGCTGAAGATTACCCGCTTAAAATTTCACCTTTACTTTACCCTTCTCTTTTTTTCCTTTTTTTACCTTCCATTGCGGACCTTCTTTAATCACCCGCAATGCCTCTGCATCACAGGCAGCGCACAATGATTTGGCAATATTCATATTGCTTAACGTACCGTCTTTGTGAACGTCAAAAGTTACTTCCACTTCACCATGAATATTTTTGCCTGCTATGGAACGATCGGGCATAACATTATTGGAAAGATAGGTATCATAATTACTCCAGCCATCTTCAGGTTCCACATTCAGCAAGGTGTCCAGTTGCATGGTTATTTTTGGCATAGTACCAGGCAGCTTTTTATTTTTAAACTGCACAATATCTTTTGTAGCCACCTGCTGCTCATTCAACACAATTCTGTTATCGGCGATATTACTTTTAATTGGATACACCTGCGACATAAAACCTGCCGCCCGCACTCGGATATTTAAAATGCTGTCTGCTGCGGCCAGTTTAAATCTGCCTTTGGCATCAGCATAAGTGCCCACGTTTTCATCTAGCACCAGCACATTGGCAAAAGGCAGCGGCGTATTATCAGGCGCTGTTACAGTGGCAGAAAAATAATTTCTAAGCACCGTATTATTTTTACTGAGCGATGTATTGTTGTATCCCTCTGCACCATTGTTTGCATCTTTTTTAAATGCTTTTGAAGCGGCAGCCGGCGCAGCTACAGACGGCATATTGCTGGCATTGTCTTCAGTAGCTACTTCTTTTGACTCGTCATTCCTGATCAACCCCGGTTTCACTTTTTCTTCTGCTTTGTCAGCATTTTCATTCATAGCAACAGTAGTGCTGTCTGAAACTTGTTTTGTTTTTAACTGCGCTATCAATCGTTTCGGATTGTCTTTTATAACTACTACCCGTTGTTGCTGAGAGTCGCTTCTTGCAGCAATTGAATCACTTTTAGTTTCTGCTACAGCAACTTGTTCACTGCTATCCTTTTGTTTTAAATCAGCAATGGAAACATTTTCATTATTGACAGTTGATGGCCGGTTAAACAAATAAGCCAGCCCTATACCGCCTGCAAGCACTATTACTGCGGCTGCGGCTTGCCACCATTTAAAAACAGTGATCACCGGAGTTGCTTTTCTGGTATTTTCTTTCGCGGCAATTTGCGCTTTGGCCTCGTTCAATTGCTGTCGCCACTCTTTGCCATTCATCGCTTCGTACCCTTCCAGGGCATCAGCCAAAAACGGGTCGTCCAATGCCGCTTTTTCTATGGCGTGCATTGCTTCCGGCGATAACCTGCCCTCAAAATATTGTTGTATATTTTCTGCTGTGTAAATGATATTTGTTTTATTATCTGCCATCAATCATCCGCCTGTTTTGCTTCCACACACAATTTCAAATTTCTTTTTCCATTTTGTATAAAACTTCTCACTTTGTTCCATTCAAAGCCTGTGATCACTGCAATTTCATTGTAACACTTTTTTTGCAGGTAAAATAATTCAATGCTTTGTTTTTGATCTGCCGGCAATGTTTCCATACAAGCTTCCAGGTATTTAAAACTGGTCTCTTTTTCGAATGCTTCGTTTTGCAGATGCGTAACTTCTGCCGATTGCATAAAATCAGCATTCCACTCGCTTGTTTTCAGGTTTCTCGGGCTCCTCAGCTGCATCAGGCAGTAATTGCGTGCCAGAACATGCAGCCAGCCTTTAAAATTATCTACTTCATGCAGTTTAAGCTTGGTATTCAGTTCCTCAAAAATATCCATCACTGCATCCTTGCTGCGTTCAGCATCTTTAAAATATTTAAGGCAAACCCCAAATACCAGGTCCATATACCGCTGGTACAAAACGCTCAAATATTTTATATCATCGTGGGTTTTAAATGCCGCCATCAGCTCCTTATCTGATTGCTGATCCGTTGATATGTTGGTTATAAAAGTCAAAAAATTGAGCTATGGAATATTTTGATGTTTGGATGAATTTTGGGACGGTCAGTTGTTTTTCATGGCGTCATCGTTGTGTCACTCACTTGTACTCTTTTTCTTTGGGCAACGCCTTCAATGCGACAGTAACAGATGTTTTGCGACTGCTATTGCGGTCTGACCTTCGGTGCCGACCGCATGCGGCCTTTTCAATTTGCCAGCCCCTGTTTTTTACTTCCGGCTATTGCGGTCTGACCTTCGGTGCCGACCACGTGCTACTCAAAATAAACTTTCACCGTTTGGTAAAACAGCCGGTTGTTTAAATACTGTTGCTGGGCCTGCTGCTGTTTTTCTGAAAAGCCCTGCAGTCCAAACAACCCTGCGGCATTGCCTTTGTTTATAGCAATTTCAAGGTAGGCCGCAGAATTAAACATGGCCAGTTTTTCACCCTCCACCACATCCGCATACGTGTCACTTATTTTATCGATCACTTCATCCCGTTTAAATACAATTTTAAAACTGCGGCCCCTGCGTTGTTCCTCAAATTCTTCTCTTGTAATATTTACAATTACGTTTTCAAAATTGTCAATAAAAATAATTTGTCCTTCCATCCAGTTATTGCCCAGCAAGGGCCGCAAAGGATTTTTTACCTGTATGGAAACACTGGCGTCACCTACCTCTTCCAACAGTTTACCGTTATGTACCTCATTAAAGGCCCGGGCAAAAACTGCGGTGCAATAAAGGGTATTTTTTTGCTGTGTTTTCTCCAGTTGAAGTGCTACCACTTTTTGGGGAACTTCTTCCAGTATCATGGTCAATAAGCCATTGTCAGCACAACCAATAAAATATCCATTGTGCTCAGCCAGCAATAAGTGTTCGGGTTTTTCATCAAACAAATTCACCATCACAAGGTGAAATGTTCCCGGCGGAAAATTTTTGATGGCGTTCCTGCACACATAAGCAGCCTGCGGATAGTTAAAAGGCGAAAGCTGGTGCGTAATATCCACCAGCGTAAAATGCGGGGCGTGTTGTAACAACTGTCCTTTTACTGCACCGGCAAGAAAATCATGCTGACCAATATCTGATGTAAGGGTGAGTAAAGGCATTGCAGGGTAATATTCCGTTTTATTTTAAAAGTAAGCGATCAGTTGTTTACAAAATGATAAAGGACTAAACTATTTCATATAAATCACCTGAGAAACATCTCATTATCTTTTCGCTATAAGGAAAACTATTTGATAAGCACCCTGTCTTTAAAAAAGAATTTTTTCACCAGCCGGTCAGCAAGCGAAGGGAAAAACTTATTTACAAAAACAGTTTGTTTGCCATCAAAAGTCAACACAAGTGTTCTTTTTCTTTTGGCGACTGCTTTAATAATATGTTGAGCGCATGTTTCAGGCTTCATCAGGGTGGCTTCCCGCAAGGGACTTTCGCCCTGGCTTTCGCCCTTGCTGTTTAGTGCCGCATTGCGGATATTGCTTTTTGTAAAACCTGGGCAAACCCACATCACATTTACGCCATCGTCCATTAGCTCGGTACGCAAAGCTTCCAGCCAGCCATTCACCGCAAATTTAGAAGCGGAGTAACCGCTGCGGCCGGGAAGTCCGCGGTAGCCCGCAATGGAAGAAATGCCAACAATAGTTCCCTTTCTTTCGATGATAGTATTGAGCGCCAGTTTGGTGCAATAAACGGTGCCAAAAAAATTAATATCCATTACTTTTCTTATCACTTCCACATCACAATCTTTTAATAAAGACCGCATGGAAACGCCTGCGTTGTTAATTAATATGTCAATGCCGCCAAAAGTATCAATGGTACTTTGAATAAAGTTTTCGCATTCGCTGTACTGGCTTACATCTGCCACAATAGCATGCAGCATGTGACCGGAATATTGCACCTGCAGGGTATATAATTTATCCTGGTTGCGGCCACAGGTAGCTACCTTAGCGCCCAATGGTATCAGAGCGTCTATCAGGGCTTTACCAATACCTTCGCTTCCTCCCGTAATAGCTACTACCTTATTTTTAAAAAAGTCATTCATAAAAAAAATTATATGCAAAAATAAGCGAGTTAGGCTGGTGTAAAAAACAAAGTTGAAGCAAATATGATTTCACACAAAGTGCACTAACATTACAACAAGCACAAAGGAGCATGTGTTTGCGAAAAGCTTCCGAATAAACACCTGCACTTTGTGTACTTCGTATTCGTTACGACTTTGATTGAACATATAAAAAAGCCGCTTCATTTACGAAGCGGCTTTGTGAACTGGCTGGGACTCGAACCCAGGACCCATACATTAAAAGTGTATTGCTCTACCAACTGAGCTACCAATTCTTTCACCATTTTTATTTAATGGACTGCAAAAGTAAGGCAAAAAGGTATTGAGGCAAACTTTTTTTGAAAAAAAATGAATCTATTTTTTTACCTCAACACACTGTTTCAAAAATATAAAAATGGCTTTTGGCCATGTGTAGCCGCAAACCCTTTGCTGGGCTGTGTTTTAAAATTTGCTTAAAATATTTACCCACACAATATTGTAACAAATGGGAATAAATATTTTTTATATTGACTGCTTCAATTGAAACAATACTTAAAATCCCAGCACATCTTTCATACTGAAGATACCTTTTTTATCCTGCAGAAATTCTGCAGCCAATACAGCGCCCGTTGCAAAACCTTTGCGGTTATGCGCCGTATGAATGATTTCAATATCGTCTACCGCGGAGCTATATTTTACAATGTGCGTTCCGGGTGCCGGATCAATTCTTTTGCTGATGATGGCCAGCTCTGCAGGCGCAATAGTTTGTTCATTCACCCATTCTTTTTTACGGCCGATATTTTCAAGAATCTGTTCAGCGAGTGTTATAGCGGTTCCGCTCGGAGCGTCTTTTTTTTCTGTATGATGTATCTCCGTCATGGTTACTTCGTATTCCGTGTGCGGATTCATTAACTGCGCCAGGCGCTTATTCACTTCAAAAAATATATTTACACCAACACTGTAATTGCTGGCATATAGTAACGCTCCATGTTGCTGATCACATACTTCTTTAACCTCACTCCAACGCTGCAGCCAGCCCGTGCTGCCACTTACAACGGGTACGCCTGCATGCAGACAGGTAATGATGTTTTCTACAGCACTATGCGGACTCGTAAACTCAATGGCTACATCACATTGCCGCAGATTTTCCTTTGTAAACTGATCCATGGTATTGATGTCAATTTTCAATACAATGGTATGCCCTCTTTGTACAGCGATTTCTTCAATGGCTTTGCCCATTTTACCATAACCTACAAGGGCGATGTTTAATTTTTTTTGTTTTAAGTTGGTTGCTGGTTGCATGCAGTAGTTTTTTTAAGCTATCGATAATTATTTGGATCCGTGGTGGTTTTTTGAATGGATGTCGAACACCAGGCTAAGGCCGGTAGTATTGGCCATCGGGCTAAAGCCGGGAGATAATTTTAAACTAAGATTATCATTTACATCAAATGCTTTTAGCTGGGCATCTACTGTTGCATCCACCACATTCAGGCCCCAGAAAAAAATAAAAAACAACACCGAATAATCTACATTTTGCCGGAAAGAATTGCGGTAGATTTTGATTGAATTAGCACTGAGATTTTTAAATTGAGCATCAATTAAATGATCGTTTGACGAGAGTGTATCTGACGCATATATATATGCCAGCCGCAACAATTTATACGTTTTAATATTGTAAAAAAACACGTAAGCGGTTGTACCCAACGCTCCATAAACCAGCGGTAATTTCCAGTATTTTTTATTATCTATCTGCCCCCAGCCGGGAATGATGGCCGAGTGAATGGTGGCCATGCGGGGATTGAACACTTTTATTTCTTTACCAGTACTGTCGTATACTTTTTCTTTTTTAGCAATGCTGTCTTTTTTTGCTTTGGCAGGACTGACCTTTTTTACAACACTATCTTTCTGTTGCTGGGCGTATAAAGAACAACAAAGGCAGGATAAAAACAGCAGTAAAAATATCGGCAATATTTTTTGCATCAACTTACTTTAACGTTCAATTTTTCGAGCAGGCCGTTCAGTTCATCCAGCGAATAATATTCGAAGGTTACAGCGCCATACCCCTTTTTATTGTGTACTAGTTTAACTTTGGTATTAAACTGCGATGCTAAATTATCTTCTATCTTTTTAAACGCCGGGGGCAGGGTGGCTTTTACCGAATTTTTAACAGCGGCACCGCCACCGGTGTACATATTGCGAACCAGGTCTTCCGTTTGCCGTACAGATAATTCCTTGCTTTTGATTTCAGAAAAAATAAATAGTTGTTTGTCTACCATATCTACGTTAATCAACGCACGGGCATGGCCCATGGAGATTACGTTGGTGCGTACGGCAATCTGGATATCCGGTGGTAGTTTCAGCAGCCTGATGTAGTTGGTAACTGTGCTGCGTTCTTTGCCCATGCGCTCTGCTACCTGTTCCTGCGTGTAATCCAGTTCGTCCATTAAGCGTTTGTAACTGAGGGCAATTTCTATGGCATTTAAATTTTCTCTTTGTAAATTTTCCAGCAATGCCAGCTCCAGTAATTCCGAGTCGTTGGACTGACGTACATACACCGGCACATCTTTTAAGCCGGCAATTTTGGCCGCCCTGAAACGGCGTTCACCCGCTACCAGTCTGTATTTACCCGATGGGAGTTTGCTTACGGTAAGCGGCTGAATAATGTCGTGCAGTTTTAAAGATGCAGCCAGTTCACTCAATGCCGTTTCATCAAAATCTTTACGCGGCTGCTTGGGATTGATTTCTATCTGGTCTAAACCAATGCGGTTAATACCGGTGGATTTTTCAACAATCTCCGTTTTTAAATTACCGGCCGTGCTTTTAAGATCAGCATCTATATTTTGCAGTAAACTGCGAATGCCTTTTCCAAGAGCGTCTTTTTTATTTGGTGGGGTCATAATAATGTGTAAATAAAAAACCAGGAAAATGTGAATATGAAAATAGCCTCAACACAATCGTTACTGACGGTTAGTGCATCAGTTCATCAGCTGATTATCCTGTCTTCCTGTTTAATTTTTGTAAGGTTATTTTTTTGCAATATTTCTTTTGCCAGGTTCAGGTAATTTACGCTGCCCTTGCTTTCAGAATCGTATAAAATAACAGGCTTGCCAAAGCTGGGCGCTTCACTTAGTTTGGTGTTGCGGTGAATGATGCTGGTAAAAACCATTTCATCAAAATGCCTTCTTACTTCGGATACTACCTGGTTGCATAAGCGCAGGCGGCCATCGTACATCGTCATTAAAATACCTTCTATCTGCAAATCAGTATTCAACCTGTTCTGCACAATTTTAATGGTATTTAATAATTTACCCAAGCCTTCCAGGGCAAAAAATTCTGTTTGTACCGGCACCACTACACTGTCTGAAGCTACCAATGCATTCACTGTAATCAGGCCAAGGGAAGGGGAGCAGTCGATTACAATAAAATCATATTCATCCCGGATGGGTTCCAGTATTTTCTTTAAAACCCCCTCACGGTTGGGGTAATTGATCATTTCAATTTCTGCACCTACCAGGTCAATGTGCGAAGGGATGAGGTCCAGGTTGGGAATATCTGTTTTCAGCAATACATCTTTGGCCGGGGTTTCATTCACCATGCAATCGTACAGGCTGGTTGTAACATTGTGCAAATCAAAACCAACACCAGTGGTGCTGTTGGCCTGCGGGTCTGCATCTACCAACAAAGTTTTATATTCCAGTACTGCTAAACTTGCAGCCAGGTTGATGGCCGTAGTTGTTTTACCTACACCACCTTTTTGATTCGCTATGCCTATTATTCTTGCCATACCTTAAAGTCTGTAACCAGATGTATTGTGTTATAAGATCGCCTCAACAATTTTTTTGAGAGTGCCAAAGGTACTGTTTGCAATTCAACCGCAAACGGCAAATCTGCTGACAGGGGGGCAAATTTAAGCATTCGCCTCAAAATTGTGCAACAATCCCATACCTTAGTTGTTACTGTTTCATCTCAAAAACAGCAAAAACAATATATGTATACAATTATTTCCGGCACCAACCGCACTGGCAGCAATACACTGAAAGTGGCCAGGCTGTACCAGCAGATTTTACACAGCAAAGGAATTGAAGCCGGCATTTTATCCCTGGAAGACCTGAATACCTATACCCGGGATGCCCATTTTGAAGCAATTGAAAACACCGTGCTCATTCCAACACATCAATATATATTTATATCTCCCGAATACAATGGCAGTATTCCAGGTGTGTTGAAAATGCTGTTTGATACCTGCAAAACTCACCGTATCTGGTGGAATAAAAAAGCGCTCATTACCGGCATCAGCAGTGGCCGGGCAGGTAATTTAAGGGGTAACGACCATTTGGCCGCCATCTTAAATTTTTTAAAAATTACGGTACATCCCAACCAGTTACCCATTTCGGTAATTGACAGTCTGATGGATGCGCACGGCAATTTTACAGATCAAAATACATTAAAGGCCATTCATCACCAGCTGGATGAATTTGTTGAGTGGACCGGCACCGAAAAAAATAAAGTGGATTAAAATATCCGCCGTCCTGCTACGTCTCCCGTAAATAAGATGGAGCTGCTGATCCTCCGGGCAGGGAATTGGTCCGTTTGATACAAATACGGGCAGGCTGTTCCACATTAACAAGTGCTTTTTTTTAAATGCTGTAATTTTATAGTAATTCAATCTCTTTGTATGCGATCACCTTTTGGCGCTTTAATATTTATTGCGATCATGTTGCTGCTGGATACCTACGTGTTCCAGGCACTTAAAACGGTTACACAATCCGCTTCGCCTAGAACAAAAACCATTGTATACGCCATTTACTGGACCATTTCCGCTGTAGCAATCATTGCTTTCTTATTGTTCTCATTTAGCAGCCAGCAATTTTTACCAAGGGTAGTACGCACCTATATGTTTGCCACTGTACTCGGTTTGTTTCTGGCAAAATTTGCTGCCGTGCTTTTCTTTTTTACTGATGATATCAGAAGAGGCATTCAATGGATTGCCGCAAAAATATTTCAACGCAACTCAACAGGCGATACCTCCGGCAGCGATGCCATCAGCCGTTCTGTTTTTTTAAGCTGGATGGGCCTTGGCGTTGGTTCTACTTTATTTGGCAGCCTCGTGTACGGCTTTGGCAATAAATATAAGTACGATGTAAAGCGGGTGCAGATGGCGTTTGATAACTTACCCGCTGGTTTTAAAGGCATGAAGATTTTGCACATCAGCGATATCCACAGCGGCAGTTTTACGGACAAGCAGGCAGTACTGCATGGCGTAAATGAAATTTTAAAAGAAAAGGCGGATGTTATATTATTTACCGGCGACCTGGTAAACGACCGGGCTACAGAAATGGACGACTATATGGATGTGTTCAGTCAGCTCAAAGCGCCCATGGGCGTTTATTCTACACTGGGCAACCACGATTACGGCGATTATGTAAGCTGGCCCGACAATGGCGTTACAAAAGAACAAAACCTGGAAAACTTAAAAGGTGTGCATGCCAAACTGGGCTGGAAATTATTAATGAACGAACACGTGGTGCTGGAAAGAAACGATCACCAGATAGCATTGATTGGTATTGAAAACTGGAGCAACAAAGCAAGGTTTCCCAAACACGGCCGCATGGACCTGGCCTATCCCGGGGCCGAAAAATATCCCTTTAAAATATTGATGAGCCACGACCCCAGCCATTGGGATGCGCAGGTAAAACCGCATTACCCGGCCATCGATTTAATGCTCAGCGGCCATACCCATGGCATGCAGTTTGGCGTTGACATCCCCGGTTTTAAATGGAGCCCGGTGCAATACATGTACAAAGAATGGGCGGGCCTGTACGAAGAAACCAAACAAAAATTATACGTTAACCGCGGCTTCGGTTTTATCGGTTATCCCGGTCGCGTAGGCATCCTGCCGGAGATTACGGTGATTGAATTAGTATAATTTAAAAAAATCAAATACAACTTTTGTCCGGGCTAAAACAATAGCTATGGGCGGCTGCATGGGCGTCGCACTCTTTTACATTTTATCTCTATTGAGCACTTCCTCAATTCGGTTGCTTTGCTGATCAGGCTGGTATAATACGTGCCAACGCAACAGCGTATTGAATGTATATTTGTTGGCACAGTTTTTTTGCACTACTGTACAAATCATCCTCATGCATTTTAAGATTTCTTCATTGCTTTTACTATTGTTTGCCTGCTGTTGCAACCATTCTTTTGCTCAAAGTGTAAATGCAAAGATCAAAGCCATACAACAGGTTTACAACCGCACCAATCAAATTACCGGTTTCAAAAAAATAATGCTGGAGAACGAAACGTTCCTTGAAAACGTGCCGGATGGCGGCGGTTCATTGACCGGCTATTTTAAAAAGGGTATGCTGTATAAAATAAAAGAATGGATTGGCCTTTCTTATGGCGTTGTAGAAACCGAATATTATCTCAGTAAAAACAAGCTGGTATTTGCCTTTGTAAAAGAAAAGCATTTTAAAATGGTCAACGGCCAGACGGATTACAAAAAATTGACTCCTGCATATGAAGGCCGGTTTTACTTTGATCAGGATAAATTGTTGCGGACAATACGCAAAGGATCAGGATTTTGGGACTCAGGACAGGAAAGCATCCTGTCACTGCAGCAAAATACGAAACGGT
>NZ_JAQBNR010000064.1 GCF_028288465.1 Ferruginibacter sp. | reverse complement strand
GTATTGTGTATATGAAAGGCAATAAATACCGGGTAAGTATTACAGGCCAGGAAATTTTTTGCGATGGCAGCAACATATCTACTTATGATAGAAGTGCCAACGAAGTGACTATTACAAAAGTTGATCCTTCGGCTAACAGCCTTACTCCGCAAAAGATATTTACCAATTTTTACGACAAAGATTTTTTGTATAAACTGAACCAGGAGAAGACAGTAGGGGGCAAAAAAGTACAGGAAATTGAATTAACACCCATTGATAAAAGCAAGCCATTTTTTAAGGTACTGGTGTATGTAGATAAGGCAAGTCAAATTATCAGCAGCACCAAGGTGTTTGAAAAAACAGGCAATAAATTTACCTATTCCGTTACAGGTATGAACACCACTGCCCCAGTGAATGACACTCAATTTGTATTTGATGCCAAGAAATATCCGGGCGCTGAAGTGGTAGACCTGAGATAATTATGTTACTGGAGTTTTTCAAAGAGCCGCATGTGAGTGCTGCTCTTTTTTGTATGCTTTCCGTATTGTTTATTCCGCGCTTTCATATTCTCCCCAGCGATAGGTGTTTATTGTAAGACCGGCTATATCAAGCACCCGGTCAACAACCGTTGCGGCTACTTCTTCAATTGTAGTCGGTTTGCTGTAAAACGATGGCGTAGCAGGGCAGATAATACCTCCTGCCAGGGTAAGGGTTTCCATATTGCGGATATGAACCAGGTTGTAGGGTGTATCCCTTACAACACAAATCAATTTTCTTCTTTCCTTTAAAATAACATCTGCCGCCCGGGAAATAAGGTCATTGCTGATCCCGCCGGCAATTCTTCCGAGCGTGCCCATACTGCAGGGAATAATAATCATAATATCATACTGACCGGAACCGGAAGCGAATGGCGCCATGAAATCCATCGACGTATGCATTTTTACCGGGTAATTGTTATACCCTTCATTGTCCATTTCAGTCTTCCAAACAGCTTTGGCATTTTCTGTTAAAATTACTGAGAGATCGCTCCACTGATCTTTTATGGTTAGTAATTTGTCTAATAAAACCTTCGAATAAACTGATCCGCTCGCCCCTGTAATGGCTACAACAATTTTATGCATTTTTCGTCGTTATGTGATGGTGTAAGCTACTAAACAATTATTGTATGCAAAAGGTTACCGGTTTTATAATTATCGTTGTTTTGTTTTTTATAAGTGTTTCTTTTATTCCTAAAAACAAAGAAAAAGTGCAGTGGCTTACCGTAGCCCAGCTACAGGAAGCATACAGCAAAAATCCCAAACCAATATTGGTTGATGTGTATACCAACTGGTGTGGCTGGTGTAAAGTAATGGACAGGCAAACCTACAGTAATGAAAAAGTAGTTTCTTATATTAATGAACATTATTATGCCGTGAAACTGGATGCAGAACAAAAAGACTCACTGGAATGGAATGGTAAAAAATATGGATACAGCAAGCTAAATAAAGTAAATGAGTTGGCCGTTTATTTATGTTACGGACAATTAAGTTTTCCTACAACAGTATTTGTTGCTGATATGAAGGCTCAGCCAGCGCCACTTGCGGGATATTTAAAAGCAAGCGAAATAGAAACACCGCTTAAATTTTTTGGTGAAAACGCTTACAAAACACAAAACTTTCAAGACTTCAACAAAGCATTCAGCAATAGCTGGTAAATGTTGCATAATATATTTAATATTTGTTTTCGATTATTAATGATTCCGTAAACAAGCAGGCTTCCAGAGGGGAGCTGTTTGTTTTTATAGCCTTACCGTTCGTTGTATTTTCCATTATCTGCTTTTATGTTTACCTGATTTACACAATACACGCAAATTATTTTGTCGCTGCTAAATTGTAATTTCCGTTCTTAATTATTTTAATGGCAGCAACTTCTTCACTACAGCGCCGGCTGAGGCTTTTTCATTCTACAGTTTTGAATATGATCGATATGGTGGGTATCGGCCCCTTTGTAACCTTACCGATTGTAATGGGATTAATGGGCGGCATGTTTTTATATGCCTGGATTGCCGGCGCTTTGCTTTCGCTGGTAGATGCTATGATATGGAGTGAGCTTGGTGCAGCCTATCCTTTAGCGGGCGGCAGTTATAATTTTTTGAAAGAAGCCTATGGAAAGAATGGAATGGGGAAACTAATGAGTTTTTTATACGTATGGCAGACTGTTATACAAGCGCCACTGGTAGCAGCCTCTGCGGCTATTGGATTTTCCCAGTACCTTGGATACCTGGTACATTTGGAAGACTGGAAGGCAAAAGCGGTATCAGGTGCGGTAATTGTTTTAATCACCTTTTTGTTATACCGTAAAATTGATAGTATTGGCAAAATTGGTGTGCTGCTGTGGACAGGTGTGTTACTGACTTTGGGTTGGATCATTATTGGTGGCATTGTGCATGGAAATATATTGCAACCGCTACAGCATATCAACAGTGATTTTAGCTGGGGGCAACTATTATCTTTTGGATTCGGCCAGGCTTGTGTTAAAACCATTTACAGTTACCTTGGTTATTACAACGTTTGCCATTTAGGTGGGGAGATAAAAAATCCCGGAAAGAATATTCCCCGCAGCATGTTTATTTCGGTGATTGGAATAGCAGTATTGTACCTGGCAATGAATATGAGTGTAAGCAGTGTAATATCCTGGCAGGAAATAAAAGCATGGCAGGACACAGGGCAAAACAATTTTGTAGTAAGTACATTTTTGGAAAGATTGTACGGGGCAACAGCGGCGAAGGCAGGTACAGTAATGATTTTATGGGTGGCACTCTCTTCACTTTTCGCAGTAATGCTGGGGTATTCCCGTGTGCCTTATGCGGCAGCTATTGACGGCGCTTTTTTTAAAGTTTTTGGTAGACTGCATCCAACAAAAAATTTCCCCTACATCTCATTGTTGGTGTTGGCTGGTTTAGCCTTTATATTCAGCTTGTCTTTTAAAATGAAACACATCATTGATGGAATATTGGCCATGCGGATCATGGTGCAGTTTATTGGCCAGGCTGCGGGTGTGGTGTTGTTAAGAAAAAGAAATGGAACAGCTAACCTGCCGTATAAAATGCCGCTCTATCCGCTGCCGGTTGTACTGGCGATTGCGATGTGGTTATTTATCTTTTATGCTACTGGCTTTACTATTATGTTTTCTTTTTTGCTGGTATTTGGCAGCGGGCTCACTGTATATCTTATAATGGCAAAATTGAAATCGCAATGGCCTTTTAATATGTAATTATGATAGCTGGTGTTTTCGTGTAAGCCTAATTTGCCAGATTACCTTAATTCTACTTCATAATTTTTAAGCATGGACAAGATTAATATGCAACCATTCTTTAAAACAACTCATAAAAAAAGGGCTGCTAAAATTAGCAGCCCGATACCTTTATTAACAAAGATCAATATGTTCTATTAGATCAATTTAACGTTAACGGCATTTAAACCTTTTTTACCTTCCTGCAGGTCGAATTCTACATGGTCTCCTTCTTTGATGTCATTGATTAATCCGCTAACATGTACGAAAGTTTCTTTGTTAGAATCATCATGCTTGATAAAACCGAATCCTTTTTCAGAATTGAAAAACTTAACGGTGCCTAGTGTTTTGTCCATTTTTTAAAAATTGTATTGTATTAAATTAGGATGCAAATATAACTTTTTATTTTAAATAATACAGAAATACTACAGATAGTATGTTGAACGCTGAAAACCAAGTCATTTCCTGTTGGAATAACTTGCCATTTTAAGATAATCGCCTGGCCCTGGCCCCGTTTAGAACAATTTTACGCTATTTAATCAGTAAAATGCGGCCAATAGCTTTAGAAACATGGTTGATATTATACCCGCTGGTTAATAACATCCATTTGCAACTAATAAATGAGCTTATCTTGCAGCAGTCCAATAAAAAAATAGATGCTGCATTATTTCTTTAAAATTTATCTCAAATTAACCGGGTGGAAAGCTACAGGACCGGTGCCGAAGGATTTAAAAAAGTTTATCATGGTTGTTGGGCCGCATACCAGCAGTTCGGATGTTTTTATGGGTTTTGCTTTTAGAAGCGTTTTAAAACTGAAGCATATTAAGTTTATAGCCAAACAGGAATTGTTTAAACCTCCATTTGGTTTTTTATTTCGCCAAGCCGGGGGCGTGCCCGTTGACCGCTTTAATAAAAATAATTTTGTAGACCAGGTGGCGGAAATGTTTATTCAAAATGAATCCTTTGCTATAGCATTGTCACCTGAGGGGACACGAAAAAAAGTTGACAGGCTGAGAACCGGGTTTTATCACATTGCCAAAAAAGCCAACGTGCCCATAGTAATGCTTGCGTTTGATTTTGAACATAAAGAATTTCGATTTGCTCCTCTCTTTTTTACAACGGATGATGAAGCGGCAGATTACAACAAAATACTTACTTTCTTTACAAGTGTAAAAGGGAAAAATCCTGAATTGGGTTTGGAACATCTTTTAAATTAACACTAACATAAATGCGACCTAGCTTGCTTATTGGCAGGCATGTTACATATTACATTTTAATACTTCACCAGGTCCGCCTGAAAAAGCCTACATTTGCAAAAATTTTAATTATGATAAACGATGTAATTGCAAAATTTATTGAAGGTGGCCACCTGGCTAAAAACCCGGTAAAAATTGAATTTAAGAAAAGAAATACTATCCTTGGTATTTTTGTTCAGTCGGCGGATTATGAAGATTTGAAATCTAAAAACTTTTGGCGCATTGTTTCTGAAACCAACATTAAGGAATGGAAAGAATCGCATGATAACAAACTGGCTAAGATATTCAGCGGTGCAGAATTTAACCGCATCACATTGCCAAAACAAGCTGTGGCTGTATAGTTTTTAAAAGCTTACTACTGGTTTTAAATTTATTAAGGGCATTTTTATTCAATACAATCTGACCTCAACTATATTTATAAAAAAAGTGCAACATTCAATGTTGCACTTTTTTTATGTCTGAAGTTTTTTTAGGCATATGCTTCAACCGGCTCACAGGTGCAAACCAAATTTCTGTCGCCATAAGTATTGTTCACCCTGGCGATTGATGGCCAGAATTTATTTTGCTTTACATAAGGCAACGGGAACGCTGCCGTAGTTCTTGAATAAGTTTTAGTCCATTCATCTGCACATATTACAAGCTGGGTATGGGGTGCATTCTTTAATACATTGTCTTTTTTATCAGCCTCGCCATTTTCTATTGCTTTTATTTCATGATAAATGCCAATCAGCGCATCGCAAAAACGATCGAGCTCACTTTTGTCTTCGCTTTCTGTCGGTTCAATCATAAGCGTGCCAGCAACCGGAAAAGAAAGGGTAGGAGCATGAAAACCATAATCCATTAGTCTTTTAGCTACGTCTTCAGCTTCAATGCCGGCGCTGGTTTTAAAGGGCCGCAGGTCTACAATAAATTCATGCGCCGCAGTTCCATTTTTTCCTGAGTATAAAATCTTGTAGTATTTTTCCAGTCTTGCTTTCATGTAATTGGCATTCAGTATGGCGTACTCAGTAGCACTGCGCAAACCTTTTGCACCCAGCATTTTTATGTATGCATAGCTGATCAATAAAATGCTTGCACTACCATAAGGAGCTGCACTAACAGCATGCGTATTGGAAGTTTCATTATCAAGGTTAACGTGGCCTGGCAAAAAAGGAACTAACTGTGGTGCTACACAAATTGGTCCAACACCGGGGCCTCCGCCACCATGTGGTATCGCAAACGTTTTATGCAGGTTTAAATGACAAACATCAGCGCCAATCATTCCCGGGCTTGTTAAACCCACTTGTGCATTCATGTTGGCTCCATCCATGTACACCTGTCCGCCATGTTCATGTATGGTGTTACAAATTTCAATGATGCTTTCTTCAAACACACCATGGGTAGAAGGATACGTTACCATCAATGCAGCCAGGTCATTTTTATGTTCTTCTGCTTTTGCTTTTAAATCTGTTACATCAATATTACCTGCTTCGTCGCATTTGGTAACAACTACCTTCATGCCCGCCATTACTGCACTGGCAGGATTGGTGCCATGTGCCGAAATAGGTATCAGAACAACATTGCGGTGACTTTCACCTCTTGACTCATGATAAGCACGTATGGTTAGCAGGCCAGCATATTCGCCCTGTGCACCACTGTTGGGTTGTAACGAAGTCGCAGCAAAGCCGGTAATCTTGCTTAAATAATTTTCCAGTTCAGTAATAATCTGCTGATACCCAAGTGTTTGATCGGCAGGAGCAAAAGGATGCAGCCTGCTGAAGGAAGGCCAGCTTACAGGAATCAACTCTGTAGCGGCATTCAGCTTCATGGTGCAACTGCCCAGGCTGATCATGGAAGTATTTAAACTAAGATCTTTGTTCTCTAAAAATTTAAGGTACCGCATCATTTCGCTTTCGCTGCGGTGAGTGTTGAATACCGGGTGTGTTAAAAAGTCAGAGTTTCTTGTAAGTGCAAAAGGAATATTTGAAAGGTAGGCATCTGCATCAAAACCAGCTACCGCCGTATCGATGTTAATGGATGCTGCCAGTATGTGCAATATGTCTACCACATCACTTTGTGAAGTGGTCTCATCTAATGAAATGCCGATGTGTTTATTATCAATCAGCCGGAAATTCATTTCCTGCGCCGCAGCAGATTTTATTACCGCCGTTGCATCTGCTACCGTTACTTTCAGCGTATCAAAATAATATTCGTTTTCATTGTCAAAGCCAAGTTCATTCAGTTCGTCGCTCAGTGTTTGCGCCAATATGCTGATGCGTTTTGCAATATTGGTTAACCCATCCGGACCATGATAAATAGCGTACATAGCGGCCATATTACTTAGCAGGGCTTGTGCCGTACAAATATTACTGGTAGCCTTTTCCCGGCGAATGTGCTGCTCTCTTGTTTGTAGTGCCATGCGCAGGCAACGGTTACCAAGTGCATCAACGCTAACGCCTATTATTCTTCCGGGGATGGTTCTTTTAAATTCATCTTTAGTTGCAAAAAAAGCGGCATGTGGTCCGCCAAATCCCATCGGCACACCGAAACGTTGTGAAGAACCGATGGCCACATCAGCGCCTAATTCACCCGGAGGTGTTAGTAATGTAAGTGCCAGTAAATCGGTGGCCATAACTACCTGCGCATTTACAGCATGGGCCGCAGTTATAAAGTTGCGGTAGTCTCTTACGGCTCCATCGCTGTCAGGGTATTGAACAATCGCTCCAAAATAATTTTCATCCAGCACCGCATGGTCAAAATTGCCAAATACCAGCTCAATGCCAATAGGCGCAGCTCTTGTTACCAGCACATCTTTTGTTTGAGCAAATATCTTGTCATCAACAAAAAATTGGGGTGCGGTAATATGGTCGTGGTCTTTGTTTTTATGATTGAACAGCATAGCCATCGCTTCAGCAGCTGCAGTACCTTCGTCCAGCAAACTTGCATTGGCAATTGGTAAAGCGGTCAGGTCGGCTACCATGGTTTGGTAGTTTAACAAACTTTCCAAACGCCCCTGCGAAATCTCTGCCTGGTAAGGCGTGTATTGTGTATACCAGCCCGGGTTTTCAAAAACATTCCTGAGTATAACCGACGGGGTGATGGTATCGTAATATCCCTGGCCGATGTAAGTTTTAAAGACTTTATTTTTTTCGGCTGTTTTTTTCAGTTCGTTTAAATAATCAAACTCGCTGATAGCAGCAGGTATGTCGAGATCTCCCTTGATCCGGATGCCGTCCGGGATGGTTTTGCTAATCAGTTCATCGATAGAACTTACGCCAATGGCGGATAACATCGCATCTTTTTCGGTTTCGTTTGGTCCTATATGCCTGCCTTGAAATTCACATTGTTGTTGCTCAAAAATATTCATATTGCTGTTTGAAGGTTGAAATTCTCTTTTTTTTGTCCGGGCATAGTACTGAAAGGATCATTGTTGCATCGCCCTCTTTTACTTTTTCAGCTACTGGGAACATTGCTCAGTGAGTAGGCAGGTTTCCTTTATATTTTTTCTCAACGGATTAAATATTGTGCAAACTGATTACCTGACTGATTTTGTAAGGTGCAAAATTACTGCATCATAACAATATTTGGTGTCAATATGTTCACACATTTAAAACTGTGGAAAACTGTGGAATAAACTGCTATTGTTATGTTTAAGCGAATGCTTAATAGTGAATTAGATAATATTATTCCCACCGTTTTTAGTTTCGCTTTTTTTGAGCGCATTATAAACCCAATTTCAGTTTGATGGCATTATGTTCGTTACTTTGCACGGGTGAACCAGGCAGATGTAAAAAAGAGCTGCACGATATTCACGGCAACCATTATGAGCGACGAACTTTTAAGAGCCTGGGAAAAAAAATCAGGTGACAGAAATAAATTATACAAGAATTACCTGCACCGTGCAGACAAAAACACCGTGCTGAAAGCCCTGCCGGAGCTGCATGAAGAGGCATTCAGCAAAGTCGATTGTCTTCAATGCGGTAATTGCTGCAAGGGATATTCGCCCCGCTTAAAAACACCCGATATTAAACGTATTGCCAAATATTTAAAAATGAAGGAAGGTGATCTGATCAACGATTATCTGCGGGTTGATGAAGATGGTGATTACGTAATGCGCACAGCACCCTGCCCGTTTTTAGGCGCCGACAATTATTGCAGTATCTACGAAGTGCGGCCATCCGATTGCGCCCGCTTCCCGTATACCAACGAAGATGTGTTGTTAAAAAGGCAACCCCTCACGCTGAAAAATTCCACCTTTTGCCCCATCGTTTACTATGTGCTGGAAAAGCTGATGGCAACTGCAAAATAAACCCGTCAATAAAATCAAATTTATTTGGCCATCAATTCTTCATAAGCTGCGGTCAAAGGCCTTTCAATGCCATCGCCCTTCCATTCAGGAGCACCGGGTATTTCTGTAGCTTTTAAAATTTCTTCTTTTGTTTTACCAGCTTTAATCTGTTCGCCCACAAACAATAACACTTTGCCCAGGTAATCCCTGAATGCCTTGATATCATCTTTGGTAACAATGATGTCGTAACCGTCAGCCGCATGGCCGCAGATAAAAGTTGTTTTGTTGCTGAAAGTTTTGTCAGCTTTTTCGAGCACCTGTATCCAGCTGGCAATATTGGCACCTGCAGAACGGTCCACAAATGGATGACGCCTGTTAAAAACCAAATCGCCTGTGTGAACAATGTTAGCTTTTTTAAATTGCACAAAGCTGTCGCCATTGGTATGCGCCGCACCAAAATAATGCATACAGATTTCTTCTTTGCCCACGGACTCACACCAGGTGGTTGAATAAGTGTGATCAGGATATAACTGCTGGTCTTCGTTCTTTTTTTCTTTGGCTACTCTTTCCTGGTTGCTTTTGCTGTTTTCATGTGCCAGCACATGAGGTACTAAACCTTTAAAAGATATATTGCCTGCGGTATGGTCGCCATGATGATGTGTATTAATCAATAACTGAAACGGCTGCTGGCTTCTCTTTTTCAATTCATCAATCAGGTGCTGCGATTGTTCAGGAAACTGCGAGTCAACAACAACTAAACCTTCCTTGCCAATCATAAATAAAATGGTGCCGCCTTTTTCTGTAAACACACCCATTGTGTCATTCAGCATTTTTATTTTCCACGCCGGGTCAGCTAAAAATTGCGCCAGTGTTTGATTGCTTAAAAAGGCCAAACCAGCCAAAGTAAGGCTGCTATTGCGGAGAAAGGTTCTGCGTTGCATAGTTAAGTTTTTATGATTTGAAGTTACGATTCATTTTTATTGATTGCTTTCAAGGTATTTTTTAATTGCCATTACATCTTCGTTACCAAATCCTGCCTGTTGGGCTTTGTTAAACGCATCATACAAGGGGGTAATCAACGGTGCATCCAGGCCGGCTTCTTTTGCCAGCCTTAAATCTTTTACCAAATGTTTCAGTGCAAAAGCAGCGGGATAATCATCGTTTAAAATAGAAGTGGATTTTAATTTTGTAATGCCGTTTGCACAAGCTCCTTCATTTATAATCGTAAGCATATCCTGTTTGCTGATACCATTTTTTTCTGCAAACAAAACGGTTTCAGCGAGCCCCTGCAGGTTTAAGGCCAGCAGATAATTAATGGCCAGCTTTGCTGTACTGCCCTTGCCGGATTCTCCCAGGAGCAAAGAAAGTTTACCCAACACATCAAAAACCGGTTTGGCTTTTTCGTAATTTTCAGCGCTGCCACCAACCAATATGATCAGTGTTCCATCCTGTGCAGGTTTAACGCTGCCCGATACCGGCGCTTCAATGAAACCTAATCCCAGCCTGGCGCAAATACCCGCCAGGTAACAGGATGTTTCGGGGGCAACTGTACTCATGTCGATGAAGAGCTTGCCGGGTTGCGGCTTTGATAGCAGTCCGTTTGTGCCTTCAAATATTTCTTTTACAGCAGCATCGTCTGACAACATGGTGATTATGATATCGCAATGTTGCACCAGCTGAGGCGGACTTTCAGCAGCACTTGCACCCGCTTCAACCAGTGCCTGTTCTTTACTTTTGGTACGATTGAAAACATTTACTTCAAAACCTGCTTTTAATAAATTGTTTACCATGGGTGTACCCATATTGCCCAATCCGACCCAGCCTATTTTTGGTTTACTCATAACTAAAATAACGGTGTGTTTAATTTTATTAATCGATAATGAATGCAAAATGGTTTACTACCACCTGAATTTTATCTGAAGATATTGGATAGCTGATTCCCTGTTAGCCCCAGGGTGCACAATTGAGATTGCAGCTGTTTTAGTAACTCAATACTCCAGTTTCTTTAATGATGGCGCCTTTATCCAGGTAGCGACGACTACCAAAATCGTCATGCAGCCACCGAATACTACAGAAGGAATAACGCCCATCAGCTTCGCGGCAACACCACTCTCAAACTGACCGATTTCATTGGATGAATTAATGAACATGGAGTTTACACTCAATACCCTGCCACGCAATTCGTCCGGTGTTTTTAGCTGCATAATATTGCCTCTCACCACAACACTCACCCCATCAAATATGCCACCTGCCACCAACGCTGCAAAGGAAAGCCAATACCATTTTGATAAACCAAAAAGAATAATGCACAATCCAAAACCAGTTACGGCCATAAACAATTTAATGCCTTGTTTCTTCTTCATGGGCTTTAGCGTAAGTGCTATTACCATACTGATAGAACCTATGTCAGACGCAGCATTGAGCCATCCAAAACCAATCGGGCCTACATGTAAAATATCTTTGGCATATACCGGTACCATGGCAACAGCCCCACCAAATAATACGGCAAACAAATCCAGCGTAATGGCACCCAATACTTCCTTGGTTTTAAAAACATATTTTAGTCCCTCAGCTACGGCTTCCAGTGTTTTCTTTTCCGAACTCATCCCCGGCGGTTTTGGCTTTAACCGGCTCAGTAATAAAAAGCCGGTGATGATGAGTGACGTTATGATAACGAATGTACCGGTAACATGCAGCCAGGCAATTAAAAAACCCGCGAGTGCATGCCCGCTGATGCTGGCGATTAGCCAGCTGGTAGAACTTAACTGTGATGCGGGAATCAACAAATGCTTTGGCACCAGCGATGCAATTATGGCGCCAAAACTGGGACCGGAAAAAGCCCTGATAGCACCGGTAATAAACACAATGCTGTAAATAAAAATAATGATCAGCTTGGTACCAAATTGCTGACTGAACCATTGCGTGGAGGTCCCGAGCAAAATAAACGTACACATGGCGTAAAGGGAAATCGTGATCAGCAGGAGTCGACGTTTTTCACTGCGGTCAATTACGTAGCCGGCATACAGGGCCAGGCCAATTGCGGGTATAGCTTCTGCAAGTCCTATCATGCCGATATAAAAAGCATCACCAGTTAATTCATACATCCACCAGCTTACCAGCGTGCCCATCATGCGTAACCCCATGATAAAAACAAAGCGCCCCATAATAAAATTCCGGAATTCTGTAATTTTTAAAACTGCGAGCGGATGATTTGCCAATGCTATTCTGGTTGATGTTATACAAATGTAAAAAACTAACAGGCAAGAACGTGGTATTGTTTAAATCAGGGAAGCGTAAGAAAATACTGGCCGTTTTCATATTCTTTATCCAATGCAGCAATAATAGTTTTCAGATGTTCGTCGTTACCCAAAAAATCAGCATTGGATGCATCTACAAAAATGGTTTTTATATGATGCTGTTTTATGTACTGTGTATAGGTTTCCTGTAATGAAAACAGGTATTCGTTGGCAATATTTTGTTCGTATACGCGATTACGTTTTTTAATGTGTTGCTGCAACACGTTTACCGGGCTGTGCAGGTAAATGAGAATATCCGGTTGTACAATTTGCGGATAAATGATATCAAATAATTTTTGAAACAACCTGAATTCTTCGCCCGGCAAATTTACTTTGGCAAAGAGCAGACACTTGGTAAAAAGATAATCTGCAATGGTAACATTTTGAAACATGTCCTTTGTTTGCAGCAAATCTTTTAATTGCTTATAGCGTTCGGCCATAAAAAACAATTCCAGCGGAAAGGCGTATTGCTGCTGGTTTTCATAAAACTTTGGCAAAAAAGGATTGTCAGCAAATTCTTCCAATATCAACCTCGCATTGTAATGTTTGCTTAACAAATGCGCCAGGGTAGTTTTGCCGGCGCCGATATTTCCTTCTATTGTAACAAAATTGTATTTCATATTTTCAAAGCCGAAAATAAGTGGATTATGCAGTTGAACAATTAAAACTTTTTAACATCCAACGGGTCAGCACAGGCCTGAAGCAACTGGTGCATTGTTTTATGGGATATGGGATGTTTAAAACCTGGTGACAATTCATTCAGTGGAATGAGGACGAAGCGCCTGTTTTCAATTTCCGGATGTGGTACAGTCAGTTTTTTTTCAGCAATAATTTCTTTGTTGAAAAATAAAATATCAATGTCAATAATACGGGGTGCATTCTTTGTTGTTCTTATCCTGCCCATGCTTTTTTCAATGAACAGCACAGCGTCTATAGTAGCAGCGGCTGCCAATTTCGTTTCTACCACAATCACCTGGTTTAAAAAATCGGGTTGATTGGTATTGCCCCAGGCTGCTGTAACATACAGGCTACTTTGACGCGTAACCTTACCTACTTTTTGGTTGATGTTTTTAATGGCTTTTTGTAATTGCAACCTGCTGTTACCCATATTGCTGCCGAGCAGTAAGTAAGTTTTATTCATCTTTTAAAAACAGTCTTTTATCGAACATAAACTTTTTAACGGCAACAATCTCCACTTTTTTAAAATCAGTATGCCTGGGATTCAGGATGAAATTATTTTCCTGGTCTACAACCGCAGAAGGAACTTTCAATAGCAAGGCTTTATTGGATTTTATAAATTCACCACCCATCCATTGTGTATAGCCAATATCATCTTTCCATATTGCTTTTAATTTAGCTGAAGCGATGATTAATGGTTGAATACTGTCGGGAATTTCAATGTTAATGAGGTGATAAGTTAAGGGAATGGTATAAGGATCAGCCCGTACCAATATTTCAAGCACGGCTAATGAAATATTTTCGGTTGTATAGATCACCGGTAAACCAACAGAATTCCACCTGCCGCCAAATAATTTGGCTCCGTTGCCGGAAAGGTCATTTTTATAAGTTTCGGTAGCCAGCCTGTATACAATCATGCCAGTATCCCGTGTTGGATTCTTCCTAATTGGGTTAACACCAGCTGAATGCCATAAGCGGTGGTTAAAGATTCAAAAGAAAGCGGGCCTTCCAGCATCAATGGTTTTCTTTTAAGCCAGTTGTAAAACAATTCAGTTTTGCCAAATGTTTTTTTTCCCTCATTGATGACCTGTGCAATTTGCATTGCCCGCTCTGCATTAATAGGGGCGAAACTGCCATTGTTTTTGGCATAGCGTTGCAGTGTGCGCTCGCTTATATGCAGTAAGGAAGCCCATTCCGCCTGGGTAAAGGGAGCTTTATCCGAAATTTTTTTAAATTCGCTGTAGGTAAAGTTTTTTACAGCCGGAATTATTTTTACTGACCTGTTGTAGCTTACTTCAGGTTCTTCCAGCTTGCTAACTTTGCTTTCGGCAGAAATCAAATTGTTTTTTTTTGGTTTATTTCGCTTTTCCATTATGCGTCATTTGTCATTAAAATTACGACAAGTGTCGCTAATTTTTCAAATTTTTTTTACAGCATTTTTACAAATAGCTTTACGCATTAAAATACAATTTTTTGATGCGTAAATACAGTCAGTTAACGGCCATGCTGGCGATCACCAGGGCGGGCCTTAAATCCATTTTCAGAAGTCCTTCTTCAGTAATTTTTGGTTTTGCTTTTCCTTTTGTATTTATCCTTGTGTTTGGTTTTATTGGCAATAACGCTGGAGCGCCGGTGTATAAAATCGCACTGGATAAAAGCTGCGATACCACCAATGCCTTATTTGATTCCATTAAGGCAAGCAACCGGATTAGGGTAGTGCGTTTTGATAATGATAAGGATTTGAGAGAAAGCCTGGTAAAAGGAAAAATTACGGGTATTTTTAACATTAGGAAAAACGAAACACCAATACCTGCTTACACGTATACCATTTCGACTACCAGCGCAAGCAACGATAAATGGCCACAGTTTATGCCCGTTGTAAATAATATTGTAAATACCATCAGCAATCAAAAATATGTTAACCGGCCAACTTTTGCAGTGCCCGATTTTGATTACAAGCGGGATGTGGAAGAAATTAGGGAATACAAAACAATCGATTTTATATTGCCGGGACAGTTGGGTTTTTCATTGCTGAGTTCGGGTGTATTTGGCGTGGCTTTTATGTTTTTTAATTTGAGAAATACATTGGTACTAAAGCGCTTTTTTGCAACGCCTATCAGCCGTACTTATATTATTTTGGGCGAGGGCCTGGCTAGAATAATATTTCAAATGCTGACTGCAATCGTAATCATTGTTGCCGGCCATTTTATTTTTGGATTTACATTAATTCACGGTTTGTTTACTTTACTGGAAATGCTGGTGTTGAGCTTTATAGGCCTGGTAGTTTTTATGGGTCTTGGGTTTATTGTAAGTGGATTGGCCACGAGCGATAGCACCATCCCTCCCTTTGCCAATTTATTGACGCTGCCCCAATTTTTATTGGGAGGCACTTTTTTTTCGGTGGAAGTTTTTCCCAAATGGCTACAGCCTATTTCTAATGCCTTGCCACTAACGCATTTAAATACGGCAATGCGGGCAGTTGCATTTGAAGGGCAGAATTTGTGGGATGTGAAAAATGAAATAGGTATTTTATTATTATGGGGCGTGATAGTATATGCTGTTGCTGTAAAAGTTTTTAAATGGGAGTAATTATGATGCGGTTTATAAAAGCTTTTCTTTTCGGAATCATCGGTTTGTTTATTGTAATTACGCTGTTATCGTTGTTGATATCTGGTAATGTAAGAGTATCCCGCGTTGTGATTATCAATACAGCTGATGCCGGTAAAGTATATAACCAGATTGCCAATTTTGATAACTGGAAAAACTGGCATCCAATTTTTACCATTGATTCAGCAAAAATTACCCGGCATATTCCTGCAATTGTAGGTAAAGATGCAGGTTGTATTATTTTGCATCGTGGTAAAGAGGTAGAAATCAAATCGATCACAGCCGATTCCAGCGCCGTGCGGTTTATGTTAAAATCGGAAGGCGAAAATGACATTGAAAATAATATTGTCTTCACTCAATTACCTAACCAACATGCTGTACAGGTGGAATGGCGAGCACTCACCCGTTTGAATTGGTACCCATGGGAAAAATTCTATGCTATATTTATGGATAAGATAACCGGCCCTGGTTATGAAACTGCCTTAAACGGGCTAAAGGACTATATTGAGAAAAATCCATGAGCAGCCATAATTGAAAAGCAATCTTCTAAGGAAAATTCTATATAAAATTTAAACTTCTTTCTCAAACAGTCCGGCTATTTAAATTATTTTACGTCCAATGCAACCCCTTGCTACAAATGCTTGTCAGGCTGGTGTAACACATATGATGGAGTATTCAGTATTGGTAAAAGATTGTCTTAAACAAAAACCAGTTGCCCAACAGCAATTGTATGACCATTTTGCGCCATCCATGCTGGGTGTTTGCTACCGGTACACCAAATCGCTCAGTGATGCAGAAGATGTGTTGCAGGAAGGATTTATAAAAGTATTTATGCATTTGGCCGACTATAAATTTAAGGGTGAGCTGGGGGGATGGATCCGCAGAATAATGGTTACCACGGCACTGAATTATTTAAAAAAAAATAAGCGTTACCGGCAGGAAATGGTATTTGCAGAAACCCCGTTGCACCCGGTATCAGATCAAAACCCGGCCATTGATTTAGATGCCCGCCAGTTGAGTGATTTGATCCGGCAGTTGCCGGCAGGTTTTCAAACCATTTTTAATCTGTATGCCATTGAAGGGTACACGCATGTGGAAATCGGACAAATGCTGGGCATCAGCGACGGTACTTCAAAATCACAATATGCAAGGGCAAGATATTTATTGATTGAGTGGATAGAAAAATATTCATCACTTCCAAAAAACGAACAGTATGCCGGAAAATGAATTTGAAAAAGAGGTGCAGCAAAAAATAGTTGGGTTAAAATTAAAACCCAATGATGAAGTGTGGCAAAATGTGGCCGGCGCAATAAACAAACGAAAAGGGAAGAGTAGAATTTTTGCGTTTATTTTATTATTGTTATTCTTTTCAACAGCGGGTCTTTATATTGTTTATAAAAACACGAAACAGAACGAAAAGTCAGCAATTGCAGTTCACGAAAATGTTTCCGGCAAGTCAGATACAATTCAATCTTCTGTAAAAAAAGAAGAAGCGCATTTGAAGCCGGTTGATGCCAGCAATGATAACGTACCAGCAGTTAAAGAGAAAATTGGTGATGATGAGTTGTTTTCGCAAAAGAAAGAAGAGGAGCAAACAACATCCTTAAATCAACCAGCATTGTCGAAGCTGCAGCCTGCCGGGGCAAGTATTGCGCAAAAGAAAGTAGGAGAGCTAACAACATCGTTAAAACAATTAATATTGTCGAATGAGCAGCCTGCTGCAAAAAAAATAATTACGCAAAACAAAAAAGAGACGATCATCAGAAATCAGTTCGGTATTGCTGATGTACCACAAAATGGCAGCGGAAAAATTCAATATAAAAAGAAACAAAAGTTAAAAACAAAAATCAGCAATGGATTTGTAGAAGTAGATCGAAGCGAAACAACGACGTTGGCAGGCAAGGAAAATAAAAATGTGGAGGATGATGTAATAACATCCCCGGCGGATTCAGGCCTTAAACATGTTACCGCTTTAACTGTAATAAGCTCACCCGATAAAAATATTTCATCCGAAAAAGACACTATCGCATCTTTAAAAACATCGCCTGAAAAAGCTAATGCAGTTGCAAAAAAATCAATACATATAAAGCAAACCAGCAAGTGGAAGTTGGGTGTCAATTTTTCTGCAGGCATTTCAGCAACAAATAACCAATACCTGGGAATTATTGGTTCATCAAACAGCGATGCCAATAAAGCTTACTATTCCGCTGATCAAATAAGTACGCCGGGTAACAACAGCCAGGCAGGCACGCCAGTTTATCGTCCTTCTAAAATAAGTTCAGGCGCTGGTATTATTGCAGGAATATTTGTTCAAAAAAATATTTCACCTGCAGCAATTTTATCTATTGGCTTAAATTATAAAATGTACAATACAACAATGACGGTTGGCAGCCAACTGGATAGTATTGTTCCGGCAAACAATTATTTGAACCTTAGTTCAGCTGCATATAGATTTTACAGAACAGGGGCATCATCCAACTATAAAAATCATTTTCATTTTATAGAATTACCAGTAGCTGTTAAAATCGCTCTAAATAAAAAACACAAAAGAGCCGCGTACCTAACTACAGGTATTGCCATTGCAAGGCTGATTAGTTCAAATGCATTGCAGTTTGATACAGCATCAGGCAAATATTACAGCAATAACAATCTGCTGAAAAAAACGCAGGCCAATGTTTCAGTCGGGGCTTTATTTAGTATGTCACGCATGACTAAAAACCCATTGCTGATTGGTCCTGAAATCAATTTTAGTTTAAATAAAATCGCCAGGGAGAATCTTTATGGCGGCCGGCACTACAGTTATTTTGGCCTTCGCCTTCAAAAAAACTTTGGTAAAAAATAAAGGTCTAAAAATATGGCGATCAATGCAACCTTGTAATTTATAATATTGTCAATTTTATAATTCGGCTGGCCAAAATCAATTGTTGTTTAGCGATTTGAGTTATTGTGTCAGCAATAAATAAAATATAAACCCGGTTTAATCACCCACTGTCACGCTCTAGATCCATGAAACTAAAAAGAATTTATCTGTCGGTAACATGCCTGGTTGTTTTGCTTTCTGCAAATGGCCAGCATGTTCCAAAATTGGCCCCTGCTAAATTCCAGAGCAGTCTGCAAACCGGACTATCTATTGGTCAAAAAGGTAGCAAACCCGCCTGGCTTGTTAATACTGTTAATGGCTTACAATACAAAAACTGGTTCGCCGGAATAGGCCTTGGTATTGACTATTACGGGTTAAAGCGAACGGTGCCTTTGTTTCTGGACGTTCAAAAAAATCTTTCTGTAAAACAAAATACTTTATTCTGGTACGTCAGCGGTGGATACAGCATTCCCTGGGTAATTGAAAGCCATAAGCCAGCCTATGCTAATAAATACGAGGCTACCGGTGGGTTGTTGTATGAAGCCGGTGCCGGTTATAAATTTTCTCTTTTTAATAAAACGAAGTTGGGTTTAAGTGCAGGCTATTCATTTAAGCAATTAAAGGAACAGTTTACTCCACCTTGTAATTGGTGCGAACTGGAAATTCCTCCACCCCAAACCAACAGTTATCAGTTCAGAAGAATTGTTATCAAGGTTAACTGGTGGTTGTTGTAAATTTAAGGTTGCGTTGAATGCCCTTAAATTTACTGCGCTTAAGCGGGGAGTTTTTAAAGATGAGTTTAAAACTTTCTTCCGTTAGTTCTTCCCATTCATTTACAGAAAAATCCAATATAGCCGGAATCGGAGTAAAGTTGATTTCGCTGTTTGGTTTACTAAACCGGTTCCATGGGCAAACGTCCTGGCAAACATCACAGCCAAACATCCAGTTATCAAACCTGCCTTTCATGGCCTCCGGTATCAACGCATCTTTTAACTCAATGGTAAAGTACGAAATGCATTTACTGCCGTCCACCACTTTATCGGGCAGTATCGCTTCGGTGGGGCATGAGTCGATGCATTTGGTGCAGGTGCCGCAATAGTCTTTGGCAAAAGGAGCATCATATTCCAGCTCCAGGTCGGTAATCAGGGTGGCGATAAAAAAAAAGCTGCCACTTTGTTTGTTAAGCAGATTCCCATTCTTTCCAATCCAGCCCAGGCCTGTTTTTTTCGCCCAGCTTCTTTCTAAAACAGGCGCACTGTCAACAAAGCCACGGCCGTTTATTTCGCCGATGTTATCTTTTATTTCCTGCAACAAAGTTTTCAACTTACAGCGGATTACTTCATGGTAGTCATTGCCAAATGCATATTTTGCAATTTTGGGAGCCATCGATTGTTGCTGTTGTGCGGGAAAATAATTAAGCAATACAGTGATTACAGATTTTGCACCTGGCACCAATTTTCTTGGATCAATTCTTAAATCGAAATGATTTTCCATGTACTGCATGGCGCCATGCATTCCTTTGTTGATCCACACTTCCAGCCGTCTGGCATCTTCTGTTAATTCAACTGCTTCGGCAATGCCGCAATGATCAAAGCCAAGCCTCTGAGCGGCTCGTTTTATAAATTGGGTATAGTCTTTTTTGTGAAGGTTCAATCTTGTTCTTTTACAACATTAGTTACATGCGGATGGTATTTCTTCATCGATGCGTTTCTTTATTTCAAGATACAGTTCTCTCTTTTGATCACTCAATAAGGATTTTACAAAAACAATACCTGCATATTTACGGCACTTGTCTACAAAAGGCCAGGTACCAAAAAGGCCAGGGCAGCTTACTACAGTACTGTTGCCCTTATCGTCCTGTTCCTGTATCCATTCGCCCAGCCCGTACTCAAATCCTTCTGCTGTTTTTGGTATATATACTTTGGGGACATTGGCAGTTTGTACAGTTTGCATTTTTTCAATAGCCGCTTCACTTAAAATTCGTTTGCCATTGAAAATACCTTTGTTCAAAATCATCGACAAAAAATTAATATAATCTTCAGGTGTGGAAGCTGCACCTCCGGAAGGATTAGGTGCATCCGAATCGCCTTCAAAAGTGGTGTGCTTCATATTCAGCGGGCCCAGAATTCTTTGCTTCATTAGCATACCAAAATTCTTTTTGCCAACCACTTCCACTACCCTTGCCGCAATATTTAAACCGATAGTGCCGTAAGCGAAAGTTGTGCCCGGGTTAGCCGCTATCTCCCTTTTTGCAAATGAATTTACTTCCTCTTCCAGCGACTCGAACTTTCTGCGTTCCAGAATTTTTGCAATCATGTGCTGGTTATCGGTGATGCCGGTTTCGTGCGCCAGGCAATTGCGGATAGTAATATACGCTTTGCCATAGGTTTCATATATGGGCAAGTAAGTGCTTACCTTATCATCCAGTGAAATTTTTCCTTCATCAACAAAGCTCATTACCAGGGCTGCTGTCAGCCATTTGCTGCAACTTGCTATGGGTGCCTGGCTTTTCAGCGTAAAATCCCCGACGGCTTTCTGATAGACAATTTTGCCATCCTTGTAAACAACTGCTACCAGGTCTTTGCCCAGCGCTTTTTGATTGGAAGTGAGAAAAGCATCTACGCCGCTAAAATTATATTGGCTTTTTGTAAGCAGACAGAGTAGCAGAAAACTCAATACCAGCATGAATTTTAGACAGTTAGAACTAATTTTTTGCGCCATATTTTCCTGTAATTTAAATTGGATAGAGATTTGACAATTTTTATAAAGTTATTCGAAATTGTCTATCCTGTAATCGGATGTTGAATTTGAATGACTTATTTAACAATCTCCAAAATCTTTATTTCAAAAAAATGGTGATTCGAGGGGATGCATTCTTTTAATTACATTAATAACTAAAATAAATTTTACAATATGAACCTTAACAATTTCACCATTAAAGCCCAGGAAGCTGTTGCACAGTCACAGCAATTGGCTTTCAATAATAAAAACCCCAATATTGAAACAGAGCACTTATTGAAAGCTTTGTTAAGCGAAGAAGATTCGCCCATAGAATTTTTGCTGAAGAAAAATAATGTAAACGTAAATTTTGTAGAAACAAAAACGGACGAAAGCATTAATAAGTTGCCGAAGGTGCAAAGTGGAGAGCCTGCCCAATCCGTAAGCAGGGACATGAACAGCGTGGTGCTGCGTGCAACCAGCGCATTGAAAACTTTTGGCGATGAGTTTGTAAGTGTTGAATATTTATTGCTTGCGATATTGCAGGGAAATGATAACAGCGCCAAGTTGCTGAAAGATGCCGGATTAACAGAAAAGGGATTGATTGCAGCAATCAAAGATTTGCGTAAAGGATCAACCATTTCTTCTCAGACAGAACAAACCCAGTTTAATGCATTGAATAAATATGCGAAGAACCTGAATGAAATGGCAAGGGCCGGAAAGTTGGATCCTGTGATAGGCCGCGATGAAGAGATACGGCGTACACTCCATATTCTATCAAGAAGAAGTAAGAACAACCCTATCTTGGTAGGTGAACCCGGTGTTGGCAAAACCGCTATAGCAGAAGGGTTGGCCATGCGCATTGTGAATGGTGATGTGCCGGAGAATTTAAAATCAAAAATTATTTATGCGCTGGATATGGGCCAGCTGATTGCGGGTGCCAAATACAAGGGAGAATTTGAAGAAAGATTAAAAGCAGTAGTGAAGGAGGTGGCCGGTAGTGACGGAGATATCATTTTGTTTATCGATGAAATACATACACTGGTAGGTGCTGGTGGCGGTGATGGCGCAATGGACGCTGCCAACATTTTGAAACCTGCTTTGGCACGTGGAGAGTTAAGGGCAGTTGGTGCCACAACATTGAATGAATACCAGAAATTTTTTGAAAAAGACAAGGCACTGGAACGCCGTTTTCAGAAGGTGTTGATTGATGAGCCAAGTGTTGAAGATGCGATTTCTATTTTAAGGGGATTGAAAGACAGGTATGAAACCTATCACCACGTATTAATAAAAGACGAAGCCATTATAGCGGCCGTTGAATTATCGCACCGCTATATTACTGACCGTTTTTTACCGGATAAGGCCATTGACCTGATTGATGAAAGTGCGGCCAAACTTAGACTGGAAATGAATTCAATGCCGGAAGAGCTGGATAAACTGGAACGGCAGATTCGTCAGCTTGAAATTGAAAGAGAAGCCATTAAAAGAGAAAATGATGCAACGAAATTAAAAGAGCTGAACACGGAAATAGGTAACCTGGCTGTTGAGCGGGATACTTTTAAAGCTAAATGGCAGCAGGAAAAGGAAGTGGTCGAAAAAGTACAGTCAGCTAAAAGCGAAATTGAAAACCTGAAATCTGCAGCTGAAAAAGCTGAACGGGAAGGAAATTATGGCCTTGTTGCAGAAATAAGATATGGTAAAGTACAACAGCAGGAAAAGATCATCCAGGAACAGACAGCTCTGCTGGATGAGATCAGTGAAAAGCGTTTGTTGAAGGAAGAAGTGGATGCGGAAGATATTGCTGTAAGTGTTGCGAAAGCTACCGGTATCCCGGTAACTAAGATGTTGCAAAGTGAGCGGGAAAAATTATTGCACCTGGAAGAGGAATTGCATAAAAGGGTGGTAGGCCAGGATGAAGCCATTGAAGCAGTAAGTGATGCGATCCGCCGCAGCAGGGCAGGCTTGCAAGATCCCAAAAAACCGATTGGTTCATTTATATTTTTAGGTACTACCGGTGTGGGTAAAACAGAGTTGGCAAAAGCATTGGCAGAGTATTTGTTTGACGATGACAGCATGATGACCCGTATTGATATGAGTGAGTACCAGGAAAAGCATTCTGTGAGCAGGCTGGTAGGTGCACCTCCGGGATATGTGGGTTACGATGAAGGCGGACAATTAACTGAAGCGGTTAGGCGCAAACCTTACAGCGTGGTTCTGCTGGATGAAATTGAAAAAGCGCATCCGGACGTTTACAATGTTTTATTACAGGTGCTGGATGATGGTCGCCTGACCGACAATAAAGGCAGGATAGTGAACTTTAAGAATACCATAGTGATCATGACCAGCAACATGGGAAGTCATATTATCCAGGAAAATTTTGAAAAGGTAAATGATGAAAATAAAGAGGAAGTTGTAGAAAGCACAAAAGCTGAAGTCCTCAGCCTGTTGCGTCAAACCATCCGGCCGGAATTTTTAAACCGCATTGACGAAGTAATTATGTTCCAGCCGTTGATGAAAAAGGAAATCAGGGGAATTATCCGGATTCAATTGGATAACCTGAAAGATCTGGTGTCAAAGTCCGGAATTCAACTGGAATTTAGTGACTATGCGCTCGATTACCTGGCCGAAAATGGGTATGACCCACAGTTTGGTGCAAGACCCTTGAAAAGGTTAATTCAAAAGGAAATCGTAAACCAGTTGAGCAAGCGGATTTTGATGGGTGATATTGATAAAACCAAGCCGGTTCTGGTGGATGTTTTTGACGGCGTGGTAGTTTTCAGAAATGAAGTGATTGCAGATAAGAATAAGGAAAATGCGGTGAAAGCTGGTTAATTTAAAGTTATTTAAGATGAAGGCTGGGTTGGTAAAAGATTGAAAATCAGCCTTGTGGATAAACTGTGAACGAATAAAGTTTGGACGGTAGTAAAAAAAAGGGCAAAAAATATTACCTTCAAGCGCTTACACAACCTTTTTGAGGACGTATATATTATAAAAAAGGTGAAAACTTTTCTTCGGAATTGGTTGTTATAACAGGTCATAATCCAGGTAAGCAATGTGGGATATGACATAAAAATAAAAGATATATTATGGCATTTAAAAAAGAGGTGGTTGAAATTATTGAACCGAGAGATGTATTTGTTGGCGATATCAATGCTCCGGTAACATTGGAAGAATTTGGTGAATATGAAAGTGAAGTATGTGCAAAAGCCAACGAAGTAGTAAAACAGTTGCTGGAAGAATATGAAGGGAAAGTACGTTTTAATTTTCGTCATTTTCCAATGACAAATATTCACCAGCGTAGCTTAAAGGCTGGCGAAGCCGCAGTAGCAACTGCACAAGACGGCAAGTTTTGGGAAATGCACAATATTCTTTTTGCTAACCGCAGAAACCTTGGCACAACCAGTTTAAAATTGCATAGCAGGGAAGCAGGTGTACAAAACAAACGTTTTTTGGATGAACTGGTAAATGCTACTTATGGATGGCAGGTACAGGGAGATATGAGAGAAGGTATTAACCGTGGAGTAAAAGACGTACCTACTTTTTTTGTAAACGGCGAACGTTTTACAGGTAAAGTAACATACGATGAATTAAGCAAAGCAGTAGAAGCAGCTCTGAAAAAAGTTAAGAAAAAAGTTCCTGCAAAAGTAAAAGCATAAAAAGAAGCCCTGATAGTTTTATCGGGGCTTTTTTTATGCTATGGAGCTTTCGCTATTTTACCGAGCCCATCCCAAATACCAGGTTTTCAAGGTTATGCTCATCAAAATAAGTCTGGCAAATTTTTTCAGCTTCAACGAGCAACTGCTCCAATTTGGGTTGTTTGATACCCAACAACTGGTAAGTCTTTTTTAATGCGTCGGCATCAGATAATTCTGTTGATTGCTGTAAGGCTTCTTTCACAGCTATCACATGTAATCCCCTGTCTTTGATTTTTCCCAATGCGTCAATCATCCAGCTAAGTGCATAAAAATAATTCTGTTCCAGCAATAAAAAATAGGTAGCATCACCGGCATCGGGCATTTTGTTGTAGGGCGAAGTAGTAATTTCTTTGGTTAGATATTTGGCAAGGTGCTTCGGCATTTTTTTATTTTTAGATAATTGAATGCTGCCACGCAAAGCCTGCGGATAAATGCTGAGCCAACGCAGTTTTCGACGTAATTCATGCACTTCTGATTCTATATCGCTAAAATGGTATTTCTTGTTTTGTATAAATTCAGTAATGGCATAAATTGAATTTCCGTAAAATTCGTTGATGGCGTTTATTTCAGGTTCCTCCTCCAGCCAATCAGCTTTGTCAAGTTTCCTTTGTATTTTTTTTATGCGGATACCGCCGACCGAAAGCCATTCTTTTTCAACCAGTATTTCGTTTAGGCTTTGTATTTTTTCCCTTGTTTGTGCTTGCAGGTAACTGGTAATACCGGCAGGTATTTTTTTATTTAGGCTGACATCTTTTGCGATGTTATCATAATAGTCAATTGCACCCAGGGCATCTTCCAGCAATTTAAAATGTACCTGTAATTTTGTAAATTTTTTTGGGTTATTTACCGATGTATACAGCTTAGCCAATCCTTCCAACATGAAAAGTGGTGTACGGGCATCATTTTTATACAGCCACAATGCCGGGTTTTTTTGTTTGGCAGCTTTATCAAGCAGAGTTTGTAAGAGACTTAGATAATATAAAAATCTGGCAGGTCCTTTTTTCATTATTAAGTTTTTAATCTGTTAGTATATAAAAAAGCACGTAGGTCAATAAAAAAATGGATGTATCATCTTTCAAAAAAAGCTACCGTTCCGCCTACCCAGGTTTTATCTGCATTGTAACGGGTGCCAATCATTTTGCCTTTACTCAGCCGGGCCAGGTTGTGAACGGCAATAGGTCTGTTCCATTCTTTTTTCCAAAAATAAAATAATCTTATTTCTGCTTTTGCAGGTACATCGGGTGTTTCAATCACATCCGCGTATTTTACTTTGCGCTGTAGTATCCAGTTTTCGGGATCCGTTATCTTATTTATATCGGCGATAGTAACATCAATGATTACGCCCATTCCCGCAAAAGAAAACAACGGCTTCAGCACATAATTTTCCAGGTCTTCTGGTATTTGGTTTAATTTGTTGAGATAGAAGGTTGGAGGAACGTAAGGGTTATCAATCAACGGCAATGTGTATTTGCTAACGCGGTAAAACCAATTCGGATGTGGTATCCACTCCACGTTCCAGGGATGGGCGATATCAATTGTATTGTCGGGATATTCCTGCTGGTACAGGTCATCAAAAATGAGCCGGTTGTAGATTTTTTTTATCAGTGTTTTCTTTCCATCCAGTTCATAAAATAACTGGTCTCCTTCACCTATTAACTTAGTCAGGCACACCGTTTTAATCCCCAGCATATCTTCCGTACAATAAAAATCAATGCGTGTTTTTTGCTGCTCCGGATAAATCTCCAGCAGGATAACATTTTCGGCGTTGCAATCCCCAACAATAATTTCCTTCAAAAGCTGCAGGTAAGTTGTTTCGTTGTAGCCGTTTAAATACGCATCATAAGTAGCCGGAAGTTCTGCATAGGTCTTTGTTATAGCCGAATGAAAAGCCTGGAAAGCAAATAGTGTAGGGAATCCCTGCATTTCAATTAGCTGCGGCTCCAATGTCCCATTGGTAGTTTCGCAGATGCCAAAATCAAAAGCAATAAATTCAGGATGGTCTTTTTCATCGGCTGCGACCACACTGTCAGGAATCGCTTTTTGAGTAAGTAACTTAAAGTTGGGGGCTGTAATAATATCAACTATGTCTTCGCAGGCATCCAGCATTTTTTGTGTAAAATCTTTGGGAATAAAAACGGGTGTTTCCGCAATTCTGAATTCCAGTGCTCCGGGGTGCAAATTTTCTAATTGCTGTAAAAAAGCTGTGTATTTTTCTTCAGAAAAATTATCATTAAACTTTCGCCTTAATTCTCTCTGCATGATCGGTATGATTGATACTATTTTATTGCTTAAAAATAATCATAATACCATAGTTTATCACCAATTATGACGGAATTATATTTCCACGGGTTGTAAACTTTGTACAGCTATTTGTAAAAAATTAGGAAGGATATGTTCGTAGGTATAAACAATTTTATCAGGGTCGTTCAATTGTTCAATCATACTGCTCCATTTATCATGACCGTAATTTTCAATCACGGTTTTCTTTTTATCTTCTGTTTGCAAATGCATGCTCATACCAACAGCATCTGCTTCCGGGTGGAACTGGGTACCAATCATGTACTCGTTAAACCTAACCGCCATAATCGCTCTTTCCAGCTGTACATGCGGCCTTTCTTTTTCTATGGCGAGAATGGTGGCGCCTAATTGGTGAAGGGTATTGTGTTTAGGTTCAATTACCTGGAAATCCCTGCTGTCCACCGCATAAAAAGGATCTTTCATTTCTTCAAAAACAATTTCTCTTTTACCATCTTTTAATAAATGAACAGGAAACACACCAAACGAAGTACTCTTTCGCTGACAAACGTTGCCAATATTATAATGCCTGCATGCTAACTGAAAGGAATGACAGATAAAGAATACATATTTTTTTTGGATGTTAGCCTCATTTGCATTCCATTTTTCAATGGTATGAAGCCAGGTAAAATATACTTTTTCCCACTCGCTGCCTTCGCTGTCCAACGGACTACCAGGTCCGCCACTGGAAATAAATATATCGTATGAAAGATCGGGAACTTCATTTTTCTGACGAACGTCAAATTCATCCCAACTTATTTCGAGGTTATTAAAATCACTAAACTGGTTGATTATTTCACGGATACAGCGCATTCCCTGATTGGGAACTCCCTCATATAAATCAAGAATAGCTATGCGAAACTGCTTTTTTTCTACTAAAGACATGGCGCAAAATTAATAAAATTTTGTCGGTTTTATCCTTCAGGCAGGTTGTAGAGTATTCTCGAAGTAATGCTGTACCTGGATAAAAGTTGCAGATAATCGATTAAACCTTGTTGAATTGCTAAATGCCGGCCAAAAAATTACCCTGGATGTAATCCACCACTTCAACAAGATTTTTATTTTGTTCATATACCTTCAGCTGCCTGTCTGCACCTGTGCCCTGTTCAAGCATATTGTGCACATAGTTGATGGCGTGGCGGCTGCCTAACTGCGGCACTACATCATCTATAAAATCGAGTAATTCGTAAATAAGTACCCTTGTATTGACTTCGGTTTCCTTACCAAAATCAATCATGCTGCCATCAATACCATAACGGCTGGCCCGCCATTTATTTTCGTTTATCAGTGCCCGCGAGTATGTCATAAAATTGAGGTTCTGGCTACGCAGCTTATACAGCTTGGCGCACAATGCCTGGAAGAGTGCCGCGATGGCAATGGTTTCCTGCACTGTCATAGGTATATCGCAGATACGGAATTCTACCGTGTTAAAAAAAGGATGTACCCTCAGATCCCACCATATTTTTTTTGCATTATCAATGCAGTTTGTCTTTACCAGTAATTTTATATAACTCTCATAAGCTTCAATGCTTTCAAAATAATCGGGTATACCTGTTCGTGGAAATTTATCAAATACTTTTGTACGGTAAGATTTATAACCTGTTTTTCTCCCTTCCCAGAAAGGAGAGTTGGTGCTTAACGCATACACATGTGGCAAAAAATAACGGGCCGAATTGGCGATATGAATAGCCATCTCCCTGTTTTCCATCCCTACGTGCACATGTAAACCAAAAATAAGGTTGCTGCGGGCAGCTTCCTGCAACTCGTTTACAATTTCGTTGTAGCGGGCATGGTCTGTAATTAGCTGGCTTTCCCAATGGCTGAAAGGATGCGTACCGGCCGCACCCAGTTTGAGGCCTAAGCTCTCGCCAATGCCACTGATTGTTTTACGCAGTGTGGCCACATCCACGAACGCCTCATCAATGTCCTGGCAAATATCTGTACCCACTTCTACAACTGCCTGGTGCATTTCTGCTTTCACCTTATCCTTGATAATTTTATGGCCTTCCTGAACAATCCGTTGTTCATGGCTTTTTAATTCCCTTGTCTCCGGGTCAAGTACCATGTACTCTTCTTCAACACCAATAGTAAATCCTTTGTATGATAAGCTCGCCATGTTGGTTGATAATTGCTTAGTTGATAATTGGTAATTGCTTAAATGATAATTGATAATTCTTTAAAATTGAAATGTATGCACTTGCACATCACACTTTCCTTTTCTGGTTTTAAAGTATGAATAATCTTCAATCAAGAATGGGGGAATAATAAAAAACTGCCAGCTTTTCAGGTCAGCCCATTATCCATTATCAATTAAAAAAATTATCCACCAAATCTATCCATTAAAACTATCTATTAAAAAAGCGGTTGCTTCGCTGCGCTTCTTTTTATGTATTCGCCCCACGTTAAATTATCTGCACCATCTATTTGTGCCTGGGCTTTTTCGATGGCAAATGTTGCAGCTGTTTCCACTACCCATTCAAAATTTTCTTCGCCCACACTGGTTCTTTCCGCGTCGGGTGCAGGGTTGCAAAAATCAATGGCATAAGGCACGCCATCCCGCAATGCCAGTTCAACCGTATTAAAATCATACCCCAGGTAGTGATTGATACGCAAAACAATATCCGTCATTAATTGCAGCTTTTCTTCCGAAGGTTTAAAATCGGCTACATAACGCAAGGCATGCACGTTGCGTGGTTCGTACGGCATAATGCGAACATACTTTCCACCAATGCAGTAACAACGGTAATATTCTTCAAAAATTATTTCTTCCTGCAGCATCATTACCAGTTCGCCTGTTTCGCCATGTTTATCAAAAAAATCATGTTGATCATTTAATTTATAAACACTTTTCCAGCCGCCACCTGCAAAGGGCTTCATGTAAGCCGGAAAACCAACATAGTTAAAAATGCCTTCCCAGTCGAGCGGATAAGCCAGGTTACTAAAGGAGTCTCCCGTGGTATCCACCGGCAATTCCCTTGAGGGCAGAATCACTGTTTTAGGGACCGGGATATTTATTTTTGTAGAAAGGCAGTTGTTGAAAAATTTTTCGTCTGCACTCCACCAAAAAGGATTGTTTATGACCGCTGTACCACAAAGCGCAGCATTTTTTAAAAAGGCCCTGTAAAAAGGCACGTCCTGAGATATACGGTCGATAATAACTGCATAACCACTACTTACACCCTGTATCACTTTATCTATTTTAACCGGCTCAGCAACAATGCCCTCAATATTTTTGCTGTTTACCCTTTCTACAAAAGCATCGGGAAAACTTCTTTCCTTTCCATGTAAAATGCCTATTTTTTTCATAACTGATTTTTAAAAATGACTGCTGATTTTAAATCATTGGTAAACAGATCCATATCTAACCCAATGTATTTTTTTCGCCTGAATTTTCCAAATAATACTTGCAGGTCGTAAGGGTTTTACCGGGAAAAGAGACAGTAATCAAAAATGGCCTCCGCGAAAAATTGATACGCTTTGCTTATTTTTGGAGTTATGCCAAACAGGAAAACCGCAGTAGTTATTACAGAGCATCATATCATTCACTCAGTTTGTTTAAAAAGAGATGTAAAAGTAGATTGCTATCTACCTGACAAAGCTGCTGCAAAAAAAGAAGTAAGCTTACTATTGATTAATGACGGGCAGGATCTTGTCACCATGCACTTTCAACATATTTTAAAAGGCTTGTATGACCGCAATGCCATTCAACCTGTTTTTTGTGTCGGGCTCCATTGCGGGCACGATAGAAAAAATGAATATGCTACAGCAAAAATACTGGACTACATGAATCGCGGTGCTAAAGCGGCATTACATGATCAGTTTGTTTTTGAAGAGTTGTTGCCATTATTGCGCAAAGCCTATCCGTTATATGATTTTATTGAAAAATCCTATGCAGGTTTTTCCTTGGGTGGCTTAAGTGCGCTGGATATTGTTTGGAATTACCCGTACGAATTTACAAAAGTGGGGGTTTTTAGCGGCTCGCTTTGGTGGAGGGATAAGGACCAGTATGCACCAGATTTTGATGAATCAAAAAACAGGATCATGCACCGGCAGGTGAAGGAAGGTAGGTACTCAGCATGGCTCAAATTTTTCTTTGAAGTGGGCACACAGGATGAAACCGCTGACCGCAACAACAATGGTATTATTGATGCCATCGACGACACCATCAGTTTGATTGAGGAGTTAAAAATTAAGGGCTATAAAGACGATGATATCGCTTATCTGGAATTACAGGATGGAAGGCACGACGTGCCCACCTGGGCGAGAGCGTTTCCAGCTTTTTTAGAATGGGGGTGGGGAAGGTGAGACAGCAAGTATCAAGTATCTGGTATTAAGTACTCAGACAAGAAACCCCGTAATCATCCAGCGATTACGGGGTTTCTTGCAAATTATTTTGTTGCAGGTTCCAGTTTTAAAGAACGCATTAAAATTGATAGCTGTGATCTAAATACTTAATACTTGACACTACTTAGTCATCATCTCTGTAAAATACTTATGAAAATACGGTATGGTTTCAATGCCCTTGTAATAATTCTGCAGGTTAAATTTTTCATTAGGACTATGCAAGTTATCACTGTCTAATCCAAAACCCATAAAGACTATTTTGATACCTAATTCTTTTTCAAACAGCGCACAGATGGGTATACTTCCGCCACCACGCACCGGTATTGGTTTTTTACCGAAAGTCGTCTCTATTGCTTTGGCCGCTGCGAGATAGGCAGTGCTATCAATAGGAGTCATGTAAGGTTCACCGCCATGGTGGTCAAAAGTCGTAACAGTTACACCGGGCGGTGCAATTTTTTTAAAATGTTCCAGCAGCATGGCCGTTATTTTTTCAGACGATTGGTTGGGTACCAAACGGGTAGATATTTTTGCAGTAGCCTTACTGGGCAGTACAGTTTTAGCACCTTCCCCCTGATAACCGCCCCATATGCCATTGAGCTCTAAAGTAGGACGTATACCGGTTCGTTCATTGGTGCTATATCCCTTTTCCCCCCATAATTCCTGAATCCCTAAATCATCTTTAAATTCCTTTTCATCAAAAGGCGCTTCGGCCATTAATTTTCTTTCTTCTGCGGTTGCTTCTACAACATCATCATAAAAACCAGGTAATGTAATATGATTGTTCTCGTCATGACAGCTCGCGATCATTTTCGCCAACATTGTAATTGGATTTGCAACAGCACCACCGTACACACCACTGTGCAGATCACGGTTTGGTCCGGTTACCGTTACCTCAATATAGCTTAATCCGCGTACACCAATATCAATGCTGGGCGTATCTAAACTGATCATGGCGGTATCGCTTATTAAAATTACATCTGCCTTTAATACTTCTTTATGTGTTGCGACAAATTTGCCGAGGTTAGGTGAGCCAACTTCCTCCTCACCTTCAATACAAAATTTGATATTGTTGCCCAGCGTATTGGTTTGTATTAATGTTTCCAGGGCCTTCACATGCATGTAAACCTGTCCCTTATCATCGCAACTGCCACGGGCAAAAATTTTACCATCAATAATTACGGGTTCAAATGGGCCACTCTTCCAAAGTTCCAGGGGCTCAGCAGGCTGTACGTCATAGTGGCCGTAAACCAACACCGTTGGTTTTGCCGGGTCAATTATTTTTTCGGCATACACGATAGGATGTCCTTCAGTAGAATATATCTCAACCTTATCAACTCCTGCTTCCAGCAAGCGTTTTTTTACAGCTTCTGCGCAGGTCACCATATCCGCTTTATTCTCGGTTGCCGCACTGATGCTGGGTATACGCAACAGGTCCAGCAACTCGTTTAAAAACCGGTCCTTATTTTTTTCCTGGTACTCTTTCCAAACTTGCATAACAAATTATTTTTGATAAAAGAATGTTTTTTATAGAAAACGAAAGTAGGTTTTAAAGCATTTAAAAATGCATTGTTTTTAAAACAAAAAGAATTGCTAAAAAAAATATTGTAACCTTCCGGCAACATTACAACAACTATATTCGTTTATACGATTGCATCCCCAATTTATCAGCCTTTGCTATAGTTGCCTCATTGAGCAGGCTTCGATTGCAAAGGCTGAGCCAATTAAGGGATAGTCTGTTTTTCTTCGACGGCTTGCATTGTCCATAAAAAAATACCCGCCTGAAAAGCGGGTACAAAAAATTACAAATCCTCACAAAATAAGGCTCTGTTTTAAATGCTGTTGAAACGTTCTGAAGCAGTTTTCCAGTTTAATAATTTCCAAAAACCGGCAATATAATCTGCCCGGCGGTTTTGATATTTCAGGTAATACGCATGTTCCCAAACGTCTAGTCCCATTATAGGAAAACCTTTTGTTTCAGCGATATCCATTAAAGGGTTGTCTTGGTTAGGGGTTGAAATAATGGCTAACTTTTTATCTGCAGTAAATATCAGCCATGCCCAGCCGCTTCCAAACCTGCTGGTAGCCGCAGTTGTAAACTGCTTCTTCATTTCATCCATTGAGCCAAAACTGGTATTGATGGCTGCCAATAATTTAGCGTCTGGTTGAGTATTAGGATCAGCTGACAAAAGCTTCCAGAACATTTCGTGATTATAATGTCCGCCGGCATTGTTGCGCATTTTTACAGTGTATTTCGAAATCTTATTCAACACATCTTCCAGCGGCTTGGTTGTATCTACACCTTCGGCCTGGGCTGCTTCCTTCACATTTTTGCTGTAGGTAGCAGCGTGTTTATTGTAATGGATGTCCATGGTCATGGTATCAATCAGCGGCTCCAGTGCATTGTACGCATAGGGCAAGGGTTGCTGATCAAAACCAGTCTTTAAAGGAGAAGAGGGAATTGCGGAAAGCTTGTTCTCAGCATCTGCCCGGGCCGCTAAAGATGGTAAGGTTACCAAGGCGCCAATACCTGCCAAAGCAGATTGGGCAATAAAGTTTCTGCGTGATGATTGTTTCATAAAAATTATTTATTGTATAAATGTAATTAACTATTGTTTACGTTTTAGTTTATTAACAAGCGGGCCTGCAGACTGGCGAAGGTCTTTAAAAACCCGGTAGTAGAATTCCTTATTAAACAGTGCAGAGTCATGCATGGCTTTATAAGTTAAAAATATACCGATAGGAGTCAATACCAAAATTGCCAGCCACATTCCAATTAATGGCGTGGTCATATTTTCTTTTACAAATTTTTCGCCGAACATATTTAGCAGGTGAAATATCAGAAAGAATAGTATAGCCATTACCAACGGCATGCCAAGTCCGCCTTTACGGATAATGGAACCAAGAGGTGCACCAATAAAAAATAATACCAGGCATGCCAGTGATAGCGAAAACTTTCTGTGCCATTCAATTAATCCCATTTTGATGCCGTTTCGTTTTGTATCTATCTCAGTACCGGAGAGCTGGTAAGTATTTTTTAAAGCGTATGCAATTGCCAGAGCACCATCGTATACTTTTATTTTTACAGAGTCGGGCAGCTTTGCCAAAGCAGCGGCTGTGTCTGAGGTTACCGCCGGTGTTTTATTCCAGATGCTGTCAGGCAAGTTTAAATAGTGCATTTGCGTGCCTATGTCAACTGTTAATTTTTTACGAAGGCTATCTCTTTGTTTTTGGGTACTGTCTATCGACTTGTCGAGTAAACGAATACTCATCATTTTAAAATCGTTTTTAAAAACAGAATCGGGGGTATTCATCATTTGAAGTGATGAAATATCAAACAGCTTTTTATATTCTTTAAATCCCATGCGGATAAACTCAGTACTGGTATCTACAGAGTTACCGCGTTCCTGGTAGCGGTGGCCGTTTTGCAGCACAAACTCAAGGTATTTTTTATCTGCAGATAACTTCATAGTTCCCCGTTCGGCAACAATACTATTGTCTTGTAACTGGCTTTGCTGCTCATAAATTACTACATCGTGTATAGTTTTTCCATCAGCATCTTTTTTGGATATTTTTATCGCATAGCCGGGTATGTGTTTGTAAAACGTACCCGGTTTTAAATCAAGTGCGGGTTTTTTAAAAGCAATATCATAGTAAATGGTTTTAAACTTTAAGGTAGCATAAGGGATAACATAATTGGCAAACAAAAAGGTGATACCACAAAGCAGTAGCGCAACCCATATAAGCGGGCGCATAAAACGTAGTAACGAAATACCGGAAGATTTAATAGCAACCAGCTCAAAACTTTCGCCAAGGTTACCAAAAGTCATAATGGAAGAAATCAGTATGGCAATGGGCATAGATAATGTGAGCAAGGTGGCGCTGGCATACCATAAAAATTTACCTATAGTAAAAAGATCCAGGTCTTTGCCTACCAGGTCGTCAATATATTTCCATAAGTTCTGCATCATCAAAACAAAAAAAGTGATGAAGAACGTAACAATAAAAGGCCCTAAAAACGACCGGATAATCAGTTTGTCTAATTTTTTTATCATCCCAATCCGCCAGCAGGCGAAGCTTTAATAAGTAATTTGTACCTTAACCGTTATGACAAAGGATGAAACAAAAATAATGCTTTCTGCCAAGGAACTTGAATTGGTTTGCAATACCGAATGGATTTTAACTAAACAGGTGATTATTCAGAAAGTGATTGAACTTTTTAGCGGGTCACTTTCGGTAATGCAGGCCAGTATGCTGCAACAAAAAAATGATTTACCCACTGTTATTTTTGTAAAAGATCCTAAAATTTCAAGAGGGGAAAATTACAGGGGACTGCCCTATGTAATGCTGGATTATCCCCGTTTTTTTGACAAGGAAAATACAGTTGCAATCCGGATTTTTTTTTGGTGGGGTAATTTTTTCAGCGTTACCCTGCAGTTGTCTGGCGAATATAAAAGCCTTATGGAGCCCAGATTACTGGCGAATTTTGTATGGCTCCAGCAGAATGAATATTGGTTGTGTGTCAATGATCAGCCGTGGGAACATGCTTTTGACGCAGCCAATTTTATACCCTTCGACCAGGTTTCGGTGGAAGAATTTACATCGGTTCTTAACAATAAATCATTTGTAAAAATCAGCAAGAAAAAAACGTTGCAGCATTGGGATACTGCAATACTTTTCATTGAGCAATCTTTTGAAGAATTATTGGCAGTGCTGAAAAATTAATTACCTAAACGATGAAACAGGTCTTTTACCTGGTATTCCCACAACTGACTTTGATCCTTTACATCTTTTTTTTCTGCAAAATCTTTAATCACCAAAATTGTTTGATTGGTAACTTCCGATTTTTCAATGCTGAATTCAAAGTATTCGCTTTTGGGCATGTGAAGCCAGTGAAAGCGGATATACCTGTTTTCTTCACCTTCCATCAATTCTGCCTGTTCGGGGGTAGCACCATTCCATGAAAAGCTAAATACGCCGTCGCGTTCATCAACCTTATCTGCAAACCATTCCTGAAGTCCTGCAGGTGTGCTTAAAAATTCATACAAAATACCGGGGGAACATCTCACCGGGTATTCTAACGTATATAGTGCTTTCTTACTCATCCAATATTTTTAATTCTGTACTTGTGTAAGTGCAATAATAACAAAATAAATGAGGTAATAAGATAATTTCTTAACTATTTTTTGTTATCCATTTCTTATAACCTGTCTGAAACGAAAAAGCCGTTCACAAAAAAATGGGGTTTTTCACAAAATTCTTTTTGGTAACGTATTGTAAATGCCATAAATTACGTTAAACAAAATGTGTTTTTTCAAACATACTGCATTTAAACTTTAACCAAATTAAACAACCTGTATTATGAGTATGCGTCAACTCAAAATCACGAAATCGATTACGAATCGTGAAAGCCAGAGTTTAGAAAAATATTTGCAGGAAATAGGAAAAGTAGAATTAATAAGTCCGGAAGAAGAAGTAAAATTAGCTATTAGAATAAAACAGGGTGACCAGGCTGCACTTGAGAAACTAACAAAAGCCAATTTGCGATTTGTGGTTTCTGTCGCCAAACAATATCAAAACCAGGGCCTCACACTGCCCGACGTAATCAATGAAGGAAATCTTGGATTAATAAAAGCTGCGCAACGGTTTGACGAAACCCGTGGCTTCAAATTTATATCGTATGCTGTATGGTGGATAAGGCAAAGTATACTACAGGCGCTTGCAGAACAGTCAAGAATTGTACGGTTGCCCTTAAACAAGGTGGGGCTTACAAACCGTATCAGCAAAGCATTTTCTCAATTAGAGCAGGAGTATGAACGTGAACCCACAGCTGAGGAGTTGGCAACACTCCTTGATTTGGAGACAGAAGAGGTTGCGGCATCACTTAATGCTTCTGTCCGGCACGTCAGTATGGATCAGCCCTTTGGCGATGGCGATGAAAGCTCTTTAATGGATGTACTCGAAAACCCCAATGCGGAAAGTACAGACATGAACCTGGTTTTCAGAGCCTCACTTGCTACAGAAATAGACAGATCGTTAAGTACGTTAACTGAGCGGCAGAAAGATGTGATCCGTTTTTTCTTTGGCATTGGGGTAGATCATGCGCTTAGCCTGGAAGATATTGGCGAACGGTTTAATCTAACCAGGGAAAGGGTAAGGCAGATAAAAGATAAAGCGATTACCAAATTGCAGGTAACTTCCCGGTGCAACCTGCTGCGCACCTATTTAGGAGCTTAAAATTTTCCATTACATTTGCAATTGTATACGGTGAACATAACGGTTCACTTTTTTTATATCTATCCGTTTAAATAAATAAAGAAAAATGTTTAATTCTCTTAGTGAAAAGTTAGAAAGCGCTTTTAAAAATGTTAAAGGCCAGGGAAGAATTACAGAACTTAATATCGCCAATACGGTAAAGGAAATCCGCAGGGCACTGGTGGATGCGGATGTGAATTATAAAATTGCCAAAGAATTTACTGATACCATTAAAGAAAAAGCACTGGGCGAAAAAGTGCTGACTGCAGTAAGTCCGGGCCAGTTGATGGTAAAGATTGTGCAGGATCAGCTGACCGAATTAATGGGAGGTAAGGAAAGTGAATTCAATGTGTCCGGTAATCCGGCCATTATTTTAATTGCCGGGCTGCAGGGTAGTGGTAAAACCACTTTTAGTGGTAAGCTGGCGAATTATTTAAAAACTAAAAAAGGTAAATCGCCTTTATTGGTAGCGGCTGATATTTACCGGCCTGCCGCGATAGATCAGCTGGAAGTATTGGGTGGGCAAATAGGCGTAGATGTATTTAGTGAAAGGGAAAATAAAGATGCCGTAAGCATTGTACAAAATGCCATAAAAGAAGCTAAATCAAAAAATAAAAATGTTATTATAATTGATACTGCGGGCCGTCTAGCAGTGGATGAAGTTATGATGACGGAAGTAGCCAACATCAAAGCCGCGGTAAATCCCCAGGAAATTTTATTTGTAGTAGATAGTATGACCGGGCAGGATGCTGTTAATACAGCGGCAGCCTTTAACGAACGTCTGGATTTTAGTGGTGTGGTATTAACCAAGCTGGATGGCGATACGAGAGGCGGTGCCGCTTTGTCAATTAAATACACGGTAAACAAGCCAATTAAGTTTGCGAGCAATGGTGAAAAGATGGATGCGCTGGATGTTTTTTACCCGGAAAGGATGGCGCAACGCATATTGGGGATGGGAGATATAGTAAGTCTGGTCGAAAAGGCACAGGAGCAGTATGATGCTGTTGAAGCTGCAAAACTTGAAAAGAAAATCCGTAAAAACCAGTTTGATTTTGAAGATTTTAAGACCCAGTTACAGCAGATAAAAAAAATGGGTAATCTTAAAGACCTGATGGGAATGATTCCGGGAGTAGGCAAGCAGATAAAAGATGTTGATATCAATGATGATGCGTTTAAAGGAATTGAAGCCATGATTAATTCGATGACTTTGGAAGAACGGCGTAACCCGGATATTATCAATCCAAACCGTAAGCTACGCATTGCCAAAGGCAGTGGCAAGGACATTGCCGAATTGAACCAGTTTTTAAAACAGTTTGAGCAAATGAAAGGCATGATGAAAATGATGAACAAAATGCCGATGGGCAAAATGCCTGGTATGGGAAAAAGGTAGACAGAACTTTTTTGTATATTTATTGCCACTATGCGGGAGCACGGTGGCTTTTTTGCATGATAATAAAAATTAAAAATCCGGTTACATTAAGTTGTATTGCCTTTACTCAAATCACAGAATAAGATATTACAAGTCAGGCAACCATTTTGCCGTTAAATACGATTATTAAACAACCTTAAAAATTTACCAACGAAGCAAGACCTCGAGCATATTATCCGTGGGTGCTTACAAGCAGACCGTGAAAGTCAGAAAGCTTTCTATCAGCATTTCTATGGCTTTTCTATGGCTATTTGTTTGCGGTATTGTAATAGCAAAGATGATGCGATTGAAGTAGTAAATGATGGGTTTATAAAAATTTACAGGGAACTGGGCAATTTTAAACCCAGGTATGACAATTATGAAGCTTCGTTAAAAGGCTGGATGAAAAGCATTTTTGTCAATACGGCCATTGATCACTTTAGAAAAAACAGTAAAAGTTACCTGATTTCTGAAATGCAGGAATCTCATTTTGAGATGGAGCATAGTGGAGAAACAGCCATTGATAAAATGTCGTACAAAGAAATTATGGATGTTGTGCAACAGTTATCCCCGGTATACAGAACCATTTTTAATTTGTTTGTAATAGATGGATTTAAACATGAAGAAATCGCCAGCCGTTTGAAAATATCTGTTGGTACTTCAAAATCAAATCTCTCTAAAGCAAAAGCAAATATTCAGAAAATGCTGATGGAAGCATCAATAAAATATTATGAGCAAAAAGCAGTTTGACCATATTGAAGACCGCATCAGGGAAGCCGCTGCCAACAGCGAGCCGGCTTTTGATGAACAGGCATGGGCTGCTATGGATATACGGTTGAACGAGGAAGAAAAGCGCCGCCGTTTTGTATTCTGGTGGTTTGCTATTCCAGTACTTTTTATTGGCGGCGCAGTTATACTTTTCTTTTCTAATAAGCCGGATGCAGAAAATCATCTTGCCGCTAAGAATGCAAAAAGTATAACCAGGGCAGATAGAAAGGAAACAGGTGTTAAGATAAATGAACAGCCATCCGCTTCAGCAAATGAAGGTGATGTAATAAAAAATAGCACACCGCCGAGGAAGGATGAGATGAAACCGACCCGGCAGAATGAAAATGGTATCAAAGAAACCAGCGTCGTTAAAAAGCCATTCTCTCCGATCGGACAGGTAAAAACATATGGCACTAAAAAGAATTTTTCTAAACCCACCATTGCTGAACAGGCGAATGAAACTTCACTTGACCTGACTAAAAAAACAAAAAAAATAACTGGGTCAAAAAAGAAGAAAATAGTATCACAAGTTTCTGGCGGGGCAATTGGTGAAGAAGATGATGTTGCCATTAAAGAACAGCCTCCTGTTGTTATTTCCACTACGGCGCCAAACGTTATCAGTAAGCAGAACACAAAACCAGTTTTCGAAAAGAATTCTGCTAAACTTAAAGACAGTTTGAAAAATAGTATTACAAAAACTGAAACTGGTAATAAGCCCATAGAAAAAGCAATCATACCTTCTGTATCGAGGTTTTATTTCCTGGCTTCCGCGGGTGGTGAAATTGGCAGCGTGAAATTACTGGCTTTTAAAAATAATCCTGTTACCGCGAAATTCGGTGCAGGTATTGGCTACCAGTTATCAAAAAAAGTAAGTGTGCAAACCGGCTTTTATGCAGGAACAAAAAAATATTTAGCCGGACCCGGTGACTATAAAGCCAAAGCCGGATCTTACTGGAACATGGTGCAGATTGTTAAAATAAACGCAGCATGTCTTGTGTACGATATTCCTGTAACGATGCGGTATAATATTTTACAAAAAATAGGTGTAACTTATTTTGCGACAGCTGGACTTTCATCTTACATTATGAAGAGAGAGGATTATGATTATTACTACATAAGAAATAATATGCCTCGTGAAGGTGCCTATAGTTATACCGGCAATAAAAGCGCCTTTTCTGTTCTGAATTTTTCAGCCGGAATTGAAAAGAAATTGTCTTCGTCTTTTTCTTTACAACTGGAGCCAACAATGAGTGTTCCTCTATCCGGTGTGGGGGATGGGCATGTCAAATTATTTAATGCCGCATTGCAGTTTGGTATAAAATATCAGCGGCTTAAAAAACACTAACATCATAAATACAATATTTTTTAAAGAGCCTTAAGAGGCTCTTTTTTTATGTAGTTTTTGAGTTTTTTTTGTTCTTATCAGGCAACCTTTAGTGGGTTGATTGCGATTACTTATTAAACAACAATCATGAATAAAAGCATCTTAAACGGCGTTGGCCTTTTCTCTTTAATTATTATCAGTATCAATTTTGCATCTTGTAGTAAAAGCAGCCCGGGAACTCCGCCTGTGACTGATGTATGCGCAGGGAAAACAATCGTTATTACTCCTACAGCCACTGCCACTACTACATGTGGTGCAGATGGAAAAATTGATGTGGCTGCTACTGGTAGTACAGGCTTTGTTTATAAACTGGGAAGCACAGGTACTTACGGATCTTCTTCCAGCTTCACCGACCTCGCCGGGGGTGATTATACAGTATTTGTAAAAGACGGTGCAGGTTGTGAAAAAACAGCCACTGTTAAGGTGCCGTCAACAGGTGCCGCCGGCGCAAAATTTAATGCAGTGAAAACATTGATGGTTGCCAAATGCCAAAGTTGCCACAACAACACAGTAGCTAACGGCGGAATGAACTGGGCAGTGGATTGTAACATCGTAAAATTTAGTGGACGCATAAATACAAGAGCGGTTGTTGATGGAACAATGCCGCCTACGGGTCCGCTGACACAAACTGAAAAAGATGTTATTACAGCATGGATTACTGCAGGTGCAGCCTATGGTAACTAATTTTTTATTTCATTCAATATTTTGCAGGTGCTGAAAAAAATAATACTTGTTGTACTGGTTATAGCCATCCCCTTGTCATTTTATTTGTACAAGGAGTACCACCGCAAACCGGCAGATTTATCCTCGGTTCAACCTGCTGCAAAACTGAATGCCGGTGCATTTCTTGATGAATATGAAAAGGATGAGGCAAATGCTAATCACCGCTACCTTGGTAAAACAATACAAGTGCGTGGCACTATCACCGAAATAGTAAAGCAGCAGGATACACTGGCCAATGTGATGATAGGTGATACGGCATCTATGCATAAAGTAAGCTGCCTGCTGGATAAACACCACATCGGATTAATCAATCAATATAAAGCTGGTCAGCAGATAACCATCAAAGGAATCTGCACCGGTTTTTTAATGGACGTTGAATTAAACAGGTGTGTAATTGTAGAAAAAGAATAAAGTTTTTAATTTATGAAATATTCATTTTTTGTCATTCTTTTTACGTTGCTGATATTCGCGGCTTTTGGGCAGCCTAAGTATTTTACCAAAACAGGCAAAATATCTTTTTACTCCAAATCATCAATGGAAAATATTGAGGCGGTGAATACAAAAGTGGTAAGCGTTTGGGATGTGGCCAGCGGGCAAATTGAGTTTGCTGTTTTGTTGAAAGGTTTTGAGTTTGAGAAAGCATTGATGCAGGAACATTTTAATGAAAATTATGTAGAGAGTGATAAATATCCGAAAGCAGTTTTTAAGGGAATAATTGAAAACAGTAAAACAATCCAATTGTCCGGTGACAATGTTTCTACTGTAAAAGTAAATGGAACATTGACGCTGCACGGTGTAACCAATCCTGTAAGTACCAATGCGGTAATAACTGTTAAAAGTGGCGTTGTTGCTGCATCCTGCAATTTCAGTATAACGCTGGCAGATTACAAGATATCAATCCCTTCCCTGGTGGCGGAAAAAATCAATAAGAAAATATCGATTGCAGTGGTGATACCAGAATACCAGTCGATGACCACAAAATAATTTTACACAATTAATTTTTAAAGATGATAAAACTTACCATTGCTCTTTTTGTATACAGTATTTTACTTTCAATGAACCTGCAGTCGCAGGATCTTTTAAAGGGGGTAGAAGACAGTGTGCCCGCAACGCAAAAAGTAACCGGCGCTTTTAAATCAACAAGAGTTATCAATGCACATTCTATTGAAATGTTGCACAAGGGTGATCTTGATTTCAGGATCATGCACCGGTTTGGTTTTATAAGCTCCGGCATAAAACAATTTTATGGACTGGACGTGGCTTCTATGCGTATCAGTTTTGATTATGGCCTTTCGGATAATACTACCATCGGCATTGGAAGAAGTACCTTCAGGAAAGAACTGGATCTTTTTATTAAACAAAGAATTTTGCAACAATCTACAGGTGCCAGATCCATTCCCTTTTCGCTGGTGCTTGCCGCAGGCGGTTTAGTATGGACAGAAGAATCTTTTGCGCCTGTTAAGCCTGGTTTTGGAGACAGATCATCTTATTACATACAACTGGTTGCCGGGAGAAAATTCAGCTCTGCATTTTCAATGCAGTTAAGCCCGATTTTTGTTCACAGTGGTTCGCCTGTTAATACCGGCGACGACCAAACCATTTTTGCAATGGGGGGTGGTGCACGTTTAAAAGTGAGCAGAAGAATGGCGCTTACATTTGATTATCACCATCCGTTCGGCAATCTAAGTGGAAGCACCGATCCATTGTCTGTTGGTGTTGACATTGAAACGGGCGGACATGTATTTCAGTTGCAATTTTCCAACGCAACCGGCATGAACGAACGGGCTTATATTACGCAAACCACGGGTGATTTTTTCAAAGGCGATATTCGCTTTGGATTTAATTTATCCCGTATTTTTAAAACCGGCAAACATAAAACCTGGTAATCATTCAAAATTAATCGGAACCAAACTGAACACCCGTTTTTATACGGTTCAATAAAGAGCTGTAACAGTTTCTGATTAACCTGTTGGCAACCTCTGCCCGGCTGGGTATTTTAAAGTTATTGCTGCTATTAATCCTGCTCCAGTCTTCCGGAAGCAGGGCATCTTGATTACCTGTATAAGTAGCTGTTTCCGTTCGCCAGTCATCGTTTCCGGGGAAACGGTCGAACAGTAAATTATGCCCGGTCACCTGGTCATATATCCTGCATTCCAGTGTAGCCCTGCTTTGCATGTATCTTGATGTTACATTAACTGTTGCGTAAACAGTGGTATAAACAGGTTTGGCGGGTATTGATTTGGTAGTGCCGGTCTGCACCTCTTTGCTACGGTTGATAGTATAGCGTTTAACAAAAACCTGGCCCACAAATAATTCTGTAAAATTCAGTTCAACCAGCCTGTCTGGTCTTATCTGGCGGCTGCTTGCATCCCAATCGCTGTAAAAGCGAACATCTCTGAAAGATTGGTTATTGAGGTCATTAATAATGTGCTGCTGCAGCCAGTCGTTTTCAAAACCCCAGTAGTTCCAGTTGCGGTTGTAATAATTGGCTGCCCTTACAATTACTTTAATCGTTGCTCTCTCTGTAGCCTCCTGCATCAGTTGTCGCACATCCTTGTAGCCTGGCACAGCCTCATTTGCCTTACTAAAAAAATCGTAGGCATTGCGGGCGGAAACCCGGTTATTATAAGTAAGATATTCCAGCCCCTGGCTATAATATTCGTTAGCTGCGGTGTTTTTTGCATCCTGAATCTGCCGTGACGGATCCCACAAGTCATCAATGATTTTTTTAGCTGCGGGCACTTCGCTTATTTGCTTGTACATCTGCAACATCACCCCGTATTCTTTTGCAAGCTGCATGTAACGGTCGCCTGGTACAAGATTGTTGTAATTCGCCTCTGTCAATGCTTTTCGTTTGATTGAAACTGTTTTATATACTTGTGGTAATTGTTCCAGTGCTTCTTTATCATTACCATTTTTCTTCAATTTTTCAACAAGGTCAAAAACAGTCTTATCTTCTGCTGTGTAATATTTTTTCAGTCGGTTTGGACCACTGCAGGCAGCTAATAACAAAAGCATAAAAAAGCCATACTTTTTCATTTGGTGGTATTTTTAGAAAGATAGTTAATTTACATTACCGATGAAAGCTGGCATTGGACTTGTAAATAAAAGAGGGCAGCGACAGAAGTTTAACATTGAAAATATTTTAAAACGGTTTTAAAAATTTGGATAATTTCTTACAGCATGTTATCTTCGCCGTTCCTTTTAAGGAGAGTTAGAAACCCTATTTATTCACAACCCAAAAAAATTTCTATTTTTTATGGCTGTAAAAATGAGACTGCAAAGACACGGTTCAAAAAAGAGACCGTTCTACTTCATCGTAGTAGCAGATGGACGAAGCCCACGCGACGGCAAATTTATTCAGAAACTTGGTACGTACAATCCCCTGACTGTTCCTGCAACTGTGCAGATTGACCGTCAGAAGGCGTTGGACTGGTTACACAAAGGTGCTCAGCCTACTGACACTGTACGTCGTATCCTGTCTTTCAAAGGCGTATTATACCTGAAGCATTTGTTAAGAGGTGTAGGTTTAGGTTTGTTTGATGAAGCTGTTGCAATGCAAAAGTTTACTGCCTGGAGTGCTGAGCATGATGCTCACATTGCAAAACGTCAGGGTGCTCATAAAAAAGCACGTACTGATAGCCGCAATCAACCTGTGGTTAGAAAAGTTGCCGAAGCACCTGCTGCTGCAACTGCCGAAGCTACTGCTCCTGCAGCGACGCCTGAAGAAACTAAAACAGCAGAATAATATCTCTGTTCCGTTAATTCTTTTAAAGCAATTCTGATTACTCGGGATTGCTTTTTTTATGCCTGGTCTTTTTATTTTCAATTGCATTAAGGCTGTCTTATTGGCTTAAATGAAATACTTAAATTGCATACCGTATGAGCGAATACTTTAAAATAGGCAAATTAGCCGCCAGCTTTGGTTTAAAAGGTGAACTGGTATTGCAGCATAGCCTTGGTAAAAAAACGGCTTTGAAAGGCCTGGAAACAATTTTCCTGGAAGAAGGAAAGGATAATTTTATGCCTTATTTTATTTCGGCAGCTTCAGTAAAAAATGATAAAGAAGTGTATATTAAGTTAGAAGGAATCGACAGTAAGGAAGCGGCACGTAAATTAACGCCCAAAGAAGTGTGGCTTGCCGCTGCAGATTTTACCAGTTTTGCAGCTACCTCTTCCCCTATTGCATTGTTGGGTTTTCATTTAATTACGGATAATGCCGAAGACCTTGGTGCAATAATAGAAGTAATTGAACAGCCACACCAGATATTATGTGCCATTTTACTGGAAGGAAAGGAGGCCCTGATCCCCATCCACCAGGAATCGCTTGATAAGATAGACCGGAAAAACCGGAAAGTGTATGTTAGTTTACCGGATGGATTGCTGGATATTTATCGGTAGGTTTTAAATTTCTACATTCATTTACAATGTAATTAATGAATGTTAAATACTAATTTCAAATTACTAACGTTTGTAATATCAAAATTGATCTATCCTACAATACTATCAAAAATCCTGTCCTTTTGCCTGTATTATCAATAGATGCTGATTTAAACTTTGTCCGAAATTTTTGATTTATCTGTGAAAATTCATACCACCTAAAATGACCAGAACCCTGATTACCACCTTATTGTTCCTTTTTATTTTTTCCGCAACCCGTGCCAATGATTACGATGATGCCTGGAACGCCATTCACAAAAAAAATTATAAAGAAGCAAAAGCCCTTTTACAAAAAGGTATCAAAAATCCGGCAACAGCGTTGGATAGTTACTGTACGCTTTTATACCTGCAAACTTATTTAGGTAAAGAAACTGAAATTGAAGGCCTGATAAAAGAGATTACCGCAAATGCGGATAAAAACGCCTATTTATATTCGTTGTGGTTTAATGGATCTGTACTTGGACAATACTCAAAAAAGCAGGCCTATCAACTTAACTTACTCAACCAGATAGAAAAAGACAATTCATTTAACGGTTCAATCAGGCAAGCAGCGAAATATGTAAAAGCAATGCATGCTGTTTTCAGTAACGATTATGCCAGCGCAGAAAAAGAATGGAAGCAAATCAATTCTGTGCAAGAGTGGCAATTTGCCGGACCATTTGAAAACCTTTCGGGCTCAGGATTCAATATGCAACCGGAACCGTTAGCTGATGCTGGGGCAGAATCCGTATTTAATGGAATGAACAATGTAGAAGTTAAGTGGTTTAAGCCCTCCGAATTTAGCTACGAAGGATGGGTTTTTTGTTATCCTTTTATTCAGCAATCCTCTGCAATAGAGTATGCACAAGCTTTTGTTTATGTTCCTGAAGATACCAAAGCTGTTTTAAACGCAGGCGTTAACGGATCTTTGAAGATATGGGTGAATGATGGCCTGCTACTTTCAGAATCGAAAGAAAGGATAACAGAGTTAGACTATTACAAAAAAAAGTGTCAGCTTAAAAAGGGGTATAACCGGGTGCTTGTGCAGTTAGGTTATACAGATAATACGTTGCCGAATTTTATTGTGCGGTTTACAGATGATGCATCAGTACCGCTGCCAAATTGTACTTCAACTGCTGTTGTACAGCCCTACATAAAAGCTGCCATCGCAGATAGCACGGGTTCATTAAAACATTTTGCCGAGTTGTTTTTCGAAACAAAAATAAAGGAGCAACCTTTCAACCTGGTAAATTACATTTTGCTTTCTCAAACCTATCTCAGAGATTCAAAAAAAACAGAAGCTAGGCTTGTTATAGAAGACGCACTTAAAATTGCGTCCGGGGATCCGTTGCTGAGATTTGAGTTGATGCAGATATCAGTAAAGAGTGAAAACAGAACACTTCTGTTGCAGGAGATAGACTGGTTGAAAGAAAATGATTCGCTTAGTTACATCAATCTTCAGATGGAAATTCAAACGCTTATCAACACTGAAAAATATACTGAAGCGGATGTTGTGATAGAAAAGATGACGTCATTATTTGGGGAAGATGAAAATATTATCCAGTTAAAAGCAGCTGTTCTGGGAAAGCTTGACAAAATAGAGGAGCTGTTAAAGCTGGTGGAAAAAGGGTATGCCAGGTACCCCGAAAATGTTTCCTTTGTCGATATGATGTTCAGGGTTAAAAAGCTGGTTCAGAAAGATAGCAAAGCGGCAGTAAAAGTGTATGAATTGTACCTCAAAAACAATTATAATTTTTCCATCATTCAAAATTTGGCGGATGAATATAAAGAGTTGGGGCAGGACGCTGACCATCTTGCTACCTTAAAAAAAATCAATACCATGGGGTTGCAGGATCCCAGAATGATCACCAGCATTAGTAATTATTACATAGAAAAAAGGGAATACGCCAATGCACTGGCCGCTGCCCAAAAAGCGATTGCTCTAGCGCCCTCAGTTGGGTTATACTGGCATAATATCGCATCCATTTACGAGCAAATGAACAATACGGAAGATGCTCTGAAAAGTTATAAAAAAGATATTTACTACAACCGCACCGATTATGATGCAAGAAAAAAAATCAGTGTCTTGTCGAAAAAACTGGAGCTCTATAAGCTGTTGCCTGAAACGGATGTTTATGCACTAATTAAAAAATCCACAATAGATGCTGGATACGATTATACTTATTTGCTGGATGAAAAAGGAGCTGTTTTGTACGATGAAGGTGCGTCTGAGGAATATATAACGTATGTGATAAAAATCAACACTCAAAAGGGCATTGATAACTGGAAGGAAGTTAACCTCGCCAGCGGCAATTCACAGTCGATACTGGTGGAGAAATGCGAAGTCGTAAAAGTAAACGGAAGCAAAGTTGCTGCGGAACGTAATGAAGGCACTGCTGTGTTTACCGGTTTGCAAACGGGTGATGCGATTTATGTAAAATATCGGTTGCAGAATTATGCAACCGGCAGGTTAGGAAGAGCTTTCTGGGATAAATTTATTTTTAATTCTTTTGCGCCTTCACAAAATGCCCGGTATATTTTAATAGCGCCCCAAGCCTTGCAGCTAAATTACAAATTCAGTAATAATACTGCATCACCTGTCATAAAAGAGGTGGAAGATTTTAAAGTATATACCTGGGAGCTGAACAATTTGCCGCCAGTTAAATCAGAGCCGCTTATGCCGCCTTTAAATGACGTTGCCAGTGTACTCCATATTTCAACTATTAAAACATGGGCTGATGTTGCAGGCTGGTACAGCGATATATCTTACCAGGATTTGAAAGATAATTTCGAGCTGGAGGCTGCCTATAACGAGATCTTCAGAAACAAAATTGCTGAAAGTAATTTTGCAAAAGCAAAGCGCATCTATGAATACATCGTAAACAATATACGGTACAGTTCTGTTGCGTTCAGGCAAAACGGCTATGTACCCCAGAATCTTTCAAAAGTGCTGAATACAAAATTGGGTGATTGCAAAGATCTTTCTTCACTCTTTGTGGCGCTTACTGCAAGAGCTGGTATCAATGCACAGTTGGTATTAATTGATACACGGAATAATGGCATGAAAGACATGGACTTGCCATCTATGGAATTTAATCATTGTATAAGTTTGCTCCATGTTGATGGTAAAGAGTATTATATAGAACTTACCGATAGCAATCTTCCGTTTGGCAGTTTACCATCTAATCTAAATGGGGCTTTATCTTTAATTATTCCACTACACGGGCAGAAATCGGAGGCCATTTTACAGCCACTGACTGCTGTTAACAGGATGCGGGATGAATCTTTAAGAAAAATTAGATTGTCCTTTTCTGGTAACGATGCAAAACTCAATGTTGAAACAAAAAGATGTGGAGCAATTGTAAGCGCATGGCGAAACGAGTATGCATCTTTGGGAGCTGAGAAACAGAAAGAATCATTTGAACAAAGTCTCAGTAATGCCAATAAAAATCCGGTCAAACTGGATACGGTTTCCTTTACAGGACTTGCGGGTAACGGCGATACTCTAACAATCAAAAGTACCTATACTATCAAGAATGAGTTAGTAGAAGCAGGGTCTATGAAAATGCTGAAAATTCCTTTCCTGGACGTTGTAGCAACGCTTGAGAGCTTATCAGCCGACAAAAGGGAATATCCGGTCGAATATTGGAATTATGAAAATACGGATGTATACGAAACAATAATTGAAGTGCAGGCGCCTTCAGGCAGAAAGCTCCTGGAGTGTCCGGCTGATAAAAATTTCAGTTTTAAAAACAGTACCTATAGTTTAAAATTTATTAGGACTCCAACTTTATTGAAGATTATCAGAAAAGTAAGTCTGAACCGGAACGATATTAAGCCGGAAGATTATAAACTATTTAAGAAATTCTTTAATGATATAGTTGAGATTGAATCTAAATATTTAGTTTTCAAATAAAGCAAAACGTATTTCCCAGGGTGTACAAATCGATATTGATTTTGTAAATTTACCTGGTGAAAACATCTCCGCAACGCATCATAGCTCATTTTGATCTCGATTCATTTTTTGTTTCGGTAGAGATATTGAATAACCCTGCGCTGAAAGGCAAGCCGGTTTTTGTTGGTGGTGCGGAAAGGGGAGTAGTTTCTTCTTGCAGTTATGAGGCCCGTAGGTTTGGTATTCATTCGGGCATGCCATCAAAAAAGGCATTGCAACTTTGTCCCCAGGCTATTGCAGTGAAAGGGAGTTATAGCGACTACAGCAAATTTAGCCGCTGGGTAACGAATATTATTGCTTCCAAAGCACCTTTATTTGAAAAAGCATCGGTAGATGAATTTTATTTAGACCTTACCGGAATGGACACTTTTTTTAATCCCCTGCAATGGACGATTGATTTAAGGCAGCAAATCATTGATGAAACACAGCTGCCCATTTCGTTTGGAATGGGCAGTAACAAAATGATTGCAAAGATGGCTACCAATGAGGCTAAGCCAAATGGTTACCTTCAGGTTCCCTTCGGAAAAGAAAAGGAATTTTTATCTTCACTGCCCGTGAATAAAATACCCGGCGTGGGCGAACAGACACATGCGGTATTGAAAGCCATGGGCATTTTTACCATCAACGACATCAGTCTTAAAACGAAAGAAGAACTGGAAGAAAGATTGGGTAAATGGGGCACGGACTTATGGAATAAAAGTTTTGGATTACACAACAGCGAAGTAAGAGCCTGCCGCGAAGCTAAATCCATCTCCAGTGAAAATACCTTTAATGAAAATAAAACCGATCTTGTTTTTTTAATGAGCGAACTGGTTAGACTTACAGAAAAAATAGCCTTCGATTTACGCCAGGATGGAAAGGTAGCTGGATGTGTGGCGGTAAAAATCCGGTACCCCGATTTTGAGACTTCTTCCCGGCAGGCGTCAATTGCCTTAACCTGTGCAGATGATGAAATTATCCCGGTGGTAAAGGAATTGTTTCATAAGTTGTATCGGAAAGGCAAGCCGGTAAGGTTATTGGGGGTTCGTTTAAGTGAACTGGCGAACGAAGTGGTGCAGGCTAGTTTGTTCAACGATATTGAACGTAAAAATGACCTGTATAAAGCCATTGATGACGTGAAAAACCGCTTTGGAAAATTGAAGTTGAAACGTGCTTCTTCGGGTTAATTGATCGCAGGAATTTAATCACGAATGAGATGAATCGTGGCTTTGCAATAACAATATCAAACGCACAAATTACCCTCCTTTAGCGGATGGGGGATCGGCTCTATCTATTAATTCAACCAATGTTTTCTTTTCCAGAATTTTCAGTGTAGCGTCCCGTGTAATTTTCATGGCTTTATTTAACCCACAGGTAGCTTCATCACAATCTTTGCATTTTTCATAAAAATTAATGCTCACGCAGGGCAACATCGCAATCGGGCCACCCACCAACCTGATAGCCTGGGCAAGGGTGGTTTTTTTGGGAGATTCAACCAGGTAGTAACCGCCGCCTTTCCCTTTTTTGCTCTCCAGTACACCTGCCTGTTTAAGCTCCAGCAATATTGTTTCCAGAAACTTAATCGGAATCTTTTTCTTCTTCGAAATATCTGAAATTAATACTGGCCCCTCGCCATATCTGCCAGCCAGGTAACCGAGCGCCTTAAGCGCATATTGGGTTTTTTTTGATAACATGGAAGAAAGGTACCTAAAATAAAAAAAATAAAAAAACAAAATTAAGTCTACTTGATTGATAGACTATTATTGTATATTTGTACCCTAAAATTATTTATTATGAGCCTACGTTTAGGGGATACAGCCCCCAATTTTACAGCAAAAACATCTCTCGGTGAAATTAATTTTTATGATTACCTGGGCGATTCCTGGGGTATTTTATTTTCTCACCCGGCCGATTATACACCGGTTTGTACCACTGAACTGGGCCGTACCGCAGCTTTAAAAAGTGAATTTGATAAACGTAATGTAAAAGTGCTCGCTTTAAGCGTTGATCCTGTGGACAAGCATTTAGGTTGGATTGGCGATATAAACGAAACGCAGCACGTATCGGTAGAGTTTCCCATTATTGCAGATGATGACCGCAAGGTTTCTGAGTTGTATGATTTTATACACCCCAATGCTTCTGCTACCGCTACAGTGAGGTCACTGGTGATTATTGCACCCGATAAAACGGTTAAATTGATTATTACTTACCCTGCATCTACGGGCAGAAACTTTGTTGAAGTCTTAAGAGTAATCGATTCCCTTCAATTAACTGCCAACTACAGTGTAGCAACACCTGCCAACTGGAAACAGGGCGAAAATGTAATTGTGGTTCCATCTATCAGCACTGCTGACGCGATCAAGAAATTTCCGAAAGGAGTTGAAGAAATTAAGCCTTACTTGCGTTATACTCCACAACCTGACTTAAACTAAGTTTTAGTTTTTATTTATATAGTAAGGGCCACTGGAAAGGGGCTCTTACTATTATCTGTTTTTTTTAAGTTGCTGTATCAATGCCCGCATATCCTTCGGCAATTCTGCAACAAGGTCAAATGCTTTGCCCTGTTCATCCGTAAATTTCAATTCGTAACTATGCAGCGCCACCCTGTTCAGCATGGGCCGTTCTTCCTGGTCGTGCTTGCTCAATTTAAATTTCTTTTTGATGTCGGAAAGCATGACTGGCTTACCATCACCATACAAAGGATCGCATACAATTGGATGGCCCATATTTTTTGAATGCACTCTTATCTGGTGGGTACGGCCGGTATGCAGTTGAAATTTTACGAGGGAATATTTCCCTAAGTTTTCCTGCACTTCATATTCCGTTAAAGAAGGCTTGCCATTTTTATTTACTACCATCTGGCCTTTAAAAACAGGATGCTCCATAATGGACGCTTCAATTTTACCTGTTTTGCCAGCAGGTAATCCATGTACCAAACCGAGGTAAAATTTTTCCATCGCCTTTTCTTCAAACAGCTTTGAAAAGTATTTATGTGTTTCGGCATCTTTGGCAAACAGAATAATGCCACTGGTTTCCCGGTCCAATCTATGTATGGTGAATATACTGCCGTATTTTTCTATCAGCCTGTCTTTTAGGGAAGCTTCAGATTGCATCCTGTCAGGAATGGAAAGTACACCAGCTGGTTTATTCAACGCAATAAAATGATCGTTTTCAAACAGCGTAATTGCGCTTAAATCTTTCAATAAACCTGCGGATGCCGGTTTTGTTGAAACGGTTGATTGCTTTTCTTTGCCAGATATATTTTCGTTAGTCATCAGCAATACTGTTGGATAAAGGTTTAGCAGGAATAATCTTTTTGTGCGATGCATTCAGGTACTTTAATAAACGCACTTCTTTCTCGCTTAAAAAACGCCATTTGCCGCGTTCAACGTTTTTCTTTGTGAGGGTGGCATACATTACCCGGTCAAGCGCTTTTACATCATAGCCAAGATGTTCGAAAATGCGGCGTACAATTCGGTTGCGGCCGCTGTGTATTTCAATACCAATAATCGATTTATCTTTGGCATCTGCATAAGCTAAAGAATCGGCCTTTATTTCGCCATCCTCTAATTTGACCCCATTTAATATCTTGTCAAAATCTGCCCTGGTAAGATTTTTATCCAACCTTGCTTCATATACTTTGGTAATATTATAGCTGGGGTGAGAGAGTTTTTGCGTCAATTCGCCATCGTTGGTGAGCAATAAAACACCAGACGTATTTCTGTCCAGTCGTCCAACCGGATAGATTCTTTCTGTTGTAGCCATTTTAGTAAGTTGCAACACCGTTTTTCTTCCCTGCGGATCGTCTGTTGTAGTGATGTAATCCTTGGGCTTATTCAGTAAAATGTACACCAGGTTTTTGCTGACAAATAACTTTTTGCCGTTGAATTTTACATCATCCCTCTCAGAAACTTTAAAAGCCGGTTCAATCACCACTGTATCGTTTACTTTTACTTTTCCATCTTTTATAAGGGTTACAGCATCTCTTCTGCTGCACACGCCGCAGTGAGCTAAAAATTTATTGAGCGGCATTAAAGCAGTGCTGACGGCAGCGGGTTTGCCACCAACGGTTTTAACAGGCGCTTTGACAACAGGAGGCGCATATTCCTTTTTTATACCTGCTATTTTTACAGCTTGCTCAAAATTATTTTCAATTGAAGCGATCTTCTCTTCTTTTCTATGCTGATTGGTTTTTGTACCGGCAGCACCCGCAGTTTTTTTTGTGGATGCCGGAGTTTCTATTGGAGCATTTCTGGCTGCGGCTTTTAGTCTTCTTTTTTCTTCAAAACGTTTGTCGATGGCGATCGCACGTTCTTTTTTTGCCTTCTTTTTAGCCTGCTTGAATTCTTCTTTAATTACACTGTTCTTTTTTTTAGCAACAAATTGCTGGAAGTGTGCCTGACTCATATTATGTAGATTTTTACTGTTATTTCAACAGGAATGAAGTACAAAGATAAGGAAAAGCCCTTGCCCCCAAGTTAAAAATCAGGATGAGTCTGTAGCCTCGTACCGCAAATGCCAGGTTCCAAATTCAGTTTAATATTTTAAAGTAATAGAAGGAGATTCTTTAAATAACCCTCTAACTTAGGTAAATGGCGCCAAAATGCTTCCTTCGCGGAAGCAGCAATAAAAAGCGCAACTTTTGGTTGCGCCGATGTTTTCAGAGGGAGTAAGGTTGATTATTTTGCCTGCCGTTTTTCTATCCGGTTTTTCTTTAGCTCTTCTAATTTACTGATTTGTTCAGGCGTCAAAATGCTTTTTAAATTGGTTTGTGTTTCCGCTTTCAATGCCATCAATTTTTCTTTTTTTTCGGTGCGGCTTAACTGGTCATCTTCCCTGATAGCTTTGGCTTTGGCATGTACGGTCTCGTTGCCGGATTTGATTTTAGCTAACTGGTCATCGGATAAATTCAGCTTTGTTTTCATTTTATCAAGCCGTTTAGCTGCCAATGCTTCACGCTTTGCCTCATGGTCTTTTTTTAGCTGCTCCAGTTTGTTTTTTTGCTCTGAGGTCAAAATGGACATCATCTTTTCCTTTTGCTCTTTGCGCAATGCGTCTTTTTTATCCCTGGATTCCTTTACAGTAATATTCTCATTTTTATTCAATTCCAGCCATTGTTTTTGGTAGTTGTCGCGACTGGCTTTCAGCTGTTGCTGCTGATCAGCCGTAAGATTTAATTCCTGCATCATCATTCCATGCTTGTGCGGATGATGAGAGCGTTTCATGTTTGGAGTTTCCTGTGCACCGGCACTGAATATAAAACTGGCCAAAGCCAGCATACCTGCTGCTATCTTTTTCATACTTATTTTTTTATTTGTACAAAAGGATAGACATGCAGCTGCTACCGAAGTTTAATCAGGAATTTTAATGGTATGTTAAAGGAAAGCATTGATGGTTTAAGATGAAGATCATAGCCTCAAAAACCGATCTTATTTGCGTGCAAAATCAGCCATCAGACATTGCAGCTGTTATCCTTTGTTGGCAAGTTGCCCGCAGGCCGCATCAATATCTTTACCGCGGCTTCTTCTCACACGGACGTTTACCCTGTGTTTAACAAGAAAATCGGTGAACCTTTGTGTAGCATCTTCATCAGGTTTAGTAAACTTAGCACCCGAGATAGGGTTGTACTCTATTACATTGATTAGATGGGTAGGTATCTGGCGATAAATTTTGATCAGCGCTTCGGCATCTTCCTGGCTGTCGTTTACACCTTTAAAGAGAATGTATTCCAGAGTGATATCGTTCTTCGTTTTATCGTAAAAATAGTTGAGCGCCTCCACCAAAGCAGCAATATTATTGGTTTCATTGATGGGCATTATTTGGTTGCGCTTTTTATCATCGGCGGCGTGTAAAGAAAGCGCCAGGTTAAAACGTACTTTGTCATCTCCAAGTTGTTTGATCATTTTGGAAACACCAGCCGTGGAAACCGTAATTCGCTTGGGGCTCATCGCCATCCCATCATTGGCAATCAACCGGTCGATGGCTTTTAAAACATTTTTATAATTCAGTAAAGGTTCCCCCATGCCCATGAACACTACATTCGATAGTTTCTTATCAAATGTCTTTTCACTTTGCTGATTCAGTAAAGCCACCTGGTTATATATTTCATCATAGTCAAGGTTTCTTTTTCGCTCCATTGTTCCAGTAGCACAAAACTTACAACTTAAACTACAGCCAATTTGTGACGAAACGCAGGCCGTATTTCGTTTTTCAGTAGGGATCAATACTCCTTCAATCATATGGCCGTCAAAAGTCATAAAACGCGACTTGACAGTACCATCACTACTGAATTGCGTAGCATTTACCGAGAGCGCCGGCATAGTAAAATTTTCGGTCATTTTTAACCGCAAATCTTTTGACAGGTCTGTCATCTCCTCGAAACTTTGCGCACCTTTTTTCCATATCCATTCATACACTTGTTTAGTACGGAACTTCTTTTCGCCGATACGTTCAAAATATTTAGCTAATTCCTCCAACCCCAGGTGACGTATGTTTTGTTTAGTTGCTGTCATTTTGCAAAGATACCGTAACTAAATTTATCGCCCAATGAAGATGAAAGGCCAATGCGCAAGCCCCTTTCAAAAAGTGACAGCAGGATGAGGTTTTTTATTCCCGGAACCGACATCCTTTTAGAATTAGAATACCCGCTGTTGCTATAATTCAATTGTTATGTCAGTAAAGGGAATAGCTGATTTTTGTTGACTGATCGCTCAGCTTTGACTCCAATAATAACCAAACTGGAAATGGTGCAATTACGAGTAGAATGAAGTAAAAAGACTGGATCAGTGACTTTATAAAATAAAGTCCTGCTCTCTTTTTAATAGTTCAAAAAGCCCTAAAAAATCACATTTGACATCTTTTTCCGGGTTTTTACGATTTTTTTTAATTTTTTTTGACGACGATTTTGGCCATTTTACCGTATAAATACGATTCTCTGTCGAATTTTTTCGATGAAATCGTAGAAAAAAAATTCTTCGGTATTTATTTTTTTCTTTACTTTGCTTCATAAACAAACAGGTTATCCTGTTGTCTGCAATTAAGTATCCATTTATAAAGCCGTACACATCCACCTATTTTAAATCTGATTTTTTTTAATTCAAAAAAACTACAGATGGACAAAAAATGGTACCTGGTATGCACTAAACCTCAGCGCGAAAAAAAATTAGCTGCAACATTATCTAAAAAGAAGATTGAAAATTTTTGCCCGCTTAACAGAATTGAAAAAACTGAGCGGAGTAAGATGAGAATTTCTTTCGAACCTTTGTTTTCCTCCTACGTATTTGTCTTTGCTACAGAGACTGAAATGAACACTATCAGGAATATTGATTGTGTAATCAATTTTGTGTACTGGTTAGGAAGCCCTGTAATGTTTAAAGAAGATGAGATTGAAACGATACGGTCTTTTACTACCCAGTTTTCCAATATTAGCCTTAGCAAAACAAGGGTTGAATTAACTGGTCGAATTGAGGCAGTAAGAGAGTATCATCGCAACAACACGATTCAGTCTGATACCGTTGCTGTTATAAAAGACTGCTATAAATTACTTCTTCCATCTATGGGATATACACTGATAGCGGAAAAAGAAAGGTCGACCAATGACGTGTTTAATTATGGCTTTGAAGGGATTAAAATGGGCTCATAGCATTACAACCTTCCTTCATTATAGTCGGTTATTACTTTGGTTGGATAATAAATAGTTTATACAAAAAAATAAAGCTCCTTGTCGGGAGCTTTATTTTTTTGTATATGCTGAAACACTGGCCGATTCCTCCTGAAATATTTTTATAAGCCAATGGCATACTTATTTTTGACCGTAATACCTTCCCAGCTGTCTGTACGGAAAGGCGCAGCTGGGAATTGTTCATTATTAAACAAGTTACCTTCTGATGCATCATCGGCCCAGTTATACCGAACTGCCAGCGGTTCTATAATTCCATCAGCAGATACGATAACTTTATCGCCTTCAATAACGGCTTTGGCATATTTAAAATGTTTGTCAGCCCCGGCAATTTCAAATCCTTTCAGATACCCGTATTTATCTTTTACCAATAAACCGCTGCCGGTATGGGTAAACGAAAGTGTCGCCTTCCCTCCATCTGTTTTCATAGACTGAAATATTGGGCCAGTGCTTTCGCCTGATTGCTGGTAAATATCATGCAGCGCAATACTCGCCAGCCGTTTGCCAACATCCTGTTTATTTTTTGGATGTATATCAGCAGGGTTGCCAATGTCAGTTGTAACTGCCATGCCGGTGTGCGGTAGACTAAGCGTCATCGACTGTGCCTCTCTTAACTCTGCCCAGTTACTGCCCTTTGTACTGTTAGCTTCAGCGGAACCGAAGGTTGACAATTGAACAAACAAAAACGGGAAATTACCCTGTTTGAAATGTTCCCGCCAATCGGTGATCATTAATGGAAATGCGGTGCGGTACTGGTAAGCACGCCCGGCGTTGGTTTCACCCTGGTACCAGATTGCTCCCGCAATACCATATTGCACAAGCGGATACAACATGGCGTTGAATAACATGCTGGGATAATCGTTCGGGCCAACTGAAGTTGCAGCCTGCGACACAGCCGCTACCTGGAATAACCAATCACCAGCGAGTGGCATGGGTTTATTGTCAATAGTTAAAGACAAATCTCCTGCGGCCCCATAAATTCCTCCTCCGCCGCCGGTATCACCTACTTTCACTGCAATGGTGTTTTTACCGGCTTTTAAAATACCGGCTGCAATTACATACTTGCGCACCGCATTGTAAGCCTGGGTACTACCAACTTTTATACCATTCACAAAGGTTTCATCATTGTCATCAATCATCGCCAGATTTAGCGTTGCCGCCTTGCCGGCATCCGCGTCTGAAATTGTAATGGTTTTTCTAAACCATACGGTACCGTCAACGTCTGGCAGTCCCTGTGTTTCCCATAAGCCCGGTAATTTCATGGATGGCCATTTGCTGTCATCAAACGCTGTATTTTTCCAGTCAGTTGTATTCGCATTGTTTTCAAAATTACCCTGTGCTTTTTGAATCGCTTTCCGCATGTTTTCACCACGTTGCTTCAGCATTGTTTCAATATCACTGCCTTTCATTGCATCGGCCACATATTTTAATTCTGCGCTTTTTGCAAATGCAGCTTCGCTTGTCCAGGCTTCTGACATGGTACCACCCCAGGAAGTATTGATCAACCCAACTGGTACTTTTAACTGAGTGTATAATTGTCTTGCGAAAAAATAGGCAGTAGCAGAAAAATCGCCTGCCGTGGCCGGGCGGCATACCTTCCAGTCGCCACCGGCCACATCGTCTTTTAATGTAGTACTTACCGTATTGGGTACTTTGAACTGCCGTATTTGTGGATAGTTTGCATCGTTGATTTCCTGCTGGTAATTATTTATTTTACCCCAACCTTCTATGGGCATTTCCATATTACTTTGCCCGCTGCATATCCATACTTCACCGACTAAAATATTTTTTATAGTCAGCTGATTTTTCCCTTTCACTGACAGTTCAAACGGGCCGCCTTCTTTTTCAGCCGCTAGTGTAACCAGCCACTTGCCATCTTTACCAGCTTTGGTGCTTTTTGTTCGTCCGTTAAATGATACAGTTACTTTTTCGCCGGTAGCAGCAAATCCCCAAACGTTGATGGGCTTGTTGCGTTGTAACACCATATTATCACCAAATATTTTGGGCAGGGTTATATTGGCAAATGCCGTCGCAATAAAAATGAGACATGCAAAAAGAGCGATCGTTTTTTTCATATAGTTGACTTGTAAAATGGTGTAATTTTTTTGCTCAGCTAAAGTAGGCAAAAACAGGATAGGGGGAAGCAATGGTTTTACAAATCAAAAGCAGGAACTTAACCGGCAAGTGGAATCTTTGTGGTAACAAACGCAGTCTGGCGCTTTCATTTAATCAATATTTTCCCACCAATCGGTTGCTGCAGGTAAAAGATTTCCGAGGTTAACAGGTTCACCTATGAAGGCAGTAACCAAAGGCACATTTCTTTTGGCAGCTTCGGCAGTTACTCTTTTTATAGGTTCATCCCACGCATGTAAAGACAATGCAAATTTGGCCCAGTGGACAGGCAGCAATGTTTTTGTTTTTAAATCAATAGCTGCCTGTACTACTTCTTCCGGCATCATATGTATATGTTTCCAATAGCGGTTATACTGACCGCATTCCAGTATAGCCAAATCAAACGGGCCAAAATTATCGCCAATGGTTTTAAAATGACTGTCGTAACCCGAATCTCCGCCAATGAATATTTTAAGCGTAGGAGTTGTTAGTACAAAGCTCATCCAGATGGCATGGTTTCTTTTCATACCCCTGCCACTAAAATGTCTGCCTGGCGTGGTGTTTATCGTAAATCCATTTTCCAGGTCAATGAATTCATTCCAATCTTTTTCTATAATAATATCGTCTTTAAATCCCCAGCGTTGCAGGTGCTCACCAGTACCCAGACCAGTAATAATTTTTTTAATTTTTGGTTTCAATTTTATTACGGTGTCGTAATCGAGATGGTCCCAGTGATCATGCGTTATAAATAAGTAATCAATCTCCGGAAAGTCAGCGGGTGCATATACATCAGATCCTTTAAAGCTGGTGGTAGTGAAACGGATAGGTGAGGCGCTGCCACTTAAAACAGGATCTACCAGGATCGTTTTTCCATCTAACTGCATAAAATAAGAGGAGTGACCAAACCATACCAATATATTTTCATCCGGTGAAAGATTTAATAAATCCATTTTCTTAGAAGGAAGGGTGGCAGCAGGTTTGCTTCTTTTGCTTCTATCAAAAAAGAATTCTTTCAATACAGTAAAAAAGTTGGCACCATCCGTAAGGTCTGGCGTGAAGCTTATGTTTTGAAATTGCCCGTCTCGGTAGTTGGGAGATTTTTTTATTTTCTCCAGGCGTTCGCCTGCAGGCCGTCTGCCAAATTTTGGTTGTTGTAAAAAAAGATATGCGGCACTGATAAACACAAATACAATAGCTGCGAATAAAAACATCAGGTAATTATTTTCAATTGATAAATAAGCGCATGTTCTATATGATTGACGAGTCAACCACATTAAAACTTTAAAATGACAAATTAAATTTTAAAATTAAACAGATGCCCGAAAGCTGAGGGCTTATGTTATGGGAATACTTTATAGAGTCGCCGCAATTTTTTGTACCGGCACATTCCTGTCAAAAGCTTTTACAAATTGCCCGTTTTTATTGTACAAAAACATCGCAGGCAAACCGGGAATCGTAAAGAAATTGCCTAACATATAGCGATAATCCATACCCATGGTAATATTGGGATACCTGGCTACATTAAACTCCTGGTAAAATCTCTTTACATAGCTATAGCCGAGGTTAGAAACCATTACAATTTGTACATTTTTGAACAATTTGATATTGGCCATAATTTCTTTAATCTTTTGCTGGCAATGCTCGCAGTCGGGGCTGAACACCATCATAATTACCGCTTTGTTTTTTTGCAGGTTGGCCTTCTCAAACCTGCTGCTGTCGGGCACTCTGGTGATACTGAATGATGGCAGGCCGGTTTGCCTTGCGGTCATTTGCATACTTGGTGCCTGAGCTTTGGCAGTGTTGCCAACAAGCAGTATAAGAAGGTAAAAAACAATCCGGTTCATCAATAAAAATTTTTGATAAAGCTATGAGAATTTGGCGATAAAAATATGTTAAGCAAAGATGTTTCGGACTGTTGGATGCCCACTCATTCAAAAAAAATAAGCCTGATTTAAAATCAAATCTTAATTTTGGATCTATTAAGGAAATGGTGTCTTCCTACTTAACCGTCTTATTTCAACAAAGACTGATGGCGCCTGCAAATGGTAATTATTTTATTTCCCGAAAACTATTTGTAGGATGAATACAACAAAATATGCAGCGACGCAATTACACATTGCCAAACAATTACTTCGCTGGACACTTATTATTCTCCCCGTTTCTATATCAATTGGTTTACTGGTAGCTTTCTTTTTATGGCTGCTGGATATTGTTACCGTTTTACGCTGGCAACACCTGTGGCTTATTTTTTTATTGCCATTTGCAGGTATTTTAATTATCTGGCTTTACAACAGGTTTGGCAAAAACAGTCATGCAGGTAACAATTTAATTATTGATGAAATACATGAGCCGGGCGGCGGTGTTCCTTTCCGCATGACGCCGCTGATTTTATTCACTACCATCATTACGCATTTATTCGGCGGCTCCGCCGGCCGCGAGGGCACCGCTGTACAAATGGGTGGCAGCATGGCTTCGCAGTTTGCTGACTGGTTTAAATTATCGGTATACGATAAACAGATTCTCCTGATGTGCGGTATGTCTGCCGGCTTTGCAGCCGTGTTTGGTACACCGGTAGCAGGTGCTGTATTTGCACTGGAAGTATTGTACATCGGCCGCATCAAATATGACGCATTGATTCCCTGTTTAATTGCAGGCATCGTCGCACATATTACCTGTGTATCCTGCGGCATTCAGCACACGCAATATACCATCGCCTTCAAAAGCACTAGTGATTCTTTTTTCCCCCATATTTCATTCGATCTTTTTTTATTAGGTAAGGTAATTATTGCGGGAGTTCTGTTTGGCTTTGCGGGATTTGGCTTTGCTTCACTATCCCATGCTATAAAAAATAAAAGCAGGCAGTTTATTACAAACCCTTTACTGGTACCGGTTGTAGGTGCCGTACTTGTTGTTGGAATAAGTTACCTGCTTGGCACTTTTGATTACCTGGGTTTAGGCGTTACCAATCCGAAACCGGATGGCATCAGTATTGTCAATGCTTTCAAAGTAGGCGGAGCAGGCTATCTGAGTTGGTTCTGGAAATTATTATTGACGGCCATAACACTGGGCATGGGCTTTAAAGGTGGCGAAGTAACACCGCTATTTTTTATTGGCGCAACGCTGGGTAACATGCTCGCAACCATCAGCGGTGCACCTGTTGATCTAATGGCCGGCCTTGGCTTTATTGCCGTATTTGCAGGTGCTACCAATACACCACTCGCCTGCACTTTAATGGGTATAGAATTGTTTGGATCTGAAAATATAATATACTACGCCGTGGCCTGTTTCACTGCCTACTATTTTAGCGGACATTCGGGTATTTATAAATCGCAAAGGGTTGCCGTTACAAAATTATCGCCGGTAAAAGAAAATAGAATCAGCTCTTTATCTTCTTCTTCAAAAGAAGATAAAGAAAGGCACAAAAAATGATTTATTAAGCAGGTGATAATTTTTTAAAAAAAAGTAAAGGCATCATTCTTTAACCAATGATGCCGTCGCATAAGTTTAATTATATCGCTCCGTAAAATTTGGTAAATAGTTAGGCTCTTATCTTCAGGTGTATCCAGTAAAAAAGCAACCAGAATGCCACTTCCAATACGGTTACTATAACGACTCCCATCCACAGGGTTTTATTGTCCTGCTGTACATTTGCTACTTTCTGATACATGATTGATTGATTAAATGACTATGATAAAAGTTAAAAACGTTGTTCGGAGCTCAGTACAAAATGGGAAGTTTCAATCAATCAAATTAAATCAAAAAGTATTGAAAATATCAAATTATAGTAAACCTGCTTTGTAATGTTAGGCTGATGCTTTCTCTGCCATATCCGGAATATCTACGGCCTTATATTTACCGGCATCCAGTTTTTTCTTGGTGGCTTCAAATGCATCCAGTGTTTTTTCAATGTCTTCATCGGTGTGAACGGCGGTAGGTATCAGGCGGTAAATAATATCACCTTTTGGTATAACCGGGTAAACAACAATTGAACAAAATATATGATAATTCTCCCGGAGGTCCATTACCATTTGCGTGGCTTCAGGCACATCACCTTTCATGTAAATCGGTGTAACGGGACTGTTGGTATCACCAATATCAAAACCTCTTTCCTTCAACCCGCTTTGTAAACGGTTTACGTTGTACCATAACTTTTCTCGCAGTTCGGGCATGGTCTTTATCATATCCATCCGCTTCAGCATACCTTCCACAACTAATAACGGAACACTCTTTGCAAATATTTGTGAGCGCACATTGTAACGCAAATATTTTATTACAGCTTTAGGGCCGCAGATAAATCCGCCGAGGCTACCTAAACTTTTCACCATGGACGAAAAATACAAATCAATGCCATCCTGGCAACCCTGTGCTTCATCTGCACCGGCCCCTGTTGGGCCCATGTAGCCAAAGCCATGTGCATCATCAATCAAAATTCTGAATTCGTATTTTTCTTTTAATGCAACAATTTCTTTTAAAATGCCCTGTTCTCCATCCATACCAAATACACCTTCTGTAATTACCAGTATACCGCCACCCTGTTTGGCAGCCAGCTCGGTAGCACGTTGCAGTTGCTTTTCGCAATCCTCAATATCGTTGTGTTTAAAAGCGTAGCGGTGTCCCATGTGCAGCCTTACCCCGTCTACAATACAGGCATGTGCCTCTGCATCATACACAATTACATCACGGCGGTTTACCAATGCATCAATGCAACTCATAATGCCCTGGTAACCGAAGTTCAGCAGCATGGTATCTTCTCTTTTTACAAACTGGCTGATCACTTTTTCCAATGCATCGTGCATATCAGTATTGCCACTCATCATACGGGCACCCATGGGGTTTCCCATACCATATTTTACAGCAGCTTCCGCATCAACCTTTCTTACTTCCGGGTGATTTACCAGGCCGAGGTAATTATTCAAACTCCACACAATCATCTCTTTTCCCCTGAACTGCATTCTTGGTCCCAGTTCGCCTTCTAATTTCGGGAAGGCAAAATAACCATGCGCCCTGTCCATATGCTGGCCGATCGGGCCGCCATCTTTTACTAATTTTTCAAAAACATCTGCCATACTATTGCGGTAGTTTTAAAGGTTTTCGTCCTGGCTTCACTTTTTTATAGCAACATCCTTGCGTCGCCCTCTTGTGCTATATACCAATGGGCATCATTGGCGTTCAATCCGAAACAGTATTATCTCAAATTGGCTAACCGGCTGCAAATTTAAGGCTTTTGCCATCAAATAAACCAGCTTAACAGAACAACGGCGCCAATCGCATTGGCCTGCTTCTACTATCTTTGAAAAAAATACTCGCATGGGCCAAAAATCGTTGATTGTTGTTTGTTTATTATTAATTATGGGTGCTGGCGGGGCAGCACAACCTGGGAAAAAAGTGCCAGCTAAACCTTTAGCGCCGCAACAGCAGTCAGCCAAACCTAAACTAATAGTTGGTATCGTGATCGACCAGATGCGGTGGGATTATTTGTATCGTTTTAATCAACTGTATTCTGCCAATGGTTTCAAACGGCTCATGGGCGAAGGCTTTAGCTGTGACAATACGCTCATACCTTATACGCCAACCTATACAGCACCGGGCCATACCTGCATTTATACCGGTAGTGTGCCTGCTGTGCACGGCATTGTTGGTAATAACTGGTATGATAAATCCCGCAATGTAAATGTTTACTGTACGGACGATTCAACTGTAACCACGGTGGGTAATGCGCCAGATGATGCCGGCAAAATGAGCCCTGAAAATTTGTGGACAACAACTATTACAGATGAACTAAGATTAAGCAACAATTTTAAAAGCAAAGTAATTGGTATAGCACTTAAAGATCGCGGCGCTATTTTGCCTGCAGGACACAGTGCCAATGCGGCCTACTGGTATGATGATAAAGGTGGTAAATGGATCAGCAGCACCTATTATATGAAACAGGTGCCGGACTGGGTAAATAATTTCAATGCGAAAGACTTTGCCGGAACATATATGGCTAAGGACTGGAATACACTGTTGCCAATTGATCAGTATGATTTAAGCACTCCGGATAATGAGCCATATGAAAATGCAATTCCAGGCGAGACAACAGTTACGTTTCCGCACAAATTATCTGCTATCACAACGGGCAAATACAACTCTTTCCGCACCACACCTTTTGCCAACACTTTTACTTTTGATTTTGCAAAACTGGCAATTGAAAATGAGAAATTAGGAAACAATGCGGTTCCGGATTTTTTGACTGTCAGTATTTCCTCAACAGATTATGTCGGGCATACATTCGGTCCAAATTCTGTTGAAGCAGAAGATACCTATTTGCGGCTGGATAAGGATATCGCCAGCTTCCTGGATTATCTTGATCAGAAGGCCGGCAAAGGAAATTACCTTGTTTTTTTAACAGCCGATCATGGCGCCGCACATATACCGGCCTTTTTAGCTGAGCATAACATCCCCGGTGGTGCAGTAAGCGATGCGGAAATCGCCAAAGAAATAAATACGGCTATTGAAACAACCCTGGGTTTAAAAAACGCAGTGTTATCTGTACAAAATTACCAGGTGTATTTAAATTTCGCAGAAATAGAAAAGCAGGGAAAAGATAAAGCTGCCATTGTAAACATGGTTATAAAAACCTTGCAACAAAAGCCTTATATCGTAAACGTATTTGAGATCAGCAAGCTGGCATTGGCTGCAATACCGGAGCCGCAAAAAGAAATGATGGCTAACGGCTATAATCCAAAAAGAAGCGGCGATATACAGTTTACTTTTAAACCCGGTTATTTTGACGGAGGCAGCAAGGGCACTACACATGGTTTATGGAACCCCTATGATGCTCATATTCCCTTATTATTTTTTGGATGGAATATTCAGCCGGGAAAAACCAATCGGGAGATCCATATGACAGATATTGCTGCAACTTTGGCGGCATTACTGCAGATACAAATGCCCAGCGGTTGTGTAGGAAAAGTGATTACAGAAATTACAAAATAATACAGTTATAGATCATTCCAAATTAATTGAATTGATTAGTAACGCAAATACCCACCGTTGTAAATCGGATACGCTTTAATATTTGTATTAAATAAAGCCTACCTTGTTCGCCTCAAACAAAAAAATGCAACAGCAATTTGAAGAACTGATCAATAGTTTTATTGATACCAATGTAGGTATTGCCGATCATTTTTTATCAACCGCACTGTCTTCCAGCCTGCAGCAAAATATCCAGCAGTTGCAGGATGATAAGCAAATGAAGTATGCCGGTATCGGCAATGAAACTGTAGCGGATGCCACGCAGCAAATGCGGGGCGATAAAATCAGCTGGCTGGATAAAAAGAACAATAATATCAACGAACAGGAATTCCTGGAAAAGGTGGAAGATTTTATTGATCACCTCAACAAAACATGTTATACAGGTATCAATGACTACGAATTTCATTACGCCATCTATGAGGAGGGCTGCGCCTATAAACGGCATAAAGACCAGTTTAAAACAGACAATAAAAGAAAGTACTCGCTGATTTGCTATTTAAATAACGACTGGAAAGTGGCTGATGGCGGGCAACTGATGATTTATCAAAATGATACTGCACAGAGTATTTTGCCCACTGCTCAAAAAGCTGTTTTCTTTAAAAGCGCTGAAATGGAACATGAAGTTTTACTCGCCCATAAATCCAGGATGAGTGTAACCGGTTGGTTGAAACAGCGGTGATTTTATAAGCAGGTATCTCTTAACATTTGCATGTATTGCACACCCTTTTCCCTTGCAAAATGAATATTGTTATCCGGAATATTTTCAGGATCGGGGTAACGCTCCAGTGCCTCTTCAATTTGGGCTTCTCTTAATAAATGCAGCATCGGATATAGTGACCGGTTGGTATAATTGGCCGCATCTTTTACAGGTGCTTCTCCAAAAATATATTGCGGGTGAAAACTAGCTACCTGGTAAACACCTTCATAGCCATTCGACTCAAGCAGGTCTTCGGCTTCGCTCACCAGGTCAAGAAAATCATCGAACTGGCTAAAGCCATTTGGAAAAATAAGCAGTGTTGTTACAATGGTATCATCTTCATCCAATCGTTTACATTCCCTTAAAAATACTTCCAGGCATTCGCTATTAATTCCGCTCGCTTCTACCTGGTAATGCACGCTGTTGTGTTTCATTTCCTTAGCAGCAAACGGGCAGAAATTGCAGGCTATCACCACACTGGTGATCCATTTTTTTGTTTGCGCAGTTATTAGTTCCGGAGATATCATTTGAAAGGATTGTAAAACATAAGTGCATAAAAAAATCCCTCACAAAAAGTGAAGGATTTTTTTTATCGGTAAATGAGTTAATCAATAATCTCTGTTGTAACCGCCACCGCCGCCGCTTCTGTTGCCGCCGCCGCCATAACCACCGCTGCCGCCACTTCTTCCGCCGCCGCCGCCATAACCGCCGCCGCCACTTTTCTTGTAGCCGCCACCGCCGCCACTACCACCACTGCCGAAGCTGCGTTTTTTGTAACCGCCTTCACCTTCCGTACGTGGTTGTGATTCGTTTACAATTAATTTACGGCCTTGTACTTCGCTTTCGTTTAAACTGGCAATAGCTGTTTTAGCAGCTTCTGCGTCGTCCATTTCAACAAAACCAAATCCTTTGCTGCGGCCGTTCATTTTGTCTTTTAAGATTTTGGCACTTGTAACTGTACCAAATTGTGAGAAGAGACTGCTTAGATCTTCATCAGTCATCGTCCAACTGAGGTTTCCTACGTAAATGTTCATTGTAAAAACTTTTTAAAATTAAATAAAAACTTTAATGCCTTAGTGGGTACAATGAACTGAAAACGGACTTCGAAAAAGACATCTATCAGCTAACGACGAAATACTAAAACCATTAATGCAATACAAATGTAACTATTTATTTAAAAAAACAATAATTTTCAAAAAAAATCATATTCCAGGGCTTTCGAGCATCATTTTAGCCAAACGGGCGTCTCTTTTATACACATCATTTCTAAAATTAAGTTTGCCCTGCCTGTCCACCCAGGCAGTAAAATAGGCGATAAATACCGGCAGGGTCTTTTTCAATGTTACATATTGTTCCACACCTTTATTCATAGCCTCGGTTATTTTTCGTTCATTCCAGGCACTATCATTTCTCAAAAGATATTCCGCCAGTTTTTTTGGTTCTGCGAGGCGTATGCATCCGTGACTAAAAGCCCTTTTATCTTCATTAAACAAAGATTTCGCGGGTGTGTCATGCAGGTAAATGCTGTGGGTATTAGGGAATAAAAATTTCACCAGACCCAGTGAATTATCCGGCCCTGGCTTCTGGCGTACATTGCCTCCGTTCCATTCCATATTGTGCTCTGCAAGGTAATTGGGGTTTTTTCTCATGGCAGGCAAGGTTTCATTTTTTAATATGCTTGCCGGAATATTCCAGTAAGGACTAAAAACAATGTATTTTAACTCCCCGTTAAAAATAACCGTTTTATGTTCATCTTTACCCACCACCACATTCATGCTGAAGGCGATACTGTCATTTTCGTATACATGCAATTTGTATTCAGGAATATTAATCACAAGGTAATTGTTGATCAATGTTACCGGAACCCAACGGCTGCGCTCCATATTGACGATGAGCTGTTCGATTCGTTTATCCAGCGGGTAATTCATTTCAGCCAGCAGCGCTGTGTTTACAAGTCCGTCTTCTTTGTAACCAAGCCTGTGTTCAAAATTTTTTACACCCTGCAGCAGAGCCGAATCAAATATGTTGGATTGATTATTTGCAGGCACGTCTCCCAACAGGTAAAGTCTTTGCCGTATGGCCCCAACAGTTGCAGAAGAGTCCATTAATTTGTAAACTTTTTTATCACCCTTAATTACCGTTAGTGGTCCCTGCGCATTTAACTGGTTGTATTTTTTTAGATAATCTTTCAGCAGATGATACTGCCGGTATACAGGGTCTTTTTGCAATATGCCGGCTCCGTTTACCAATGAATCGAGTAATTGCTGCGTAGTTAACTTTTTTCGGGGCAGTAACCATTCTGTTGAAAGTGATTGTTTTTCGCTTATACCCTGCCATACTTTTTTTGCATAGGCCAGGTATTGTGAGGTTAGCATCAGTTCTGTCACAGGGGCAATTTTTATTGCGCCTTCTTCCGTTTCCATCAGGCCAATAAATGCTGCTTTGTAGGGTACTTCCCCGGGCATTCCTTCATCCCTGATGTTGACGATGCGGTTGTATAAGTTGTGTGCCGGTTCTATCATACCGCTGTCATCATACCAGGCATAAGCGTAATTCCTGCTTTTATAAAAGGCAGTGATATCTTTCTGAAAGGACCTGAATTTGGGAAAGCTATCAACAAACTTTTTAATGATGCTGCTGTCGAAGGTAATTTTCGTTTGATTGCTGAAGCTTCCCTGGATGCCCATTCCGGTTGGAGATACTTTTGGAACGGTATCTTTACCAAGGGAGGGAGTTTTACTGGACGTATTATTACAATCAGTGAAAGCAATACTTACAAATGAAAGGCTAAATATAAAGAGCAAAAATCTGTTTATCATGACCGTGTTGGTGTTTAGATGGATGCAAATATTATCGTACCGGTAATGCTAAAAGGAAGACTGGAGATGTTCTATAAAGGTAACCTTTTACGGTAGGATTGGGAAGAGCATTCTCTAAGGTTGTAGCGCCAAAGCGTATAAAGAAAATGACAACAAAGGAATATAATTATTAAGATGCCGGACAAAAAAATCCGCCCGGTAAAACCAGGCGGATTTTTATTTCATTGACTTGTATTTTATTCAGCAGTTACTTCAAATTCAACTTCAGTTTCGTTACCGTTACCAAAATCAATTTTTGCTTTAAACGTGCCTAATTCTTTTACTTCATCAAGGATGGTGATACGACGGCGGTCAATTTCGTACCCTTTTTGTTCTTTGATTGCACGTGCAATCTGAACGGAAGTTACACTACCGAAAATTTTACCGGTTGTACCTGTTTTAGCACCAATTTTCAATGGTCCGCTGGTTAAAGCTGCAATAACGATGTTCAATTCAGCTAATAATTTAGCTTCTTTCTTCGCTTGCTGTTTAACTTTTTCTTCCCTTTGTTTCAGGTTACTTGGGCTAGCCTCGATTGCCAGTTTGGAAGGAATTAAAAAGTTACGTCCGTAACCATTTTTTACGGTAACCAGTTCGTTGGCACTGCCAAGGTTGTTTACATCCTGTATTAATATTACCTGCATGTTGTTTGCATTTTTACCCAATCCCTGCCGATCGTTGACTGGCAGATAAGACTTTCCCTATTGAAAGGTTAGGGTGGTGAAAAAATTATTTTAATAAATCTGTAACGTAAGGCAGAATAGCCATTTGACGGGCTTTCTTTACCGCATCGCTTACTTTACGCTGAAACTTCAAAGAGTTTCCGGTTAAACGGCGGGGTAACAATTTACCTTGTTCGTTCAGGAATTTTTTCAAAAAATCGGCATCTTTATAATCGATATAATGAATGCCCATCTTTTTAAAGCGGCAATATTTCTTTGGACGCTTGTCAGCTTTGATTGCTGTGAGATATTTGATCTCGTTTGGTTTTGCCATGATTATGCCTCCGCTTTTTCATTTGGTGAATATTTTCCGCCACTTCTCTTTTTGGTGTTGTAATCGACGGCGTATTTATCGAGTACAGTATACATGTGACGCATCACTGATTCGTCACGTAAAAGTTGAGTTTTCAACTTTTCATTGAAGTCGGTTGGCGCTTTATACTCCATTACCCAGTAAAGACCAGTAGTCTTTTTGGCAATGGGATAGGCCAGCGATTTTAGTCCCCATGGATTGGTGTGCAATACTTCACCACCATTGTCAGTAACAATAGCAGCAAATTTTTTCTGAGCGGCTTTGAATTCCTCTTCAGACAACACCGGGGTAAAAATCACCATCAATTCGTAGTTGTTCATTTTCCCTTGTTTATTGTTTAAAAATTGGTTAATTCCGTACACAAATGTTTACGGGGCTGCAAAGGTAGGGATTTAATGGATAATTTATCAGTGGATAATGGATAAATTTTACGATACACGGCCCATTTATCTGATTTATTGCCGTTTCCGTTACATTATTTTCTAAAATTTCCTCCATTAAAGATTTTAAACGATGCATTTTTGTAAAACAAAATCCCTTCGAACTTTTGGAGCCAGATTGCCCCTCCAGAGCCGAATGGGTTACTGAGCTTCCACTTTCACCCTAATCCCCTCACTATGGCTGGTAAATTCAGGTGCATACATACATTGGATGCTCGTAATACCATTGCTGAAATTACCGGCATGCGTTACAAACAGGGGATATTCAAAAACATAGCTGCCACGTGGTAACCAACCAAAAAAGAAATTGGTACTGGCATCTTTGGTACTTTCATAATAGCCCAGACCGCCCTGCCATTTGTACTGGCTGATGACGTTCACCGGTTCCATACAGGCAGCACGCATATCTTTCATGTGTACATATTCCATATCCCTATCCACTTTTAATTCAATACGCACAATTACTTTGACACCGATTTTCAGTTCAGCGTTATCCGAAATAGGCTCCAGCACCGGGCCCTTGTCAGAATTCTTTTCAATAAATAATTTTTTAGCCAGTTTGAGTGGCGTTTCAGCAAAAGTTATTTTATCAAGGTCTTCAAAATATTGCCAGTAAACACTTCCCCATGAGGCTTCCTTGCTGTGTAAAGAAGGGTTTTGGGTGTTTGTTGACTTGATATCTACCTTGATGTTACCCATCACTGCATTTACTTTTTCTCCTTCAATTGTTTTTTTGAAGTAACCTGTTCCGGCTTCTGTTTTATCATCGGTGCTTTTTATTACTGTATTGCCTAGGTTAATAGCTATCTCTTTTTCTGTGTTTAACCAGCTGTTGCCGTTCAGCAGCAGTGCATAGCAAGCCTCTGCGGTAGCTTTGGTAGTCTTCCAGTTTTGTGTTTGCTTTTGTTTTAGCAACCAGGTTTTAAGGTCATCAACGGTAGTGGTATTTTTATCAATGTCAGAAAAGGCTTCTATCATCAAGGCCTGGCTTTCAATCGGCGCCTGGTACCAGTAATAGCCCCCGTTGGTCCATTCTTTCCAATACATACCCAGTTCTTCTTTATTGATGGCATTTTCTTTCAATGACCGGATGATCGCTTTGGGTATTACGGCATCATTGGTACGGTTCAGTGCCAATGCAATCATGGCCTGCAGGTATTTACTGTTGCTGAGCCAGTATTTTTTTGCCTGCTCACGGTAATAGGTGTAAGCGGTTTGCGACGCAGCTGCGACAGGTGTTTCTGTAAAAAAACTCCGCATGTACAGGTACTGGATGGCTGTGTTGCTAAGGTTATTCTTTTTAAGGTCTGCTTTTAGTTTAATCAGGGCATCATAATCTGCTTTAATCTTTTTATCCAGGTAGGGGAGCGCCTTATTCACCATCATCATCATGTCATTTACCTGGCTGTTATTGTTGCCGGGCAGCGCATTTAGCTTTTTTAAATGACCGATTCCTGTGAGGATGTATTGCGTAATGTACCGGTCATCCGAGCCACCTTTAAACCATACAAAACCACCGTTGCTGCTTTGCATGTCTTTTAATTGCTGGATGACTTTGGTTGTTTCATTGCCCATCCTTACCAGGTCGAATAGCAGCGCAATATTTTTCTTTTGCTCCCTTTCATTTTTCGCATCCAGTACCCAGGGAGTTTCCTGAAGCAGGGCTGATTTTAGTTCTTCATTTTTTTGAAGATTGCTTAGCAAGGCTGCTGTATCAGTGGTGCGCCATTTGTCAAATACGGCTTTTATTTTCGGCGCACTATTACTTACAAAAGAAGCCAGTGTATTGGCGTAATAGCGGTTAAAAGTTTGTTCAGCACATTCATATGGATACTCCATTAGATAGGGTAATGCCTGCACCGCATACCAGGCCGGGTTTGCAGTGTACTCCACCGTTAGTGAGTGGTTGGTGATGGTTTGACTGCTGCCGCTGTTTAATAGTTTTTCAAATTTGAAAGTTTTGGAGGTCGTGTTTCTTAGATTGAGCGGCACTGTTTCTGTTACCAGCATGCGGTTGGTTAAAACAGGGATTGCCATTTCTTCACCGTCACTAAAGTTCCCTGCCTGTGAATCGGATTTATCAGAAGACATGGCTACTATGCGATAAGTCATTGCCGAGTTGAAGTTGAACGGTATTTCTATCGGGAATTTTACTGCTGCACTTTGCCCTGCCGCAACTGTAAAATACTGTGTTGGAAAAATGTTTTTAAACCAGCCATCCACCGATTCGTTGGTAGCAGCATCCAGCAATTCCAGTTGGGTGGTGCCGGTGATTTCTTTATCGGTTAGGTTTACAACCTTGGCGCTGAATTCAATGCCGTCGCCTTCTCTTAAAAAGCGGGGCGCATTGGGTTGTATCATCAGGGGCTTTTGTGTTACGGTTGTTTTTTCGGCATAGCCGCTAGCCAACGTTTTGGTATGTGCGAAAGTCATCAGCTTCCATTTGGTCAATGCCTCAGGGATAGTGAATGAAAAAGTTACATTGCCATCGGCATCGGTTTGCAAATCCGGGAAGAAGAAGGCAGTTTCGTTGAAGTTTTTGCGAATTTGGATGGATTGATCTTGTGTATTTGAATTGTTATTTAATGGGCGTTCGGCAGAATCCAATCTAACTGCAGCAATTATCTGATCTTCTTTTATTTCTTTTATTTGTTCATCATATTTTTTTGCACTAGCCATTGGTGCATTCAAAAGTTTTACTTCTGAAGCCGACCGTATTCTTCTTTCAACCAGACCACTACCAGCATAATCAATAGTATACTCGTTATTATATATTAGCTGATCATAAGACTTTGGATGGGTATTTAGATAAACATTATCCACCCGATTGTATTCTTCTGAACTCATTTCTTCAAATCCTTTATCTGTCCAGTTAACAGTATTGTACAATCCCGGCCAGATATTCAGTGCACTCCATGCATGTGGTTTAAACTGGTCCAGACTGGCATCGTACATGGCTGCCAGCATTTCTGCCGCCACTTTTTCGCCTTTGTTACCGCTGATTTTTACCGTCCATTTTTCTTCGCTACCGGGTAATAATTTATCCCGGAAAGTAGCATAGTCAATGGTGAGTTCTTTATTGCTCCAGGGAATATAAAAACTTTCATTGCCCTTGTATACGCGGTTGTGTTGTACAAATGCATAGCTAACATTCATGCCACCACGGTCTTTCTCCGTTACCAAAATTTCATTTTGAAATGGCTGGCCTGGTGTAATGGTGGGGTAGGCAGTCTTAGTGCCTTCTTCCATTTTAGTCAATGTATGAATCAGCCAGACGTTTTTAAAACCCGTTGCGATGTTATACTGTATTTTTTTACCAGGTTCCGATTGGTTGTTGTCTACCCTCACCTCCACCGCATTGGCAGTGATTGCTGTTTTGCTGTTGCTGAATAACTGCACGTATTTTTCAGTTTTCACTTCTTCACCATATTTATCTTTTGCAACAGCTACAATCTTGTACCACCCTGGTTTTAAAGACAGCCCTGCCAAAGCTATATTGTGGTTGGTGCTGTCGGTTTTTTCAAAAACTTTCGCAGCGGCTTCATAATTTTTTACTTCATTTTCATTCTTGTACACATCATACGGAAAGTAGCCATAGTATTCATCCCTGCTCATTACAAATTGGTCGGGTTGATCCCAATATCTTTCCCTGAAAATTTTTGCAGGTGTTTTTAATTCCTGGATGATAACCGTAGCGTTGGTGGTTTCTTCTATATCGTTCAGGTTGGTACTTTTTACGAGGATGTTTTTTAAACTGTCGGTTGACATTTTATCTGCAACGTTAATGTCCAATTGCAACATCTGGTAAGCAACGGCCACCGATGCTGAGCCGCTTCTTGTTTCACCATTCAGGTCCGTAACATCGGCGCTCACTTCATAGTAAAAAATAGGCTGTGTTTTTTTGTCGATGCTTTGATCAGGCAAAGCTTTGAATGTAACGTGGAATGCACCTGCTACGTCTGTAGTTGTTTCGCCATTGGTAATTTCCATTTCATCACTCCGGCCATACGGTACACCGGGCCTTCCTTTGCGGATATAGTTTCCCCAACCCCACCAAATGGGATAACGAACTTTACGCACCACCCGATATTTCACTTTTGCCCCATCAATATTGTTGCCCGCATAAGCTTTGGCGGTGCCGGTAACGGTAATGCTATCCATTAGCCGGTAAGTACCTTTTGGCTTTTCCACTTCAGTAAAAAACTTCGGGCGCTCGTATTCTTCCACACTAAAATATTGCTGCGATAGGGTGGCAGTGTCAAACAAATTAAACTGCCCGTTCAAAGTACCTTCGGGTAATTTAAAAGAACCATGATAGGATCCGTATTCATTCGTCACCAGGTGTACATCGGTTACCTTTTGCTGGTTGGCATCCCTCAATTGCAGGCTGGAGCTGAATTTGGGAAGAATGCTTGTTTCTGTAGCCTTTATGCCTTTTTGTAAAACGATGCCTTTAAAATAAACCGTTTGCCCCGGGCGGTAGATGGACCGGTCTGTAAATAAAAAAGTTACCGGCTTTACAACAGGGGTTTGTTCATACCCGTTGTAATACGTGTTGTAGGTTTCATCCTGCAAAAACAGTTCATCACCTGCTGTTTTTATCTGCAGTTTAATATTTCTGTAATCCTTGCTTTTCTTTAATTGAAAGAAACCATTTTTATCAGTCGTGTAACCCTCTGCTTTTGTATCATCATTGCCGCCACTCGAGTAATTGTATTTTGTTTCCCAAACCTGCACGATTGCACTGTTGTAGGGCTGGCCATTGTCGCGGTTCAGCACATAGTATTCATCTTTGTTATTGTTGATGTAACTGATATTGCTTACGTAAGTTAATTGTTTGGCGATGATATTTTTTTGGAGGGAAAAATCATTATTGAGGCTGGCAAGGATCAGGTAAACTCCGCCAGGCAACCCATCCACTTTAATTTCGGCAGCATGGGTTTGATAGTCCTTCAGATCGGGTAACGAAACACTCCATGTTTTAACAGCTTTCAGCGCCACAACATCTTTCCATAATTTGTCATAGTCACGCCGGTCCATTTTTTTTACTGCATCGACAGTAGTTTTTATCACGCGGAAGTAAACAGTGGCGGTATTTTTATAATTCACCAACGTTCTGAAAGGTGCATCCGGAATATTTACTTTTTCAGTTGCCAGTGTTAATGCAGGTTGGAGTATTTCTGTCAATAGATTTTGTGCATTGATGCCACCTTCACTTTTCGGGTATTTTGCAATGGCCTGCTCACACAATTCTTTTGCCCTTTTTATTTCGTACTGGTTGATTGTTGCGATAAATGGATCATACTGCTGACCTTTCTCACGGTAAATCTGCGCCCTTAAATACATGGCCTGTGCCGTGGCTTCATTACCGGCGTAGGTTGTTTCTATATTTTTTAATGCAGCTTCATACAAACTGTTTTTATTTTCATTGATAGCGTACTGGTGCATAAAGTTCAGGCGTATCAAATCAGCGTCCAGCAAGGCATCGGGGTTTTTATCTTTTAAATGAAAGCGGATAACTTCCTGCAATAGCTCAATGGCTTTAAAGTGCAGGGCACCAGTATCTTTTGTTGTAAAAGTTATGGTAACAAATTCAGCAGCGGGAACAAATGCAGCTGGGTTATTGATGGTGAATTTGTAGGCAGGTTTGATCAAATCCTGTTCATCATTTTTAAAATAATCCAACGCCCGGAATGCCAAAAAATCAAAAAGGGTAGGGCGGAGTTGCCTTGTGTTTTCACCTTTGATAATGACAGGATCAAAAACCTCTATTGTGCTTGTTTGCAACAGGCTTTTATCAGCCAGCGATGCCTTATATAATTTGCTGATGGTAGTATGCAATTTCTCCAGACTCCAGGTGCTGATGTCGGTTGCTTTTTCATCACTCAATGGTTTGCGGTTGTAGAATTTATATCGGTTATTTTGCAGGTACTGCCAGTACATTTCGGCCTGCATGCTTTGTAAAATATTTTTTGCGGGTGCTTTTGCCTGAGTGATTAATGTATCTACAAAAAATATATTGTTTTCCCTGCTGTCTTCCTGTACCATGTTGTGGTACTTAACCTGGTAGATAGCAGCTTTTATTTGTTGTGCATCATTGTTGCCTTTTACGGCCAATTTGTAAATAACAAGCACTTCTTTCAGGGCAGAACGGGTGAGGCCCTTTGTTTCAAAGGCCGCCACCTTTGACCAGTTTGTTGAATAATCTTTAGATTTTTGCGCCATAGTCTTAAATACTAACCCGGTAAAAATTACCAGTAAAAGGTTCTTTAAATACATGCCTGAATTTATTTTAATTACAAGATACAGCTTGTTGCCGGACTGTTATAATGGCGTACAATAGAGGCTGCAGTTAACAGATGTATGGGTCTGTCTCTTTACATAAAAGAACAGGTAATTTTTTTCTTTAACATTTTTTAAAGCGGCAGCAGACGGGCGGCACAGCTTTTGCGAACCACTGTTATAAAAGAAGAGAAGTTACAAAAGGGATACAACTGAAAGACAGTTTAATATCATTGCCCCTTGTGATTACTTTAAACATAAAGCCCCGGATTTCCGGGGCTTTATGTTTAATTCGAAAAGGAATAAATTATTTTTTTAGCACGTCTGCCATTGTCTTTCCAATATCAGCCGGACTTGCTACTACGTGAATACCACACGAGGTCATGATTTTCATTTTGGCTGCAGCCGTATCATCGGCTCCACCCACAATAGCGCCGGCATGGCCCATGCGGCGTCCTGGAGGCGCTGTCTGACCAGCGATAAATCCTACAACTGGTTTTTTATTACCTGTTGATTGAACATAATGTGCAGCTTCAGCTTCCATACCGCCACCGATTTCACCAATCATTACGATGGCGTCCGTTTCAGGATCATTCATAAACAATTCCACCGCTTCTTTGGTGGTTGTACCAATGATAGGATCGCCGCCAATACCAATTGCAGTTGAAATACCAAGGCCGGCTTTTGCAACCTGGTCCGCTGCTTCGTAAGTAAGCGTACCGCTTTTGGATACTATACCAATTCTGCCTTTCTTAAATATAAAGCCTGGCATAATGCCCACTTTACACTCTTCCGCAGTAATAATACCGGGACAGTTAGGTCCAATCAGCCTTGCGGTAGTGCTTTTTAAAAAGTTTTTCACTTTCACCATGTCCTGTACAGGTATTCCTTCTGTAATACAAACCACCAGCGCAATACCGGCATCAGCTGCTTCCATAATCGCATCAGCCGCAAATGCTGGAGGTACAAAAATGATACTCACATCTGCACCCGTTGCTTTAACCGCATCCGCTACAGTATTAAATACAGGCTTGTCCAAATGCGTTGTACCGCCTTTTCCCGGCGTAACACCACCCACCAGGTCAGTGCCGTATTCTATCATCTGTGTAGCATGAAATGTACCTTCTGTACCGGTAAAACCCTGTACAATAATTTTGGAGTTTTTATTAACGAGAACTGACATGGTATCGATTAAGAATTAGAAATGAAATATTGAAAATTTTCGCAAAGATAGGGGAGTAAATGTCAAAATTCGAAAATTAGCAAATTAGAAAACAGGCAAATGGTTTGCCCTGTTTTTATCTCTTTAAAGCGGTGATTTATTTTATCTCCTCCCCGTTATTCAGCATATCTTCCATGTTCCTGTCATCTGCAATGATGCCTTTGGCTTCCAGCATGCGCATGTCCTTGGCATCCTGTAAAAATTTAGAAGCGAAAATAAACTGGTTGAGTTTTTCATTTTTTGAAAAAATAATTTCTTCGTTGTTGCCGGTCCACTCTTTATGGCCTTCAAACATGTATAAAATATTTTCACCGATTTCCATAACGCTGTTCATGTCGTGGGTGTTGATCACGGTGGTCATGTTGAACTCTTTGGTGATCTCAAGGATGAGCTTGTCAATCACCATGGAAGTTTGAGGATCGAGCCCTGAGTTAGGCTCATCGCAAAATAAATATTTTGGATTCAATACAATAGCTCTTGCAATGCCGACCCTTTTTTTCATACCACCACTGATCTCTGCCGGAAATTTTTTATTCGCCCCTTCCAGGTTAACCCTGTCCAGTACTTCGTTTACCCGTTTTAATTTTTCACTGCTGCTCATTTTAGCAAACATATCCAGCGGGAACATCACGTTTTGTTCCACGGTCATACTATCGAATAAAGCTGAGCCCTGAAACAGCATACCAATCTGCTGGCGCAATGCCTTTCTGCCATCATCATCCATTTCGGTAAAGCTGATTCCGTCGTACAAAATTTCACCACTATCGGGTTCAAACAAACCCACCAGGCATTTTTGTAAAACAGTTTTTCCACTGCCGCTGGTTCCGATGATCAGGTTACATTTCCCAGTTTCCATCACGTGGCTTACGTCGTCCAGGACTACCTTTTCGTCAAAGCTTTTTTTGATATTTTTAAATTCAATCATACCGGGAGGCAGTTATAAGTTATAAGTTTTAGGTATAAGTGTTACACAGTAGCACAACCTCGTCGGTGATTAGTGTGTTAACAACATCTGTGTCAAAACATAATCAGCAAACAGTAGCATGATACAACTGACCACCACACTTTTTGTACTGCTGCGGCCAATTTCCAGCGCCCCGCCTTTTACATAATAGCCATAATAAGCCGGTATGCTGCTGATGATAAAAGCGAATGTATAAGATTTGATGAGTGCAAATGTCACATTATATGGAATAAATTTTAATAATAAACCCCTGTCAAACGTATCGGCAGACAATATGCCGGATGCAGCTCCTGCCAGCCTGCCACCCCATATCCCCAATACCATTGATATAATTACCAGTAGCGGAATGGTTAGCAATGCTGCAGTAATTTTGGGTAAAATAAGATAAGCTTTAGTGTTAATGCCCATGATTTCCAATGCATCTATTTGTTCACTAACCCGCATGTTACCCAACTCGCTCGCAATTTTACTACCAATTACACCAGCCAACACAATACATACTAATGTGGGAGCAAACTCCAGAATTACAGTATCCCTTACAATCTGTGCAATGGTTTCGGGTGCTATTAAAGGACTAACCAATTGATAAGATGTTTGAACGGCACTAACCGCACCAATAAATACTGAAATAATAGATACTATGCCCAGTGAGCCAATACCAATATCGTTGCACTGGTGCATGAATTCTTTCCAGTACATTTTTAAATTTTCGGGCCTGGTAAACATGCCTTTAAGCATTAAAAGATAGCGGCCGAAATGCGTGAAAAAAGTCATTATTGATTTGCAGTTTTATGTACAGGTTACTGTTTTGTTATAACTGTTGTTAAACGAAGATAAATTTTGATTCTGATATTTTGATAACAGCCGGCATTTGCCGGCTGTTATCAGTAACTGTAATTGTAAACCAAAGCAGTTTTATAAATCGTGCGCCCGTTTTTTTAAACGGTTGCCCCACTTACTTCTATCGATCTCTTCTCCTGGTTTTGATTCCCCTTTCAATTGAGCATCTACTACTGCTATCAACACCATATTAAAAATTGACCTGATAGAACTGCCCAATTGCAGCACATGCACCGGTTTTTTTAAGCCCAGTAAAACAGGTCCGATAGAATCCGCACCGCCTACTTCCTGCAATAAATTATAGGCAATATTACCGGCGGCAAGGTTGGGGAAGATGAGTGTGTTTACATCACCATCCAGTAGTTCAGTAAATGGATAATTGTCTTTTAAAATTTCTTTGTTAAACGCCAGGATACCCTGTACTTCGCCATCACAGACCAATTCAGGATCTTTCGCTTTTACTATTTCCCTTGCTTTACGCACCAGGTTAGCCTCGTCTGAATTACTGCTGCCAAAGTTGGAATAGGATAGCATTGCAATACGCGGAACAATATTAAACTGCTTTACTTCTTTTGCTGTTAACAAAGTAATCTCTGCCAGTTCTTCTGCGGTGGGATTGAAATTGATGGTTGTATCCGCTAAAAATAAGGGGCCACGTTTGGTGAGCAAAATGTACATGCCCGCTATTTTTTTAACGCCTTCCTCAGTGCCGATCGCCTGGATAGCCGGACGGATAGTTTCCGGATAGCTACGGGTTAATCCGCTGATCATACAATCCGCTTCGCCGGTTTCAACCAGCATACAACCAAAATAATTCCTGTCACGCATTATCTTATGAGCCTCATGCTTATTAACTCCCTTCCGCTGCCTTTTTGCATAAAACAATTCACCAAACCGTTTCCGCATCTCATGGTATTCTTCGGCCTTTGGATCAATGATCGGGATGTCTTCTAAATCAATACTGTTGTCCATTGCCAGTTTGGTAATTCTTTTTGCATCGCCTAACAAAATCGGGTAACCCACACCTTCTTCAATTACCAGTTGAGCAACTTTCAAAATCTTGATATTTTCGGCATCTGCAAAAACAACCCGTTTAGGATCTTTGCGTGCTTTGTTACCAATTACGCGGCTCAGCTGGTTATCAAGTCCAAGCCGTTTATTTAACTGCAGTTTATATTCTTCCCAATCTGTGATGGGATATTTTGCTACACCGCTTTCCATAGCAGCTTTAGCAACAGCCGGCGCAACAGTCGACAACAGGCGTGGATCAAGTGCTTTGGGGATGATGTAATCCGGGCCGAAAGAAATTGTTTTCGCATTGTAGGCAAGATTCACAATATCCGGTACAGGTTCTCTTGTTAATGCAGCCAATGCCTTTACAGCAGCCATTTTCATGGCTTCGTTAATGGTGGTTGCCCTGACATCAAGTGCCCCACGAAATATATAAGGAAAGCCAAGTACATTGTTTACCTGGTTAGGATAATCGCTTCGTCCTGTAGCCATGATAAGGTCTGGCCGGGCAGACGTAGCGGTATCGTACGCAATCTCCGGATCAGGATTTGCCAATGCAAATACGATTGGTTTTTTAGCCATGGATTTCACCATTTCCGGACTCACGATATTACCCTGGCTCAAACCAATAAATACGTCTGCGCCAACGAGTGCTTTTGCAAGATCGTAGTCTTTATACTTTGCATCCGTACAGAAATCTTTTTTCATCTCATCCACACCTTCCCGTCCGGTATAGATAATTCCTCTTCTGTCGAACACCATAAAGTTGTTACGGTTTGCTCCGAGCGCTTCATACAATTTCATGCAGGCTACTGCCGCAGCACCTGCCCCGCTTACCACGATACGTACGTCTCCAATTTTCTTTTTTTGTAATTCCAGGGCATTCAACAACCCAGCAGCGGATATAATCGCTGTACCATGCTGGTCATCGTGCATAATCGGAATTTTCAATTGCTTTTTCAATTCCTGTTCAATATAAAAACATTCGGGTGCCTTTATGTCTTCCAGGTTAATACCGCCAAAAGTGGGTTCCAGTGCTTTTACAATCTGAACAAATTTTTCCGGATCGGTTTCGTTGATCTCAATATCGAACACGTCAATGTCTGCAAAAATTTTGAACAGAACACCCTTACCTTCCATCACCGGTTTGCCAGCCTCGGGACCGATATTTCCGAGACCAAGCACTGCGGTGCCATTGCTGATAACCCCTACCAGGTTACCTTTTGCTGTATATTTATAAACATCCTCAGGGTTGGCGGCAATTTCAAGACAGGGTACTGCCACGCCGGGCGAGTAAGCTAAAGAAAGATCTCTTTGTGTCTTTGATTCCTTGGTGGGAACGACTTCAATTTTGCCTGGTCTGCCATTGGCATGATACTCCAGCGCCTGTTGTTTACTTAATTCGTTTGACATACTTTTTATTTAGCAATTTCGTTTTGCCGGCACATATAAAAACAACAACAATTGCCGGCTTTGAATGATAATTTTTTAATGCAATCAACTAGGCATAGCCAATTTAAAAATTGATGTAAGGTACATAAATGATTCTCAAAGAAATTGTAGTGCCGGATGGCAAAAGTGAAACGCTATTCAGCTCCGGTTGCACCCAGCAGGGCCATCATACCCATACCGATTTCGATGGCGTCTTCATCTATATTAAAAGTAGGAGTATGCACGCCAATTGAAATACCTTTTGCTTTATTGCCAACACCGAGCCTGAAAAAACAGCCGGGTAACTGGTGAGAATAATAGGCAAAATCTTCAGCCCCCATTCTTAATTCGGTTTCTTCTACATTGTTAATTCCGAGATAGTCTTCCCCTTTTTTACGGGCAGCTGCGCTGAGCGCTATGTTGTTTAAAACAAATGGATAACCCACATCAATCTTAATATCAATTTCGGCACCCATACTGTGTACCAGTTCTGTCGCCATTTTAATAATCAGTTCATGCGCTTTAAACCGCCACACTTCGTTCATTGCCCTGAAAGTACCCATCAGCTTAACTTCCGATGGAATTACATTGGTAGTAAAACCACCCTGGAAAGAGGTAATGGATAACACCGAAGGATTAAACGGATCATTGTTTCGGCTGATAATTTGCTGCAGGCTCACGATTAAATGCGATGCAATTAAAATGGTATCGGCTGTATTTTGCGGCGCTGCGGCATGACCGCCTTTTGCCCGCACGGTAATATAAATTTCGTCGGCGCTGGCCATTACCATACCGCCCCTGAAACTCAGTTTGCCTACTTCCAAACCGGGGTGAACATGCAACGCAAAAATGCTTTGTGGTGCCGGATTTTGTAACACTCCTTCTGTAATTAATAAACTAGCTCCACCTGGGTTTTTTTCTTCTCCCGGTTGAAAAATTAATTTTACACTTCCTTCCCATTCACCTTTTAAAGCAGCCAGTATTTTTGCCGCACCCAGCAGGCAGGTAGTGTGAACATCATGACCACAGGCATGCATAATACCTGGCACAGTTGACTTATAAGGAACATCGTTTTCTTCTGTGATGGGAAGCGCATCCATATCGCCACGTAAAGCAACAATTCTTTTATCCGGATTTTTGCCTTTAATTAAACCGATTACTCCGGTAGTCGCTTTTACTTCAAATGGAATATTCAGCGCTGCTAATTGCTGCTGAATATAGGCGGAGGTTTTAAACTCTTTGTAACTTAACTCAGGATTCGCATGCAGGTGGTGACGGACTTCAATCATTTCAGGGGCATATTGCCGGGCTAAATTTTTTATTTGCTGTTGAAGGGGGTCACTCACGGTAGGTATTTTATTATTAATGGATTTTGTTTGTTCAAACAGTCAGGCAAACATGAACTTAATGGTATTCAGATCAGTCCTCGGCCTGATCCTTCCGGTTAATTGCTCTCTTTGTCTTTATCCGGCTTTACTTCAATTGTTTCCGGCAATAAATAAATATTATTTGTCACCAGCTTCGAACGGATAATTTCTTTCTTATATTTTTCAGCATCTGCTTTTTCTAAAAAATTACCAAACCGTAACTTAATATAAGGCGGCTGAAAACTCATATATACTTTTTGTTCCGGAAAACGCTCCAGTAACTGTGACCTTACCCGCATTGCCGCCGGGCGGTCACTTGTACTTAGCAGCATCAGCCGGTATCCTTTTGCAGACCTTGGTCCTAATGAAAACCCGTTAGCCTCATTAAAAGCAGCTTCCTTTTTTGCCAGTATATCCAGGCGCGGGTCTTTAAATACAGTTATTTTTCCCTGGTTTGCTGTGTCGGTAACGGTGGTTACCTGGGCTCCTGCGCTAACAACAAAAAAGGCAAGTAATAAAAGGACAATTATTTTTTTCATGATTGACAATTGACAAAAACTGTTCCGTTTAGTTTTGCCCGGCGGCTTCGTTTACTATTTGTATACTGCTGCTGCAACCTATTCTTGTAGCACCGGCATCAATTAATTGTTTGGCAAAAGTATAGGTTTTTATTCCGCCGCTGGCTTTGATCTGGATTTTTTCGGACAGGTGTTTACGGAGAAGCTTCACTGCTTCTACCGTAGCTCCTTTTTCTGCATAGCCCGTGGATGTTTTCATGAAATCCACGCCGGCAGCACCATACAGGTCACAACACTTGATTATTTCTTCATCGGTAAGCACGCCGCTTTCAATAATAATTTTTATCACCTTGCCTGCTTTTCTTACAATCGGTAAAATAGCATTGATCTCGCCGGCAAGAAACTGCCAGTCGTTATTTTTGAGTGCACTGATATTAATTACGAGATCCAGTTCATCAGCTCCGTCAACAATTGCTAAAACGGTTTCAGCAACCTTTGCCTCAATGGCAGAATAACCAAATGGGAAACCGATTACCGTGGCTACTTTAACGGATGAACCTGCCAATAACCCCGCCGCTTTTTTTACAAACAATGGCGGAACGCAAACCGCTGCGAATTGGTGTTGAATGGCTTCGGCACAAAGCTTTTCTACATCCGCTACCAGGGTGGTTGGCTTTAATACGGTATGATCGATGTAAGAGGCTATATTCATATAATAAATAATTGCCGCAAAATTACAGATAACAGGGAATGTTTTTGATAATGAATATTTAAGGAAGCGTTTACAAATGCATCACTTTAACTGTTTAAAGAAGAGACTACAGATGACAGTTTGCAAGCAAAATCAATTTTGGATATGGAATTTCTTCATCATGATGATTTTTAATTGCGGCAAATTAAACCGTGAAGGTGTGATAAAACTATGGTAACCAGTCAGGCGTGCTGGTTTTAGCAGATTAGTCCAATTTTATTTCAGCAATTTATAAAATATGAATTTGAATCTATGTGATAAGCGGTAGTAAAAACGCTCGTTTATCAATTACCGAATCCAATCATTCGCTATATTTATTGCCTGATAATGTGTCTGTCAAAACTGATATTTATGAAAAAAAAGAGGTTACTTTTTGTAGTGGCTTTGCTTATTCTCCAGGGCTTGAGAATAAATGCGCAATCCACTTTTCCGGTAAATGATATAGCCGATCCCAAAGAAAGGTGTTATGCTTTTATCAATGCAACCATTGTTACCAATGCGCAAACTACTTTGCAAAATGCAACGTTGGTTATACGCAAAGGAAAAATTGAGGCTGTTGGTGCAAAAGCAGCTGTTCCTAAAGATGCAGTTGTGGTAGATTGTAAAGGCAAGTATATTTATCCGTCGTTTATCGATATGTATTCCGACTATGGGACCGATGCTCCTCAACGAGCCGCTGGTGGCGGATTCCGGGGCTCATCCCAAATGCTTTCCAATACCAAAGGTGCTTATGGATGGAACCAGGCAATACGTTCTGAAACAGATGCAGCAAAAATATTTGCAGTGAATGATGCAAAAGCAAAAGAACTGCGGGCCATTGGTTTTGGTACGGTTCTCACACACCAGATGGACGGCATCTCCAGGGGAACTGGCGCGGTTGTTACGCTGGCAACAGAAAAAGAAAATATGGCGATGCTGAAAGAAAAAGCATCTGCCAATTACTCATTTAATAAAGGCAGTTCCACCCAGGATTATCCTACTTCGTTAATGGGTTGTATTGCTTTATTAAGACAAAATTTTTTAGATGCTCAGTGGTATAAAACAAAGCCTGTAACTGAAGGCACCAACTTATCACTGCAGGCCTTTTTAGATAACCAAAGTCTGCCGCAGATTTTTGACGCCAATGATAAATGGAATGATTTGCGTGCAGATAAGGTGGGCGATGAATTTGGTGTACAATATATTATAAAGGCGGGCGGTAATGAATACCAGCGTATAGGCGAAGTAAAAGCAACCAATGCATCCTTTATCGTACCCCTGAATTTTCCGCAGGCGATGGATGTTGAAGATCCTGCCGATGCAAGATTTGTATCACTTTCAGATATGAAACATTGGGAAATGGCACCCACCAACCCTGCAGCATTTGAAAAAGCCAGTATCAATTTTGCCTTAACAACAAATGGTTTAAAAGAAACGAATATCTTTTTAGCTAATCTGCGTAAGGCTATACAGCAGGGCCTTAGCGAGCAAAAGGCATTAAAAGCGCTTACGGAAACACCTGCTACATTATTGGGCATGTATGATAAAGTCGGCAGCCTGGAAGCAGGTAAGCTGGCTAATTTTTTAATCGTATCAGCACCTGTTTTCAGCGATAAAGCAGTAATATATCAAAACTGGATCCAGGGCAATAAATATCTTTTAAAGGAAGACGGCTGGCAGGATATCCGTGGCAACTATACACTGGTAATTAATAACACAACGAATACCTTATCCATTAAAGGAGAAGCCGGCAAACCCTCCGCGGAAATCATTGGCGTAGACACCACCAAAGTTGATCTTACAATTAAAGATAAACTGGTGATGATGGTGATTGATTTTAAAAAAGACAGCATTCATTCAGCAAGATTAAATGGTGTAATAAGCGAAGAAAACTGGGGTGGTACCGGCCAGACGGTTGCGGGGAGTCCAATAAGCTGGACAGCCACCAAAACCTCCGGACAGTCGGCTGTAGCTGATACTGCCAAAGGTAAAAAAACTGAGTCGCCTGTGCTTGTAACGAGCCCTGTAACTTACCCTTTTAATGGCTATGGTTTTACCGAAATGCCTAAGCAGCAAAATATTTTAATAAAGAATGCAACCGTCTGGACAAACGAGAAAGAAGGCATTTTGGCCAATTCAGATGTGCTGATAAAAAATGGAAAGATTGCTGCCATTGGCAAAAATTTATCAGATGCTGCAGCAAAAATAATTGATGGGACAGGCAAGCATCTTTCTGCCGGAATTATTGATGAACACTCTCATATAGCGGGTACGGGTGGTATCAACGAATGTTCACAATCTGTTACATCAGAAGTGAGAATCGCGGATATCATCGATCCCGAAGATGTTGATATATACAGGCAGTTAAGCGGTGGTGTTACCAGCAGTCATATTCTGCATGGCAGTTGTAATACCATTGGCGGACAAACACAATTAATCAAACTTCGCTGGGGTGCCAATGCAGAGCAGTTAAGATTTGCAGGCTCCGATCCGTTTATAAAATTTGCGCTGGGCGAAAATGTAAAACGCTCTTACTCCAACAGCAGCAACCGTTTTCCCGATACAAGAATGGGAGTGGAGCAGGTGCTGACAGATGCGTTTACAAGGGCAAGAGATTATGAAGCCATGGGGCCAGGCAAAAGGAGAGACCTTGAACTGGATGCGCTGGTAGAAATTATGAATAAAAAACGTTTCATAACCTGCCACTCTTACGTACAAAGTGAAATTACTTCCGCTATGCGTGTTGCTGAAAAATTTGGGTTTAAGGTAAATACGTTCACGCATATCCTCGAAGGCTATAAGGTAGCAGATAAAATGAAAGCCCACGGAGCCAATGCCTCTACCTTTAGTGATTGGTGGAGTTATAAGATGGAAGTGGTAGACGCCATTCCGCAAAATGCTTACCTGATGCAAAAGGAAGGTATTAATGTGGCCATCAATTCCGACGATGGAGAAATGGCAAGACGCCTGAACCAGGAAGCGGCTAAGAGTGTGAAGTATACTGATATGAGTGAAGAAGATGCTTTAAAAATGGTAACGCTAAACCCCGCTACCATGCTGCATGTAGCAGATAAAACCGGTAGTATAAAAGCAGGCAAAGATGCGGACCTGGTTTTGTGGAGCGACAACCCTTTAAGCATTTATGCAAAGGCAGAAAAAACAATCGTGGATGGTGTGGTTTATTATGATATAGAAAAAGATAAATTACTGAGGGAGGGTATAGCCAAAGAAAGGGCCAGGTTGATACAGAAAATGATTGGCGCCAAAAAAGGTGGTGAAAAAACTTCACCTGCAACGCCATCTTTCAGGGAAAGAAATTATTGTGAAGAAGATCATCATGAAGGAAAAACTTTCTGGGGAAGAATCGATAATAACAAGCTGTCAACCGACAATCAATAATTTATTTTCTACAGCAAAGGTTACAAAAATATTTCAGCGTTCAGTACGCAAAGTAAAAACAACAGCATGAAAAAAATATTATTATTTATAGCATTGCTTATTTCGGGTGTTGCAATGGCACAGGAAAATATGCATCCGTCACCGGCACAAACAGGCACCATCGCACTTACGAATGGTATTATACATATTGGTAACGGGCAGGTGATTGAAAATGGTATGATCGTTTTCAGTAACGGTAAAATCAGGGATGTAAGGGCAACGGCATCCATTGCTGATGTTAAGGTAATAGACCTGAAAGGCAAGCATGTTTATCCGGGTGTTATTGCAGCTAGCACTAACCTTGGCCTCGTAGAAGTAAGTGCGGTAAGATCAACGGCGGATTATGATGAAGTAGGAGATATCAATCCCAGCATACGCAGCCTGGTGGCTTATAATACAGATAGCAAGGTGATCAATACCCTGCGCAGCAATGGCGTATTGCTGGCTCATGTTGTGCCGCAGGGCGGTACTATCAGCGGCACATCATCTGTTGTACAGCTGGACGCATGGAACTGGGAAGATGCAGCGTATAAAGCCGATAATGGTATTCATTTTAATATGCCATCGCTTGTTGCGGTACCTGCACAGTTTCGCCGCCCGGGCGATGAAGATCGTGTAAAACAAAGCCTTGAAAAAATAGAACGCATCCGTACTTTTTTCCGCGAGGCAAAAGCTTATCACAACCAGGCACCTCATCCACAGGTGAATTTAAAACTGGAAGCCGTGCAGGGTTTGTTTGATAAATCAAAAATATTTTTTGTGCATTGCAACCTGGTAAAGGAAATGATGATGGCGATCAGCATGGCCAAAGAATTTGATTTTAAACTGGTGTTGGTAGGCGCAGACGACAGCTGGCTGATGACAGATATGCTGAAGCAAAATAATGTTGCTGTTATTTTATCTCAGCCGCACAGTGTGCCTGAAACCGACGACGATGATGTAGACCAACCTTACAAAACGGGTGCGGCTTTACAAAAGGCAGGGATATTGTTTACTATTTGCCAGGACGGTGGCGATGGTTTTTGGCGCCAGCGCAACTTGCCTTTCCAGGCAGGTACTATGGCTGCTTATGGCTTAACCAAAGAGCAGGCATTAACAGCTATCACTTTAAGTGCCGCCAAAATTTTAGGCATTGACAATATTACAGGCTCCCTGGAAACAGGAAAGGATGCCAACATCGTTATCAGTGAAGGCGATTTGCTGGATATGAAAAGCAGTAAGGTTACACAGGCGTTTATACAGGGGAGGGAAATTAATTTGGATAATAAGCAGAAGCAGTTGTTTGAAAGGTATAAGTATAAGTACTCTATAAAGTAGCCTTTACCTTTTATAGAACTATTATTTGCAATTGCAATTTTCGTCAAATGAGCTTTTTAAAACCATAAAATCAGGAATAGTTAATTTCTTGTATGAATAGGTCGAGGTATATAGTTTCCGCAATTTATCAGGGGATTAATAAACGGGTACAAAATGATACTCCTTACTTTAATACCTTGATGATACTATATTTTATTATTTTCTTGCATGTAGTGCATGCAGTAATATTATTAAAAATTAATGATCATGACATTTTAAAAGACCAAAGTAAAAATCAAATACTGTTGGCATGTATTTTCCTTTGGGCAATCATAACTTTTTTATTGTGGCTAATTTTTCCAAAAGCAAAGATCATTAATATTAAGATTGACGAGAAGGATATAAAAAAATATTATTAGGGAGCTATATTTTACTTTTTGTTTTGTGCCGCACTAATGACATACCTACTTGTTGTACTTAAACATCATCTTGGGATTAAAACTTGACAATGATAATTCTTTCAAATTTATAATGTGTTATACTAGAATAAGACATGTAAAATGAAGACAGAAATGTTTTAAAATTGAATTTATTTTTTGCATAGGTAAGTGTAAAGTCGCATGTATTATTCTAATTATTTCTCCACCAGCTCCAGCCACTTTTTTATAACCTGCTGTAATATTTTCTTCTTTGCTTTAACATCCTCCATGTCTTTAAAAATGATAAGCCTCCTTCCATCTTTGTAACCGCCTTCCAGCAAACCGCTGCTATCGTTTATTTTGGCGCCGCTGGGGAATACCAGCATGATCCTGCCTTTGAACAAATTGAATACTATGATTTCTCTTTTGTATTCTTTGGGATCAAACGGCTTCATTCCGCCAGTGTAATAAAAGCTTGGGTTGTTCCATTTTATTCTTTCGCCAATTTCTTTATCGGTGCTTAAGATGATTGTCCGCAAGGTTTCGACAATTTTTTGCAGGCCTGGTTCCAGTTGTTGAATGTGGGCTGTTACCTGTTCTTCATCTGAAAGTTTCGTTGCTTTTGCCATAAAATTTTACAAAAATATTTCACACAAAGTACGCAAAGTATGCAACGAACACAATGGATTACGGTTTCACACAACGTGCGTAAAGAAAGCAAAGAATACAACGATTTATTTCGTGACGCTCTTTGTATTTGTTGCTGTCTTTGGTGTAAAATAAGCATACCATTACTGCAGCGAATTCAGGAGGCAGCAAAAGGCTGTAAAAGTACAAGGGAGTGACACAACGATGTGCCACAAAGCTTCTTAGCCCGGATAAAAAATTAAGCCAGCCAGTCTGCCAGGTGTTGTGAAATAGCAGCCGACTCCACCATAAAACCATCGTGGCCATAATTGCTGTCGATGGCAATCAGTGTAGCGTGAGGCAGATGTGCGGCTAAAAATTGTTGCTCGGTAAGCGGACAAAGAATATCGCTGCTGATGCCAACAATCAGTGTGCGCTGATGCATCGTTTGTAATACGGCATGTATGTTTCCGCCACGGCCGCGGGCAATGTGGTGACTGTCCATGCTTTTGGTAAGCAGCCAGTAACTATAAGCGTTAAAACGTTGTACCAGTTTATCGCCCTGGTATTGTATATAAGCCGAAGCCTTATAGTGATCTAATTTTTCCGTATCTCCATCAGTTTGCTGCTGCACCATAATACCGTAATTGCGGTAAGTGAGCATGCCAATGGCGCGGGCCGCTTTTAACCCTTTGGCACCTGCTGCAGGCGATGGATTTTGCCAGGTACCATCGGCTTCAATGGCTAAGCGTTGTGCGGTATGTGTAGCAATACCCCAGGCGCTCTCGGTAGGGGAGGTGGCGAGTAAAAATAAATTACTGATGCGGTCTTTTTCCATCACACACCATTCCATAGCCTGGTAGCCGCCCATGCTGCCGCCCATGAGTAAAAATATATTGTCAATGCCCAGGTGTTGCCGCAGCAAAATGTGCGCCTTCACCATGTCGCGAATGGTAACTAAGGGAAAGCTGTGGTAATAAGGCTCGCCGGTTGCAGGGTTAATGCTTAACGGGCCGCTGCTACCATAGCAGCTGCCGATGATGTTGGCACAAACAATGAAATATTTTTCGGGATCAATTACATGCTGCGGTCCAACCACGCCTTTCCACCAGTCTGCCGCATCTGAGTTAGCCGTTAAAGCATGGCAAACCCATACTACATTGCTTTTTTTTTCGTTTAATTGTCCGTAGGTAGTGTATGCAATTGTTAATCCGGGCAGGGTGCCACCGCTTTCAAGTGCTATTGGATGTTGAAAATGAAAAAATTGCATTAAATTAAATAAGTATTCGTCAGTTGAAATGCAAAGTAAAGGCTTGCGGAATTATATTTGTAAAAATTTTTCGAAATGATAGAAATAAATGTAAACCGGGTTCAGGGAGATTGCGGTTTTGAGGCAACAGATGCCAATGGTCATGTTATTAAAATGGACACCAGTCCTGAAACCGGCGGCGTAAATTTTGGCGTTCGTCCTATGCAGGTATTGCTGATGGGCCTTGGTGGTTGCAGCGGTATCGACATTGTTATGATCTTAAAAAAACAACGTCAGACGGTGGAACATTTTTCTATGAAAATTGAAGGCGAAAGACAAACGGGAAAAGAACCTTCGTTATGGGAGAACGTTAAAATCGTATTTCATTTAAAAGGAATCATCGACGAAGAAAAGGCCTACCGTGCCTGCGAATTGTCTATGAATAAATATTGCTCTGTTGCAGAAACACTGCGTTTGGGCGGTACCAAATTAACCTGGGATGTGAAGGTGAATCAATAGTTTCCTTTAACTCCCCGCCGGGTCGGGGAGGAAATGTAGAAGATTACTGCAAAGCATTGATAAAAATTTAATCTGTTACTTTATCCCTCAAAAAAAGTGCAGATATGAAGTGATTTTTTTGTCCCGGCAAAGTAACAGCTTTGTGGTACTTCATTGGCGTCGCACACTTGTACACTTGTTTTTCAATTTTACTTTTATTATGTTGTGTGTTTAGTGACCAACTTATTGTTGGCTTCGGATTCTATTGAAAGAAATGCTGTTTATTCCAGGCTTTATTTTTTCTTTCATGTCCCGCTGGTTTAACCATTATTTTACAGCTCATCTTTACTTTTTAAATTATTAATGGCCTCGTATTAATTAGCTTTGCCGGTAATTTAAAAAAACAGTCACCATAAAAAGTTCAACCATGAACCCGATAACAAAAGCCATCCGGATACAGACAGAACGCACCAGTGAAATGGAACATTCAACCCCTCTATTTTTAACCAGCAGCTTTTGTTACAATGATGCGGAAGAAATGCGGGCCGCTTTTGCAGATGAAACCGATGCCAATATTTATAGCCGTTTCAGCAACCCTAACAGTACTGAATTTATCGATAAAATGGTAGCGCTGGAAGGTGCCGAAGCTGGCTTTGCTACTGCTTCCGGAATGGCGGCGGTCTTTGCTTCTTTCATGACTTTTTTAAAAGCTGGAGATCATATCCTTGCCTGTAGTTCGGTTTTTGGCAGTACCATTACAGTACTCAATAAGTACCTGCCTAAATTTGGGATTGAAGTGAGTTATGTAGCTGCAAATGATACGGCCTCCTGGGAAGCAGCTATCCGGCCCAACACCAAAATGATTTACATGGAAACGCCGACCAACCCCGGCCTGGACATTATAGATCTGGAACTGGTGGGTAAGCTGGCTAAAAAACACAACCTGCTTCTTAATGTAGATAATTGTTTTGCAACACCGGTTTGCCAAACACCCATTGCTTTTGGTGCAGACCTTGTAATACATTCCGCTACCAAATGGCTGGATGGCCAGGGACGTGTTTTGGGTGGTGTTGTTGTTGGGAAAAAAGAACTGATACATGAGTTGTATTTGTTTTGCAGAAGTACCGGTCCCGCCTTGTCGCCGTTTAATGCCTGGATACTCAGCAAAAGCCTTGAAACGCTGGATGTGCGCATGGAGCGCCACGCTGGCAATGCATTAAAAATTGCGCAGGCTCTGGAAGGACATGAAAAAATCAGCTGGATTAAATACCCGTACCTGCCCAGTCATCCGCAACATGCCATAGCCATTAAACAAATGAAAAATGGCGGCGGTTTAATTTCCTTTAATTTAAAAGGCGGACTGGAAAGCGGCCGCAGTTTTCTGAATAATTTAAAAATGCTAAGCCTTACTGCCAACCTTGGTGATACAAGAAGCATCGCCTCTCACCCGGCAAGCACCACGCATGCCAAGTTAAGCGAGGCCGAGCGGCAGGCTGTAAACATTACACCCGGCCTTATCCGCATTTCAGTTGGCCTTGAACATGTGGATGATATTTTAGCGGATATTGTGCAGGCGCTTGCCTGAGTTATGAATTATAAGTTCTTTCGGCTATTGAAGTGTATTAAATCCGGATAGTTTGTACTTGCGTATAATAAAGCGATTCGTCAACCAGTATCCACTATCTAAAACAATTCCGATCCTTCCGGCCCTGGCATGCCTGCAGCATAATTGGGAAAATACACCGGCGCATCTTCGGTCCACGCTTTTAATACCGGCATAATAATATCCCAGGCGGCCTCTACCTGGTCAGCACGCATAAACAAGGTACTGTCTCCCTGCATTACATCCAGCAATAAAGTTTCGTATGCTTCGGGCGTACCTGTCTTGTAACTTTCAGCGTAATCAAACAACATATTTACCGGGTTCAGCACCATTTGCAGTCCGGGTTTTTTGGCCTGAAAATTCATAGAGATAAACATTCTCGGCTGAATGTTCATAGTAATGCTGTTAGGCTGCCAGTTGCCGGTAGCTTCTGTTGGAAAAGATTTATGCGGCACCGGTTTGAAATGTATCGTAATATAACTCCTGGCTTCATTCATGCGTTTACCGCTGCGTACATAAAACGGAACATCCTGCCAGCGCCAGTTATCTACAAATAATTTAAGGGCTGCAAATGTTTCGGTGTGGGAGTTTTTATTAACGCCTGGTTCATCGCAATACGCTTTTACTTTTTTCCCTTCAATCCACCCGGCGCCATATTGCCCGCGGATGGCATATTTGTGTACATCCAGTTGTTCAATATCCCTTATGGCATGTAACACATCTGTTTTGCGGTTGCGTATTTCATCGGCGTCAAAACTAACAGGCGGTTCCATAGAAATTAAACAAAGCAATTGCAACAGGTGGTTTTGGATCATATCCCGCAACGCACCTGCATGGTCAAAATAGCCGCCTCTTGTTTCCACCCCCAGTTGCTCCGCCACTGTTATTTGCACATGACTAATGTAATTGCGGTTCCAGATCGGTTCAAATAGTGCATTGGCAAAACGAAAGGCCAAAATATTTTGTACTGTTTCTTTGCCTAAAAAATGGTCAATGCGGTATACCTGCGATTCGTCAAATGTATTGCAGATAATTTTATTCAGGCGGCGGGCGCTGTCCAGGTCCTGCCCGAAAGGTTTTTCAGCAACGATACGGCTGAAAGCCTTGTCTGCTGCCAATCCTGCCGCACCAATACTGGTGACAATAGTTTCAATAAAAGCAGGCGACACGGCCATATAAAATATGCGGTTGCTTTTACCACCCCATTCCTTTTCGGTTTGCTTTATTAGTTTGGCAACATAGTTATAAGTAGCGGCGGTATTAAAATCTCCTTTTTTATACTGGAGGCATTTTTCAAAAGCCAGCCAGTCTTTTTTCTTCGTCTTTCCACTACGGCTGAATTTATTAATGCCTTCACGAACGTGCAACTGGTATTCCGGCAAAGTCATATTTTTTATATCCAGTCCCAGCACCAAAAAATTTTCCGGCAGCCAGTTGTCCAGGTATAAATTGTAAATAGCAGGCAATAATTTGCGCCAGGCAAGGTCACCGCCGGCTCCAAAAATAACAATGATTGTTTGCGACGGTTTGGCTGTTGTATCCATATTTGTACAATTAAAAATGTTCGCTAAGTTAAAGGTTAAGCATGAAACCATGAGGCGCAAAGCTGAAAGCAAAATGCAGAAATCAATAAATAACAAATGCGTAACGTAAACCGGCTTTAAGCGTTTATCTTACGCTTATCTACAAAGAAAGTAAACTGCATCCCCTGATATCCGAATTATCCAACCGGCCCAGTATTTCAAAACTTTCATCGGGGTATAATTTCGCAGCATCATCCGTGGCGATAAAACTGCAACTGTAAATATTGGCCAGGTCTATTACATTAACTGCACCGCTCACAATATTTTCTTTATTGGCTGATAACACAGTTAAAGGATCATCTTCTTCCCTTACCAGTACTTTCATCCATGGCGGACAACTGAAAATACCGTGCCCGGTTGAATAAGCCTGGCTTAATAATTCCGTCATGCCATATTCTGAATGAATAACGTTTACTTTAAAACTGGTGCATAAAATATCGTGTACTTCCTGCCGGGTCATTTCCCTGCGTCTTCCCTTCATCCCGCCGGTTTCCATAATGGTAGTGTATTGCAAATGCATCGGGTATTGTTCTGCAAAATCGAGCAAGGCAAAAGTTACACCAAGCAGTAATGTTTTTTGTTGCTGGTTTTCAAGTGAGGTAATGGTGTAATGTAACTTTTCCAGGTCATGCAAATAAAAGCCGCTTTGCGCATGTGCACTTTGTTCAATCAGTTTATCCGCCATCATTATCAATGATGAATTACTTCTTTCCAGGTAAGATGGCAGCAAGGCAATAATACACCAGTCTTTTGGATCGCCATAAAAAAGCCGGAATGCCGTATTGAAACTCTCTTCATACAAAGCAATGTCTTTAACAAAATGTTTGCTGTTGATGGTTTGTGTGGTGCCACTGCTTTCGAAAACAGCAGCAGGTTCAAAAGTAGTGGTGGCGATAGTATGGGTTTTAAAAAAAGCAACCGGTAAAAAAGGAATTTGATTTATTGCGGTGACCGATGACGGGTTAATATGCAGCGCATTGCAAAATTGATGATACAAGGGATTATGCCGGTGCTGAAACTGAAAAATATTCAACGCAACCCGGGTAAAATCTTCCTTTGTTATAGCGGTTAAATTATTTAACGCGGTTATATTTTTAACGGAACTATTCAATTTCAATCATTAAATTTGGGCTATAATTTACAAAGATGCGTAACACTATTTTAATTGCCCTTGTTTGTTTTGTTTTTTTTGGTTGTAAAAAGGAAACGTATTCTTCCACGCCATCTTTAACATATAAATCAGTTAATACCAGCGTGCTGGTTCCCGGCAATGTAATCAAATTTAAAATTGCCTTTACCGACCTGGAGGGAGACCTGGATTCTATCTTTATTCAAAAAATAAATCCATCCTGCCCACAAAGTGGCACCAGCGAAAAATTTTTCCTCGGGAATGATATAGTGAAACTTAAAAGCACCAACGACGATTTACTCGTATCATATGGTTATAGGGTAGATGGCTATCCGTTAATCGGGGAACCCAAATGCGATTTTAATGATACCTGCTATTTCCGCTTTAGCGTGGTAGACAAAGCCAGGCATTACAGCGATACTGTTCAATCCGGAAAAATTGTAATTATAAAACAGTAATCTCAACTTCATATAAAAAATACCTGCGTGTTTTGGCGGTACGCTTACTACCGGCGTAAATTTTATTTTCTCCAGCCATTTTTGATTCCTCTTTCCGCAGTATGGACAGGATTTAGTTAATTTGTAAAAATTAATCCAATAATGGCTAAAGCAAAAGTAAAAGCACCGAAAAGTATTTTAACTGAAAAGTCGTACGAATTCTTAAAAAACTATATCAACAATCCTTCGCCGACAGGCTTTGAGAGCAGCGGCCAAAAGATGTGGCTGGAATATGTTAAGCCTTATACCGATACTTTTTTTACCGATCCTTACGGTACTGCCGTTGGCGTTATCAATCCAACCGCTCCCTTTAAAGTAGTGATAGAAGCACATGCAGATGAAATCAGCTGGTTTGTAAATTACATTTCGCCCGAAGGACTTATCTACCTGAAACGCAACGGCGGCGTGGATCACCAGATAGCACCTTCGATGCGGGTGTTGATACATGGAAAAAAAGGCGCCGTAAAAGCAGTCTTCGGCTGGCCCGCTATACATACCAGGATGGCGAGTGCCGACAGTAAAGAACCGCAACCAAAAGTAGATAACTTGTTTTTAGATTGCGGGGCCCGCACTAAAAAAGAAGTGGAAGACCTCGGCGTTCACATCGGTGCTGTAGCCACCTACGAAGCCGGGTACGAAGAACTGGCCTACGATTACCTGATTGGACGTGCATTTGATAACCGCGTTGGTGGCTTCATGATAGCAGAAGTGGCCCGCCTGCTGCAACAAAACAAAAAGAAATTACCTTTTGGTTTATACATTGTAAATGCAGTGCAGGAAGAAATAGGTCTTCGCGGTGCTGAAATGATCGCCCGCAGAATTAAGCCCAATATAGCCATCATCACCGACGTTACGCACGATACATCCACCCCGATGATCAGTAAAATTATCCAGGGAGATACGGTGTGTGGCAAAGGCCCTTCTCTAACGTTTGGACCTGCTGTACACAATAAATTACTGGACGTGGTACAGGATGTGGCCGCTAAAAATAAAATCCCGGTGCAGTTGCATACAGTAAGCAGAAGCACAGGTACAGATACGGATGCATTTGCTTATGCCAACGACGGGTGCCCAAGCGTTTTAATATCCATGCCATTACGGTACATGCATACTACAGTTGAAATGATTCACAAAAGTGATGTTGAAAATACCATCAAACTGATTTACGAAACATTGCTTACGTTAAATGCGAAAACTAATTTGAGTTATTTTTAGTGGCCGCTGCCAAATGGTAGTAATATTGGTCCGGGCTAAGACGCAATGGTCATCATCGTTGCGTCGCCCTCTTTTACTTTTGCAACTTAGAGGAACTTATTCAGTGCTATTGATTGATTGAGCTGGCGGAATCCTTTTTAAAAGGAGAATAATAAATTACAAAATCAGCATGAGCCAACGGATAAGTTTTATTCCATTGTACTTCCATTCTTTTGTACACCCGTTCTTCGGGGTAGGGCGGTACAGCCATTTCTCTCATGGACCAATCCTGTACATTCAGCAAGACCTTACCGTTGCATATTTTCGAAGTGTGATTACCTGAGTAATAACTTCTCAGAGGAGTTGTTGCTGCGGTATCTTTAATACAGATAATCATCCTGGGGATCCTGGATGAATACAAGTTCCACGACAGGTAGTTATCCCAAAAGCCAATAAAATTGAGTGCGGGTAAAACAGCCCATGCAACCAGTATTATTTTATTTCGTATCTCCAATCCACGCCGTTCAACAATGGATATCATTTGGTTTCGGATAAAAAGAAAATACAGCAATAAGATCATAACAGTATTCCATGGCCATACAATTTTGTTATAGTGCAAACCAATAGGCCCTATCAGTAACAAAATAAAAATATGCATCGCTGTCAGCAGAACCGCCGCAGTTTTTTTTGTTTTTGAAAACAACAAACCCAGCCCGCCAGCGGTTTCAATAAAAGGCAACAGGTAGCCCAAATAGTGCATCCAGCCTGCTTTATATAAAACAGGCGGCACTTTAAAAAAACGTTTCAAAATGGTCGTTTGCCACATGTTGATTATAAAACTTTCATTGAACTTATGCAGACCGCTATATATGTAAACAGTTGCAAGCGTAATGACAAGGCATGCTGCAACGTGTGATAGCTTGGTACGATTAAGGATAAAAATCCCCAGGATAAAAAGGTATAGATATTCCCATGGCTGCCAGCGGTTTTCATCCAGCAGGCAGGAGGCAATTTCTGAAAAAAATAATGTGCATTGTGCATATTTATTGCCTGGCTTTATTATAAGCAACACTAACAAAATAATGGATAAGCCCAGCAAAACCCAATGCCCAGCTGAAGGAACCTGGTATAATAAATCGAACGGAGCTATAACAGGAAATGTTCTTTCTGCAACCCATACTTTCCAGCCAATTAATTTCGCAGATAACCAGCAGAAAGCGATTAATGATAAAAGTAAGTGTACAGAAACAGGCCTGTTGGCTAACCATCTTTTATAGGTTGCCAGCGTTGTCAAAACCTGCCTACAATTTTAAAGTTTACCAGTCTTGGTGTAAGCCTGTTGGGTATGCTGTAAACAGTATTGCTGAAGTCTTTAATTAATTGATAACTGATGGTGTTGGGCCGGTCTATCAAATTAAATACTTCAAAGCTGGCCCAGATATTATCAAAGTCTTTAAAAATGCTATGGCTTCTGCGCTTGTTTTTTTCGCTTAACAACAGCGCACTGAAACCAATGTCAATTCTTAAATAGGGATCAATAATAAGGGCGTTTCTGTACCTGGTGCTGTTGGGAATATTGTACGGCATATTGCTTCCGTAGATAGTATTCAGATGCACCTTAAAATTTTTGTTGGTAGATAAATAATCCTGCAAAAATAATCCCACTGTAATCAGCCTGTCCGTCGGACGCCTTACCCAGCCTACATCCTGGCGCATGCTATCCACTGGCACCTGGTCCTGCGTTTTGGAAGTAATGGTTTCTCCGGCAGCATTTACATAGTTGTAATAATGATCGCCTGCGATGTTTTCTTTACTGCGCATCAGACCGATGCTGATCCAGCTTTCTGCATCTTTTACAAGCTCCCCATACAGCCTTGTTTCTACGCCATAGGCATATGCCCTGGCATTGTTTTCGCCCGAGTAACGGATGCGCACATTGTCAATATCATACGGAATTACATCCTGCAGATTTTTATAGTATGCTTCGGCTGTAATGCGAAAAGGCCTGTCTGCTGAAACAAAATTATAATCCATTCCTGCAACCACCTGGTAACTTTTTTGCGATTTTACAGCCGTATTTAAACTGCCATCATACTTTCTTAATTCCCTGTATAATGGCGGCTGATCATACACGCCTGCAGCCAGCTTAAACACCATATCTTTTTCCCAGTTGGGCTTTATGCTAACCTGTGCCCGAGGACTGATTAAAAATTCTTTGTTCAACGAATTATAATTGTAACGGATACCACCCTGGATGGTAATATCTCTTTTATTGTTTACAAAATTGAGATTGTCCTGCAGGTAGCCACTGTATTTTTGTATGGTTAGGTTGGCAGACGTATTTAAAAATGTGCTGAGATTATTGGTATTAACAGGCAAAGAATAACCCGCGCTATCCTGGTATTCCCACTCAAACAATTTATCGGTAATTACCGTTTGTTCAATGCTGTTGCCGAATTGAATAAAGTGTTTCCCTTTTTCTATACTGCCTTTTACACCCGCATTATACACCGTAATATCTAATTTATTGCGGCCATAATTCTGGTAAAAACCAGCGCCCAATGGATTTACAATCTGACCGTACGTGCTGCTGGTATTATCAAAATCCCGGTCGCCAAACAAGTAGGCGCTACCAATATCAAAATTTTCATTTTCTTTATTTTCAAAGCGGCTCAGCATCCATTTTATCTGTACTTTTTTATTGGGTTGATGTATGGCTGTTAATCCTATCAGGCTTGTGTTATAGCCGTCTTTTTCCTGGCCGTCAAAAAATATATCCAGCCCAAGATTGGCGGTAAACAAAGGTGAAAAAACGGAAGTTGTTTTTTGTGCTGACTGTGGTATAAGGGTAAACTTGGTAGCCGAAAAATTAGCCAGCATTTCCAATTGCCATTTTTCATTGAGCTTATAAGTAAGGTAACCCTGCACATCGGTTGAAGAAGGTATATAAGAGCCTTGTGTTTGCTGGCTGCTTAATAAATTGCGGTTGCTTTTATTGCGTACACCAATGAGGTAGGTTACCCGTTCTTTTTTTGCGGCACCTTCCAAATGCATGCCTTGTTCCAGTAAACTAACATACGCAGAACCGCCAAAAGACTTTGGTTTTTTGTATTGGATATCTAGTACGCTGCTCATTTTATCGCCA
>NZ_JAQBNR010000088.1 GCF_028288465.1 Ferruginibacter sp. | reverse complement strand
GCAGGATCGCGGGGAGCGTGCAGGACAGGGATGCGGCCGTCCGGCGGGATGTTGTCGGTTACCCGTTCGCGCATCCGCTGCACTGACTCAACGAAGTTGGCCCGCGACGCGCTCGACCAGACCAGCGGCGCGACCCCGGCAACGTACCGCTCGCCCAGCTTGCGGTCGCCGGCGATGGGACGCGCCTTGAGCAGCGCCTGGAACTCCCAGCTCTTCGCCCAGCGGTCGTAGTAGGCGAGGTGCGATTCGAGCGTGCGCACCAGTGCGCCGTCTTTGCCCTCCGGCCGGAGGTTCGCGTCGACCTCCCAGAGGGGCGGCTCGGCGGCGAACTCGTGGATGCCCCTGGCCGTCAGCACAGCGAGGCGAGTGGCGATCTCAACCGCCCGGTCGGCGGGGAGACCCTCGGACCCCTCGGCGACGAAGATCACGTCGACGTCGCTGACGTAGTTCAGTTCCCTGGCGCCGCACTTGCCCATACCAATGACGGCGAGGTGTGTGCGGGCGACATCCTCCGCCGGGAAGCGGACGGACCGGCGCGCAACCTCGAGCGAGGCATCCAGCGCCGCTCCGGCGAGGTCGGCGAGCATGGCGGTGACGTCCGAGACGGCCGCCAGCGGGTCGGGGCTGGCGAGATCCCACGCGGCGAGCTGGCAGATGTGCCGGCGGTAGCGCACACGAAGGGCATTCCACGCGGCGTCCTCGTCCAGCCTGTCGACCGCGTCGATCAGGTCGGCGCGGAGCTCGTCAGGACCAGCGAGCACCGCCAGGGGTTCAGCGAGGGCATCCAGCTGTTCCGGATGGCGCCGGAGAAATTCGGCGAGGCCGACGGATGCTCCGAGCACCCGAATCAGGCGGTCGGCACCGCCCTCGCTCTGCAGTAACCGCTCGACCTGCTCGGGCGCGTTTGCGCGCAGGTCGGCAAGGCAATGGAGTGCCTGGTCCGCATCCGCGGCATGGGCGAAGTGGGGCACGAGCTCCGCCGGGAACTGGTCGAGAAGCTCGCGCGCGGTGCCCAGCTCGGCAAAGCCCAGCCGAGCCAGCTCGGTGAGCGTGGTTTCGTGGCGCTGCATCGGTGCTTCGCCTTCCGCCTAGAGAATCTCCAGGTTGCTCTCGAGCTCGTACGGCGTCACCTGTGCGCGGTATTCCTTCCACTCGCGCCGCTTGTTCAGCAGCACAAAGTTGAAGACCTGCTCCCCCAGGGTCTCGGCTACGAGCTCCGAGTCCTCCATGAGGGAGAGCGCGTGGTCGAGGCTCGCGGGAAGCTGGTTGTACCCGAGGGCACGGCGCTCGGCATCCGTCAGCGTCCAGACGTTGTCCTCGGCCTCCGCCGGCAACTCGTAGCCCTCCTCGATGCCCTTGAGGCCCGCCGCGAGCAGCAGCGAGTAGGCGAGGTAGGGGTTGGCGGCGGAATCAATCGCGCGGTATTCCACCCGTGAGCTCTGGCCCTTGTTCGGCTTATAGAGCGGAACGCGCACGAGCGCAGAGCGGTTGTTGTGGCCCCACGTGACGAAGCTGGGCGCTTCGTCGCCGCCCCAGAGGCGCTTGTACGAGTTCACGAACTGGTTGGTGACCGCAGTGATCTCCGGTGCGTGACGCAGCAGGCCCGCAACAAACTGCCTGCCGATCTTGGACAGCTGGTACTGGGTTCTGCCGTCGAAGAAGGCGTTCACGTCGCCCTCGAAGAGCGACATGTGCGTGTGCATGCCCGAACCCGGATGCCCGGACAGCGGCTTGGGCATGAACGTCGCGTATACGCCCTGCTCGATGGCCACCTCCTTGATGACCGTTCGGAATGTCATGATGTTGTCGGCCGTGGTGAGCGCGTCTGCGTAGCGCAGGTCGATCTCGTTCTGACCCGGCCCCGCCTCGTGGTGGCTGAACTCGACCGAGATGCCGAGATCCTCGAGCATCCGAACTGAGCGACGACGGAAGTCGTGGGCGGTGCCACCTGGCACGTTGTCGAAGTAGCCCGCTGAGTCAACAGGCGTTGGCCCGTTCTTGCCGAACTTGCTCGACTTGAGCAGGTAGAACTCGATCTCGGGGTGCGTGTAGAACGTGAATCCGCGGTCGGCCGCCTTGGCGAGCGTGCGCTTCAGGACGTTGCGCGGATCAGCGACAGCGGGCTGGCCATCTGGCGTCGTGATGTCGCAGAACATGCGGGCGGTCGGATCGATCTCGCCGCGCCAGGGAAGAATCTGGAAGGTCGTGGGATCCGGATGCGCGAGCACATCGGCCTCGTAGGAGCGCGTGAGCCCTTCAATCGCGGAACCGTCGAAGCCGAGGCCCTCCATGAAGGCGCCCTCAACCTCTGCCGGGGCGATGGCCACGGACTTCAGGGTGCCGACGACGTCCGTGAACCAAAGCCGGATGAACTTGATGCCTCGTTCTTCAATTGTGCGAAGAACGAAGTCGCGCTGCTTGTCCATCAAGCTCCCAAAAATCGTGGTTCAGAGTGCCAGTTTACGTGCGGTATCAGGCTAGTGGCTCCGCCCCCGTCCGGCGCGGCGGCAGTAGGGTGGGGATCATGGCAGAGCAGTCAGCATCGGCGCCCAAGAAGGTTCGCACCCGTCACTTTCAGCACGCGAAAGAAAACGGGATCAAGATCACGGGACTGACCAGTTACGACCAGCTGACGGCATCCATTTTCGATGAAGCGGGCATCGACTTCCTGCTGGTCGGCGACTCTGCCGGGAACAACGTGCTCGGCTACGACACGACCCTGCCGGTGACGATCGACGAGCTGATTCCTCTCGCTCGCGCCGTCGCCGGAGCGGCGAAGCGCGCCTTCGTCGTGGCCGACATGCCCTTCGGC
>NZ_JAQBNR010000087.1 GCF_028288465.1 Ferruginibacter sp. | reverse complement strand
CTCGCTCACCATGTCGAACACCGGGAAAAGCTTATGTGACCCGATTGCCAAAGCGATAAAGAAAGTCTTTATCTTCCCGTACTTCAAGGCTGACGGCACGATCAATTCAATTGATATTACCGGGGCTACCCCGTTAAACGATGCCTTTTTTCTTGCATTGATTAACAACACCACCCCATCAAACCGCCTCTATCCATTGCCGCGCGCTTCAAGTGTGACAAGTCCAAGAGCAGAAAGCATCTTTGAAACTTACGGAGATGACACAAAAGACTTCATCCGCGAGGGTGTACGCTCTGTTGTTATGACTCTTTCAAAACAAAGCGCTATTTATCTGGGTAAAATTAAAGACTGGAAATGTCAAGACATCGGGGTTATTTTGGTGGACGCGGAAGGCAACATGATCCTCTCTTCTACTGCTGCCGGATTAGGTTACGGTATCAGAATCGACAAAGGATCATTAGACGCAACTTTGGTCTTTGCAGAAGACAACGTATCTCAAAAAATTGAAGTGAAATTCAACTTCCACCCTGACGAAAGAGACGAAAACCTACGTGTTGTACTTGCATCGAATATGCCAGGAGCAAACCTCCTGCTTAGAAACGGATTGATCGACGTAAACGCGGTTTATACCACCATTACGGCTACAGCCTTCACGGCTACCATGACTTCAGATTTCGGAGATCCTACACACCCGGCGAAGATTGAGGGGCTTGTAAAAGCCGACTTCGTTTTAAAGAAAGGTTCTGCTGTGATTGTTATTACGACCGTTACCGAAACCGCGCCAGGAGTATACGCATTTGTATACCCAACGCAAACCACAGGAACACTCACGCTGACTGCCACGAAAGCAGGATTCGATTTCTCGAGGATCAACACAGCCATAGCGGTATCATAATTAAAACAGAACATTCATAAAAAAGGGCAAGCGGTTCATATTGCTTGCCCTTTTTTCTATACCTCAAGACATGGACGGAACACAAGGACAATACGATATCAAAGTAGGCGAAACGATCTTCCACATTGAAGCATTGCTGCCATATACGAAAAGTGACTTCTTTAACCTGTACAATAAGCCTGCAAACAAGGGTCACGGCCTGGACTTAGAACATTGCTGGCACCAGGTTGAAAAAGGCATCCGAAAGTATAAAAAAGCCAATGGAGGCGCTGCGTAAACTAGCAATACGGGCCACAAAGTTAAGCCCTGAACTACTGTTTAAGTTGGTCCTAAAGGACAAGAAGGTTCAAAAAAAGATACTGGATTTAAACAGGATTGACCAGTTGTTTGACAGGGGAGTGGACTCAAAAGGAGATGCATTACCTCCATACGCAAAAAGCACAATTGCTAAAAAAAAAGCGGCAGGACAAGAGTACACCCACATGACGTTAAAAGACAAAGGTGATTTTTACGAGTCCTTTAAAATAGTCATGGTCGACGGCGGTTTTGTTATCGAGGCAGACGCCGAAAAAGACGGGACCGATTTAACAAAGCGATACGGAAAAGAGATCCTTGGATTAAGCGAGGATAGCATGGGAAAACTAATTGAAATTATTAAAGAACGCGCACCGGATGTTATACTGGAATACCTACTTCAAGGACTTGTTTAAAAAGAAAGCGGTGCTATACCAGGGCATTAACGACATGCCGATTGATAACTGGTTTTCGATCCATGAGACGAGCGATTTAAAACATGTGATACATGTACCTGGAAAAGTAAAAGACAGCGATTTAGCGGCTCAATGGAGCGTGATCTACAACCAATTTATAGACACGTTCGGGCTTAATGAAGATTACCGGGCATTGCTTGAACTGAAACGCGAAATAGAAGTCTTAAAAATCGACTTGACCATAACCGAAGACCGAACAAACAAGGTCTTTATAGCCATGAAGGAAAGGGAATTAGCAGACGTGCTACAAGGCAAGGTCAAAAGTGATGCCAACGAGGTACGGGCAAGGGTGGAAAAGTACATGGGATTCCGGTTAAACGGAGCCACGACAAGCGTAAAGGACTACTATTCATACATGAAGATTTTAGAAAAAGACTACCAGGCAAAAGCAAAACAAAGCAATGGCGAAAAGCAGTAAGATAAAACAGGTTGACGTTATCGCGGATAGTGTATTTAAAGACACCATCGAGGGAGGCGAGCAACTTGTTAAGGTTCTCGAAGAGGTAAAAGGCGGGCTCAAAGATGTTTTGCTAGAATCAAAGGCTCTTTTAATTGCCAATCCATTTAAGAACAGCAAAGATTTATCCGATTATCACGGGCAATTAAAGCAAATCGAGGTTGCGCAAAAGCACCTGGTTGAACTTGATATTGTTAAGGAGCGACTTAAACAGGCGCAATTAAAAACCACCCAGCAGGAGATAAAAGCGGAGCGCGATCTAGGAAAGGCCGTTGCAGACGAAGGAAAAGTAAGAGACAAGGCTGCAAAAGCAGTTGCTGACCAAGGCCGCGCGTATGTCAGCCTTTCAAAAACACTTAACGAAAACAAAAAGGCGGTAAAGGATCTACTTGCGGCAGGCCGAGACTTGACAGCAGAAGAAAAGGCGCTTGTAAAAAGCACGCAGGATTTAGACAAAAAACTAAAGGAGATTGACGCCACCGTAGGAGATAATCAGCGATCCGTAGGAGCATATAAAGACGCAATAAAAGATGCCTTAAACGAAACCGGGGCACTTGGTGGAGTTATCGAAAGGGTATCAGCTTCTTTTAAAAGATTCAGAGACGCGCAGGACTCAACCGCAACATCAGGTAAAAAGTTTGCCGCATCTGCTAAGATTATAGCAGGGGGAATTGCGGCAGTTGCGATTGCGCTGTTTATTGCAATAAAAGATGCAGCAGTAAACGCAAGTCAGAGCCTTAGCGACCTTGCAGATAAAACAAGTATCAGTATTGGATTGCGACGGCTTGAAATAAATGCGGCGGCATTAGCGGCAAGCGTTGCGGGAGCAAACACCAACGTTAAAGAGGCCGTTAAATTATTTTCGGAATTAGTAGACCAGACAACTGCAACGGCAAAGGCAATGCGCGCGCTTTCTTTAGAGATTCAACAGGCTGCGCTTGACGAGGTTGATTATAATGAGATTGCAAACGACACAACAATAGGGTTTATTGAGCGAGCAAACGCCTTGGAAAAAGCTATTGCCCTCGGCAAACAGAAACTACAAGGCGAGTTAAAAGCCGCAGAGTTAACATTGGCCCTTGCAAACAAGGAAGTTGCAGCAAGTGAAGCCAACATAGGCATAGGGAAAGCTAAAAAAGAACTGTACGAGGCGCAGAATAACGCTTTAATGGCGCAAAGGGTGGCCGAAGATAATTTGGCAGATACTACCCGCATCAACGCCCAACGCGAACGCGAACAAAACATAGCGCGCGCCACCCAGGAAATAGATTTGCTACTTAAGAAAAAGCAATCTGCGAACGCTCAGGCGGCCATGCTTGAAATAGAGCTAGCGGATCAAAAAAACCAACTGAGTGAACGAAAGAAAATTAACGCGCAATTATTGGCAGTAAATCAAAAAACAACAGCCGAAGAAATCGCCATTTTTAAAAAGTATGTCAAGATCCAATTTAACGAGAACAATCTACTGAAAGAACAGGACGCAATCAGACTAAAAGAGAAAATAGAAGGATTGCGGACGCTTGAAGGCAAGGGTCTTGGCGAAGCGGCGGTATCTGAGCTTTCCAAAATTATTAAAAACAACCAGGATAAGCAGATCGAAAACGCTAAAAGCCTAGACGCCCTTAAGGACGAAGAAATTAAGAAACTGCAACGTATTGCCGCCATCGGGCGGGACATTGCCAAGATTAATTTGGAAGCGCAGATTAACGAAGCCAACATTGCAAAGGAGGCGTATATTCTTGCATACGAAAAAGCAAACGACGAGATACTTAACAAGGGGAAGTTATTTAACGCAAAGCTTAACGAACAAAGGGAGTACGTATTTGAAAATCAACAATCGGAAGCCGAAAGCCTAAGGGGCTTAAAAATAAAACTGCTTGAACAAATCGCTGAATCTGAAAGAATCGCATTGCAAGCCAGCGTGACAGATAATGAAATACGTGCTGAAGAGATCAGGAAAATTAACGAAAAATTAAAGGTTGACTTACATGCCATTTACAACGATGATGTAATTCAGAAAAAAGCCGCCAATAAAAAGAAAGAGGAAGACGATGAACGCATTGCATTAAAGCAACGTCAAGAGGTTGTAGATACAGTTCAGCAAACAGCCGGACATATCAACGACGCCCTCGATAAACAGAGCCAACGCAAACA
>NZ_JAQBNR010000031.1 GCF_028288465.1 Ferruginibacter sp. | reverse complement strand
CCAGGCAGATAATAAAAAGAAACCTTTGTAAATACTTCATGCTGTGTTATGCTTTACCTACAAAACTACTTATTATTATTTTCATCATTTTGCCAATTTATAAAAATTCAATTTGAGTTAACAACATGAAAGCTATTTTTACAACTTACAAAAATTATGTTATGAAGCATTTGTTGATTTTTATTGTTTTAGTTTTAAGTGTTTATACGCCTCAAGCCCAGGAAAAGGAAGCAGCTGCCGCTTCCACTGACATATACAGGCAAACCTATCCCAAAACCAATGAGCTGGTTCATACCAAACTGCAGGTAAAGTTCGATTTTTCCAAAGCATGGATGTACGGAAAAGCATGGCTAACACTACAACCCCATTTTTATTCTACAGATACATTGACCCTGGACGCAAAAGGAATGGATATTAAAGAAGTATCCATTGCGAAAGGAAACGCCACTACGGCGTTAAAATACACCTACGACAGCCTTCAACTTTTCATCAAATTAGACAAGGCTTATTCAGCAAAAGAAAAGTATACCATCTACATCAGCTACGTATCAAAACCCAATGATCTGAAGGCAACCGGCAGCGCAGCTATTACAGACGCCAGGGGTTTGTATTTTATAAATCCCACAGGAGCAGATAAAGACAAACCAACACAGATATGGACGCAGGGCGAAACAGAAGCCAACAGTGTTTGGATGCCTACTATTGATAAGCCAAATCAAAAAAGCACAGAAGAAATATATATGACTGTGCCGGCTAAATATGTAACACTCAGTAATGGTCTGCTCATCAATCAGCAAAAAAATCCGGATGGTACACGAACAGACTACTGGAAAATGGATTTACCCCATGCTCCCTATTTATTTTTTATGGGCGCAGGCGATTTTGCCATTGTAAAAGACCACTATAAAAAAATGGAAGTGAATTATTATGTAGAAAAAAAATACGAACCGGTAGCAAAAAAAATATTCGGACATACGCCTGACATGATTGGCTTTTATGAAAAAATATTGGGTGTACCCTATCAATGGCCCAAATACAGCCAGATAGTTGGAAGGGATTATGTCAGCGGCGCCATGGAAAACACCACCGCTACATTGCACCAGGAAAGTGCTTATCAAAACGCACGGCAATTAACCGAGGGCAACGCCTGGGAAGAAACCATTGCGCATGAATTGTTTCATCACTGGTTTGGTGATTTAGTAACGGCAGAGAGCTGGAGCAATCTTACAGTCAATGAGAGTTTTGCCAACTACAGCGAATACCTTTGGACAGAACATGAATATGGTAAAGACTTTGCCGATGCACATAATTTTGAAGATATGCAGGGCTATCTGCAAAGCGGCAGTGAGCAAAAACAACTGGTTCGCTTTAACTATGCAGACAAAGAAGATATGTTTGATGCGGTGAGCTATAACAAAGGCGGACGCATACTGCACATGCTGCGCAATTATGTGGGAGATGATGCCTTCTTTAAATCATTGAATAATTACTTAACTGCCAATAAATTTAAAACAGGCGAGGCCGCCCAGTTAAGACTGTCATTTGAAGAAGTTACTGGTGAAGATTTAAACTGGTTCTGGAATCAATGGTATTACGGCAGCGGACATCCCAAATTAAAAATTGATTACGTTTATGATGATGCTCATGGAAATTTACAGGTAATCATTCAGCAGACTCAAGCAGATAAAATATTTCGTTTACCCATCAGCATTGATATTTATAAAGGCTCAAATAAAAGTAAACATAAAGTATGGCTCCAAAATAGTACAGACACTTTTACATTCAGTTACAGTCAACATCCTGATTTAGTTAATGTAGACGCTGCGAAGGCAACACTATGCGAAAAAACAGATAATAAAACAACCGAAAATTTTGTTTACCAGTTTACCCACGCACCCAATTACCTGGACAGAAAAGAAGCACTCGATTATTTTGCAGCTAAAGGATTGAAAGAACTTGCTATAGGATTAAATGATCCGTTTGCCGGACTAAGAAAGCAGACGATTGAAAGTTTACTGGAATCTAAATTTGCTACCGATGAATCGATCATTAAACGCGTTGAAGAAATCGCTGCCAGTGAAAACGATAAAAAAACAAAAGCGGCTGCATTGATATTTTTAGGTGCCACCGGGTACAGCAAGTATCAAACTTTATTTTTGAAAAATGCAGATGATTCATCATATAGTGTTGCTGGTGCAGCACTGTCGGGACTTACCGTTTTGGATCCGGCGAACGGGTATAGTTTAGCCAAAAAATATGCTGCAGATGCAAAAGGAGCATTGGGTGAAGCTGTATTAAGCGGCTTGATAACACAAGGGAACGAAGCCGATTATGATGTGATAAGCAACTTATTCAATCAAACTTCTTTCGGCCAGGAAAAAGTAGCAATGGCATTTGGCATAGTAAAATATCTTTCCAGAGTAACTGACATCAGCAAAATTAAAAAGAGTATTGATGCAGTTATGGCGGTTAGAAAAAGCATTCCTGTGCAATACAGGAATATGAGCGATCCTGCATTTAAGCAAGCCTTCGATGCGCTGGGAAAGGCTAAGGGAAAAGAAATTGACACATACATTAAAGAAAGTCTGAGTCAATAAGCATTGGTTAAAATATAAAAATCCCAACCGTAAAAAGTTGGGATTTTTATAAAGCATATTTTGAAATTACCAGCTACCGCTTGATCCGCCGCCGCCAAAACTTCCACCACCGAAGCCACCAAAACCACCGCCACCTGAGCCTCCGCCACCACCTCCGCCAAAACCACCGCCACCTCTGCCTCCACCACTGAGCAGGTCACCGATAATAAAAGGCATTACGCCCCCCCTGCTCATGTAAGACCCGCCGCCACCGCGACCACCGGAACTGATTGCAAGAAATACAATAATTATAATAACAATAAAAATGATTTTACCAATTCCAGATGATTGACCACGCTTGTTATAATCTTTCGGTGCTTTAAATTCGCCTTTGGTTGCTTCAATGATAGCATCCGTGCCCTGGTTAATACCCGCATAATAATCGTTGCCCTTAAATTCAGGTACAATTATTTGTTCAATTATTTGCTGACAGGTTAAGTCTGGCAACGACTTTTCCAGCCCATAACCCGGTGAAATATTTAGTTTTCTATCCCCGATAGAGACCAATAATATTACACCGTTGTTACTTTTTTTATTTCCCACGCCCCATTTTCTTCCAAGCTCAATGGCAACATCTGCTATATCTTTTCCTTCAACAGTGGGCACTATTACAACTGTTACCTGGTTAGATGTTGTATCATCAAAATGGTACAATTTGCTTTCCAACGCTTCTTTTTGATCAGCCGTTAATATATTGGCATAATCGTTTACGAGCTTGGGCGGATTAGGTGGTGTACTGATTACCTTATCAATGGAAAAATTTGAACCGGTTTGAGCCACCGCCAATATCGCAACAAATACAAAAAATAATATGGAGGTAACTTTTTTCATGCTCCTGATCCGGTAAAGGAATATATTTTTATAAGTTTTTTAATTATTTTATTTGGAAAGAATAGCACATTATTTGCCAAATACAATCTCATCCGGCAATTCATTCTTATCAGCAGCATTATTATAAGGAAACTTTTCTTTCAATGTTTGCCCGATGTGCAGTACACATTGCTCAATTCCATTGCTTATATTTTCTTTGGAAAACTGTGCAATCATATTTTTAACCTCTTTATCCCAATATTCGGCGCCTACCATTTTATATATACCCTCATCCGCAAATAAAGCCAGTTCCTTATCTTTTATGGCAATGTACAATAGCACCGCGTTACGGTCATCCGTCTTATCCATTTTTAATTGAAAGAAAATTTCAGAAGCCCGGTCCATGACATTTACAAAAGGATTGCGGCTTTCTACATATACCCGAACCTCGCCACTGGTTTCCTTTTCTGCAATGCGTATAGCCTGCACTATCTGCTCATTATCCCGCGCAGAAAAAAAACCTTTCGGCTTGCCGAAAATTGAAAATATACCCACGGTAAATAAATTAAAATTTTATTTCTACTGCTCTCTCCGCTCCGGCATCAGACTGAAAGCCTTCCCTTGCTTTAAAGCCTAAAACGCCTGCAACCAGTTTTGTCGGGAAGCTTCGTACAGAACTGTTATAATCCTGGATGGCATCGTTAAAATCCTTACGGGCCACTTTTATTCTTCTTTCTGTTCCTTCAAGTTGTGTTTGCAAACCTTTAAAAGCAGCAGCCCCCTGCAATTCAGGATATTTTTCTACGGTAATTAATAGCCGGTTGGTAGCAGCAGCCAAACCATCCTGCGCCGACATCTGCTCTTTAAATTTATCTGCATTTACCTCACTGGAAGAAACAGTTACAGCAGTTGCTTTAGCCCTGGCTTCAGTTAATTGCTGCAGTGTAGCTTGTTCAAAGTTTGCCTGGCCCTTTACCACATTTACCAGGTTCGGAATAAGATCAATCCTGCGCTGGTAGGCATTCTGCACTTCGTTCCACTGTAATTTTACCTGCTCCTCTTTTTTAACCAGCCCATTGTAGGTCACAATTAAAAAAACTCCAAGAAGAATGACTATTCCGCCGATAATATAACCAGAAGACCGTTTGCTATTCATACGATGAAAACTTAAAATTTAACTTCGGGTGCCTTTTCTGCCCCTGCATCGGCTTTAAAGCCTTCTTTTTGTTTGAAGCCAAATAAGCCTCCTAAAATGTTCATCGGGAAAGAGCGAACCTTTGTATTGTATACATTAATTTCTTCATTAAAATTTTTCCGGGCATTTTTAATTCCGTTTTCAATGCCTTCCAGTTCACCCTGTAATTTGGTGAAATTTTCTGTAGCCTTTAATGTTGGATACGCTTCTACTGTAGCCAGCAGCCTGCTGAGTGCGCCTGTTAACTGACCCTGTGCAGCCTGAAACTCGGCAACTTTTTCCGGGGTTAAGTTGTCTGCATTGATGTTTACACTGGTTGCCTTAGCTCTTGCCTCAACCACATCTGTAAGGGTTTTTTGTTCGAAATTTGCAGCGCCCTTTACTGTATTTACCAAGTTAGGAACGAGATCGCTCCTTTGCTGATATTCAGTCTGCACGTTGTTCCAGGCCTTCTTTACAGATTCATCTTGTTTAACCAAACCATTGTAGCCATTGCAGCCTAAAAAACCAACTATAACTACAATAGCCAATACTATTATTAATCCGGGACGTTTCATTTTGCTTAATTTTTAATTTTGAGTATTTAAATATAACAATCTTTTAGTTATCATTTTTTTAGATAATAAGCTCAAAAATAGTAAAGTTATACAGAGAAAAATATTCTTTCTCTCTTTAGTTACCAAGACGTACAAAGCTTTTTAATATTTGATAAATAGTTTTGTAATTAAGCGCAGCCTTAAATTAATTGGAAAATTATTTTTTGGTAAAAGTATAGGCAAGCTTTAACTGCCAATACGCGGCAATAGCACTGTTGGCTACCACGGGAATGAAAATACTTCCATCGGGAACCAATTCAAAGCTACCGAAATGAAAGCTTGAGTAAAGGTTTAATTCAATATTACTTAATGTAAATTGACTGGCTGAAGACTGAGCACTTGCAGTTGTGGTGGTTCCTGAACCATTGCTTCCTCTACCCCTTATATGGGCATGACCTTTGGACACGGATTTTAAAAAACCTTTACTTCCTGTGTTTTGAGTAATGTAATGGACTGATTGCAGAAAAGAATAATACCCATTATTACCGCCATTTAAAATGATGGATGGTGCAATATCAATTTCATTATTTGAATGAGAAACAAAATTAAAATTATGGGTGACTCCGGCCGCTAAATTAAAAACCCCCTGGGTGATATTATTTTCATCCTGTCCAAAACCAGCATTTGCAATAAACACAGGTGCAAGCCATGTTTTTTTATACGATACATAAGCATACAGCTCATTACTAATTGGGGTGTAAGGTATATGTGTATTATTGGAAAAGAAGAAGTGAGTATAATTAAAGTTAAGATTCACAGGTCTATCGTAGGACTCATAAAAAGCAGTGGCCGTATTCATATAAACAACTTGCTTACCTCCCGATGATAATGTATTAAGTGCATAATCTAACCCGAGTCCGCTCTTATGCATTATGCGAACAAAAGGAGCCAGGGTGAATGCACTTTGTAGTGCAGTATCAGTTCCACTAATTGAATAGTTGGCAGTTGTGCTTGTGGATACACCAGTCTGAATAAAAACGGATTTAGAATTTTCCTGGGCAAGGCTTTGGAGAGTGCTGAATAAAATCAGCATAGCAGTCAGATTTTTCATAGTATGATATTGTACTTTGTTACAGGTAAAAATACCGTGAAAGAAAGAAGGGTATCGTTAACTATTTGTTACTGGTTAACGATACCCTTATTCAAACATTGTTAACTACTCTTTTATAGCCGCAATTCCCGGTAGTACTTTTCCTTCAAAGTATTCCAGCATGGCGCCACCACCCGTACTTACATAACTTACTTTATCTGCAAGGTGAAACTGGTTTACTGCTGAAACACTGTCGCCACCTCCTACCAGGCTAAATGCACCTTTTGAGGTTGCATCGGCAACGGATAAAGCAATAGCTTTTGTTCCACCCTGGAATTTTTCCATTTCAAAAACGCCCATGGGGCCGTTCCATAAAATGGTTTTTGAATTGCGGATAACTTCACTAAAAATGCCAATTGCTTTCGGACCGATATCCAATCCCATCCAGCCATCGGGTATCTGGTCACTCGGGCAATCTTTTGTGTTGGCATCAGCTGCAAACTTATCAGCTATAATAGAATCTTCCGGCAAGTGGATGCTTACATTTTTTTGTTTTGCTTTTTCTAAAATGTCAATTGCCGTTTGTAAACGATCATCTTCACATAAAGAACCGCCAATTTTGCCACCCCGGGCCTTTAAAAATGTATAGGCCATACCGCCACCAATAATAATGTCGGTAGCCCTTTGCAGTAAGTTTTCTATAATTAAAATTTTATCTGAAACCTTTGCTCCGCCTATGATTGCGGTGAATGGTTTTTCTGATTCATGTAATACTTTTTCTGCACTCTTCACTTCGCTTTCCATCAGTAAGCCAAACATTTTTTTATCTGCCGCAAAGAACTGTGCAATTACCGCTGTAGAGGCATGTGCTCTGTGTGCTGTGCCAAATGCGTCGTTGACATATACATCGCCCAGCTTGCTTAATTTTTCCGCGAAGTCTTTATCGCCCTTTTCTTCCTCCTTATAAAAACGAAGATTTTCCAGCAACAAAACTTCACCTGCTCTTAATGTTGAAGCGGTGAGATTAGCTTGTTCGCCAATACAGTCATCGGCAAAAAATACTTTGGTTGTGTTGCCGCCGTCCGGATTTAATAATTCGTGCAGGTGCTTCACCAAATGCTTCAGGGAATATTTATCTGTCGGGCCATCCTTGGGGCGACCAAAATGGCTCATCAAAATAGCGCTGCCGCCATCTGCCAGTATTTTTTTTATAGTTGGTATCGTGGCTGACATTCTTGTGTCGTCGGTGATGTTAAACTGGTCATCGAGCGGAACGTTAAAGTCTACCCGTACCAGGGCTTTGTGACCTGCGAAGTTAAAATCTGAAAATGTACTCATGGTGCCTGTCTCCGCAACAGGCGGAGAACTTAATTTTAAAGGTTATTAAAATAAGCAAGGCTTTCAAAATAAATTTGAAAGCCTTGCTTTAATGGTATAAACAAAGAACTACCTGATGCATCAGCAAATGTATGCCGCTGCAAATTGAAGACGTTCCAGGTTGGTATGCGGTATAAGTGAGTGACACAACGATGTTGCCATGAAAAACAACTGTTTGTCAAACACTCAAAATATTACTTGATTAAACCTGCAAAATGATGAACCGTACGTACCAGCTGAGATACATAGCTCATTTCGTTATCGTACCAGCTAACTGTTTTTACCAATTGCTTGTCGCCAACGGTGATCACTTTTGTTTGGGTTGCGTCAAATAAAGATCCGAAAGTAGTACCGATAATGTCAGAACTTACAATCTCATCTACATTGTAACCGAAACTTTCGTTGCTGGCTTCTTTCATAGCTGCGTTTATTTCTTCTGCAGTTACCGATTTGTTCAGCACACTTGTAAGCTCAGTTAAAGAACCGGTAATAACGGGTACCCTTTGCGCACTTCCGTCTAATTTACCTTTCAATTCCGGCAAAACCAGGCCGATTGCTTTTGCAGCGCCGGTACTGTTGGGAACGATGTTGGCAGCAGCAGCTCTTGCCCTGCGCAAATCGCCTTTTGGATGTGGTGCATCCAGTGTGTTCTGATCATTGGTATAAGCGTGGATGGTAGTCATGATAGCGGTTGCGATACCAAACTTATCATTCAACACTTTTGCCATTGGGGCCAAACAGTTGGTAGTACAACTTGCACAGCTGATGATAGTTTCAGAACCATCAAGTATGCTATGGTTAACATTAAAAACAACTGTTTTTAAATCGCCTGTAGCTGGTGCAGAAATAACTACTCTTTTAGCGCCTGCTGTAAGATGTGCTTCTGCTTTTGCCTTATCGGTGAAAAATCCTGTGCTTTCAATTACCACGTCAACACCGTGACTTCCCCATGGAATTTGCGCCGGATCTTTTTGTGCGTAAATCTTTACTTCATGACCATTTACTATAATTGAATTTTCTGTTGAGGTAACTTCCTGGTTAAAGCGGCCTTGCGCACTATCGTATTTTAATAAGTGCGCCAATACTGCCGGACTAGTTAAATCATTGATAGCAACGACATCAATGCCCTGCATGTTATAAATTTGACGAAACACCAAACGGCCGATACGACCGAATCCGTTGATGGCAACTTTTACTGTACTCATAATAAAAAGTGATTTTTTGATTTTTTAGAAACGTTGCAAAGGTACGAAGGATTACAGGAAAATAATGCTGAATTTTAAAGGATTTGCGGCATATAGTAAAATTATTTTAACCAAATTTTACCGGCAATAAGTTAGATTATGCAATTGCACCATTACTGCCGGTTAATTTGCAGTAAACATCTTCTCATCCACTGCCACATTGGTTTCTATTTTAGAAAAAGTAATTTCTCCTCTGGCTATGGTATTTGTAAACGGAAAAATATAACCGTTTTCGTTCACCTTATAATTAGCATAAGTATTCACAACTTCTTCTTCGCCCGGTATGTTTTGAGAAGCAACGGACTTAACTATAAAATAGGTTTTACTGTCAATAAAATAAGTAATTACCCGTCCGGATTTCAGCGTTGCTTTTATTTTATAACAATCGGTATTCTCAGCATTCTCTTTGCCCTGCAATTCAAGCTGGTTTCCCTTTTCCTTATAATTAAATAAAGCCCCCTGCAAATCGAGCATACCGGAACCGGTTTTTACTTCTTCGTCTTTCATTGCCTCGGGGGATGACTGTCCCATAAAAGGCATATAAGTCCAGCCAGCAGCAGGCGTATAAACCTGGTAACCGCTCATGCCCATTGCTACGATATCGTTTCTTTGTCCGGCCATATTCACCTTTGTAATGATCAAAGCAACGTCGGTACCGCTCACATTTAAAGTCCCCTCCATCCTTACTGATTTTAAAGAAGCCAGCTTTTCCTTTCCTCCCAAAGCATCTACATATTTATTTATAATTTCGTCAATGGTTTGGGCATGGATGGTTTGTGCGCTTACAACTGCTGCGATGGCTAATAAGCCCAGTTTGATTTTTTTCATGTTTTAGTTTAATTATGATTGTATAGGTAGTTTTACAATAAAGGGTTCAAAAGGTTGATTGATCACTATTTTTTCCAATTGAATTTCGCAATGGCTATTTTCATTACTTCCTTTCTTTGATACGTGTATTGAATGGGCAATCTGAATTCCATCAACTGGTTTGTAATTGTGGTAGGTGAGATAATTACCTGTATCCCCAGACGAAACAGCCTCTTTTATAAGACAAGATTGCTGAAGCATGAAGCCTGAAGTATTTATCCAGTAATGTATTTCCTGCTGATCTTTGGTGGTCAGCTTTACGTGATAACAGCTGTTATCCCCAACTATTTCTTTGCCAATTAAAACAACCGAATAGCCTTTACCGGCATAGTTTACAAGGTATTGGGAAATGTCCGGAGTTGTTTGCATTTCAGTCATTAAATTATCAATTTGCATTGTACCTTTTAAGGTATTTCCCCAAGTAAGGCCTTCATCATTTGCAGTCTGCCATTGCATGTTAAAGCCGGAAGGATTTAATTCATCCCGCTGTTTAGTAATTTGTAAACGAACTGCAATTCCAGTAAAGGTCATCTCCCCTTTCATACACATTTCCCTGATATCCTCCATTTTGTTAAGACCACCTTTAGCACGGATATGCTTTTCAATTATTTCATCAATAGTTTGTCCACCGGCAAATTGTATCGCCACCAGCAAAAAAACAAATATGCCAAACAAAACCAGGTTCATCATGATGCTAATTTATACCAAAGCTGAAAGATATTATAAATATGAGAGGTGTTGATATTAAATAACGATGAAATTGGCTTCATCCGTCAGGGGTTAAAAGTAACGGGTTATGCTTACTTTTAATCCCTGAAAAAGTCGGGCTTCAACTAAAAATATTTGTATGCAATTTTCAATAAAAGGCAATGTGGTAAACATTTTTGATAAGGTCATCTTTTATGGTGAAGTGACTGTAGAAGATGGAAAGATCAGTGCCATTTCAAAAATTTCAGCTGCTAAGGAGGATGCCAGTTTTATTTTACCCGGTTTTGTTGATAGTCATGTGCACATAGAAAGTTCCATGCTTGTACCCAGCGAATTTGCCCGTATGGCGGTGGTGCATGGTACTGTTGCCACAGTAAGTGATCCGCACGAAATTGCCAATGTTTGTGGTATGGCAGGCGTAGAATTTATGATTGAGAATGGAAAAACAGTGCCCTTTAAATTTAATTTTGGAGCACCCAGTTGTGTACCTGCCACTATTTTTGAAACTGCAGGTGCAGCTTTAAATTCCGCTGATGTAGAGTCACTGCTTCAAAAAGACGATGTTAAATACCTGAGCGAAATGATGAATTTCCCAGGCGTATTAAATGGCGATGAAGAAGTAATGAAAAAAATTGCGGCTGCAAAAAAATACAACAAACCTGTTGATGGGCACGCCCCCGGCCTTAGGGGAGAAGCCGCTAAAATTTACATTGCCGCGGGCATCACTACCGATCACGAATGTTTTACCGCTGAAGAAGCATTGGATAAGTTACAGTACGGTATGCAAATTTTAATCAGGGAAGGAAGTGCGGCCAAAAATTTTGAAGCCCTTGTTGACCTACTCAGAGATCATGCTTCCGGAATGATGTTTTGCAGCGATGACAAACATCCTGATAGTTTGGCCGAAGGACATATTAACCTGTTGTGCGAAAGAGCCGTTGCAAAGGGAATTGATGTTTTTAATGTTTTACAGGCGGCGTGCATAAACCCGGTGCTGCATTATAAACTAAACGTAGGGTTATTAAGAGAAGGTGATGCTGCTGATTTTATTGTTGCTGAAGATCTTAGTCATTTTAAAATTAAGCAAACTTACATTGATGGGTTATTGGTTGCTTCAGATGGCGTATCGTTAATTACTGCACACACCTCCGGCTTAATCAACCAGTTTGATTGTGTAGAAAAAAGGATTGCTGATTTTACAATTGCAGATATAGGCTCGAGAGAGATTTTTGTAATTGAAGCTATGGAAGGACAACTGATAACAAATAAACTCAGCATGCAACCCTCCGTTGCAAATGGAGCAATAGTAAGCAATGTGGCCAACGATATTTTAAAAATCGTAGTGGTAAACCGTTACAGAAATGCGTCGGTTGCCAAATCTTTTGTAACAAATTTTGGTTTAAAGCAGGGAGCCATTGCTTCCAGCGTGGCACACGATAGCCATAATATTATTGCTGTTGGTGTTGATGATGAAAGTATTTGCCGCGCCGTAAATATGGTGATTAAAGAAAAAGGGGGCATAAGCGCAGTATCAGACAATGGGCCAGATATGGTATTGGGTTTGCCTGTAGCCGGATTAATGAGCAACGAAGATGGTTATACCGTAGCAGCCAGATACACAGCAATTGATAAAATGGTAAAGGAAAAATTGGGTTCAACATTGGCAGCACCTTTTATGACCTTATCATTTATGGCGCTGCTGGTAATTCCCCATTTAAAATTAAGCGACCTTGGTTTATTTGATGGCGACCAGTTTGCTTTTATTGATTGATTTTTGCGCTTACTATTTTAATCGCCACGCTGTCCGTGCCTTTGGGTGCGAAATATTTTGTTTTGAAATCCACAGATTTACCAGGCGCAATTACATCGTATATCGTTTCGTTGTCTTTTTCAAGCAACGTACCGGTCTTGCTGAAAAAGGATAATTCCAGCTGTACATCCTTATAGCTGCATACCTTCGCACTGTTATCAATATTTCCTTTTATAACGGTTTGTCCAAGCAGATTATGTTTATCGTGGCTGTACACTTTTAAAAAAGTTATTGGATTTTTCTTTTCTTTTTCCAGTAAAGTTTCTGTTGCTTTTTTGTAGTTCTCTTTATCTGATGCAGTTTCTGTAGTACCATTGCTGCATGCCATCATAAGAAGGATCACCAATAACAACCCCGGTATTGTTTTCATGTTAAAAATTTTACAAATAAACCAAAAATTTGTGAAAGGCCGAAGGCTGAAACCTGGTGTTAAGCCTTGCCCATCCAAAGTGCGCCGCCAATGCTATTTTGTGATGCCCCGGTTACTGACGCCAGCACATTAATTTCTTCACGCCATCGCAGTACCCCTATTAACGCCATAATCAATGCCTCCTTGTATTTCACCAGTTGCTCATCAGGCACAACAACGGCTATTGATTTTTCTTTCAATAAATGACTGATTCTATCTTTCAAAAAAGTATTGAATGCGCCTCCACCCGTTAGCAGCAGTTTCTTATCCCTCCGTCCTGCTTCATCGCCAATGGCTGCTTTAACCTGTATGGCAATATGCTCGGTATAAGTTCTTAAAGCATCTTCCACAGTAGTTGAAGCATCTTCAATTAATTGATATACTGTGTCAGTTCCAAAACTATTGGCCAGGGATTTCGGTGCAGGTTGCCGGTAATAGTCCAATTGATTTAACTGCTCCAATAACTGTTCATTTAATTTCCCCGATGCAGCAATTTTTCCAGCATCATCATACAATAAACCTTTTTTTGCCGCCAGCATGTTTAAAACTCTGTTGGCAGCACAAATATCGAAAGCTACATGCTTACCTTCAGCATTGATTGAAATGTTGGCAATACCTCCAATGTTTAAAAAGTACTCATATTCTGCCAGCAGCAATTTTTCGCCAATGGGTACAATTGGTGCTCCCTGTCCGCCGAGAGCCACATCCATACTGCGCAAATCACTTACAACCGGTAAGCAGGTTACCGCGGCAATGGCAGCTCCATCTCCAATTTGGGCTGTCATTTTTTGACCGGGTAAATGAAATGTGGTATGCCCGTGCGACGCCACAAGGTTTACGCGGTGATGCAAATTATTGTTATCAATGAACTTATTAATTGCCTGACCAATGTAATGGCCATAGGCTGTATGAAGTAATAAATAATCTGCTGCAGAAAGGCTCGTTGCATTGGCTAACTTTTCTTTCCATTTGGTTTCATACGCCAAACAATCTGCCACCAAAATCTGGTAACTCCATTTTCCCCCAGTTTCTGTTAACTCTGTAAAAGCAATATCCAATCCATCCAGCGAGCTGCCGCTCATTATACCGATTGCCCTGTAAATCATAATTTTTTGAAATTTTAATTCCTACTTTTACAACGTGGGTTGAGGGTGCAATTTCAAATTTCAAAATCAAAGTTTCAAAATAATATTCATGGTAGTTAATTTAAGTCAGCAACATTCACTGGTGAGTAATTGGGTAAGCGAACTAAGAGATGTAGAGACTCAAAATGACAGGATGCGTTTTCGTAAAAACCTGGAGCGGATTGGAGAAGTAGCAGCCTATGAAATAAGTAAAACGCTGGCATGGGAAGAAAAAGAAATTACAACTCCGCTAGGTATTGCCAATTGCAAGGTGCTGCAAACTCAGCCGGTACTGGCTACCATTTTACGGGCCGGACTTGGTATGCACAACGGACTGTTGAATTATTTTGATAAAGGGGAAAATGCTTTTATCAGCGCCTACCGCAAACACAATCCTGATGGGGGCTTTGAAATAAGCATTGAATACATCAGCTGCCCTGAGCTGGATGACAAAGTGCTGATCATCAGCGATCCGATGATTGCCACAGGTGCATCTTTAGTAAAGGCCATACAATACCTGAAACAAGAAGGCGTTATTAAGGAAATTCATATTGTTTGTGCCATAGCATGCACCGTCGGTATTGAATTTGTTTTAAGAGAGCAGCCAAAAGCAACGATCTGGTGTGGTGACATTGATGACGAGATAACAGGTAAAGGCTATATTGTGCCGGGGTTGGGCGACGCCGGAGACCTGGCATTTGGACAAAAAATGCAGTTTTAATTTTAAGTGGCCGGGCTGTTTTTTTTATTGCTCATTTCGTCCATAAAAATCCCAGCGTTTCACATATCGCCTGAGCCAGGAAAAATGGTTTTTATGATTGAATAAACTTTTACAGGCCCATTGCAGCTATTTACTGCAAAAGCTTATCTTTAATATTCTGAAGCAAAATTCAAAATGAGAAAATTAGTTTTTTTAGCCTGTACACTATTATTTGCCGTGTTTGTTAAAGCACAGGATCCCCATTTTTCACAATTTTTCTCTTCACCACTTACCTTAAACCCTGCTTTTACAGGAAAGTTTGACGGACAATGGCGTTTAGCCGCTAACCACAGGGATCAATGGCCATCTATCCCCAAAGCTTATGTTACTACCAGTGCTTCCCTGGACTTTAGCATTCTTAAAAATAAAGTTCCGCAAGGGGATGTTTTCGGAATTGGCATTTCCGGGTTAAGTGATCAAAGTGCTGATGCTGCACTTAAATTGAATTACGGATCTCTTTCAATGAGTTACCATAAAGCATTGGATGAGGATGGCTATAACACAATCGGTGCTGGTTTTCAGGCTACCTATACAAGTGCCATTCTTGATTTTTCGAAACTTACTTTTGAAGATCAGCTGACACAAAATGGCTTTACAGGCACTACAGCAGAAACCTTGAATAATGGCAGCAATCAAAATTATTTTGATGTAAACGCCGGTTTGTTGTATTCGGGGTCAAGCAATGGTATTAATAACTATTACCTTGGCGCATCGATATACCATATTAACAAACCCAGCTTAAGTTTTATCGACAAGACATGGAACCTCTCCAGCAGATTAACCGTTCATGGTGGTGGTTCATTTCCGGTAGCTGATAATTTATCAGTATTTACATCCGCTATTTTTCAATTGCAAAACAAGGCTACGGAAACTGTTGTAGGGGGAGCTTTGTCTGCCAACGTTAACAGTGATGATGTAAACCCAACGAGTGTTTACCTGGGTACCTGGTATCGTTTTGGGGACGCTCTTATCCCATACATTGGTATCGAAATTAACGGCCTGCGTATCGGGGCAAGTTATGATGTAAATACGAGCAGTCTTAAAGCCGCTACTGCCAGCAGGGGAGGATCAGAATTTTCATTGATATACATTAAAAAAGAAGCTTCTAAAAACAAGGGTATCCCTTGCCCTAAATTTTAATTCGTTCCGATTGTAAGCCTACTTAACCGGCTTACCGCTTACAAATTTATTTCCCTTTATATAGAAGCGATAAGGTAATAAAGCATCATCCCCGGCATAGTCTACGCCTATTCGCTGGCTTATGCCAATTTGCTCATTTTTTAGGGCATATCCATCAGATGCGATATAAATGGCATCTCCCGAAAGATCGCCTCCCGAATGAATTTTAGCAATCCCTAGCGCTTTAGCCATATTACCAGGCCCCTTCGTCAAAGTAGTATCCAACACTTTTTTACCCGTTCTGGCAAGCATAATATCTGTACCTGACAGTGGCTCAGCAGCCCTTATTAAAATTGCATGCGGTACTTCGCTGACGTTGGTTACTACATTAAACATCTGGTGCATTCCATAACAGATGTATACATAACTTATTCCGCCGGCTAAATACATTACTTCATTGCGTGCCGTACGTTTTCCCTGCCATGCATGCGATGCTTTATCAGTCACACCTGCATAGGCTTCCGTTTCAACAATCCTTGCACTGGTAAAGCCATCATCAAAATCGGTGACAATAATTTTACCCAACAAATCACGGGCTATCGCTAATACATTTTTACGTTTATAAAAATCAATGCCTAATTTCTTCAAGTTATCTGTACTTTTAAACACAAATTTATACAATCCAGCATCTTGTAACAATCAACCAGAAAATCTACCATGAATAATCGAGCATGTTAAAAGATATTGTTATTGCCATACAATCTTATCTTGAGGCGCACCGCTTTATTGTAAAGCACCGCTTATGGAAATGGATTTTGATACCAGGCATTTTATATGCCGCACTTTTTGGAGTGGGAATTTACCTTTTCTGGATCAGCAGCGGCCAGGCTATTGACGCCATCTTCTCCGTTACCGGCTTAAAAAAATGGATGTATACCATGGAGGGTAGCTGGCTCAAATTCCTGTTTATTTTTGGCCAGGTAATTTTACAATTGGTGATGCTGCTGTTTTATTTCTCTTTATTTAAATACCTTTTTCTCATCGTTGGTTCCCCTTTATTTGCCTACCTGAGCGAAAAAACGGAAGCCATCATGGAAGACAGGGATTTTCCATTTAGTTTTCAGCAATTGTTAAGCGACATCGCCCGGGGTATTAAGTTAGCTTTCAGAAATGCCCTGTGGCAAACTGTATACACTTTGTCCATCCTGATACTTTCATTCATCCCATTAATAGGTTGGTTTACGCCACTGATAGCGTTGATTATTGAATGTTATTACCTTGGCTTTGCTATGCTTGATTACAGTTCTGAAAGACACAAATTATCTGCTTCCCAAAGTATTGATTTTATCGGCCGTCATAAAGGACTTGCTGTTGGAAATGGCATCGTTTTTTACCTTATGCACAGCGTAATTATCGTTGGATGGATACTTGCACCAAGCTATGCCGTTGTAGCCGCCACTATCAGTTTTTATAAAACAAAGCCCCGTCTGTCATGAATTCGATCGTTTATTTAGTTCCCTGCGTGCTGGATGAGACAGCTTTAAATACAATACCTCATTACATAATCGAGGCTGTAAAAAACTGCCAGGTAATTTTTGCAGAAAACGAACGTACAGCAAGACGTTTTTTAAAAAGCATCTGCAAAGAAATTGTAATTGATGATTATGAATGGTTTACAATTCATAAAGCAGAGGAAGACCAAAAAAATAGTTTCAGGCAGAAAGTAAAAGAACACAAAAATATTGCCATCATCAGTGAAGCCGGCTGCCCGGGCATTGCTGATCCCGGCCAGATTTTGATTGAACTGGCGCAGCAATTGAACGTTGTTGTTAAACCGTTGGTTGGCCCAAGCTCTATCCTGCTCGCATTGATGGCCAGCGGCATGAACGGACAACAGTTTGAATTTGTAGGCTATCTGCCCATTGATAACGGGGAAAGAATGAAGACCATTAAAGAACTGGAAACAAGTTCACAAAGGAAAAAAAGTACCATTATTTTTATCGAAACACCTTACCGCAATAATCAACTCATAGAAACACTGCTTAAAAGTTGCAAGCCGTCTACAAGACTTTGTATTGCGGCAGAACTAACCGGTGCGAACGAGTTTGTAAAAACAAAAACGATCGCAGACTGGGGAAAAGAAAAAACCGACTTTCATAAAAAGCCGGTCATATTTTTATTGCTGGCGTAAGATTATTTTTACTTGGTGGTTGCTTCTGGTATAACTTCATCTACCAGGTACTCACTTTCCCCACGCCAAAATAGTTTGCCATTTTTTTGCTGATAATGAACTTTTACCTGTTTGCCTTCATAGAATTGCAACGCCTTTGCTATACTGTCAGATGGAACAGAGAAGTAAAATTTTTCGGAAGCGATCGCAACATTGCTTGTTGAAGCAACACTACTCATTACAAGTTCACCTTCATAGGTTTTAAACATGTTGCCCTTGTGTGAGAGTTTCTGCATTAAACCGCTGCGGTATCCGTCACTATAGGTATAAAAATATTTCCACCAAAACAAAAATCCCAATACCACTAATAGTATTAAAGTAAACCAGCGTACAAATTTTTTAAATGCGCCTGCCTTTTTGGGTTGTAACTGTACCGTGCTGCTTGTATCCATAATTTCTTTTTTGTAAGTTAATTATAATCCATATTTATCAATTAAATAAATGAGTGCCGCCATGTTTAATGCACCCAGGTTCAGCTCTCTTTTACTAACGTTTTCAAAAACGTCTGTACCTGCGTGGTGAACATCAAAGTACCGTTGACTGTCGGGATTTAACCCTGCAAGAGATGCACCAATTTTTTTTAATGGTCCCACATCTGCACCACTTCCGCCGGCGGCTAATTCATACACTCCGTAAGGATAAAATAAATTCTTCCATTGCAAAACCTTGTTCAGCTGAGCTTCTGTCATATCCAGGCGAAATCCCCTTGGTGTAAATCCGCCTTCATCACTTTCCAAACCAAACAAATGAGTCTCTTTATTTTTCTCAGCTATTTCAAGATATTTTTCTCCTCCACGGCCGCCATTTTCTTCATTCATAAACATCACTGCACGCAGGGTTCTTTTAGGTTGAACACCTGCAGCCTTGATGGCTCTTAATACTTCAATGCTTTGCATCACGCCTGCGCCATCATCCTGCGCTCCTTCTGCCAGATCCCAACTGTCCAGATGACCACCTACTGTAATAATTTCTTTTGGAAATTCCTTTCCCTTGATTTCTCCAACCACATTGTAAGAGATCGTGTCCGGAAGCATAGCACAGGTGTTGGTAAAAGATGCCGTCAATACCATTCTTAATTTTAGTTGTTTACTGAGCCACTCTGCATCATTGGTGCTGATGGCTACTGCGGGAATTTTGGGAAATGAATCGTTGTAAACTGTCACACCTGTATGCGGAAAGTCGTCTGTGTTGCTCGCCAGTGATCGAACCATCACTCCGATGGCACCATAGCTGGCAGCCTTCGAAGGGCCTGCGACTCTTGATCCACCACTTTCTCCATATGCCCTGAAGGTATGGATATAGGTAGGATTCATTTCAAAATTAAAAAATACAATTTTGCCTTTTATAACGGTTGCACCCAGCTGATCAAGTTCTTTAAAACTTCTTACCTCAACTACACCAGCACTAATGCCTTTTTTACCCGTGCCCAGGGAATTGCCCAGCGAACATAAATGCAATGGGTAGGGTGCTTTCCCTGCAACCTGTATAAGCCCTTTTTCCTTTATACCCCTTACCCAATGCGGCACCATACAGGGTTGCAGGTAAACCGTATCAGCCCCCGCCTCTTTCAGCATCCTTGCAGTTGCTTCTACTGCCTTTTGCGCCTGCGGTGAGCCGGATAATCTAGGGCCTACTTTTTTACAAAGAAACCGCAGGTTTTCATACGCCTTTCCGTTGATTAAAACCTCGTCTGCTATTTTCCTGATCATTGCAGAATCTTCTGCCTGTGCAACACAAAAAGCAGGTAATAAAAAAATGATTACTGCCGGGATTATCTTTTTAAACATTTTACTGATTTAGTTTAACAAACTTAGTGATTTAGCTGTTACGCATTAGCAACCGCTGTAGCAAATTTGTCAAAAACATTCCCTTTGCAAGAATTGAAGACACCATTGAGTTGCGACTAAATGTAAAAAGCATATTTTGATCGTTCCTTAACACAACAATACAATAATGCGGACGGCATCGGGTATGGATAATAAATTTGTAAATTGTGCCAAATTTAAAAAACACGGCTAAAATTATACTGTATGAATATTGCGATTGTTTGTTATCCAACCTTTGGTGGTAGCGGCGTACTGGCAACAGAATTGGGAAAGGCCCTGGCCGATAAAGGTCATAATATACATTTTATAACTTACCAGCAACCGGTAAGACTAAGCCATTTTCACACAAATATATTTTACCATGAAGTAAGGGTCCCCACGTATCCGTTGTTCGATTTTCCTCCTTATGAAACGGCTTTATCCAGCACAATGGTTGATGTAATAACCAATAATAACATTCAGCTGCTGCACGTCCATTATGCCATCCCGCATGCATCTGCCGCTTATATGGCCAAGCAAATACTTGCAAAAGAAGGCATTCATATTCCCGTAATCACTACGCTTCACGGAACGGATATTACACTGGTTGGACGGGATAAAACTTACCGCCCGGTAGTAACTTTTTCCATGAATGAAAGTGATATTCTTACAGCAGTATCCGATAACCTGAAAGAAGAAACCTTCCGCAATTTTGCTATAGAAAAAGACATCGAAGTGATATACAATTTTGTGGATGTAAAGCGCTTTAACCGCAAACCTGTGGATGCATTTAAAAAGCTGATTGCACCCAACGGAGAAAAAATAATTGTACATGCCAGCAACTTTCGTAAAGTAAAAAGAGTGGATGATGTGGTAAAAACATTCTTATTGCTCAATGAAAAAATACCTTCCAAATTATTGTTGCTGGGCGATGGACCAGAACGTCCTTCAATTGAAGCGGACGCAAGAAACAGCAATGCATGCGATGCGATTAAATTTTTGGGTAAGCAGGAACAAATGGAAGATATTTTACCAATCGCAGATTTGTTTTTGCTGACCAGCGAATATGAAAGTTTTGGATTGGCGGCGCTGGAAGCGATGGCGGCTGAAGTACCGGTTATTTCAACCAACGCAGGCGGATTACCGGAAATTATTATAGACGGCAATTGCGGTTATATGAGTAATGTCGGGGATGTGGAAGATATGAGTAAAAACGCCATCCTGATTTTACAGGATAAAACAACACATGACCGGTTTAAAGCAAATGCCCTGATCCAGGCTAAAAAATTTGATATTGATAATATTGTCCCTCAGTACGAAAAGTTGTATGAAAGGTTGATTGTATTATCACCGGCGTCTTAGCCACTGTTCCGGGTTAAGGTCTCCCTTTTCTTTAGTGATGTTTAGTTTGACTTCGCCAACTCCATCCAGATTAGCCCCCACTTTACCAATAACTTGTCCTATCTGTACGATTTCGCCTTTATTTAAATTTACTCCTGTTAAATTACTATAGGCGGTAAAATAGCCACCATGTTTCACCACAACTAATTCTACGTCGTCATAATTATTTATCAGAACAACTTCACCACCGAAAATTACTTTTACCGGTGCTCCTATATCGCAGCCTATTGATAGCCCATCATTTACAATTGTAACATCGCCCACCTTATTCGGGCCATAGTGCAATAAAACGTATCCTTTATCAACAGGCCATGGCAGCTTACCCTGATTTATTTTAAAATTTTCATTTAAAGTAACAGCAGCATCTGTATTTAATAATTCACTCTGCTTGTTAACGGGCGCAATAACTGTTTTTTTGGGCACTTTCGCTATGGTTTTTGTACCAGCGGTGTTGTCATTATTATCGCTACTATTTTTTGCTGCTTTCAGTTCTGCCTCTCTAATTTTCCGTTCTTCAGTTGCCTTTGCAGCAGAGGCTCTTTTGGCTTCTTCAACAGCTCGCCTTATAGCAGCAGTAATAGCATTGCTCACTTTTGCCATTTGCTTTTTCTTTGCTGCCACCACGTTATTCAATTCTTTACCCTGCGCCTTCAACTGCTTAACAATCTGATCTTTTTCTTCTTGTTGCGATTGTAACACATTTGCTTCTTTTGCCTGTACCTGCAACACAGTGCTTTTCTTTTTCTTTGTGCCGCTCAAATCATTAATACGGTTGCGCAACAACTCCTGTGTACGCAAAATATTTTGTCCCTGCATCTCACGGTAATTCCTGTAACTTTTTAAATAGGTAATCCTTTTGATGGCATCATTAAAACTGGAGGCGGAAAATATAAAATTTAAAAAGTCGGAATTATTCCTGTTTTTATAAGAATACACCATGCTTTTGGCATAATCTTGCTTTAATGTATCCAGCAACAATTGCATTTTATTGATGTCCCGTTGCGATTTATAAATAGTGTTATCCAGAAAATTGATATCCTGGCTAATATTATCAATTACTTTTTCCTGCAGACTTAATTT
>NZ_JAQBNR010000021.1 GCF_028288465.1 Ferruginibacter sp. | reverse complement strand
TCCATCCCACTAAAACGCTTTCTTCATCAACGGCGCATTATCTTTTAAATTTTCCGGCGTCAGGCTTGGTAAAATTTTTTCCGTTTTATCCAGCAACGTGGTAATAAAACTTCTAAACAAAATCATGGCTGACGGATATTTTTCAACAATCATGGAATACATGCTTACGGGCCGGTAAGGCACATCGCCAATTTTGTCTTTATTTAAATCGTAGCCTTCATATTTATCCCAGTAATTGTTATTGAATTTATTTAACACCAGCGACCCGTTGGTGCCCACATCAAAAGTATTACCGGTAAAATTATTTTTCTCCAGCACTACATCCACACAGCTTGCCTGTATTTTTAATGCCCAGCCATTGTTTTCAAAACTGTTATACGACATGTAAATGCGGTTGGCGCCTTCCATAAAAATGGCACTTGTATTTCTGTTGAAATGGTTGCCCTGCATATAACCGTCTGATATTTCTTTCAGCAAAATACCGTGCGATGCATCGCCCCAGTTTTCTTCAAAATAATTGCTGAACATTTTAATGCGGTTGCTGAACATTACCGATACGCCGGATCCGTTATTGGTAAAAACATTGCTCACATAAGTATCGTCGTTGCTGAACATAAAGTGCAAACCATATCGCATGTTGTTGGTGGAAACATTCCGCCAGATGATCGAATTTTTTACAAATTCAAAATAGATCCCATCCCGGTGGCCGGTTACTTTATTGTTGATAATGCGCATGCTGTCGCACTTCCAGCAATGGATGCCGTTGGCGCTTTGTTGCTCTTCTTTGTTGTTGGCAGTAAGCTGGTTATTTTCAATGGTACAATTAAAACCATTCTGAATATAAATGCCGAAAAAAGTGTCTTCCAGTATGTTGTTACGGATAGCTACATTCCTGCTGTCGTATACTTTTATGCCACTAATATCTTCCAGGCTTGAAACCCCTGAATGTATTATTTTGAAGCCATCCACGACGACCCCGTCTGCCTTGATGGAAATAAGCTCATATTTTTTTTCACCATTCAGTACCGGGTAATTGATTCCTTTTAAGACAATAGTTGTCCTGATCACCAGGTTATGCTCTTTATAATTTCCTGCTGCTACCAAAACGGTATCTCCGGTAACTGCGGCGTTTATAGCCGATGCGATTGTTGTATATTTTTCGTTCGCACCAGCCTTAATGGTTTTTGATGAAGCAGGCGCACAAACCACCACAAATAATATGAGCAGGTATAATTTCATTATTGCATTTCCTCACGGGATATTTTAACGCCATTAAATTGTGGTAATACTTTATTCAAATTTTCTTCTGTATCAAAGGAGGCTACATTGCCATTCATAGGACTTTTTAAATCGGGGCTTTTAAAAAAGTATGCTTTTGAGGCATTGATCAGCTGGTGTGGTTCAGCAAAGTTGGCGTAATAAATGCCTGCAATATCCATCTTCGCAACTGTATTGGCTTTCAAAAAAGAAAGGATACAATGTGGATCATCAAATGTATAGATCTTACTTTTTTTAGTAATTATTTCTGCGCCAAAACGATTGTCGCTGATGGGCATTTTACAAAATGCGCAATTATCTTTACCAATGCGAAGCGCCTGTGGCTGTGTACTGCAGCTGCTTAAGCTTACAGAAAGCAGTGTCAGCAGAACCATCATAGAAGGAGCTAATTGTACAACAGATTTGGGATGCCATTTCCATTCATATACTACCAGGCCCAGGAGGATAACGCCGACTGCCACAAATATCCAGCCTCCAATATCGGGCATTGAGTAGGCTCCGAAATTTAATAATTGTTTAAAGCCAATCAGCGGGGGCTGGTAAGCCATGCCTGGTACAATGATAGCCGCATCCGGATTTAAATTGTGGCCGTAGTCGTATTCCCAGCGCCAAAAATCAACCATCGCAACAATCCCAAAAAGAACAAATAAGATCGCTGATAAATTCAGCCATTTCTTTTTGGCGACGACGGCGGCAGCTATAAAAAGCAACGCGTAAAATATGATGAGACCAGGTAAAATTTTAAATTCTGCAAAGTCATTTGCATGTAATGTTTTCATGCCTATGTAATGATTCAGCCCGTTGATGATATCAATATTGCCACCTAACTTATTCGCGTAAATGAACATCATTAAGCCCTCCGGGTATTGTGGTGCTGCCAGGTCTATGCGCCACATTGGTACAAATAAAACGATTAACAAACCAAGACCGCACACAACAAGTAGTATCCTTGTGATGCCTGAAACCCTGTTATTTTTCATATCAAAAAATTGAAATAAAGAAAGAAGTAATTTAAAAGTTTACACCTTTTTACCAGTGTAAACTTTTAAACAACTCGTCTCCAATATTATTTAGTGCCAGCGGCAGTACTGTCAGCTTTAGGCTGATTGGTTCCTGTGCTGAATGTTAATGGAACTGTGCTTCCGGCAGGAGATACCCTTGCATAGCCTGACATTTCCTGGTGCAATGCACTACAGAAATCGGTGCAATAGAAAGGGAATATTCCTACTCTGTCTGGTGTCCATTTTAAAGTGGCAGTTTCGCCCGGCATAATCAACAATTCTCCCGTGGTGGCGCCTTTTATGGCAAAGCCATGCGGCACATCCCAATCCTGTTCAATGTTAGTTACATGAAAATATACATCATCGCCCATCCTTATACCTTCAATATTATCCGGTGTAAGGTGCGAACGGATAGCGGTCATATAAACATCCACCTTGCTACCGGTTCTTATAACTTTGGTAGTTCCTTCACCCTTGCTTACAAAGGCATTTGCATTGTCTTCTATCTTAAAGAATTTAACAGAACGGTCGCGGATAACACTTGCTGCAACAGCTTGTGCATAGTGCGGTTCACCAATGGTTGGGAAGTCTAAAATCAATTGCATTTTATCACCACTGATATCATACAATTGTGCGCTCTGAGCCAGTTCCGGACCTGTTGGCAGGTAACGGTCTTTGGTGATTTTATTATAAGCAATTACATATTTTGCATTCGGTGTCTTTGTGTCACCACCAGGTATGCATAGGTGACCAACAGAATAGTAAGTAGGAGCCCTGTCCAGTACTTTCAAATCTTTAATATTCCATTTTACAATTTCAGAACTTACAAAGAAAGATGTAATGGCATTGCCTTTTCCGTCAAACTCTGTATGTAATGGGCCAAGGCCTGGTTTCTTTACTTCACCATATAAAGCGGCTTCGTATTTAATAACAGGTATGCCATCATAATCGCCTTCGTATGCTTTATCAGCAATGGCTTTCTGAATTTTATCAAAACTAAAAACGGGAATTAAAGCGGCCAGTTTACCACTGCCTACGATGTATTCGCCAGTCGGGTCAACATCGCAACCATGCGGCGATTTAGGGCAGGGGATAAAGTAACAAATGTCTTTCAATTCTTTTGTATCCAGTACGGTTACTTCGGTTCTGATTTCAGAAGTTGCCGTATGTGTTTTTTCGTTGTACACGTTGTGCGCATATTTAACTGCCTGTTTTTTTCCTTTGCCGGCTTTTAAATATTCTTCCGCTTTTTTCCAGTTAACGGCCATGATAAAATCCTTATCACGTTTGGAGGCATTTACTTCCAGCAAGGTGTTTGCCTGCTCTGTGTTGTAGCAGCTAAAGAAGAACCAGCCGTGAGATTTTCCTTTACCAGCATGGCTCAAATCAAAGTTTACACCGGGGCATTGTAATTGAAAAGCGATGTCCATTTTACCGTCTTCTTTGCCAACACTAATGAAACTGATGGTGCCTTTAAAATTTTGTTTATAAGTGTTGATAGGAACATCTCCATTTTTATCATCCGGGGGTACGCTAAACCTGGTGCCTGCTACTACATACTCTGTATTTTCTGTAATAAAAGGCGAGGAGTGGTTGCCGCCGCTGTTGGGTAATTCGATGATTTCAGCCGTGTGAAAAGTAGAGAGATCAACCCTTGCAACACGGGGCGTATTGTTGGCGTTGGCAAAAATCCAGCGGCCATCAATGTTACCATCCGTTTGAGAAAGATCAAGGTGATGCTGGTCATCCCATGGAATAAAACCGTGTGAGGTGTTGAGCATAGGCTTTGTTTCTTCTGAATAGCCGTAGCCATTTTCAGGATTTACGGAAAAGATTGGCACAACTTTCAACAGCCTTCCGCTTGGTATGCCATACACGCTCATTTGTCCGCTAAAGCCGCCTGAAACAAAATTGTAGAACTCATCATATTTGCCTGGTGCAACATATACTTTGGCGGCGGCATCGCCACTTACAGCCGAGCCGGCACTTTTCGGCTTGCAGGATTGCATCCCCGCAATTAATGCAAGTGCAGCCACAGCAAATGCATATTGTTTTATTGATTTCATTATTGTAGAATTTAAATTGTTTGATAGTTTAGGCATTGGATAAAAAACGGGACATTGCCGGTACATTATTTTACGCCGTCATTTTTACGCATGAATTCCAGCAGGTTTCTTGCATCATCATCTGTAAGGTTTTGATTGGGCATACGCACCAGGCATATTTCTAACTGGGCCTGTGCTTTAGGGTCTTTATTAATCATTGCATCGGTGTTGGTAATAAAATTCATGATCCATTCAGGAGCATGTCTTGATGTAACACCGGACCAGCCAGGGCCAACCAGTTTTTCATCAGTCAGTTTATGGCAGGCGCCACATTTTACATCATATACTTTTTTGCCGCCGTCTGCTTTGGCTGCATCAAGCGTTGCTGCCAGTTCTACTTTTGTAAATTTGCCTTCACCCCTGTGCGGATCGTAAGAAGGATTTGCGTCTGTTGTTGCCGCGTCGGTTGTGGCTGCTTTACTGCCTGCATCTGCAATGCTGTTATCCGTACTTTTATTTTGTCCGCAGGAAGCTATTAAGGCAACTGCCAGGCTAAGTACAATCAGTTTTTTCATGTTGATTTATTTTTGAAATTGAAATTTGATTGCACAAGATTACCACCGGATAAAATGTGTTTTTATGCGTGAAGTCATATTCGAAAAATAGCTCATCGTGCAGCATACAAAATCCAACTTTCAGGCACGCGGCAGAATCCAGTACTGTGGCGCAAAAGGAGTGATTTATATAATATGAAAGTCCCTGAAAGAATTCAAAAATGATCTTTAAATATGATTAAGATCATGTAATTACCCGATTATCATCAGGTCTTCAACTTTCTGTACTGGCTATTTTTGGCCATATTTTTACCAGTAACCTTTTATCATGATTGACATCGACGTATTGCTCGCCTGGGGTGCCGCTTACAAGAAAGTTAGCGCCGGAGAAATTATTTTTAAAGAAGGACAACCCTGTTCTTTTTATTACCAGCTTGTAACGGGAAAAGTAAAATGGGTGAACATTGATGATGAGGGAAAAAATTGTATTCACGCAATAGTTGAGCCGGGCGAATCTTTCGGTGAGTTCCCCTTATTTGATGACGGACCTTTTGCAGCTACTGCTGTGGCCGACGAAGATAGCCTGATCATCCGGTTGCATAAGCCAGTCTTCCTGCAATTGATGCAGGATAATCCTGTCATTCATTTCGCTTTTACACAAATGCTTTCGAAAAGACTGCGGTATAAATTTGCGGTTATAAAATCTTTTGCGGCACATTGCCCGGAAGAAATGATCTCTACTTTACTAAACCAGTTAAAATCAGAAAAGAAAAATTTTTGCGGCGACTGCAACCAGTTAAATTTAACCCGTCAGCAAATTGCAGACATGACCGGGCTTAGAGTTGAGACCGTCATCCGCACCATGCGTACCATGCATGAAAAAGGCGACCTGGTGATCAGCCGCGGTAAAGTGTATTGCAAGGATATGATTCAACGCATAACCGCATAAAATTTGTTGCGGTTATTTTGCCAAAAAGTTTTCATGAATCATTTTTTGCGCAGGTGGCTTTCCGTTTCCTTTTTTAATTTATTGCTCGTTGCTACGCTTGGCGTAATTCTCCGGTATAAGATCGCGTTTTATCTTCCCTTTGTTCAGCAAAAATTTTTACTGCACAGCCATTCGCATTTCGCTTTTTCAGGATGGATAACACAAACCCTGATGGTGTTGCTGGTGCATTACCTCGCAGTAAAAAATGGTGAGGCCATGTTAAAAAGATACCGCTGGTTATTGTATGCCAATTGTATCACCGCTTACGGCATGCTGATCAGTTTTATTTTCCAGGGCTATGCATTTTTCTCTATCACCTTTTCAACGCTGTCTATATTTGTGTCGTATTTTTTTGCGGTATATTACTTTAAAGACCTGGCTAAACTAAAAGAAAAAAGTATTTGTCATTACTGGTTCAGGGCGGCGCTTATTTTTAGTGTGCTCTCTTCTTTAGGCGCCTTTAGTTTGGCTTACATGATGGCCACTAAAATGATGGTGCAGAATTTATACCTGGCAGCCATCTATTTCTTTTTACATTTTCAATACAATGGCTGGTTCTTTTTTGCAGGCATGGGTTTGCTCTTCACAAAGTTGGAGCAAGTGCCGGCAATAGCTGGTCAGTTGAAAAAAGTGTTTTGGTTATTTTGCCTCGCTTGCCCCCCTGCCTATTTTTTATCAGCTTTATGGCTTCCTTTTCCTTTTGTAGTGTATTGTATTATTGTTATAGCGGTAGCAGCACAATTAATAGGATGGGGGATTATGATAAAAGTACTATTACAACAGAAGGCATTCATTCAAACACATTTTTCTAAGCACGGGAGAACTTTATTATTACTGTCAGCCATCGCCTTTTCAATCAAATTGGTATTGCAAACAGGTTCGGTTCACCCCGCGTTAAGTCAACTCTCATATGGTTTCCGGCCGATTATTATTGGTTATCTGCACCTTGTTTTATTGGGTGTCACCAGCATTTTTATCATCGGTTATATCATCTCTTTCGAGCTGATACCTTTCACAAAAAAAATATTTACAGGCATTTTTATTTTTGTTGCGGGCATAATTATCAATGAAATATTATTGATGGTACAGGGAGTTGCAGCCCTTGGCTATACAACTGTTGATGGTATTAATATTATGTTGTTAATGGCGGCACTGGTCCTGTGCACTGGTGTGGCAATCCTGTTTTCAGGTTTAATAAAAAAAGATGCATCGCTGCGTCTTTAATATCTCCAGTCAAAAAGATTTTTATTTTTAATAAAAAGATTTTTTCTAATCAGACAGCGCCTGCTGTTTAATTTTTTCGTGTTTTACTTTTACAGAATTTCGCCGGCAAAATCTTTTTTAAAAATTTATTTAGCCCCATTTTACAGCTGTTTTACAAGAAAATATACTGTTTACTAACACAATTTTTTTTCAATAAAAAAAATTGGCATGATAATGGTTTTATGTCGGTCAAACATCAAAAAATTGCTTGAAAATTAATTCTTTCCTGCTTTCAGATGTTGCTGATAACTATTTATAACTTAAAACTTAATATCATGAGCGATTCAAATTTTCCAGCGGCCACTACAACAAGTTCGGCTCCGCGTTCGAATTACAAAAACGGCATTATCGCTGCTTTAGCAGTTGCTTTAGTTGGCGTTGGCGGTTATGCAATAGTAGATAAAAACAAAACAGGTGAAGTGATTCACCAGCAGGAAACTACCATTGCTAAAGTTTCAGATGAAAAAAGCGATATCCAGAAAAGCTTTGACGGATCACTGGCTCGTCTTGATTCATTGGGTACCGTTAATACTTCGTTAGAAAGTAAATTAAAAGATAAGACCAGCGAGATTGCGAAGACAAAAAACCAGATCCGCAGTATTTTAAATAAAAAGAATGCTACTGCTGCTGAATTGGCAAAGGCTAAAACCTTGATTGCTGATTTAAATGGCAAAATCACAGGCATGCAGGAAGAGATTGCTAAGTTAACCCAGGAGAATCAATCTTTAACAGCTGATAAAGTTGCTTTAACAGCCGATAAAGAAAAATTGACTACTGACTTAAATACTACTACTGTAATTAAGCAGGACCTTGAAAAGAAAGTGGATGTAGCTTCTACTCTAAACGCTTCCAACATTGCTATTACAGCAATTAATGTTAAGAAGAATGGTAAAGAAAAAATCACTAACACCGCAAAGCGTGTTGACAAACTGGTTATTTCTTTTGACGTAAACAATCGCATTATTCAGTCAGGAATGACAGATGTTTATGTAGTTGTAATCGGACCTGATGGAAAACCAATTTCTGAAGAAAAATTAGGTTCAGGTACTTTCACAACACGTGAAGATGGCGATAAAGCTTTCACCGCTAAATTACCTGTTGATTTGGAAACATCAAAAAAGAAGAATGTAGAATTTGCTTTTGCTCCGGGAGAAAGTTTCCAGAAAGGAAGCTATACTATCCAGATTTATCAGAACGGATTTAAGATTGGCGAAGGAACGCGTGAATTGAAAAAAGGCGGCCTGTTTAGTTAATCATTTATTATATAGTACGATTGCATTATCCTTTAAAATGCTATTAGCAACCTGTTCGCAGGTTGCTATTTTTTTTGCCATTACCCAACGTTGCGGTTACTTTTCGTTTTATAGTTTTGAAATTTTTGATTTGCAAGTCAGCATTGTGTTTGGTCTGTATCCGGATAGCAATTAATAATTAAATAAATAGCTTAACTGATATAGGTTGACTATGCATTAAGAAAAATAGGATTGTTGTTTCAATAAATATTTCAATACTTTTAAAAAAAATAGACGGCTTATGGCATCACAAAGATTTACTGCACTGGATGTGTTTCGTGGTATGACGATTTGTTTTATGATTATTGTTAATACGCCTGGTAATGGCCTCACTACCTACTCTGAATTGGAACACGCCCATTGGAATGGCTTCACGCCCACTGATCTTGTCTTCCCGTCTTTTTTATTTGCAGTTGGAAACGCCTTAAGCTTTGTTATGCCACGCTGGGATAATTTACCTACCGGTGCAGTGGTTTGGAAGATCTTAAAAAGAACATTGATAATTTTTTTACTTGGTTACCTGATGTATTGGTTTCCTTTTGTAAAACAAGTTTCCGGCCATTGGGAGATGGCGCCTTTTAGCCATACAAGAGTGTTCGGTGTATTGCAACGCATTGCCCTGTGTTATGGTATTGCAGCCTTGCTTTTGTATTTCTTAAAACCTAAATTAACCATGCTGGTTGCAGTGACATTGCTTTTAATGTATTGGTTTATTTTGTTGTTATATGGCCAGGGAGACCCTTTCAGTATGGAAGGAAATGCTGGCATTTTGCTGGATAAATGGTTGCTGGGCAATGATCATTTATACCATGGAGAAGGCGTTGCTTTTGATCCTGAAGGCTTGCTGGGAACTATGTCTGCCGTTGGTAATGTAATAGGTGGTTTTGCCGTAGGAAGTTTTATTCAGCGTAAAGGAAATACCTACGAGATGCTTGCGCAGTTGCTTTTGGCAGGTGCCAGCCTGATGGCGTTGGCCTGGGCCTGGAATCACTTTTTCCCGGTTAATAAAAAATTATGGACAGGCTCTTTTGTGCTGTTAACCGTAGGGCTTGATTGTATTATTATTTCTGCTGTCATTTATATTATCGACTTTTTGCACAAAACCAGGTGGACTTATTTTTTCGAAGTGTTCGGCCGTAATCCTTTATTTATTTATTTGCTGAGCGAACTGGGAGTAACGCTGCTGTATGTATTCACGGTGCAACCAAAAGTATCTGTCTATAAATGGATATACGAAACGATTTATGTACATGCCGGAGATTACTTTGGTTCTTTACTGTTTGCCATCAGTGTGATGCTCGTATGCTGGCTGGTAGGTTATTTCCTTGATAAGAAGAAGATATATGTAAGGGTGTAAATAAACTTCTATTGTTATTTTATATATTATTTTATTGTTGACCTGCTTTATGCGGGTCACTTTTTTTATACTATGATTTACCAATTACAATAATTAAAAATTACCTATGTGGCCAAAGATTAGATAACAAATGCTAAAAGCCAGCAGTGCTCCAATTGCAGTGCGGCATTTTCATCGATAGACAAATACGGCCAAAATGGTGCACCAGTGCAGTGTGGCCCCTGTTGCCTGGAATAGTGTTCAGTAAATAAAATCTTAAACGTTAAATCAATTGGCTCGTATTGATGTTACTTTGCAGTTTAACTCCAGTGTATGAACAACGATTTTTCTACTTTGTCGGACATTATAAAAAACCGGCGCAGCATAAAACCAGCCATGTTTAATGGCAATAAAATTCCTCATGAGCAAATTGAGCAACTGCTTGAACTGGCAGACTGGGCGCCTCCCCACACGTTTTCTGAGCCATGGCGTTTTGTTGTGTATTCAGGTAAAAAAGTAAATGATTTTAGCAGGCAGCATGCGCTGCTTTATCAGCAGTTTACACTGGCAGAAAAGTTTATGAAGGGAAAGTTTGATAGCATCATTGCCAATGGTGAAAAATCATCGCATTTAATTGTTTGCATAATGAAACGGAGCAATGAAAAAATACCCGCGATGGAAGAACTGGCTGCCGTTTCCTGTGCTGTACAAAATATATTATTGGGAGCACAAGCTTTGGATATAGCAACACTATGGAGTACCGGTGGCATGATATTGCACCCTGCTATGAAGAACTATTTTCAACTGAATGAGCAGGATCATATCCTTGGCATTCTTTTTCTTGGTAAAACAAATGAGCATAACGAGGGACACAGAAAAATAGCTCTGAGTGAGAAGGTTGTTTGGCAGAAATAGCACAAAAAAAGGGATACCAAAAAGTTTCGTATCCCTTTTTTTTACCGGTTCCTGGTTTATTTTAACTCATTCTGCAGCTTCATATTAAGCGCTACATAATCATCATTTTTTGCTGCTTGCGCCAATTCAACTGATTTTTTTGATACTGCTAAAGCTTCCTGCTTTTTCCCGAGCTTCGCCAGCACACGGGCTTTCTGGTAAAACATGTAAAATGCATCGGGGTTTTGCGCAGTTGCTTTTTCAAGCCAAGCCAGTGCCTGGTTAAGATCTTTACCGTTGTCCATGTAATACATGGCGGCCGCAAAATAAGGGCGGTTATCTTTTTCCATCAACTCTTTAATCTGCGCAGTAACTTTAGTATCCACATCAGTGGTTATTGGTACAGCCACTACGATATCATCCCAAATAATCTGCAAATTGCAACTGTTGGCAGTTACATCTCCAAACAAAATCGAAAATGTTTCTACCGGAAAGCCAAGGTTAACAGGCTTTGCTGTTACACGCACAACATCCTGGTCCTGCTTGTAAGCGGCGGGACTGGTAACATCAGTTTGTTTAGTAATAATTACGGTCCATTCGCCTGCATTTGGGATGGTTAATAAACCATATTTACCGGCAGGGATTTTTTTTCCGCCAATAGTTACGTCATCGCCAAAAGTAAGGGTGGTTGCACTGTTGGCACCTGTACGCCATACTTTTCCATAAGGTACCAGGTCACCAAAAATTTTACGGCCTTTCATGCCCGGCCTTGAATAAGACAATTCAATTTTAGACAGGCCGAAGTTTTGTTTAACCTCTTGTGTTGTTGAGGGCTGGGGTGTATTCAATTGCTGTGCAAAAGAAGAAAATGCAAATGCGCAAAGCATTATAGCAAGACATGTTTTTTTCATCATGAGTGTTTTTGAATTGTAAATATAAGCGATTGAAATGTTGAAAAATATCCTTTTAAAGGAGCAGGCTATAAAAATGTATATTTAATATTGTATTGTAGTCTGTCACCTGCAGTATTTCAGATTTTTTTACATCAATCATCTCTAAATTCATTCAAATGAAAAGTTGCCTCTCTTTCACCTTTTTAGTAATTGCTATAATGGTATGTGGTATGGTAAGCGCACAATCATCTGCCAAACCGGTTTATGTGATAGTGCATGGCGCCTGGGGCGGTAGCTGGGCATTCAAAAAAGTAGATTCGTTGCTTACAGAAAAAGGAGCCGTGGTATATCGTCCGTCATTAACAGGGCAGGGAGAACGTGTACACCTGGCTACTACCAGTGTTGGCCTGGATACGCATATCAGAGACGTTGTGAATATGATTTTATACGAAGACCTGCATGATGTAATATTGGTGGGGCATAGTTATGGCGGTATGGTTGTAACCGGTGTAGCAGACAGTTTACCTGGGAGAATAAAAAAATTGATTTACCTTGATGCATTTGTGCCGGAAAATGGTGAAAGCGTAAGCAGCATCCAGGGCAGCCGGGCAGATGGGATAAAAAAGATGGTAGTGAATGGATTTATTGTGCCACCGTGGGTTAAAGCCGGACAGGCGCCGCCCAAAGATGTTCCGCATCCCTACAAAACTTTTACAGATGCTATATCACTTACCAATAAAGAAAGATTAAAAATACCTACTGCTTATATACTTACGGTAGAAAAAGGCAAGGAAGCTAAAGACGATGATTTTGCCGCACAGGCGGAGAGAGCAAAGAAAAAAGGATGGCCCATTTTGGTGCTGGAAGCAGATCACAACGCACAATGGTCTGCACCGGAAGCGCTGGTGGATATGCTTAAAAAAATCGGCAGCGAATAATAAAATTGATGCGTGTGGAATGATGAACGTGAAGGATCAGGCTTTTGAAAACTATCAATAAGGGAAAATTTGTAAAAGAAGCCATTAACGTAATGACCTTTTTGAAACGAATATAAAAGGGATCTTAATCAATAGTGATTGAGATCCCTTTTTTGTGTCACTGGCAGCCTTATTTTAAGCCGCATTCAGCTGCCTGTTGATGCAACTGATTTATTAGTTCTTCAGGTATTTATCATACCATTTAATCCATCTTTGCAACCGGTCTGCCTGGTAAGACGGAACAGTAATGCCGTGATTCTGGCCCGGATAAATTACCAGTTGAGTGGGTATGCCCAGTGTTTTTAATGCAGTATACATTTGCTCGGCCCCTTCAACCGGTACATTAAAATCATTTTGAGAAGCCATAAAAAGGGTAGGCGTTTTTATCTTATCGGCTTTGAAAAAAGGATAAGATAATTTAATCCATCTGTCCATATGCTCCCACGGTCTGCCTAGTTCGTTGTTGTACTGGTTGATGTACTGATCTGCGCCGTACATGCTCAATTGCAAGGCACTGCCAGCGCCGCTGGAGGCTGCTTTGAAACGATTGTCTGTAGCAATTACGTAATCTGTTAAAATTCCTCCGTAGCTCCAGCCACCAATGCCCATCCTTGCAGAATCTGCAATGCCTTTTGCTATCAGGTAATTTGCTGCACCGATAATGTCTTTTACTTCCTTGTTGCCCCAGTCTGCATAAATGGCCTTGCAAAAAGCTATGCCTCTTCCATTGCTGCCCCTGTAATTTACAGCAGCTACGGCGTAACCTGCACACGCCAGTACCTGGCGCTCAGCATCAAAATCAAATTCATCCTCGGCAACAGGCCCACCATGAATAAATAAAATAAGCGGCAATTTTTGTTTGATAACATTCGGTGGCGTGTATAATATGCCTGATACTTTTGTTCCATCTTTACTGATGCTTTCAAAGCCTTCTACATTGGCCAGCGAAACATGCGCAAGAAAACTATCGGATTGATGCGTGAGTCTCTTATACTCATTGTGCTGAACCAAATAAAGTTCGTAAGGAATCTGGGGTGTGCTTCCCAGTACAGCCCAGTTATTGTCATTCAGCGCTTCCATTTCAGTACAATTATACTGGCCGTTTCCCATTGGTTTCATGCTGCCGTCTGCTACGGAAAACAACGCGGCATAAGCATTCCGGTTATCTGTAACAATGGCTGCAACTGATTTGCTATCTTTTGACCAATGGGGGCTGTTGACCGGTCTGTCTAACTTTGCTGACAACCTGCGTGGGGTACCTCCGTTAGCATCAACCAGGCAAAGCAGGTTGTGACCATACATGGTAAAATCATCTTCGGCAGAGCTTTGTAAATATGCAATTGTAGTGCCATCCGGGCTCCACACAGGCTTATCATCGGCGCCTTTCCAGGTGGTGATTTGCCTGGGTTCACTTCCGGGAACTGCTTTAATTGTCCAGATATCAGTATTGTCATTGTAATCAAAAGCTGCGGAACGATTGCTTACAAAAGCCAGTTGTGTTCCATCAGGGCTCCAGTCAATTCCTGTTTCATTGTAAACACCCTTTGTGAGCGTATCCAATTTTTTGGTAGCAACATCAAACAAATAAATGTGGCTGCTGCTGCTATCCAGGTAACCTTCAATATCCTGCTTAAAATGGTAGCGATCAATCACAAAAGGTTTGCGGTTTTTTGGTTTTGGTGTTACACCGGTGTCAGCATCTTTTATTACCATTGCTATCTTTGCTCCATCCGGCCGCCATGCATATTCGGCGAGTTTGCCTTTTACATCCAGCAGTTTTTGGCCCTCGCCTCCGCGCCTGTCCAATAGCCAAATGCTACTGCTGTCGTCACTGATATTACGCGACGAAAGGAAGCTTAAATATTTCCCATCCGGGCTCCATTGAGGAGCAACATCGCCTTCGTCTCCGTTGGTCATCTGTATGGTGGTTTTACCATCAACACTACTCATCCAAACATGCGACATGGTTTTATCTTTTGCCGTATCCACCGTAGCTACAACATAGGCCAGCATTGTACCATCAGGCGACGCTTTACAATCCTTCAATTGAGGTAAGCGATATAAATCGGTAGCTTTCAATAATGGTGGCATTGGTTGTGCATCGGTATACAATTGGGTAAAAAAGAAAAAAAGAAGAAAGAAATATTTCATACAAATTTTATTTTGATTTAATAAAATGAAGTGTCACAAAAATCCGCTTAAAAATAAAAAACAGGTAAGGTGAAAAACAGCTTTTTGCTTCACCCACTATCCGGTAAAAAATTAATCAGCATTTGTATAATGCTGATTAATTCTGTTAAGTATCTATATATTTTGCTCAACCAACTTTTTAATAGCCTTCGTTTTGGGTAAGGTTAGGGTTCACTTTTAAATCATTAAACGGGATGGGAAATGCCCACGACCTTGAAGTGGAAGCAATGCTGCAAACATTGGAAGTAGAGGCGCCCGCAGTGCCGCACTCGGTTCTGTCAATGGTACGGGTAGTCTTCTTAATATCAAACCATCGGTGGCCTTCACCAAGCAGTTCAACACGACGCTGTAAAAGAATGGCATTTAACAGTGCAACCCCGGTTTCGCTGCCTGTTGCAACGCCGCGGTTTGCTCTCAGCTCATTCAAATCATCCAGGGCTGTTGTAACACCTGCACGCTGCCTGGCTTCGGCACGTATCAACATCATTTCACCAGCTCTGAAAACTTTAAAGCTTTTAATACCTGCATATTTGCGCAAAAGCGTACGCGGAAAGTCACCAATGCCTGTTTGGTTAAAACGTATGAGTGCGGTATTGGCGTATACGCCACCCTGCGCAATTATGATGTTAGACATGGCTGTAGAAACCCTGTAATTAGGATTGGCTCCATTGGTAGCGCCGCCTGGTGTCATAGTGCCATCGGATGGAATGGCCCAGTAAACCTCGCTTGACGGAGTGGGTTCACCTGCTGCCGAAAATACATCCACAAATCCGGCAGCATCGGTAAGTGGCCGAAGATTCAATGCAATGGTTGCATCGGCGATGGCGGCGGTCCAGTCGGAGGCATAATAATCCACCCTGGCCTTCATAGCGTACACCACTGTACTGTCAATATAATTTCTTGAATCGTTACCCGGTGTATCACCTTCATCCCTGAAGGCAGCAAGAGCGTCATTTAAATCTGCATAAATTTTGTCATAGTCTTCCTTCACTGAATTGCGTGGAGGCAGATTTGCAAAAGGTTTTAATGCATCAAAAATTGTTACGTAAGCAACCCCGGGGCTGGCAGAAGTACGCTCATAGGTCGGCGCAAAATAACGCAATAGATCAAAGTGTGCATGCGCCCTTATTGCCAAAGCCTGGGCCTTAATTGTTTTTGCTTCAGCGGCATTGTCGCCTGTTTCGTACTTATCAATAACGTTTAAAAGGTTATTCGCTCTTGAAATAATTTCATAAGCCTGGCTGTAAATACTTTGTATGGGTCCAAAGTCTGCAGCATAACTCATTTCGGATTGTGTTCTCCAGTTGCCAAGACTTTCAAGGGCTTCTATCATGTCATCCCCCATTAAATCAGGCAAAGCACTCCAGCCGCTTCCAGAACCAGAAGCAGAAGGATTATTATAATACGCTGAACTTTGAAAACCTGCATAACAACCCTTCAGGGCACTCTTTACATCATCAAAAGTTTTAAGGTCTGTTAAAGAGGTTTGCGGCGTCGTTTCCAGTTCTTTTTTACAGGAAGAAAGCAAAACCAAACCTGTAACCATTGTAATAACGGTAAGCTTAAATATGTTTTTCATGTTTGTTTAGTTGAGGTTGATTAAAAGGTTACGTTCAATCCAAAGGTTACCCTTTTTAAAGTTGGATACTGGGCACCGCTGACATCTGCGCTTGAATTAGCATCCGCTGAGCTGATAGTGGAAACCTCCGGGTCCCAGCCCTGGAATGTAAATTTGGTGTACAAATTCTGGCCTTGTACAAATACCCTTAACGCCTGAATTTTTAACTTCTCCAATAAAATGCCTGGCATAGAATAAGCCAGTTGCACATTGCGTAACCTGAAGAAATCGCCTTTTTCCAGATATCTTGTTGTTTGACTTTGGGTGGTTTCTGTAATTCTTGGAAAGTTGGTTACCTGGCCGGGTGTAGTCCAGGCATTGATACCATTTTTTGCAAAACCGGATGAAGCGTAGCCTGAATTTTCTACATTGATACGGGCATTGTTGTAAATATAATTTCCCGCAGATATAACTCCAAAGGCAGACAACTCGATCCCCTTAAAATAAAAGCTGGTTGTTACGCCGCCATTGTGGGGTGCATCGCTGGTACCCAGTACTACCAGGTCGTTTGCATCATACTCTTCAGTAATAGTTTTACCATCCGCTTTCAGGTATTGAGAGTTACCATTTGCGGGATTAACGCCAACAAAAGGCACCAGGTAAAAACTGTTCAATGGCTTACCCACTTTCAACGCCTGGAAACTTTTATACAGCTGAAAATCCTGTTTATCGGGCAATGATTTGATGGTGTTTTTGTTATAAGCGTAGTTAAGGTCTACTGCAATTTTGAAGTCTTTGGTATCTATTATTTTTACTCCAAAAGTGATTTCTATTCCTTTGTTTTCCATGCTGCCATTATTGCTCAATATGGCGCCACCACCGCCGCTTGTGCTGGGAACAAAAGGAGAGAAGTACAATCCTTTGGTTAAGCTTCTGTACACTTCAACCGAAGTACGCAACCTGTTTTTAAACAGTTCAATGTCAGCACCAATGTTGGCAGTACTTCTCTTTTCCCAGGTAAGATCTGCGTTACCCAATCCGCCTATCTGCAAAGTGCCTGCACCGCTGTAAGTTCCCCTGCCATAGCGTTGTTTATAAGGAAAATCGCCAATGCCATTTTGATTACCCACGCTGCCATAACTGGCTTTTAATTTTAAATAATTAATTGCTTTTACATTAAAAAATCCTTCATCACTCACAATCCATCCACCACCTACGGAACCATATTTTGTCCAACGGTGCTCCGGACTTAGTTTAGACGAGCCGTCTGTACGACCGGTAACACTTAGATAATACCTGTTTTTATACGCATAGTCAATAGAACCAAAATAAGACATTAAAGCACTATTTTCCGGGAACCCGCCGCCAACAACCGGAATAAAGCCATTGGAAACAGTACCCGCCACAAGGCCCGCTTCATTATCAAACGGAAGCAGCAAGCCATAACCGGTATAATTAAAGCTTCGTCCCTTGTTGCTGACAAACTCAGCAAATGCAGAAGTTGAAATGCTGTGGTTGCCGGCTTTATCAAGAAAAGTGCGATAGTTTAAACTGTTGGTGATGGTATATTTTGTACGCCTGTCCAGGCTGCGACTGACTTGTCCGTTGAGCCGGAAAGCCTCGCCGAAGGCATCGTTCTGCAATGCACTTTGGGTGCCATTTTTTGTTATGGCAAAGCCTTCAGATTGTGAATAATCAAGGCCGCTGTTTATTTTGTAAGTCAGGTTTTTTACCCAGGGCAGTTTCCATTCCAGGTACATATTGCCTGACCCTTTTAACTGAGCACTGGAGTTTTTATTTTCTGTCAATTCTTCAACGGGATTTATCCAGAAAGGAAATTGTATAGAGTTGGTATATCCGCCGGTTGGGGTGAAAGGCTTTTCGTACGGCAGGGCCCATATTACTGTGTTGAGTGGTGAACCTACCCCCGAATTTCCTTCTGAAGTACCAGTAAAATCAGACCAGCCGGTGGCCAGGTTTGCACCGAGTTTAACGGTGTTTTCTGTATGGGCTATGTTTAGCCTGGCGTTGTATTTTTTAATGCCGGTTGCAATGGTAATTCCCTCCTCATTATAGTACCCTAATGAACTATAAAAGGTTGTTTTTTCACTGCCACCGGAAAGTGATAACTGGTGCGATTGGGTATTGCCTTTTCTGAAAACATAATCATCCCAGTTAACGTTTATTTTGCGAAGGTCTGCAACCTGGGCGTCTGTCCAGCCCCATGGGTTACCTGCAATCTTTGTTTCAAAATCGAGTTTCTCCTGCGTGTTCATTAAGAGCAGTTGATTTTTTGGAAGCCTGGAAGTGCCGACCTGTACATCATAATTTATTTTCAATTTGCCGGCCTTACCTTTTTTGGTGGTAATTACAATTACGCCGTTTGATCCTCTTGAACCATAGATGGCAGTGGAAGCTGCATCTTTTAACACGGTGATGGTTTCAAAATCATTCTGGTTCATGGAACTGAAGTCTGAACCCCTTATTTCAACGCCATCCAATATGTACAAGGGATTGGTAGAGCCGTTGATGGAACCCTTTCCTCTTATTACAACATCGGCACTTCTGCCCGTTGCCCGGAACCTGTTTTTACATTCAAGCCTGGCGCCTGTCCCTGCAGCAGCTGGTCAAAAGATGCGTTCGGCTGCGACCTTACATCATCTGCTGATATTACAGATGCGGAGCCAGTGTTGGAACGTTTTGAACGGGTAACATATCCTGAAATAATAACTTCAGACAATACCTTATTACCCTTTTCCATTTTTACACTGAGGTCTCCGGTGGTAGCCGGCAACTCTATTTCACTATAATTTACAGAAGAAAAAATGAGTGCTTTTGTTTTAGCTGGCACTACTACTTTAAAACTGCCGTCAGCATTGGTAACTCCTATAGAGGCACCTTCTTTTATTCTGATGGTAACGGCTGGCAGCGGCGTTCCATCTTTTAAGTCTGTTACTTTACCTGTAAGGGTCTTGTTTTGTGCTGAAATAAAAGCAGTTAACACAAACAGGTTAATCAGCAGGAGCAGATTTTTTTTCATTTAAGTTAGTTTGGTTCTAAAGAACAAACAACTTATGATTGTATGTGGTTCAAAATAATGACATAATTTTTTTATTAATGTTATCTTATTGTTCAATTTTTGTTGAACTGAATATGTTTAAGATACTTTAAAATAAATAATTAAATAAGTAATATTAATTGTTTTAGAAAATGTGATACTGCTGCGTGTGGTATAATTGGAGAATTCGGCGGCGATAAGATGATCCGGTTTTGCTATGAGAATAATGGTAAAAATTTAACAATGGATATATTTTGACAGCCACCCGTGTGTTAATTATTGGCGTAAATTGCACTGAGTCCTTTTGAAATGAATGCACTTCTGCTGCAGGAATTTTTTCTGCGTTTCGTTTCCGGGGTATCAGGTGTATCTGCTGAGCGTTTATATTTTACCGCACTTTGTTTGTCATACTTCAACTAACCACGACGTCTTATCTTAATTAAGTGATTGATACAAGTGACGAACCGGGTGACAGAATATAACTGCTCATTTTTCCTTTCGGGTATCAATAATTTATCAACAAATCTTTGATCCAAAAAAAATGAGTTCCAAAACACTAAAAAAACAGTCCTGTAGAAAACAGATTTTTTACACAACTACCTTCATGTTGCTGTACATGGTAATTGCCTTACATTCAAAGGCCCAAATTATTTCTCAAACAAATGCAGCGATTGATTCAGCCAAATTAACAGACAAAGAATATACTTGTGAAGATTCTCTGTGGAATCATGTTTTTATGAAGTACAGGCTGCGCATGATTGAACGTTGCAAACAAGTAACTGGTGTTATAATGGGCACAAAAAAATCAGGTGACGGAGACGTACATTTTCTGTTGAAACTGGATGCTGGACAGGAAAAACTGCTGAACACAAAAAACATAACAAAACAAGAAGGGTGCCTGGTGTTAGAACCCATTTGCATAACTAAAGTAGTTAATTTTTTTGTTGGAAAAGCTTGCGTGGGATATGTCAATAAAGTGACCATACCAAAAGTGGGCGACCATGTTGAGGTAACCGGTAGTTTAGTAAGAGATGGCGTACATGGCTGGAATGAAATACATCCTGTCACAAAAATTACGGTAACAGCAAAATGAAAATCGTCCCCCCCACAATGCCTGAAGTTGGAAGGTGGCATGGCAAACTAAAGCATCTATCAGCGCAGGTAGCTGTTTATTGCCCGTTCTTTTTTAGTTGCAACCCAGGCCAGTCTTGAAAATAACAATCAGCATCCCGGTAGCTGCACAATTTTTTCATTCATCACAATATAGCGTCAATGAAATGGAACCTGATTAAATATTTTATACTTGGCATGGTTGCAGTTTTTTACCTCGATACATTTTGCATCGGGCAAACAGAAAAATTGAGACCTGGTAGTTGGGCAGTGAAGATTAATTCTACTTCATTGAGCAACTTGTATCGCCTCAACGACAGTATTTACAGAAGTGAACAACCACGGAAGAAAGCTTTCCAGGATTTGTCTGTAATGGGTATTAAAAGTGTGCTGAACCTGAGAAACGATTTTTCCGATTCCGTCCTTCTTTCTTCCACTACCATGCAGGGCTTCAGGGTAAGCATGAGGGGAGGCCATTTTTCTGATACTGAAATAGTTGCTGCTTTAAAAATACTTTTAAATGCGCCCAAACCATTGCTGGTGCATTGTAAACATGGCGCCGACAGAACAGGAGTGGTAATAGCTATGTACCGGATTATTTTTGAAGGCTGGACAAAACAACAGGCGCTTGATGAATTACAGAATGGGGGATACCATTTTCACCGGCGATACAAAAATATTCCTGCCTACATCAACGGAGTAAACCTGGCTTATATCAAAAAGCAGGTTTTGGCGGATACTGTTTCGACAGACCTTTGAATGCTGACAGTTGGCAACAGGGCAGGAGCCCTGCGCCAGAAGGAGACCTGTGAATATTTAGGCGATGTCAAAAAGTACCAGTTGGCAACAGCGCAGGAGCCCTGCCGCAGCAGGGCCAACAAAGAATAACCGAAAGCGCTCGTTACTATCTTTTAATGCGGGGCTTTTTCGGAGGACTTGCGGTTATTCTTCTTATTAATGTTGGCATTAGTTTTTAGTCAATTTGAGAAGATTCAATAATGTTTTTTAGCTGATTTCCAATTTTTCATCAACATAGTCGATTTTAACGATTAAAAAATAGCCTTTCATTTTAGAAAAATAGAATCCATTGAAAAACGTGTTTGAATCCAATCTAGAATACGCAAAGTATTTATAAAGATTATTGCCGTTTATTTTCATAATTGTGTCAATAGTCTCGAATTTATTTGTGCTCTGTTTTGCAGTGGCTTCAATAAGCATTTTTGATAGCTCAAAATATTGTAACGAGTCGCCGTAAGTTTGAATTGATTTTTGATTAATTGGTACAATGTTAATTGACATAGAATTTTTGTTGTCAGATGATGTCACTGATAAAAGCAATTTCATTGCGTCTTGTTGCAACTCTTTTAGTTGCAAAGAATCCTTGATAGGGTTCTGATTTGAATCAAGATATTTGATTGTGGGAGAAGAGTCTTGCAAATTAAAGTGCGCAGGCACATTAACGGTCATACCAATTTCCGTAAAATGAATTTTCTTTGAATTAGATTGTCCACAAGAGCAAAAACACAAAAATGTAGTTGAAAGTAGTGAACATAGTAGTCTCATAAAATATATTGGTCTCATAAAGCTACACACAACGTTTGTATTTATGTGATTAAATGCAACTCACAGTTTTATACGTCAATTTTTTTCATAGTAACCGTCTTCTTTTATTTTATTGTTGAGCCGCGTAAAGTCAAAGTAAGGATTTAATTTGGCTCCTTCAAACATTTGTCTGAATTGGGATTTGGAGTAGATTTAAATCGATTAAGCAGACAAGATTTTAATAATCCACTACATTAAAAAATCCATTTATTTCCCGATCAAACAATCTCCGCTACAATAAAAGATCCACACAGCCATGCCGTAAAAGGGAGTGACACAACGATGATCACCAGAATTACTACTGCCGGTAAGAAAAATAAAAACCCACTTCCGGAGAAGTGGGCTAATTATCAATTATTCCATTATCAATTATTCATTGATGCATCCATTAGTAGCGATAGTGATCTACTTTAAATGGTCCTTCTTTTGGAAGACCTAAGTAGGCACTTTGTTCTGGTGATAAAACATCCAGTACCACACCAATTTTTGCAAGGTGTAAACGGGCTACTTTTTCATCCAGTACTTTTGGTAACACATACACTTTGTTTTCGTATTTGCCGGGGTTGCAATACAACTCAATCTGGGCAAGGGTTTGATTGGTGAAAGAAGCACTCATTACAAACGATGGGTGACCTGTTGCACAACCTAAGTTTACCAGACGGCCTTCAGCTAAGATGATTACATCTTTACCTTCGATGGTGTACATATCCACCTGTGGTTTGATGGTGTTTTTGGTATCGCCGTAGTTGGCGTTTAACCATGCCATGTCAATCTCAATATCAAAGTGACCAATATTACAAACGATGGCTTTATCTTTCATTACACGGAAATGTTTCTCCGTGATAAGGTCGCGGCAACCCGATGCCGTTACGATGATATCGGCTTCTTTAACTGCATCAATCATTGGCTTTACTTCAAAACCATCCATTGCAGCCTGCAATGCACAGATAGGATCAATTTCAGTAACGATAACGCGGCAACCTGCGCCCTTTAATGAAGCGGCAGACCCTTTACCTACATCACCATAACTGCCTACAACAGCTACCTTACCAGCCATCATAACATCAGTAGCACGGCGGATAGCATCTACCAGACTTTCCTTGCAACCATATTTGTTATCAAATTTAGATTTGGTAACCGAATCGTTTACATTGATCGCTGGCATTGGCAATGTGCCCTTCTCCATTCTTTCGTACAGGCGGTGAACACCGGTAGTAGTTTCTTCTGATAAACCTTTGATGCCGGCAACCAGTTCAGGATACACATCCAACACCATATTGGTTAAATCACCACCATCATCCAGGATCATGTTCAGCGGACGATCTGCACCACCGAAGAACAAAGTTTGTTCAATACACCAGTCAGACTCCTGCTGTGTTTGTCCCTTCCATGCAAATACACCGATGCCTGCAGCAGCAATGGCAGCAGCAGCCTGGTCCTGCGTAGAAAATATATTGCAACTGCTCCATTTAACTTCAGCGCCAAGGGCGATCAACGTTTCAATTAAAACAGCTGTTTGAATAGTCATGTGCAAACAACCGGCGATGCGTGCGCCTTTCAATGGCTGGCTCGGACCATACTCTTCTCTTAATGCCATTAAACCCGGCATTTCTGCTTCGGCTAAACGGATTTCTTTGCGGCCCCATTCGGCAAGGCTGATATCTGCAACCTTATTTTTAAGGCTGAAGTCTATTGAATTTTGTGTGATGGTTGACATAAATTTTATTTTAGACAGCAAATGTACCAACACAGTATAATATTCTGCACAATTTGATAACTTTGGGACAAACCTTAACAAATACTGCTTTTTGCAGGACAAAACACTTTTTAACCATGGCCAAAGCAATTGTAAAAGAAGATTTACCTGTTGAAGAAACAACGCTTGACAGCAAGGACCTGGCGATACTGCACCTGCTGCAAAAAAACGCCCGCATAACGGTGAAGGAAATCAGCGAACAGGTGCACCTGAGCACCACGCCGGTGCATGAACGCATCAAGCGCATGGAAGCCAGTGGCGTAATAAAACAGTACGCCACATTGCTGGATCATAACAAGGTAAAAAAGGGTCTGATGGTGATTTGTTATGTATCCTTAAAAGAGCATAGTAAAAAAGCCGGCGTAAAATTTATTGATGCCATGCAGGCATTGAGCGAAGTAATTGAATGCTACAGCATATCCGGCGAGTTTGATTTTATGCTGAAGGTAATGTGCGAAGACATGAATGCTTACTACAATTTTCACGTAAACAAATTAAGCCAGATTGAAAATATGGGCAAAGTGCAAAGCACGTTTGTAATGGGGATTATTAAGCAGACGCATGAGCTGGTTTAATTGATAATTGATAATGGAATAATTGATAATGGGCTTTGTCAGGCAAGTGGGTAATATTTGATCATAAAAAGTCAATAAGCCAAGTTTTAAAAATCGTCATTAAGGGTTGTATTCATTATAAATTATCAATTAGTTCATTATCCATTTTTTTCATATCCACTAACCCGCTATCATCTTCAAAAACTCTTCCTTTTTTCTCCTGGCTACTTCTATTTCGGTACCGTCCTGCATCATTACTCTTCCGCCATTGCTGCGCAGGTATTTTTGTATGTAGTTTAAATTGATGAGGTGCGAATTATGTACCCTGTAAAAATGGTAGGGCACCAGCATGTCTTCAAAATCTTTTAATAGTTTGGTAACGGTTAATGTGCGGTTGTCTTTAAAAAATATCTTGCTGTAATTGCTGTTGCTTTCAATGTGAATAATATTTTTGATGGGAATGAATTCAAGCCCTTCTGTAGTGGCGATGGCAATTTTATCTTCCTGCGATTTTTTATCACCCAGGGAAGATTTAAGTACATCCATTCTTTCCCTGGTTTGCGGGTTCAGTAATTTATTCAGCCGTGATACAGCCTGCTGCAGATCTTTGATGGCAATGGGTTTCAGCAGGTAATCAAAGGCTGCGATGCGGATGGCTTCTACGGCATAATGATTGTAGGCGGTGGTGAAAATAATTTCAAAATCTACCTCCTTTAATTCTTCCAGCATGCGGAAGCCATTCATTTTAGGCATTTCAATATCCAAAAAAATAACATCGGGTTTGTGGTGATTAATTAGCAGGATCGCATCTTCCGGTTTTTGCGCACTGGCAATTACCTGGATGGTGGGGCAAAATTCAGCGATCTTTTGCTGCAGGTTTTGGAGGCTGCTTAATTCATCGTCAATCAGGATGGCTTTAATCTTTTCCATGTTACAATAATTTAATTTTTACTTGTACCCTTGTTCCGGCAGGCTGGTTATCCGGCGTGTGCAGGTCTGTAATTACAATATCACCAGCATCTTTTTCCGACCCGTTAAAAATATGTACCCTGTCTGCGGTAATGGTAAGGCCTACGCTTTTATGGTGGCGCTTGTTATTGAAGTTATATGCTGCAGCCTGTTTTCTTCCAATACCATTGTCTTCGATAGTGTACAACAAAAATCCATTTTGCAGTTCTGCAGAAACGGCTACAAAGCAATCTGTTTTTTCACTATGTGCAATGCCGTGTTCAATAGCGTTTTCTACAAAAGGCTGTATAATCAGTGAGGGTACTTTATAGTCGCCGGTTAGTATGGAGGGGGTAATGCAGGTGCGGTAGGTGAATTTATTATTGAACCGCAGCTGTTGCAAATCAATGTACAACTGCAGCGATTCCATATCTTTTGCTACCGGTATCAGTTCGTTAAAACTGCTATCCAATATAGAACGGATAAGCCTTGTGAACTTATTGAGGTAATCACTTGCCAGCCATTTTTCATTCTGCATCATAAAATTTTCAATGCTGTTGAGGCTGTTAAAAATAAAATGCGGATTCATTTGTGTTCTTAACACCTGCATTTGTACCTCAGCTATTTTTTGCTTTAACGAGGCTTCACTTCTTTTCTTTTTTGCCGTACTGGTTTTATAAATAAAGAAGGCGATTACGATGGCGAATATGAGCGAAATAAATACCACCAGCAATAGAATATTTTTGATGGTAAGATCCTGGTGCTGCAATTGCGAAAGCTCCATTAGATGGGTGTTTTCAAGCTCCTTTCTTTTAATCATCCATTCCGATTCCTTGATGATAACATTGCGTTTGTTGTTCTCAGAAAAAAGTGAATCGGCGGCTTTTCGGTAAATGCGGTAAAAATGCAGGGATGAGTCGTTGTTCTTTTTCTCTTCCCATACGGAGGCAAGTTCCTGCGCTACGTCGGCAATGCCCTGTGTAAAACTGGTTTGCGTTGCCAGTTGTAATGCAGAATCCAGCAGTGCTATTTTTTTATTACTACTGATATTGGATAAATATTCCGCCTGGGCTAAGAAAACCTGTTGCACATTTCTTAAATCGTCTTGCTGCCTGGCCTGTTCAATGGCTTTATTAAAATAAAAAATGGCAGAATCATTATGTCCGTTAACGGCATGCAGTTTTCCAAAACCCAAATAAAATATGGACAGCACATAGCTATCGTTGGATAACAACGCATAGGGCATTCCCTTCACCAGGTCTTCCCTTGCAGCAGGATATAGTTTTTCCTGCAGGTCACATTCGTGCAGCAGCTCATAGTTGATGGCAACGCCCCGCCAGGCTTTTAGCTGCGAATTGATTTGTATTGCCTCCTGTGTATATTTCCTGCTTTTTTCATAATCGTGCAGCACTTTTAAATTATCGCCGATATTGTTGAGCGACACCGACTTTAAACGCAGCGAACCGCAGGCTTCTGCATAGTCGATGGCTTTAAAATAGGCGCTGTTACTGGCATGGTAGTTTGCAGAGTTGCTTAATAAAATACCGAGGTTAATTTGGGCCAGGGCTTTGCCATAAATAAAATTCACGCTGTCGCTGAGGGCAGACACTTTCTCGTAATATTCAAACGATTTTTTGACATCTTTTTCTGATAACCTGTAACTAATGCGGTGTAATGTGAGCAGGTGTTGCGAATCTATGGCAGGGTGGGCGATCGTCCAGGCGATCATGCTATCTACCAGTTTGCCCTGTCCGTATGCAACGCCGTAAAGAAGGCCAATGCAGCACAGCAGAATAATTTTTTTTCGCATAATGTTCTATAAACAGTTGATTGCCCAATCAATTATTTCTGTGCGTTTCAGGAGGAAAACAAATATTATTTGTAAGCAGTGGCAGCAAAAATTAAAAATACAATAATTCAGGGTAGGATAAGGATTGCCTTGTATTTTATTTATTAACAGATGTAGCTGGCAATGAATAATTTTCAAGTGTGATAATACCAAACAGAAGGCTCATGCAATATAGCTTTTGCAATTTAAGTTGGAGACAGGAAGATTGAAATTATTGAATGGTAATTTTTAATTCAGGCGCAAAAAAACGCCGGCCCAGTTTATCCAATACAATGATGTCAAAAAAGTAAAGCGATTCTCCTGAATGCAATGATTCGGCAATATTGGTTTGCCATACTTCCGGTAAAGGGGTAGTATCAAATTGTCTTGATACAATATCCGATTGCGGTGAAGTTTTGCCGGTTTCTTCATCTTCGGTGATGCCGATTCTTTTATAGGTAAACTGGTAAGATGCTACGGTATAAGCACTGTTTTTGCTGTCTGCTATTTTTAATGGCTGGCTGATTAAATTTTTCGCCTCTTCCACGCCAGCCACGGCCGTACTGCCGGAAAGGTTGCCGAGCAAGGTTTTTACGACCGGAGGTTTAAATTTTGCAGCAGTTTTGGAGGCAGTCTTCGCAGGCGCCTGTGCAATAGTCCTGCTACAGGTAAAAAGGGTTGCAACGAACAGTAAAGAATAAGCACAAAATTTTCTTATCATCATAACTTTAAAGATAAAACGAAATTATGGTAACAATAGTGTGACAGCTATCCCACAAGGCGCCAAAGAAAAAAAATGTATTTATTTTAACCAAAATTGGTGCAGTCAACTTAATTCAACCCTGCAAGACCTTCTTCAATAGTTTTAATTCTTGCTGCAGCGTCAGACAATTTTTTACGTTCCAGCTCTATTACTTCCGGCTTTGCATTTTGTACAAATTTTTCGTTGCTTAATTTCTTTTGCACGCTGGCAATAAATCCCTGCTGGTGAGCCAGGTCTTTCAATAAATCAGCTTTTAAAGCAGCGCTGTCCAGCTTCTGTTCACTTTCTATGTAAAATTTATTTTGCTCTACTGCAACTACAATGCTGTTGGCAACAGTATCATTGGTATAAAAAACAGCGGCCGCATTTACCTGTTTGCTGATGATGTTTTCAATAGCTTTAAACGCAGCGCTGTCTTCAGTCTGAATGTGGAGTTGAATCGTTTCTTTCGGCTTCAGCTGATTTTTATTGCGTGCATCTCTTAAAGCAGAAATTACCTGTTTCAGTAATTCACCCTGTTGCAAAACCGGCACGGCTGCAGCAATGGTTGGTGCATTTTGCGTAACGCATAAATCAGTTGACTGCTGCCTGAGCAAATGATAAATTTCTTCTGAAACAAAAGGCATAAACGGATGAAGTAACTGCATCAGTTCTTCAAAAAAAGCAACAGTAGTATTGAATACAGCGGCTTCAACAGGTTGTTCAAAGCCGGGCTTAACCCATTCTAAATACCAGCTGCAAAAGTCATCCCATATCAATGAATAAATTGTCTTTAAGGCTTCGCTCAAGCGAAATTGATGCATCAGTATTTCCACTTCTGCCTTTACCTCGTTCAGCCTGTTGGTAAACCAGTTGATGGCAAAACTATTGGTATCAGAAGTGTCATTATCATCAGCAACTCTTGCTTCCCACATCTTAACCAGTTTTAGCGCATTCCACAATTTGTTATTAAAATTGCGACCTTGTTCCAGTGCGCTTTCATCAAACATCAGGTCGTTACCGGCAGGGGAGGATACCATGATTCCAAAACGAACCGCATCTGCACCATAGTTATCAATCAGCGCCAGCAAGTCAGGAGAGTTGCCCAGCTGCTTGCTCATTTTTCTGCCCAGCTTATCCCTTACCATGCCGGTAAAATACACATCTTTAAAAGGCCGTTGTCCTGCATATTCGTAACCCGCCATAATCATACGTGCCACCCAAAAAAAGAGAATATCCTGCCCTGTGACCAATGTTGTGGAAGGATAATAATAAGCAATATCATCATTGCCCGGGTGACTGATGCCTTTAAATACTTCCATCGGCCAAAGCCAGGAAGAGAACCAGGTATCCAGTACGTCTTCATCCTGCTTTAATTGCAATCCAATTGTTTCCGGTTGATTGACGTGTAATGCCTCCAGGCTTTCTGCAACATATACATTGCCCGCTTCATCATACCAGGCGGGTATTTGCTGGCCCCACCAGAGCTGGCGGCTGATGCACCAGTCTTTAATATTCCCCATCCAATGGCTGTACGTATTTTTTAACTTCGCCGGGTGAAAGGCAATGGTGTCATCACTTACAGCCGACAGTATCTCCGGATTATTGGCAATAAATTTCTGCATATCAATAAACCATTGCAGCGATAAACGGTGTTCAATTACTGCGCCGGTTCTTTCACTGGTGCCAACCTGTCCCTTGTACTCTTCTGTTTTTTCAATCAATTGTAATGCACTGATGTCTTCCACAATTTTTTTACGTAAAGCAAAACGGTCAACACCCACATAACTCAAAACAAGTTCCGAAGGATTGTCTTCCATCAAGTTTTCAGCAGTAAATTTTCCCGAAGCGTCCAGCGTGTCAATTGCTTTCAGGTTATGTTTAATGCCGAGCATGTTATCATTCTTATCATGCGCCGGTGTAATTTTTAAAGCCCCCGTACCAAAATCCATGGTAACATATTCATCTGCAATAACAGGTATCACCCTGTTGATGATGGGTACCAGTACGTTCTTACCAATAAGGTTTGTATAACGTTCGTCTGTGGGGTTTACACAAATTGCAATGTCGCCCAAAATAGTTTCAGGCCTTGTGGTAGCTACCGTAAGGCCAGCGCCTGACGGCTGGCCATCTTTATCAGTCAGCAAATATTTTACATAATATAGTTTAGAATCAACCTCTTTAAAAATAACTTCCTCATCGCTCAACGCCGTAAGGCTTACCGGGTCCCAGTTAACCATTCTTTTGCCCCGGTAAATAAGTCCTTTACCATGCAGATCCACAAACACCTTCATCACGCTCTGGTAATAATCTTTATCCATCGTAAAGCTGGTGCGGTTCCAGTCTAAACTACAGCCCAGCTTTTTTAATTGCTGCAAAATAATACCGCCATATTTTTCTTTCCATTCCCAGGCATAGGCTAAAAATTCTTCTCTTGTTAAAGACGATTTCGCGATGCCTCTTTCCCTCAACATGCCCACCACTTTTGCTTCGGTAGCAATGGATGCATGATCCGTTCCCGGCACCCAGCAGGCGTTTTTGCCCTGCATTCTTGCACGGCGAATTAAAATATCCTGGATGGTATTATTAAGGCAATGGCCCATGTGCAGCACACCGGTAACGTTTGGTGGCGGAATTACAATCGTATAAGGTTCCCGTTCGTCGGGTGTGCTGTTAAAATAGCCTTTCTCCAGCCAGTGCGCATACCATTTGGCTTCTGCTTCTCCGGCAATAAAATTCTTACTCAGTTCCATGTTAAAAAGGTTTTGTCCGGGCTACAAAGCAGTGTGGAACACCGTTGCATCGCCCTCTTGTACCGCATACCATTGCGGTACTTTTATTATGTTATAGATGGCAGCCTGCTATTTTGCCAATGTTTGCAAAGGTATGGATTGCGGCAACAAATTAAACAGCAAAACAGGGGGTAAACGCCAAAACAAAAAGGAAACTGTTTTGGTTAAATCAAAATCTTTGCCGGTTGCCAAGATGATACAAGTTATCTTTGTTCCCTAAAAAATTTTTTCTTGTACAAAGCGCAGCAAAATTTACGGCTTCAAAAAATAATAACGCTCATCGGCATTGTTCTTTTTATCATGAAGGTAATCGCCTGGTATTTGACCGGTTCGGTAGCTATTTTAACCGATGCATTGGAAAGTACTGTGAACGTAGTGGCCGGCCTGATTGGTATTTACAGCCTGTATGTTAGCGCCAAACCAAAAGACACGGATCACCCTTATGGTCATGGCAAAGCCGAGTTTCTATCAGCAGCTATAGAAGGTACGCTGATATCCGTTGCAGGTTTAATTATTGTATACGAAGCTATCAATAACTTACTCCATCCGCATCCCATTCAGCAACTGGATTATGGTATCTGGATTGTGGCTGCAACAGCCGTCATCAATTATTTCACCGGCAGTGTTTGTATCAACACAGGTAAAAAAAATAATTCGCTTGCATTAATTGCCAGCGGCAAACACTTGCAAAGCGATACCTATTCTACTATTGGTATCATTGCCGGATTAGTGTTGCTGTATTTTGTAAAATTGTGGTGGATAGATAGTGCTGTAGCCATTCTTTTTGCATTCATCATTATGTTCACCGGTTATAAAATTGTACGTACATCCGTAGCCGGTATTATGGATGAAGCCGATACTACTTTACTGGAAAAACTGGTGGTAACATTAAACGCCAACCGCAAACCCAACTGGATTGATCTGCATAACCTGCGCATTATAAAATATGGTGGTACCATTCACCTGGACTGTCATCTTACTGTGCCATGGTATATGAATGTAAATGAAGCGCATCATGAAATCGATCAGTTATCTGACCTTATAAAAAATGAATACGGCGACTCGATGGAATTATTTGTGCACTCGGATGGTTGTCTTGAATTCAGTTGCAGGATCTGCACAAAAGATGATTGCCCGGTAAGGCAACATCCGTTTGAAAAGAAGATTGAATGGACGATGGACAATATTGTTTCCAATAAAAAACATACGGTTGACACAGCCTGATTCTTTCCAATATTTTTAATGACCTTCAAATAGTTTGGCAACTCCAAAGGCAGCAGCAGCAGCAACCGCACCGATAAGCATCACTTTTACGGCGCCCATCAATGGGTTTACGCCAGTGATTTTACTTTTAAAATAACCGAATATGAAAAGACAGATTAGGGTAGCTACGACAGATATTTTTAATGCTTCGGTTGAATCAGTAACGAAAAAGTAAGGACTTAAAGGTATAATACCACCTGCTATATAGGCGAGGCCAATATTCAATGCACTTTTGGTAGCCCGCTTAGGATCTGGTTTTTCAAGACCTAATTCATACTTCATCATAAAATCTACCCAACGGTCTTTATCCTGTGCAATTTCTTCTGTAGCCTGGTTTTGCAGAGCCGGACTTAAACCTATATTGGCAAAAAATTCTTTTGTTTCTTCAATCTCCAGGTGGCGCTTGTTTTCAACCTCATCGTATTCTCTTTTCACCTCGCTGCTATAATGATCCTGTTCGGTTTTTCCTGCCAGGTAGCCGCCCAACCCCATGGCTATGCTGCCTGCGCAGATTTCTGCAATGCCGGCGATAACAATAATGGTACTACTGCTAACAGCACCGCTTAAACCTGCAGCCAGTGCAAATGGAACGGTAAGGCCGTCACTCATGCCAATAACAATATCGGTGAGCATTTCGGAGCTCTTTAAATGGCTTTCAATATGTGTGTCGTGGTGAAGATGGGTGTCCATTCGATGGTTGTTTATTGGGGCGTAAAGATATTGAAAAGGTGAACGCAAAGCCAAAAGTAAAAATGCAGGAAGCTAAGGCAAAATTCAGAAGTAAAAAGTCAAAAACCGCCGAGCTCGTCGTTTATTAAAATCATTATCAAATTTAGTTAGCCGTAACGTCATTCTATTATCCATTATGCAATTATCAATTATCCATTAATTCCTATCCATTAAAATGCGCCCTCATCACTTTTGAATAATGTGCAATGGCTTTTTCCGGTGCTTCAATTTCAGGGTGCCATAATTTTTCCCATTCAAAACTAAAGTATCCTTTGTATCCATCCTTATATAAAATATCGATGGCTTCAAAAATGGGTGTTTCACCTTCACCTAAAAAAGTATAGTGCTCTTTGCCATCGGTAACTTTTAAATCTTTAATATGGGTATGATGAATGTAATTTTTTAACGCCGCATATACGGTAGCAGGCGGCTCTTTTGTCACCGACCACATATTAACAATATCCCACACGAGGCCAACATTGTTGCCTGCCGCAGCCTGCATTATCTTTTGCAGATCTTTCACGTAAACAAGCTCTCCATGCGACTCGAGCACTACTGTTACATTGCTTCCCTTTGCATATTCGCCCAGTTCAATCAAACCCTGTGTAATCAAATCAATGGTAACATTGCGGTCGACTTCTTTCGGCAAATTGTTCGGGAATACCCGAACGTTGGGACAATCTATTTTTTGCGCCAGGTCAATAAAACGTTTGGCATCGTCCAGGTTTTTCTTTCGCTCAGTTGCATCACTATGGTGCATTGCCGCAGATGAACCAAGATCTGAAAAATGCAACCCTTTTTCCTTCATCAGTTTGTTGGTTGCTGCGATACTTTCTGCGCTGCTGAATTCTTTGCATTTATTCAAATCGAGCTCACGCAAAATGCCCCGCAATTCAAGACCAGCGAATTTATTTGCAACCGCAAAGTCAACAATTTGCTGAAAGGTCCAGTCGGGGCAACCGAGCGTAGAAAAAGAGAGCAATGGCATTTTCTTTTTCAGATCAAAAGAACTGCCTGTAACAGCCATGGCAAGTAGAAATCCGGAGGTCTGTAGAAAATCTTTGCGGGTGGTATGTTCCATAAATGAAAGTTTTATTAAATCAGTTTTTAAAATTAAGCAATTCAGCAGATCATGGAGGTATAAAAATAAAGCCGGAATCAATATCCGGCTTATAAATTATTTAAATGAAATTGAAAGTTTGACTGGTTCAAGCTCCATCATATTTTCGGGTTTTGCCAAATGCCTGGGCTAAATTGTTCATACAGACCATGTGCATCTTTGTTGAAGTTCTATCCCAACGTCTTCAAACTTCTATCAATAATACTCACGCAATCTATCACCTGCTCTTTTGTTATCAGCAACGGTGGCGCAAAACGTATCTTGTCGCCGTGTGTTGGTTTGGCTAACAACCCGTTTTCTTTTAGGGTTAAACACAAATCCCATGCGGCTTCCGGGTTGCTGTGTTTTATTACAATGGCGTTCAATAATCCTTTTCCCCGTACCAGTGAAATAAATGGCGAGTTCAGTTTTCGTATTTCGCTGCGTAATAATTCGCCCATTACTTCGGCGTTCTCGCACATGTTTTCATCTTTCAAAACTGCCAATGCTGCAATGGCCACAGCGCATGCCAGCGGGTTGCCACCATAGGTGCTGCCATGTTCGCCGGGCTTGATAGTCAGCATGATTTTGTCGTTTGCAAGTACTGCACTTACCGGCAATACGCCACCACTGAGCGCCTTGCCGAGAATTAAAATATCCGGACGAACATTTTCATGATCGCATGCCAGCATCTTCCCGGTACGGGCTAGCCCTGTTTGAATTTCATCCGCAATCATCAGCACATTGTATTCGGTGCATAAATTTCTCACACCGGTTAAATATCCTTCATCCGGTACCATTACGCCCGCTTCGCCCTGGATCGGTTCAAAAAGAAAGGCAGCCACATTTTTATCCTGGAAAGATTTTTCCAACGCCGCCAAATTATTGTAGTCTACAGTAGTGTATCCGCCGGTGAAAGGGCCGAAATTATTTTTAGCAGAAGGGTCAGTGCTGAACGTGATTACGCCCGTTGTGCGGCCATGAAAATTGCTTTCGCAGGTTACAATCACCGCCTGGTTCGGGGCCACTTTTTTTACTTCATAGGCCCATTTGCGGGCAAGTTTCAATGCCGTTTCAACCGCCTCAACTCCCGTGTTCATCGGCAGTACTTTATCATATCCAAAATAGGTTGTTATAATCTGTTCATACTCGCCCAGCAAACTGTTGTGAAAGGCCCTGCTGGTAAGAGTTAGCTGGCTGGCCTGCCTTGTGAGGGCAGCAATTATTTTTGGATGACAATGCCCCTGGTTGACAGCTGAGTAGCCACTTAAAAAATCATAGTAACGTTTACCACCCACATCCCACACAAAAACACCTTCACCCCGATTTAATACAACCGGTAAGGGATGATAATTGTGTGCCCCGTATTTTTCTTCCAGGTCAATATAATGTCGCGTATTGGCGGATAAGTTGATAGTTGATTGCATGATGATAAAGTTGACTAATTAATAAAAGCTATTAAATTCAATAAAGTGGGCGGAAATAGAAAACCTCCTCTCCGGCAATGGGAGAGTGAGCGAAGTGTGAACTTAGTGATTCAGCAAATCAAGATTATTGCTGAGAAAATAGGATATGTTTTGCGAAGATTTGATGGTAATAATTTTTGTGCAAGATATAAAAATTATTTGAAAAATGGATAGAACGCTGATTGCGCTGATTTTGCGGATTTGCACTGATTTTTTGATGGAATGCTGATGAGACTGATTTTACGGATTGACACTGACAAAAAAGCCTTCCTTAATTATCCGTTTTAGATCTGTTTCATCTGCGCCATCAGCGTTCCATCCGGTATTTTATAAATCAAACTTAATTCCCTGTGCCAGCGGTAATTTATCTGTGTAGTTGATGGTATTGGTTTGCCTGCGCATGTACACTTTCCAGGCATCGCTGCCGCTTTCCCTTCCACCGCCGGTTTCTTTTTCGCCGCCAAAAGCACCGCCGATTTCAGCACCTGAAGTGCCGATGTTTACGTTGGCGATACCGCAATCGCTGCCTGCTGCAGAAAGGTATTGTTCTGCTTCCCTTAGGTTGTTGGTCATAATGGCCGATGATAGCCCTTGTGGTACACCATTCTGCATGGCGATGGCTTCTTCCAGTGTTTTGTATTTCATGAGGTATAAAATAGGAGCAAAGGTTTCATGCTGTACGATGGCGTAACTGTTTTTTGCTTCGGCGATACAAGGCTTTACATAACACCCACTTTCATAGCCCTTGCCTTTTAATACGCCGCCTTCTACAACAAAATTACCACCTTCGGCCTTGCATTTTTCAATGGCATCTTTATACATTTCAACGGCCATGGTATCAATCAACGGACCTACATGATTTTTTTCATTCAAAGGATCGCCGATCTTTAACTGCCCGTAGGCATGCACTAATTTATCTTTAAATTTATTGTACACTTTTTCGTGAATGATGAGCCTGCGGGTGGAGGTGCAGCGTTGTCCTGCTGTACCTACTGCACCAAAAGCGGCACCGATCAATGCCATGTCAAGGTCCGCATCTTTTGAAATAATAATGGCGTTGTTACCGCCCAGTTCCAGCAAACTCCGGCCGAGCCTTCCTGCCACGGCGGCTGAAACTGCTTTGCCCATTCTTGTGCTTCCTGTAGCGGAAACAAGCGCAATGCGGGAGTCATTGCTCATCCATTCACCAACAATTCTGTCGCCGACAATTAAATTATTTACACCTTCAGGTACATTGTTCTTCTTGAAAACTTTTGCAGTAATATTCTGACAGGCAATAGCACACAAAGGTGTTTTTTCGCTGGGCTTCCAGATGCAAACATCTCCGCAAACCCATGCCAGCATGGTATTCCAGCTCCAGACTGCAACCGGGAAATTGAAAGCGGAGATGATGCCGACGATGCCTAACGGATGATATTGTTCATACATCCTGTGGCCCGGTCTTTCGCTATGCATGGTTAATCCGTGCAGCTGGCGGCTTAATCCAACGGCAAAATCACAGATGTCAATCATTTCCTGTACTTCGCCCAAACCTTCCTGTAAACTCTTGCCCATTTCGTAACTTACCAATTGGCCAAGCGCATGTTTTTGTAACCTTAATTCTTCACCAATCTGGCGGACGATGTCGCCGCGTTTGGGCGCCGGCCAGGTTCTCCACTCTGCGAAAGCAGTTTGTGCCTGTTGTACAACAGCTTCATAACTTTCTTTATCTGCACTTTTTACGGAGGCAATTAATTGGCCATCCACGGGAGAATAGGAATCTATGGCCGCGCCTTTTGATGAAAGCCATTTTGTTCCGGTTGATACGCCTTTATTTTTTTGCTGTACTTGTAATTGAGAAAGGAATTGCATAAACTATTTTTTACAAAGTTACGATTGTAAAGTTGTTGATTTGCAGATGCTATTACTTGTACTTTACACGCTTTGGTAAAGCTCAATAAAAATTTACTGTAAAAGAGTGCGACGCCAATGCGGCACCACAAAGCTTCCTGGCCCGGCCCAACAACATTTTTAAAGATCAATGTTTACGCCGGCAGTTGTCCATCTGCGTGGCATAATGCTTCCCAGCAAATCGCTGTATTTGATGTTGGTAATATTGTTGGAAGCAATGAATAACTGTAATTTCCGGTACAGCATATAACTGAGTTTTGAGTTAAGTAAAAAATAGTTGCTTGAAATAGCCGCGTTGATGGCCGGAGCGTTAAGAGCGCCCCTGTTTTTGTACACCATGTTAGCGGATAGACTGGCTTTTTTATACTGGTATAAAAAAGTTGACTGCATGAGTGTTTTCGCGTGGGATATTATATAAAAAGATGGCACGGGGTCTGTGCTGACCGAATGCAGGAAAGTAATGCCCGCATTGATATACAAGTGCTGCTGCCGGCTAAATGCTTGTTCGTAGGTCAGCTCAATTTCCACACCGGATGTTTTTACTTTTTTGATATTTTTTGCCAATGCATAGGTACCGGTTGGCGAAAGATTTTCTTTTCTTGGCATGTCGCTGTAAGGGGTGGTTACAAAGTCAATCACATTGTGCTGGTTTCTGTAAAAGCCAGTGGCGCTTGCTTTAAAACGATTGTTTAAAATAAGGTCTGCGCCTGCTTCGTAGCTCCAGGCATTTTCTGTGGTAAGATCAGGATTGCCAATGCTGCCTCCACTTACAAAACTTTTGTTGTAATTGTTGTACCGCTCCGTAAAGTCGCCGCCACGGATACTTCTGCCAGTGTTGGCACGCAATGTTATATTTGATAACTGCCAGGAAGCGCTTAACTGCGGCAAAAGCGCCGTTCCATAATTTCCATCTTTGTCTAACCTTAAGCCGGGTGAAATTTTGACCCGGTTTTTTGAGTACACACCTGTTGCAAACAAAGCGCCATGAGCGGTTGCATGATTGCCGCGATCGTTGGAAATGATGAACCTTTTATCGAGCTGCATACCAGTGTTTAGATTAAAATGTTCACTTAATTTTTGTGCATACACATATTGTAACAACAGTAAATGAGAGCGGTTGTCATTGGCGGCTGAAGCGGCATTATAAACATAATGATCGCTGGTGTTTTTATACAATACATCCAGTTGCTGACTGTGTTTTTTTGACTGTTGCTTTAACTGGGCCTGGTTCCACCAGGTGTTTACCCTTTCTGTGGCGGTATCACTTTTAAAAGTGGTGTAGAAATTTTGTGCTGCAAAATCCCTGGTATCGTAACTGCTGCGTAAGGCCAGCTGCCAGTTGTTTTTTAATGCCATGGCCACTGAACCGCTAAAAGTATGGTTATGAATATAGCCCCGGTTACTGCCTCTTAAAAGCTGGCCCGATGTATTGTTACTTAGTACACCTATTGAACCATTTAATTTTTGCCCGGTGCCATGCCATCCCGCTGTTCCATTTACCAAACCATATTGCCCCAGCGAAACACCGATGTTTTCGTGGTTACTTTTTTCTTTCACCAACTTGTTGAAGGTTTTGGTAATGATGTTGATGACTCCGCCAACAGCCTCGGCACCATAAACTGCGGCAGCGGGGCCGCGTAATACTTCTATGCGTTCAATCTCATACGGCGCAATGGGAACATAAGATGAAAAGTGCCCGGTGATTGGGTCGTTTACCTTAATACCATCCAATAATACCAATACCTGTTGAAAAGTGCCACCTCTTAATACGATATCGCTCTGGGCGCCCATCGGCCCCCGCGACTGTACTTCAACACCTGGAATGTATTTTAATAACTCATCAATGGAGTGTACACTTAACTGGTTAAATATTTTACCCTCCATTACTGTAATGGAGCGCCCGGTTTCACTTGCTTTTTGAGGAGTTCTGGCAGCCGTAACGGTGATCGGATTTAACTCAATTATTTGAGCGGCAAGGTTAGTAGTAATTAATATGCAAATGAAGAAAAGAATGCTTTTCATAAATTATTTTTGGAAACAGGCGCGGGACAGCTTAACAAAAATAAATTTGAACTGTGCGCAGATGTTGTAAATATTTAGATAGAAAATGCTTGTCAATAGTTCAGGAGATATTGACAGAACACATATTAATACTGTTCATTTTCGTTAGGGAAATCTTTGGTTTTAATATCTGACACATACTGTTTGATGGCACCTGTTATCTGCTCATCCAGATTTAAATACCTGCGTAAAAAACGCGGCTTAAATTCCGTGTTAATGCCAAGCATATCATGCATTACCAGCACCTGTCCGTCGCAATCACCGCCCGCGCCAATGCCAATGGTTGGTATGTGTAAACTTTCCGACACTTCTTTCGCCAATATCGCCGGAATTTTTTCGAGTACGATGCCAAAGCAGCCGGCTTCCTGTAAAATAAGGGCGTCTTTTTTTAATTTTTCGGCTTCGGTGTCTTCAGTAGCCCTTACTACGTAAGAGCCAAATTTATTGATGGACTGGGGCGTTAAACCGAGGTGCCCCATTACAGGTATGCCGGCACTGACGATCTTTTTTACGGAGTCAATGATTTCCTCGCCGCCTTCCAGCTTTACTGTGTGGGCGCCGCTTTCCTTCATGATGCGGATGGCAGATGCGAGGGCGATATCAGAGTTGGATTGATAGGAACCGAAAGGTAGATCTACGACCACAAGACACCTTTCCCTTGCCCTTACAACGCTTTGTGCATGATAAATCATTTGATCAAGGGTTATAGGAAGGGTAGTGGCATGGCCGGCCATTACATTGCTGGCACTATCGCCAACTAAAATGACATCAATGCCTGCCGAGTCAAATAATTTTGCGAATGAATAATCGTAGGCAGTAATCATGGAGATTTTTTCTCCTGCTGCTTTCATTTTCTGAAGTGTATTGGTGGTTACTTTTTTGTATTCTGTTTCTGCGCTCATTTGTTTGCGTGTGGATTTTTAACTGCTGTTGTGAATTATTGCTTAGTCGTGAGCGAAGGAAGGAATTGACTCTGCGTTAGAATAAAACAAATCCGGGAATGATCGCCGGTGTAAATGTAGAGAATATTTATAAAAAATCATCGCAAACCAACGTTGAAATCAGGAAGGCTTTTTACAAGCACGTGCTTGCAGATAAATAAAAAATTAAAGAATGCAGTAACCCGCGGACTGTTGCGATGGATTATTATTGATTAAGTATTTGAAACAGGAACTGATTTTATCTCACCAAAACTACTGTGCCATTCCGGTTAAATGACCCTCCGGACGGGCATTCCATTTGAGCAAAGTAGGCATAGGTACCAACAGGTAAAGGCTCACCCCTGAAAGTCCCATCCCAGCCTGCAGACCGTTCGCTCGCGATAAAATTATGGCGCTCAAATACCGTCGACCCCCAACGATTGTAAACGATCAAATGCTTCACCACCGAAATGCCTCTGATGTTGAATACATCATTTTTGCCATCCCCATTGGGCGAGAAGGCCGCAGGAATAAATACCCTGTTTTCCTGGCATTGCAGTTTAAGTATTACCTCTGCAGATGCACTACATCCGTTGCTGTTTGTTACAGTGAGGGTATAATTTTTTTGTGCCAGTGGTGTACTCACCGGCGATGGGCAGTCGCTGCAACTGAGGTAATCGGCAGGCATCCAGTTCCATGTAATTACGTCGCTGCTGCTTGTACTGTTCAGTGGTATTTGAGTGCCCAGCAAAATGTCCGGCACCTGCGCAACACTAACTGTGGGTAGTGCTAAAACCGCAATCTTTATTATTGCTGTATCACTAAAGCATTTATATTCGTCCGTTCCGGTTACAGTATATGAAGTAGTTTGTAAAGGGCTTGCTACCGGGTTACTAATGGCAGTATTGCTTAAGCCGGCGGTATTGTTGATCCATTGGTAAAATGCGGCGCCGGCAATGTTCATTTGGATGGACTTGCCAAGGCAAACGGCAGCATTGCTGCCGGCAGTTAATTTGCCAGGTTGAACAACAGTAATTTTTTGTGCAGCGCTGGATGAACATCCGGTATTATCTTTTACTGTAACAGTATAAGTGGTGGTAACGGACGGGCTTGTCGCAGGTGAGGCGATGGATGCATTGCTTAAACCAACCGCCGGCGACCAGGAGTAAAATGAACCTCCGGAAGCGGTAATATCTAATTGCTGCCCCCGGCAAATCCTTGGATCCTGGGGAATGATTTTTATAACGGGGTCAGGGTGAACCAGAATAGTATCTGCAAGAGGAGTAAATGCGCTGCAGCCATTGGAATCTGTGAGTACCATCAACGGTATAAAACTGCCGGGATGATTGTACTGGTGATTTGTAGTAAGGTTGCCGTTGCTAACAATGGTGCCGTCCCCATAATCCCATACATATGATAGCGCATTTTTTGTGGTGATGGTAAATGTGGGCGTTAAACCAATGCAGCCTTCGTTTTTATTTGTTTTAATACCCCCTTGTGGCAGCTTAATCAGCAGCGAATCTTTGAACGTGCCGGTTAGGCCACTGGGTCCATATACATACAGCGTGATGATGTATTTGCCCGGTTGCTCATAGATATGACCAGGGTAATTTAAGTTATCGGCAGAAGTGCCATCTCCAAAATCCCATTTTACTGAAGTATAGCTGGTGGAGTTGTTAGTCATTTTTACCAAAACAGGCGGGCAGCCAGCCCCGGTTAAATACATTTTATCAAAAGTAAATATTGGTATAAAATTGCTCACAATAATAACCTGCGAAGTGGTATCAGTACAACCGGTGTCAGGATTGGTGGTTATTAATTGTACAGTGAACTGGCCGGGACGTTGATAGGTATGTTGCGGAGAGTAGTCGGTGGAAGAAATGCCATCGCCAAATTGCCATTTGTATTGTGTATTGTTGCTGTTATAGTTATTGGTATTGTTATAAAAATAAACCGGCAGCGTAATGTAAGTATTGCTGGTAGAAGGGTAGAATGCAGCTTTAGGACCGTTCACTGTAACATACTGGCTGTAAGATGGAGTAGTGGTACTGCAACCCGAAGCATCAACAACAGTAAGACTTACATAATAATAACCAGGGTTGCTGTATGTATGCCTCACCAGGCCGCCTTGTGCAACTGTTTCCACTGCACCATCACCAAAATTCCATTGCCAGCTTACGATTTTATTATTGGTATTGGAAGTATCTTTTAAAACGATTGGCAATTTAAAACACACATTATCAGTCACCACTTCAAAGCCAGCCTTTGAACCTTTTATTGCAAGCGGTATAAAATTAGTAGTGTCGGGGCATTGAAAGGAAGATGACCTTAAAATGATCCTTAAAGCTGTTGTGTTTGTCGAAAAATTACCCAATGTTCCCTTAAAAGAATTTGACCAGTAATAATTTGAGTCGTTATCTCTGACAATATAACCAGTGAATGCGCTGCCATCGTTGTATTCCAGCTTTTCAAAGTTATAATGATTGTCGTAGGAGGGATAAGCAGGATTGTTCTGAAGTTTGCTGATTTGTATATGAACATTTCCGTCACTGCAAACTTGTGTTGCACTGGCAGTGAGCAATGGAGTTTGTTTCAGTAACACTTTGGTATATATGGAATCTCTGACGGTGCATTGGCCATTAGTATTAATAAGTACAGCTTTATAGCTTCCTGTTGCGTTATACACATGATTTACGGATGGACTATCCGCAAAAAATGTTTTCGTAATTCCATCTCCAAAATCCCACGTCCAGGTGTTTGCTTTTTTCGATTCCTGGGTAAATGTTACCATACCCCTTGTGCCTGCACAGGTATTTGCCTGGCTGGTAATTCGGGGAAAAGGTGGTAAAACTCTAATATAATTAGTCCTGGTGATGGTATCCCGGCAATTGCCCCGGTTGGCTACAATAAGGGTAACTGTGTAAGTACTGTCATAAAGGTATTGATGCGTTGGGGAACTTCCGTAATTGTAACCAGGGTAATTATTGTCGCCGAAATCCCAGTAATAGTCGGTATCTGCACCTTGGTAAACAGCGTTGAAGGTTACCGGCGAATTGCCACAAATAGTGGTTGAGCCTGCTGAAAAACTGGCTTTTGGCATCAGATAAACGGCAACAGTTCCATAAGTGGCCGTGCCGCTGCAGCCGGTTTTTGTTTTATAGGTGAGCGTAACAGGCCAGTAACCGCCAGTGTTAAATAGATGGCTGGGTTGCGCTTCGGTCGAAAAGTTTCCATCGCCAAAATTCCAGTTGTATTGAATAATGGAATCTGAACTAGTTGTAGTAAACTTTAAAGAGTAGGGGCCACAGGTTGGAGCTGTTCCGTTGGACGTAATGCTTACGTAAGGCCCCGTAATGCTAACGTATTGGTTTGCCGTGGAGGTACATCCGGCGGCGTTGGTAACCCTTAACGAAATATAATGATCGCCATTATTGATATAGGTATACGACGGGGCCTGCAATACAGATTGTATATCTGTTAAATAATATTGATTAAAATTCCACTCCCATTTTACCGCAGAGGCAGTGGTATCTTTAAAGTTAACCTTAACCGGTGCATTGCATTCACTCGTTTTGTTGGTAATAAAACCATTCAGGTTGGGCACTTCATTTATTACCGCTTTTTTAGATGCAGAATCCCTGCAGCTGCCGAACGTATTTTTGAGTTCAATGGTATGTGCTCCGGTTACTGCAAAATTATAGTTTAAGCTATTGTCATAATAATAGGCATAGGCTGGCACACCATCAACAAACCATTCTGTTGTGGAGGCTATAGGTGTACTGGTATTATTGAAAACAATATTAAAACCCTGGCATATCAGTGATGGAACCGTAAAATCAGTTTTAAAATTGTCTACATTAATATATCCGCTTTGCGTGTTAACGGCCACACATCCTTCTGAACTGGTAACGGTTAACGTTACGGTGAAAGTACCTTTGGTTTTAAAGGTGTGTGAAGGTGTTATGAACGTTGAAGTGGTGCCGTCACCAAAATCCCACAAATAGGTCAAAGTGCCGGGACCATAACTAGTATTAGTAAATTCAACAGCATCAGTTACCCTGCACAAAAAAGTTCTGCTGGCGCCGAACACGGCGCTGATAGCAGGTAAAATAGTCAGGATGTTATCTTTCTGAATAGTTTTAGTACAGCCATAACTGTTACCAACGGTCAGGCTCACACTTACTTTTTGAGGAATCGTGTAGGTATGTGCCGTGGCTGAATTATACCCTTGTTGCGTATTCCCATCCCCAAAATCCCACGTATAAAGATTGCTGCCCTGGGTAGTGGTGGCATTAAAATTAACCGTCACCGGTAAACATCCTTTAACCGGGGAAACGGTAAAATCTGCCAGTGGAGGGGTATTGACTGTAACCTGTTTTGTTTTGGAACTGGTGAAGGAACCATCACTGACTGTGAGCGTTACATTGTATGTTTTTTCTTCGATAAAAATAGCTCCGGGGTTTGCAATGAAAGCACTGTTGCCATTATCAAAATCCCAGGTATAAATTGCCGCAGCAGAAGCGCCCGAAGAAGTATTGGTAAAATTTACGGCGAGCGGCGCACAGCCGTTACTTTTATCCAATGTAAAATCAGCAGTAAGTTGCGCCGTTGCATTGGCGCAATACAATAATATGATCAGCGTAAATAATAAAACAGGCTTGTTGTGACGGGCAGTACGGAATAATGGCATAAGCAGGTTGGACAAAATTGCTGTTAAAGGTCTGTGCAATATAAACATTATTTTTTAAAATGTTATATCGCAACCTTATCGCGTCTACAATTTAAACAATCTGAATTTGGTATAAAATAATTAAGTTTTAATGATGATGGGCAATCTTTTTAGCAGATCAATCTACTTTACCTCATCCCATAAATGCCGGATCAATCCATCTGCCAAACCAATTTTAGGTACGTAAATAGCTTCGGCTCCGGCCCATCGCATAGCATTGATGTAGATCTGGATAGCAGGTATCAACACATCAGCCCTGTCTGACCTTAAGTTATAGCGGTTAATTCTTTCATCCAGCGTTACACTGCCGAGCTCTTTATAATAATCTCTCAATAATTCCAGCGATAAAGGTTTGCCATCTTTTTTCTTACTCATGGAAAACACTTTGTTGATGTTGCCGCCGCTTCCGATGGCTACCACTTCCTTTTGACCTTTCGTAACTGCACGGATATTGTCTTTCATATCATCCCAGTTGCTGTCTGTTACCATGTTTTTAAGTAAACGGATGGTGCCAATATTAAATGATTTTTTATAAGTGAGAATGCCGTTGCTAAAAAACGAAAGTTCTGTGCTGCCTCCGCCCACATCAATGTATAAGTAACTATGATCCTTATCCATGTTTTCCGCCACATGGTTTTCATATACCAGCCCGGCCTCGAGGTCGCCGCTGATCACTTCAATTTCAATGGAGGTTTCCATCTTTACCTTTCGGATTATATCCGCGGAGTTTTTTGCATCCCGCATAGCACTGGTGGCGCAGGCTTTAATATGTTCCACCTCGTAGGCATTGCATAAATGTTTATACGCCTTCATGGTTTGCAACACCATCCCTATTTTTTCCTTGGAGATAAAACCGTATTCAAAAACGTCAAAGCCCAGGCGCAGTGGTATTCTTACAAGATTAAGCTTATTGAACGCATCGCTGCCTTTTTCATTTTTTATGACCTCTGTTATCAAAAGCCTTGCTGCATTACTGCCGATGTCGATGGCTGCTAATTTCAATATCCTGTCTGTTTATTGTATGATGGTTTAAATGTGTCACAAATATACCATTGAATTAGTCTATTGACGCAATCGGCAGCAATGAATTTATCCTGTGGCTAATTTGCGGTAGAGGTAATTATAAATATCCACCTGGCTGCGGATTTTTTTTGTATTGCGGGGATTGATGTATTGATTGCTCAGGTCATTGTCCAGTTTGCGTGCCTTTATATTATCCGATAATTGTATCCGCAGAATGTCCTTTAGCTCCTCCTGTATTTCTTTTTCAAAGATGGGGCAGGTAACTTCAATGCGGTGATCCAGGTTACGCACCATCCAGTCTGCAGAAGAAATAAATACTTTCTCTTTTCCTCCATTATAAAAAATCATTACCCGGGCATGTTCAAGGTACTCGTCAATTATACTGATGGCATGTACGGGTTCTTTAAACTTTTTATTTTCGGTGAGCATGCAGAAAATACCTCTTACAACCATGTTGATTTCAACCCCGGCCCTGGCGGCTTCGTACAGTTTATTGATTAGTATTTCATCACTCAGCGAGTTTAATTTTAAGGTGATGGCAGCCGGCTTTTTTGATATGGCGGCTTTAATTTCCCGGTCAATTAATTGAATCAGTTGTTTGCGTAAACTAACTGGGCTTACCAGCAGTGTTTTGCATTGTTTTAAAATGCCGATCCTGGTTTTGGGTTGTTCCAGATAATGAAATATGCGGTTGAGATCAGCCATTATAAACCGGTCTGAAGTAAGCAGACAATGATCACCGTAAATCCGGGCTGTTTGTTCATTCAGGTTACAGGTGCCTACAAAACCGTAATGTACGGTGCGGCCTTTTACTATTTTCTTTATCAGGCAAATTTTAGCATGTACTTTTAAATCGGGAACGCCAATCAGCACTTTGATGCCTGCGTCTTCCAGTTCTTCTTTCCATTCCAGGTTGGCCTCTTCATCAAACCGGGCCCGTAGTTCAAGTACCGCTGTTACTGCCTTACCATTACGTACAGCGTTGGTAAGCGCATTGATGATTTTTGATCTTGCGGCCAGCCTGTAAAATGTAATCTTTATGCTTTTTACATCCGGATCAATTGCAGCTTCCCTCAGCAGGTCAGTCAGGCTGTCAAAAGAATGATAGGGAAAAGTCAGCAGTACATCCCTTTGTAAAATAACATCTGTAACGCGGTTAACGTTTTTCAACACCGGATGTAAGAACGGTTTTTTCCTGGTACTTTTTTGTTTAAAAACGGACTCCGGGAAATTGATAAAATCTTTAAAATTATGAATGCGGCCTCCCGGTATCAAATTATCTTTTCCCGTTAAGCCCAATCTTTTGATCAGGTAAGTCAGTAAAGAAGCATCAATGTCTTTATCAAAAATAAAACGGACAGGTTTTCCTTTTTTTCTGTTCTTTAAAGCCTTTTCCAGTTTTTGAATTACGGAAGTTTCAATGTCATTGTCAATGTCAATTTCAGCATCCCTGGTAACCTTGATTATATGAGCTGAGAAAACATCATAGCCGAAATAAGAAAAGATATAGGGTAAACAAAACCGGATCACATCTTCCAGCAGTATAATGGTGTGTTCATTTTGTTTGGAGGGTAAAATTACAAAACGGCTTAAACGCCTTGCTGGTACGGATACAAGTGCATACCGCTGGGGGATGCTGTTATTTTTGGCCGACATTTTACACGCGAGGTAAATGGATTTGTCACTTAGCGTGGGAAAGGCCTGGATGCTTTCAATCATCAACGGTACGATATTACTTCTTATTTCGTCATTGAAATAGTCGGTAATAAATTGCTTTTGTACCCGGTTTAATTGCGTTTCATTAATCAGGAATATTTTTTCTTTTTTTAGTTCCCGCAAAATTTCATTCCATACCCTGTCAAACTCTTTTTGCTGTTGCACCACTTTTTCCTGGATTTCACGCAATATCGATTGAGGAGCTTCTTCCAGGTGCATGTTACCGGCTTGCCCCACTTCTATCATTCTTTTTAAGGTGGCCACTCTTACCCGGAAAAACTCATCGAGGTTATTGGAAAAGATGCCAAGAAATTTGATTCTTTCCCGCAGTGGTACGGTTTCATCTGCAGCTTCCTGAAGTACACGGCTGTTGAAAGACAGCCAGCTGATATCCCGAATAATTACTTTCTGTTTAAGCAAAACGAATTCAATTTATATTTAAAAGCGGTGAAATTAAATGGATTGATCTCAATAAAATTAAATGCTGTTGTTAACTTTTTATCAACTTTTAATGAGCATACCAATTATATTATAGTGGCAGACGAAGTATTGGCAGCAGGAGTGGATTGTTTTTTTCGGTGTGTAAAAAACAATGCACCAAGACAAATCAGTCCAAAAAATAAAACAATAAAAGTAGTTGTGCCCCACATCAGCCAGCCAAATGCTTCACCGGTGGAATGGTCGATATTATATAAGTTCAAGACCAGGAAAACTGCCGCCGGAAAAGTGCCAATGCCACCTGGTGTAACAATCATTGCCAGTGTAGCCAGCGTTAACACAGCACAGGCCGCATCCAAGCCCAGGTGCGACACGTCCTTGAGTGCAGAAAATCCAAGGTAAATTTGCAGCAGGTACATAGTCCAGATGAACAGGGTGTGCAATAAAAATAGCCTTCTTTTTTTTAATTTTCTTATGCTGGCAATACCCTCCCTTAATCCTTGTATAAAGTTGTTGATCCGCCGCAGCAGCGTTGCCGGCGCAAATTTTCTGAACAAAAAGCGGAGGAGCAAAAAAGCTGCAATAATAACCGCAATTGCAATTGCGGCCTTTAACCATAGTGGAATGCCGCTGTTGCTGCTCACCATCTCTGCTATTTCCTGTCGTACAAAACCGCCTACCAATTTGTACTGTATTAACACTGTAAATATGATAAAAATCAGATAACATAAAAAATCAAAAATACGTTCTATTACAATGGTACCAATTAGTTTTTGTACGGGTATTTTTTCATATTTACCCAGTAGCGTGCATTTTAAAATTTCCCCCAAACGTGGCACAAATGAGTTGGCAAGATAACCCACCATGGTTACACTAAACGTATTGAAAAGAGAAGGGGTATAGCCCAGCGGTTCAAGCAAAATTTTCCACCTCAGCGATCGGCTGATGTGGCTGGCCAGGGCGAAAATAATGACGGGAACAAGTATACGGTAATCTGCATCTGCCAGTGCATATTTAAATTTCGCCGTTTGATCCGGCGTCATATTATGAAACTGCCACCATATCAAAAAAATGCCACCTCCCAAAAAGAAAATATATTGTAATACCAAGGCAGTTTTCTTTCGCATATAGACCTAAAATTACAAAGTAAAAAACAAACGTTTCACAATACTAAAAAACGATGTTGTCAGCGGAATGTTTTTATGGCCCTATAATTAATTTAGTATCAAGTTATCAATCAGTCTTACTTCATTTAAAAATGCAGCTACCAATACCACTATCTGCTCTTTTCCATCCCAGCTTTCCTGCAACCGCAATGTAAAGGCATCGGCTATAGCCACATAATCAACTCTAAATCCTTTTGCAGTCAGCTGCCGGACAGCTTTTTGTTGAAGCAGATTTAAATTCCCCGGTTGTATGTTATTTTTTACATACTGCATTGTTTCAAATATTGCTGTAGCTGTTATTTTATCCGCATCACTCAACCGTTTATTACGACTACTCATTGCCAGGCCGGAGCTTTCTCTTTGTGTAGGGCAAATGATAATGTCCAGCCTGGGGAAAAATGTCGCAGCCATTTTCCTGATTACCATGCATTGCTGAAAATCCTTTTGCCCTAAAAATAATTTGTCCGGCGTAATAATTTCCAATAACCGGTATACCACCTGGCAAACGCCTTGAAAATGCCCCGGCCTGAATTCTCCTTCAAGTATCGTTTCAATAAATCCGAGCTCAAAATGGAGACTTGTTTGAAAACCTTCGGGATACATTTCGGCTACCGCAGGCAAAAACAAAACATCGCATCCTGCTTTTTCCAGCAGGTAAATATCCGACTCTATGGTGACGGGGTACTTCTCAAAATCTTTAGGATCGTTGAACTGGGTCGGATTTACGAATATGCTGCAAACTACGACACCTGTTTCCTTTTTTGCGGCTTTGATGAGCGAAATGTGCCCATCGTGCAATGCACCCATAGTTGGTACAAAGCCAGTTGACTTTTGCTTCGCATTATCTTTTGCCAAAAATTGTTGAACGTCTGTAATCTTTTTTACTATGATCATATTTGCTTTTATTGAGCTTCAAATCTACGTTGAGATTGATTTTAATAAAATTATCTTAACTTTGCGTCCCTTTATGGAAATCCTTCTGTTTTAATCTAATCAATCACAAATGTCAACAAAAAAACGAATTTTATTCATTGCCAATGAAATGTCTCCCTACGTTGAACTTACAGAGTTTGCGGAGATCATTAATAAACTGGCAGTAAAGGCAAACGACAGCGGCATGGAAGTAAGGTGCATTATGCCACGTTTTGGAATTATCAATGAAAGAAGACACCGTTTGCATGAAGTAGTTCGTTTATCAGGTATTAATGTTTCAATAGATGGAGATGATTATCCACTGGTGATTAAAGTAGCTTCGCTTCCCAATGCAAGATTGCAGGTTTATTTTTTAGATAACGAGGATTTTTTTAAACGTAAAACAGTTTTTACCGACGAAAACGAAAAGTGGTATGATGACAATGGATTAAGAACAGCACTCTTTTGTAAAGGGGCTCTTGAAACGGTGAAAAAATTTGGCTGGCCTCCGGATATTATTCATTGCAGTGGCTGGATGACAGGATTGATACCTATGTTTATAAAAGCAGCTTACAAAAAAGAACCTGTATTCAGTAATTGCAAAGTAGTGTACACAATTGGCCAAACAACATTCAAGGAAAAGTTGGGTGCTGATTTTTTAAAGCTCATCACAATCAATGATAACGTTACCAAAAAGGAACTTGAATATTTTAAGGATATTAATAATGTTGCGATGTTCAGGGGCGGTGCCGCATTTGCAGATGCTGTTACTTTTGGGGCAGAAAAAGTGGATAAAAAATTAGTAGAAGAATTCAGCAAAATAAAAGGCAAAAAAACATTGCCTTATAATGCGGAAAGTGATTTAACAGACTATTTACAATTATATAACGACCTTGCCAAATAGGGATAAGACCCAGCCCATTCATTAAATATTGTTTTTGTGCAAAGAAAATTTTTACGTTTATTTTTAGCTATTGGAGTTGTTTCCCTTGTTTCATGGAGTTGTACAAAGATAGATACCACCAAGGTTGGTCAGGATCTTATACCAGCTGTTGACAATGTGCATACTTTTGCTGATACCCTTTCTGTTATTGCTACCCAGGGAATATTATCCCCTGACAGTACAAGAGTTTCCATTGGCGATGTGCATGTATTGGGAAGTATTACCAGCGATCCGCTTTTTGGCAAAACCGACGCCAGGATATATATTGAGCTTAAACCCCGCTTTTTCCCATATTATTTCGGCAACAGTAAAGATACCATAGGTCAACCTTTTGCGCCTGCAGGTACAGGTTTTGATTCGGTTGTACTTTGCCTTTCCTACAAAGGCTTTTATGGCGATTCAACCAGGCCACAGCATTTGCGGGTATTTGAGATGAGTGATGCAGAAACCAATTTCAAACCCGACACTGCCTATCAAATCAACTATCAGCCGGCTGTTACCCCTTCCAATTTATTGGGAGAAATTACAGTTATTCCGGCCAACCTGGCAAATTATACTTTTTTAGACAATCATAAAGATTCGGTTAATTACCAGGTAAGGATTCCATTGAATTCATCTTTTTTGGCCAAGATTCTTGCCAACAGCGATTCAACTACTGGCAAAACGTTTAATTCCGACTCACTATTTAAAACTGTGTTCAAGGGTTTTGCTATACAAACTGATGCAAGTTCAGATAACAACGGGCTATTTTATATCAGTCTTACGGATGCCGCTACAAGGCTCGAAATTCATTACCGCAGAAAGAACGGATTGCCAATCGACACGGCGCATTCTTCATGGAGTGTTGTATCTTTAAGTACAGGCGTATCCAATTCTGCTACTGCCAATTATGTCAACAGAAACAGGGAAGGTTCTCAATATGAAAATCCTGCCTCGAATGAAATATTTATCCAGGCAACGCCTGGAACTTATGCTAACCTGGTGATTCCGGGCCTGGACACTTTTAAAAACAGTATCATACACCGTGCAGAACTGGTGATGGAGGAAATTCCTTCTCTGGCAACAGCTCTCTCTGCGCCATCATTTTTGTACGTGGATAGAATTGATACCGGGGCATGGAATTACAAGCCGTTGCCGTATGACCTGAATCCATCAACGTTTTATAATCCTAACACAAGCGCACAACCTTTTTATCCAACGGGAGGAATTGACTACGCCTATTTCGGCGGAAATCAGCTCAAAAAAATTGATCAGCTTACCGGCTTGCAGATGAACTATTATGTATTTAACATTAGTCGTTATGTGCAGGGTATAGTAACCAAGAAAGAAAAGAATTACAGCTTGCGGGTGTCGGCGCCATACGATTTATTGTATTATGGTTACAAGCTGCCTTTCAGCAACCGCCTGGCTTATGGCGGCATAAAACTAGGCAGTGGAAATAATCCGAATTACAGAATGCGGCTGCGGATTGTATATTCAAAAATTTAAAAAAGTAATTCAACTACTCATTCAGGGCCTCCATAAAATTTGGGAGGCTTTGTTGTTTACAACTACACACTTATCTTTGCAACTCAAAATTTAAAACTATATGCCTTATTTGTTTACATCAGAGTCCGTAAGTGAAGGACATCCGGATAAAGTGGCTGATCAAATCAGCGATGCTTTAATTGATAATTTCTTAGCGTTTGATCCTAACAGTAAAGTAGCTTGCGAAACTTTGGTAACCACCGGCCAGGTAATATTGGCGGGAGAAGTAAAAAGTAGGGCCTATCTTGATGTACAGGAAATTGCACGTGGCGTTATCCGCAAAATAGGATATACCAAAAGTGAGTACATGTTCGAGGCCAATTCATGTGGTATACTTTCTGCCATCCACGAACAATCTGCAGATATTAACCAGGGGGTAGACAGGCAAAAGAAAGAAGAACAAGGTGCTGGTGACCAGGGGATGATGTTTGGATATGCTACCAACGAAACAGAGAACTATATGCCACTGGCATTGGACCTGGCGCATTTTATTTTATTGGAATTGGCTGCAGTGCGCAGGGAAAATACAGCAATTAAATACTTGCGTCCGGATGCAAAAAGCCAGGTTACACTGGAGTATGATGATAACAATCAACCTATACGTATTGATGCCATTGTAGTATCAACACAGCATGATGATTTTGGCAAAGATGAAACCATGCTGGCAAGAATAAAAAAAGACATCATCAATATTGTGATACCAAGGGTAAGAGCAAAATACCCCAAGTACGATCACCTGTTTACCAATAAAATTAAATACCACATCAACCCAACAGGTAAGTTTGTAATTGGCGGTCCGCATGGCGATACGGGATTAACAGGTCGTAAAATTATTGTAGATACATACGGAGGGAAAGGGGCACATGGCGGTGGTGCTTTTAGTGGCAAAGATCCCAGCAAGGTGGATAGAAGTGCGGCTTATGCCACAAGACATATTGCTAAAAACCTCGTAGCTGCAGGGCTTTGCGACGAAGTGCTGGTTCAGGTAAGTTATGCAATTGGTGTAGCTCAGCCAACCAGCATCAATGTAGTTACTTATGGTACTGCAAAAGTAAACTTAACCGATGGTGAAATTGCGAAAAAGATAATGGAAATGCCATGTTTTGATATGCGCCCTTATTTTATTGAACAGCGTTTAAAATTGCGTAACCCTATGTACAGCGAAACTGCAGCATACGGTCACATGGGGCGTAAAAACGAGGTGGTGGAAAAAATATTTAGTTCTCCGGATGGTAAAACAGTGAAGAAGAAGGTAGAATTATTTACCTGGGAAAAACTGGATGCAGTAAAAGATGTGAAAAAAGTTTTTGGATTAAAATAAGATCTGCCAATCCATAAAAAAATGCTTTAACGAACCATAAGTTTTTAAAACTTATGGTTTTTTTATCCCTGTTCAATAACACTTAATTTTGCATTGTGAAAAATTTCAGACAACAGCAGCATCGTCCTAAAAAAAATACATTGGTCATTGGCCGGGAAGCGGTCATTGATGCCATGAAATCGGGTAAACAACTGGAACGCATTTACCTGCAAAGTACCGTGCATGGAACAGTGATTGAGGAGATAAGACAACTAGCTGAAAAGAATTTGGTACCCATTAATAAAGTGCCGGTTGAAAAATTAAATGGCTTCAACGTCAGCAACCATGAAGGTTGTATAGCAGTGATCAGTAAAATTCAGTATCAAAATCTGCAGGACATTATTTCGTTTATTGTTGAGCAGGGAGAAGTGCCGTTGTTTTTAATACTGGATGGAATAACCGATATTCGTAACATCGGTGCCATTGCAAGAAGCGCCTTTTGTTTTGGTGTTAATGGTATCATTATACCGGATAAAGGTGTTGGAGCTTTAAATGAAGATGCCATATTAACCTCGGCGGGCGCATTGGAAAAAATACCTGTCTGCCGCGTCAACAGCCTGATGAAAACGGTGGATGAATTACATTTAAATGGCATAAAAGTTTTTGCCAGCGAAATGACGGCCACAAAAAAGGTATTCGAGCTTGATTTAAGCGAGCCCTGCGCTATCGTAATGGGAGGAGAAGAGCATGGTGTTTATCAGCCATTATTAAAAATATGCGACGAACAATTTCAGATCCCTATGTTGACCGATTTTGATTCGTTGAATGTATCTGTCGCTACCGGTATCATTTTGTATGAGGTAATGAAGCAAAGGGTACTACCAGCAAAGGTATAGTTGCAAGGCATGTTTTATTCAAAGTAAGATCCGTCTTCAGTTTTAACAGACGATGAAACATTTGCTTCAATTGTTTTTATTTCTTCGGCTGTGAAATAGCGCCACTTGCCAACAGGTAACCCTGCCAGTGTAATGTTCATGATACGGACCCGTTTGAGTGTTTCAACATGATATCCCAGTACCTCGCACATCCTTCTGATCTGGCGGTTAAGCCCCTGCACAAGTATAATCCGGAAGCGGTTTTTCCCTTCTTGTTTTACAATACATTTTTTTGTTACCGTGTCTAAAATTTTTACCCCGTTGCCCATCTTGTGAATAAATTCATTGTTGATGGGTTTATCAACGGTGACTACATATTCTTTTTCGTGATTGTTGCCAGCCCTTAAAATTTTATTGACGATATCGCCATCATTGGTTAAAAATATTAAGCCCTCCGATGGCTTGTCCAATCTCCCTACCGGGAATATCCTGGTTTTATAGTTGATAAAGGAAATAATGTTGTGCTTGTCTTTAAGATCGGTGGTGCAGGTAATGCCAACTGGTTTATTAAAAACGATGTACACAATTTTATCTTTCTTTTTTATCGGTTCTCCATCTATTTCCACTACATCGCCCGGCATTACCCGGTTACCTTTTACGGCAATATTATCGTTGATCGTAACCCTTGCCTGTTCAATGTATTTGTCAGCTTCCCGCCTGGAACAAAAACCTGTTTCACTGATGTATTTATTTAAACTTTTATCCATTGTGCACTTCAGAATTAATATAATAAAGATAGGTAACTGGCGTTTCAATCCTGTAAAAGCGCAGTTTTATTCCCATGGCGATAGTACGGCAGATAAATATTTTTTTAATTAAGTGATTACTATCCTTTAAGAAATTGTTTTATGTATTTTGTAAACATAAATTTAAAACACAATGGGAATGATTGTTGCAATGGATGTATCCTTTAATTTACCATCGCTATGAAAAGATTCTTTTTTTGCCTGACATTTTTGGGGACTATTTTTTTTACACGGGCGCAACGCATACTTGTTACGGGTTTTGCAGGTATGAGTAATTACCAGGGGGATCTGCAAGATAAAAGATTTACTTTTGATCAGGCACATTTGGCCGGTGGTTTGGGTGTGGCTTACGAATTAACAGATCAGCTATTCATAACAGCCGGGTTCAAAATGGGTAAAATAAGTGGCGATGATAAAAAAGCCAACAAGAATGCCACGCGTAACCTTAATTTTTCTTCTCCTTTAAGTGAAATACAACTCGGGCTTGAGTACGACTTGATCAGTCTGAAGGTCCAGGATTTAACACCCTATGTCTTTGCCGGTGTTGCGGGTTTCCATTTTAATCCATACACATTTGACTCGCTTGGACGGAAGGCTTACCTGCAGCCCCTGGGTACAGAAGGACAGGGATTTTACAATGGCCGTAAAAAATACAATCTCACAGGGGTATCAATTCCATGTGGCGCAGGTCTCAGGATGGCATTGAATCAACAGGTAAGAGTTGGTTTTGAAATTGGCCTTAGAAAAACCTTTACCGACTATCTTGATGATGTTAGCACAACCTATGCTGACAAATCACAACTATTACTCAATAATGGTCCCCGCGCTGTGGAGCTGGCTTTCAGGGCCGATGAGTTAAAGCCTGCGTTTAGTTATCCTGCAGCAGGCACCATCCGCGGAAACCCCGCAAGTAAAGACTGGTATTACTTTGCTGGTTTTACAATCAGCGTCAGAATAAATGGAGGCGAAGGTTCAAGCTTGAACGGTGGAAAATCAAGAACAGGCTGCCCTGTAAATGTTTACTGATAGTTTTATGTTCTCTTACCAACCAATTGATGGTTTTTGTGTTTTACTTTTACACTGAAACCTAACCGCATGGCATATCAATCTTTAGAAGCTTGTTTACTAGACCTGGAAGCAAACAGGCAATTGGTGCGTATTAAAGAAGAAGTAGACCCTTATCTTGAAATGGCGGCTATACACTTACGGGTACATGAAGCAGGCGGACCGGCTTTGCTGTTCGAAAATGTAAAAGGCAGCAAGTTCAGGGCTGCATCAAATATCTTCGGCACTTTGCAAAGAAGTAAATTTATTTTCCGGGATACCTTGTTGCTGGTTCAGCAATTGATTGAATTAAAGAATGATCCGGTAAAAGCCATCAAACATCCTATCCGCAATTTTTCTGCAGGTGTGGCCGCATTAAAAGCACTGCCATTGAAAAATCCTGTTGTTAAGCCTGCTTTGTTTCAGCAAATAAAAATAGAAGACATTCCACAGGTGCATCACTGGCCCATGGACGGAGGCGCATTTGTAACGCTGCCACAGGTGTATACAGAAGATGTTGACCAACCAGGAATCATGCATGCCAACTTAGGCATGTACCGCATCCAGCTTTCCGGAAACAACTATGAGATGAATAAAGAAATTGGTTTGCATTACCAGTTGCACCGCGGTATAGGTGTTCATCAAACAAAGGCAGATAAAAAAGGGGTACCACTTAAAGTGAGCATTTTTGCAGGCGGCCCTCCGGCACATAGCGTAGCAGCAGTGATGCCGCTTCCGGAAGGAATAAGTGAGATGACTTTTGCCGGCGTGTTGGGTGGCCGGCGTTTCCGGTATACTTATGTAGATAACTTTTGTATAAGTACCGATGCCGATTTTGTTATTACGGGCGAAGTTCATGCCGGTGAAAATAAACCGGAAGGACCTTTTGGTGATCACCTGGGTTATTATAGTCTGCGGCACAATTTTCCATTGATGAAGGTGCATAAAGTATTTGCGAAAAAAAACGCCATCTGGCCGTTTACAGTGGTAGGCAGGCCACCGCAGGAAGATACCAGTTTCGGGCAACTGATACATGAAATTGCAGGGAGCGCTTTACAGGCTGAAATACCCGGATTGAAGGAGGTGCATGCAGTGGATGCAGCCGGCGTACATCCGTTACTGCTGGCAATTGGCAGCGAACGATACACACCTTATGCACCGGCCAAACAGCCTGCAGAGATATTAACCATCGCCAATCATATTTTGGGTACAGGACAGTTAAGTCTTGCCAAATTTTTATTTATTACTGCAGATGACGCCAACAAACTTACTACTGGTAATATTCAATTGTACCTGCAGTTTATTTTACAACGCATCAATCTTTTAAGAGATGTGCATTTTTATACCAATACCACAATCGATACACTTGATTATTCCGGAACTTCCCTAAATACCGGCAGTAAAGTGCTGTTGGCTGCTTACGGAGAAATTATCAGAGAGCTGGCAACAGAAATACCATCCTGTTTACAACACCTGCAATATTTTGAACGGCCATCACTGGTAATGCCCGGTGTAATAGCCTTACAGGCAAGGCCCTTTGAAAATTACCGGGCAGCTGCAAAAGAAATGGAAATATTAAATACCCTTTTGCAGGGAAGCATTGATGTGCTGCAAACAGTACCTGTGTTGGTCATCTGTGATGATGCAGCGTTCATTAGCGAACAACTTAATAATTTTTTATGGATTGCATTTACGCGTTGTAATCCATCCCATGATTTATATGGTATCAACAGCTGCACCATTAATAAACACTGGGGATGCAGCGGACCGCTTGTATTTGATGCCCGTATAAAGCCACACCATGCACCGCCTGTTATTAAGGATGCAGCAACTGAAAAGAAGATTGACAAATTGTTTAACAAGGGGGGAAGCCTGTATGGTGTTTTATCCTGATAAATTGGAAGTGCATGAAATATATACAAACGCTTTTACTGATAAGTCTGTTTTATTCCTGCAATGCACAGCCTGCGCTGCCTAAGCTACTCATTAATAAAGACAATAACAGTTTGTTATGGCAGGTGAGCGGCAACGGGTTGCAGCAGCCATCTTATATTTTTGGTACTTTTCACCTGATGTGTAAAAATGATATCCATTTCAGCAACCAGTTAGCTACCGCTGTTAAACGGGCTGACAAAGTGTATATGGAAATGGATATGGACGATCCGGCTACATTACTCGGTGGCTTTACACTGATGACAATGAAAGATGGAAAAACGCTGGAGCAATTGTACAACGATACGGAGTATAAAAGAGTGAGGCAGTTTTTTTTAGATTCGCTTAAAACATCCTTGTCTTTTGTAGCAAGAATGAAACCTTTCTTCCTGGAAGCTTTACTTTATCCTAAAATGATGCCCTGTAAAACAATTTCAGGTGTAGAGGAAGAACTGGTGAGACTGGCTAAAACCAACAAAAAGGAAATCAGGGGATTGGAGACAATGGAGTTCCAGGCTGCTGTTTTTGATAGTATTCCCTACGAAGAGCAGGCAAAAGAATTATTAAAATCCATCGACAGCATGGAATCGAACAGAAAGTCTTTTGACACGATGATGCAGGTTTATAAAAACCAGCAATTAAATGAAATGGAAAACCTGTTTTCAAAAAGTGAATCGGGTATGGAAAGCCACCAAGATTTATTGTTAAACAACCGCAATAAAAACTGGGTAACGCAGTTAAAAGACATCATGAAAAAAAATCCTGTTTTTGTAGCTGTGGGAGCAGGGCATTTGGTTGGCGAAAAAGGATTGATCGCTTTATTGCGCAAAGAAGGCTACACGGTACAACCGCTCCAAAACCGTTAATGTCAGCAGGTTTTAATGTAATAGTTGATACCAGCATTATTAATAGAAAGTTGATATAAAATAAATGCCTGCGTTTAAAGACGCAGGCATTTATTTTATATACCCTGTGAAGATAACATTGCCAGAAAAATACTAACAATTACACAAGGCTGATTGCCGGAAAAAATTAAAACTGTTCCAGCTTACTGAAAAAGAAGTCTCCTTCTACCAGGGCGTTTGCATCGCTGTCACTTCCGTGCACGGCATTTTCGCCAATGGAAGCGGCATACAATTTCCGGATGGTTCCTTCATCTGCCTGGGCAGGATTGGTTGCACCGATCAGTTTTCTGAAATCCTCTACTGCATTGTCTTTTTCCAATATGGCTGCAGCAATTGGGCCACTGCTCATAAATTCCACGAGTTCTCCATAAAAAGGTCTTTCCCTGTGTACTGAATAAAATTCGCCAGCTTTTTGGGCAGAAAGATGGAGCATCTTTAATGCTACAATCTTAAAGCCTGCGCCGTTTATCTGTGCTAAAATTGCCCCGGTATGGCCCTTCCTAGTTGCATCCGGTTTAATCATCGTAAATGTTCTGTTACCCATAGTTTCTTTTTGAGGCGCAAAGATAAACCGTTTTTGTGTCAGAGTAGAAAATTCATGTTAAAATAAACCTGTATTGCTGGCCAAAAAAGTTAGTAAAATGGTAAACCAGCTTATCCGCATAAAACAGAAAACGGAAAACTAAAAACTTTCAGTTACTTTTGCGCCGCTTTATGCAGTCACTCCAACAAATATTTTCTTTATTGCTGCAGCCAAGAAAGGTTGTAATAACTACTCATCAGAAACCGGATGGCGATGCCATGGGGTCTTCTTTGGGTTTATACCATTTTCTTTTGCAGTTTGGTCATACTATTACGGTTATATCTCCTACCAACTGGGCCAGTTTTTTAAACTGGATGCCCGGCACAAAACTCGTGCTGGATTACGAAAGACAAACAGAAGAAGCAGACAGGGCAATTGATGCCGCAGACTGGATATTCTGTCTTGATTTTAATACCTTAAACCGCACGAAGCGGATGGAGGAAAAATTAGCCAATGCGGCTGCGCAAAGAATTCTGATAGATCACCACCAGGAACCGCAGGCAGATAAATTTGCCTATGGCGAAAGTGATACCAGCAAAAGCAGCACCTGTGAAATGGTCTACGATTTTATTATGGCCAGCGGGCATGAAGATAAAATCAGTCCAGCGGTATCAGAATGCCTGTATGCCGGTGTAATGACAGATACGGGCTCATTTCGTTTTCCCGCAACCTCCGCTAATGTACATAGAATGGTGGCCACGCTGAAGGATAAAGGCTTAGATCACGGCCCTATACACGAGGCTTTATATGATAATTTCCTGGAAGCCCGTTTCCGTTTTTTAGGCAATGTGTTGCTGAACCGGATGGAAATCTTTTACGAATACAATACAGCGCTGATTGCCATCCCGCAGGCCGATTTAATTAAATACAATATTAAGACCGGCGATACAGAAGGATTGGTAAACTATCCGCTGAGTATACAGGGAATTAAATTAGCCGCAATCATCATCGATCGCGGTGAAGAACGCAAAAGTTCTTTCAGAAGCAAGGGTGGCTTTGACGTAAATACCTTTGCCCGTAAATATTTTAATGGTGGCGGTCACTTTAATGCAGCAGGTGGACAAAATAAAGAAACACTGGAAGAAGTAGTGGCTAAATTTATTACAGCCATGAAAGAAAATAAAGATCAATTAAGCAATTATCAATTTTAAACACAAAAAAAACATGAAGCAATTTTTTTATCTACTGGCCGTATCATCTGCACTGCTGGCCGGTTGTAACGGGGGCGGGTCTTTTAAAAAAGGCGAAAAAGGGATGGAGTACAAAATCGTCTCTGAGGGTACCGGCAACAAATTACAAAACGGAAACTTTTTTGAAATTCAATATGTGCAAACATATAAAGATGCCGGTGCTTCAAAAGATACTGTCCTGATGGATTCCAGAAAAACTGCCAATCCAATTCAAATAATGGATTCTGCAAGTATGCCGGGTAGTTATTACAAAATATTTAACCAGCTGAAAAAAGGGGATAGTGTTATTGTAAAACAATCTGTAGACAGTTTGATGTCAGGCGGTCAAAATTTTCCTCCGTTTATTAAAAAAGGTGGTAGCCTCATTGCTTACTATAAAATTGTAAGTATTTATACTACTAAGGAAGCAGCGGATAGTGCTAATAAATTGCAAATGGAAATGGCCAGAACTAAGGATTCATTAAATGCACTGGTACAGTTAAAAAAAGATGACAAAACACTTGCAGATTATTTGGCTTCTAAAAATATTAAGGCACAAAAGTCACCCAAAGGTGTTTATGTAGAAATTTTGCAGGAAGGTACCGGCGAAAAAGTAACAGATTCAGTTGGTGTTAAAATGAAGTATACTGGTAAAAGCCTGGAAGGTAAACCATTCGACAGCAATGTTGATTCTCAGTTTCACCATACAGAACTATTGTCGGTTTTGATGTCAGCTCCAAGGGTTATCCCTGGTTGGGTTGAAGGTTTAAAGATGCTTTCAAAAGGGACAAAAGCCCGTTTTTATATTCCTTCGTCACTAGGTTATGGTGAACAGGGCAGAGCTCCGCAAATTGCACCCAATGAGAACTTAGTTTTTGATGTGGAAGTGGTTGACGTTACCAGCCAGAAGCAGGCACAGGCCGAGGAAATGGCACAACAGCAGAAAGCTATGGAACAGCAAATGCAAATGCAACAAATGCAGCAAAAAATGAGGAGCCAGCAACAGCAGCCGCCCGCTAACAAATAATTAATCTTGTATTACAAAAAGCCGTTCCATTGGAGCGGCTTTTTGTATGTAATAAAGCCTCATTGCTGTCAGGCATTATTGTGTTTTTAGGATTAGAATACACTAGTAACATATCTTTCCAATGAAAATGTTTTCTTCGCTGGCATCAATATGCGTGGGTATTATTGTTTTGCCTTTTATGTATCAGGTTCACACGGTCATATTCGCTTTAGACCTGGTATGGCAGAAGACTGGATATCTGGTGGTATAATACCGTTGTGTTTTTCAATACGGATTAGTTGAATTTAGTTCGACAACTTGCCAATACGACCGCCGCTGCCTGCAAGAAATACGGCATTTCCTTTCTTTGCTTTGCGGCATACATGAAAGCCTTCTTTGCTGATCAATTGCCAGTTGTTGCCTTCATCATTACTGACGTCAACGCCTGTCAGCCCGCAACTAAGCCAGGTATTTTTATCAATGTATTCTACACAGCTTCGGTAACCATGTGGCGGTGTTGCTGGGGAAGTAAATGTTTTACCACCATCAGTTGTAATGCAGCAATTTTGTGTAGTATCTTCTTTGGCCATAAAATCGCCGCCTACAATTATAAACGTGTGGTTATTTTTTATGGCGATGGAATTGGCGCCGGTGCTGTTTTTACCCTGCATAATAGGGAGATCAATTTTATTATCCCTGATGAACAGTCTGCTTTTTGTACCGCCTGAAATAAACACGGCTTCCTGTTTACTTAGCTTTCTTACATTGGTACCGCTACTGGCAAAAAATGCTTCCCCACTATCCGTCACAGGGTAATTTTGTGGCGGCAATTCCTGCCATTTTTTTCCGCCATCAAAAGTGCGGGCAATAAAAACTTTATTTTCAATGGGGTCGCCAATTACGATCCCGCTTTGTTCATTCCAGAATTCCATAGCATCTAAAAACATGCCTTTTGTTTTATTTTCATATACCGTTTGCCAACTGTCACCGCCGTCTGAAGTACGCAGAATATAGGCGGGTTCAGCAATTGCCATGATGACGGCTGTCTTCGCATCGAAAGCTTCAATATCCCTGAAATCGGCCTTCTCAAAACCTTTTACCTGCATCATTTTCCAGGTTGCACCGCCATCTGTTGATTTTCCTACCGTGCCGCCACTGCCGCTTATCCATACCACTTTGTCGCTTACCACACTAAGTCCGCGGATGGAGGCTGTTGTACCGCTGTTTAATAGTTGAATCGTTTGAGCGTTCGCGTTAGTAAAGCCGTTCAGCAATGCCATGGCGTAAAAAAATATTTTTGTTTTGAAATACATGGGAGGTTATTTTATTTTCAAATGTAGCAAATCAGTGGAGTATTCATTGTGATAAAAGAACTAGCCGCCTTAGAGATTTTGCTGTATTACTTTTTCAAGTTCTTTGTCCTGACCTTGCACATACCCAACCCGGGAGAAAATTATACTTCCATTCTTGTCAATCAAATACATGGTGGGTATACCCGCGACGTGGTAATCTTCCGATACGACTTTTCCTCCTAACAAAACCTTATAGGTTACGCCACGTTTTGTTAGAAAGGCGGCTATGCCATCTTCTTTTTTGTCATAGATATCAATACCAATAACTTTTAGTCCTTTCTTTTCGTATTTTTTATGAAGGGCTTGTAAACCTGGTAGCGCCAGTATACAGGGGTAACAAGATTTGGTAAAAAAATCAATCAGTACAAGCTGTCCTTTAAAATCGTTTAGATTTGTTTTTTCGTCTTTTAATGAAAGCAATTCCCATTCCGGAGCAATTGCACCCCTGGTCAAAGTAACAGGGTTTTTGGAAGGAGTGTAATCTTTTAATGTATAGAAAGCCGGAAGTGATTTCACTGTCCAGATATTGTCATCATTTAAGTTGTTTATTTCATATTTATTCAAAGTATTCCGTTCATATTGATGCATGGTATCATTATCCATTACGTTATTGTACGCTATGGAATATTGGATGGGAATAAAGTCAGATTTTTTAACCCAATAATGGTATTCTAGCAGGATGGTTTTCATCTTTTCGGAAGTCTCGTCTTTGTGAGTATCATCTACCTGAATATGAAAGCAACTTTCATTATCTAAATTTTCTTCTCCTATTAGTTTGCAGATGTATCTTTTATCCATAAGATCAGTATCATGCGGAACAGTGGGGTATTTCTGATTTGTGAATGGTGAATAGAATTTGTAGCTGCGGCTTTGCGATTGAATTTTTTTAGCCCATAATGCTTTTGATACAATTGTTGCAGTGCTGTCCCAGGGCTGAACTATTATAAGATCGTCACCTGTGTAAAGTGAAATACCTCCATCTTCGTAACGAAAAGCAGCAAGATCAAAGTCATCATCTTTCAGCCTTTTAAAATAGCACTTCGAAGTACTTTTTGTTGTATCCTTTGCATCCATAAATTTAAAATACCTTGTCATCTCATAGTAGCCATTTTGAATGGTTTGGCATTTGTTATATGTCTGCTGCAAAATATCTTTTGTATTTTGAGCTGATAAATTATTGCAATTAAAAAGGAAGAGGATGCAAAAGAATAGTTTTAATCTCATTATTTTCAGTTTATATAGTTCCGGTAATTCGGGTGTGATGTTAGTATTAAGCTAAAATCAAATGTATAGTACAATTGGAAACTCCCTGTCAGTATTTCCAATCAATAAAGTTAAAATGCGTTCGCATTTAAGACCGGCGCCCCAAAGCCGAAAAACTACAAGCGAGCCGATAGCTATCGGCTGACACAACGATTTGCCACAAAGCTTCGTAGCCCGGACAATAATGGTAATATTGCAAACCAAAAATTAATAAACGATGATACCATATTGGATGAGCCGCACACAGTTGCTGCTGGGTGATGATACTACGCAACAACTGATGCATAAAAATGTGCTGGTAGTAGGACTAGGTGGCGTAGGAGGTATTTGCGCTGAAATGATTGCCAGAAGCGGCGTTGGAAGGATGACCATCGTGGATGGCGATACAGTTGATCTGAGCAATGGCAACCGGCAGATTGCGGCCCTGCATAGTACAGCAACACAATTAAAGGCCGAAGTAATGGCCGCAAGGCTAAGAGACATCAACCCGGAGATTGAATTAACAGTGGTTGCTGAATTTATAAAGGAAGAAAGAACGGTGGAGATTGTTGAAGCTGGCACGTATGATTATGTAATAGACTGCATCGATACGTTAACCCCTAAAGTGTGGCTGATTAAAACCTGCGTTGACAGGAACATTCCGGTGGTAAGTTCACTGGGAGCGGGCGGTAAAATGGACCCTTCGCAGATACAGGTGGCGGATATTGCCGACAGCTATAAATGCAAACTAGCCCGCTACGTTAGAAAATATTTGCACAAAGAAGGAATAACCAAAGGTGTAACTGTGGTGTTTTCGCCGGAGGAAATTGATGCTGGAAAAATTGTTGTTACTGAAAAGGCGTTTCCCAAAAAATCCATTATTGGTACCGTCAGTTATATGCCGGCATTGTTTGGTTGCCTGGCTGCGAGTGTTGTTATAAGGGCACTTTGTAACCGCAACGATTAGCCATTGCCGAAGGCCGGTTTTGATAATTAATAATACAGCGGATGATTCTTTGTTGTATTTGTCTTTCCGGTACGTAAAAATGCAGATTGCAATGCCAGGACAATTGCTGATGCCGGTAAATCTATAGTTAATTAGTTTTGTTACTTTTGAAAAGATAAGCCTGTTTTATTTTACGGATATATCCAAAAAAGAAGCCCCGCATGAGTTATAATTATTTGCCGCTTGACAAAAACCCGCTTAACTTTCAGCAGGTGAAAAACCTGCTGGCTTTTGAGCAAAAAGTATCCATTACGTTTGATGCGCATCAGCGCATTACAGCCTGCAGGGAATACCTGGATAAAAAACTGGCTGAGGGCAATGAATTATTTTATGGTATCAATACCGGATTTGGCTATCTGCAAAATGTAAAAATCGACCACGCACAATTACAGGAGTTGCAGGTAAACCTGATTAAATCACACGCATGCGGTTTGGGTGAAGAAGTGCCTGCACCGATAGTCAGGTTTATGATCATGCTCAAAATAAAATCGTTGAGTTATGGCAATTCCGGCGTACAGATAGATACTGTGAAAAGGCTGACCGAGATGTACAACAATGATGTGTTACCGGTGATTTATACACAGGGGTCGCTGGGGGCTTCGGGGGATCTGGCGCCACTTAGTCACCTGAGCCTGGCACTGCTTGGTTTAGGTGAAGTGTATTGCAAAGGCAAGAAAATGCTGGCTGCTGAAGCATTACAGCAATTTAATTGGAAGCCGATACCCCTGCAAAGCAAAGAAGGGTTGGCGTTGATTAATGGTACGCAGTTTATGAGCGCCTACGGTATGCACAACCTGATACAATGCGACCGGTTATTGCAGTGGGCCAATATTATTGCGGCTATATCTTTTGATGCTTTTGATTGCACACTGGAACCATTGCACGAAAAAATACATTCCATCCGCAGCCACAGCGGCCAGGTGTCAACGGCTGCGGCTTTGCGCAGATTGCTTGTTGGTAGCCAAATTGCAACACAACAAAAAGAACAGGTGCAGGATCCATATTCTTTTCGCTGTATACCACAAGTGCATGGCGCAACAAAAGATACATTCGATTATGTGCTCGGCATTTTTATAAAGGAAATCAATTCTGTTACTGACAATCCCAATATTTTTCCGGATGATGATTTAATATTGAGCGGCGGAAATTTTCACGGGCAGCCGCTGGCACTGGCGCTGGATTTTTTAGCCATTGCAATGAGTGAGATAGCCAATATTTCGGAAAGAAGAACTTACCAGCTCATCAGCGGTCAGCATAAACTACCCATGTTCCTGGTAAAGCAGCCGGGCCTGCATTCTGGTTTTATGATACCTCAATATACGGCCGCGGGCATCGTAAGCGAGAACAAACAGTTGTGTACGCCTGCCAGCGTGGACTCTATCAGCAGCAGCAACAACCAGGAAGACCATGTGAGCATGGGTGCCAATGCAGCTACCAAATGTAAAAGGGTGGTTGTCAATGTAGAAAAAGTGCTGGCCATTGAATTGCTTACTGCTGTACAGGCGCTTGAATTCCGGCGGCCATTAAAAAGCTCAGCTGCGATAGAAGCAATTGTGCATGCCTTTAGAAAGGAGGTTACCTTTAACGAAGCTGACCGTATTTTACAAACCGATATGATGAAGGCAATTGCATTTATAAGCAATGATCCGTCCTTGTAAGACCAGGTTCATTTTAACGACACCATTATTTGGCCTATATGGTAAATATCATGTTGCACAATACCATTCAGCAAGGTCCTGAAATTATATTCCCTTCCCGGCACTTTTTTATCTAACATTTCATCGGTTGTTTTATTTATTTTGTCCAGTAAATGTTGCTGGGTAAGTGCCAGTGACTGCATCCCGTTCCGCCATACAGATTCTGTGGGTTGTGGAAATGACGGAAAATTATTTTCTTCAAAATGTGCCGTAGTGGTCAGGGCATCCTTTTCAAAGCGGCTGATGGTAAACAACCGCCAGTTAATAATATGATATAGTAAAACAGTGTTGTTGTGATTGTTGTTTACTTTAACGGCCCAAGCATGTTTTGTTGCTACTTCATTTAAAATACTAGCCAGTGATCTGCCATACCATGGATCGCCATCATAGGTATCCGTCAATTGTTGTTTGATTAATTGAAGTTCTTTATTCATGTTGCTGTATTAAATTAATATTTTTATAGTTGAATTATTGTTGAATATTTTGAGTGATTGCGAACTACATGCCATAAGTTGGCACAGGGCGCTTACTGCCCGCTGCATCCTGAAATACATAATAATGTTTACCCTTGGTAATAAGAAGGTTGCCGGTTTAATTACAATATTTTACAGAATAAGTTTAATAAATATTCATGACAGCAAAGAATGTTAAACAACATTTTTTCGAAAGGGTAGAAAAACTTCTACAGCGTTGCCGGCTATATATCTATAGGATGCTTGTTGGAAATGTTGCATTTTTACATAATAATTCAATAAGCTAAAACCTCGTTAAGTCTATATTCTGAGAATCCAAATATTTACTCCTTGTCTAAGAAAAACCTCCTGATGGGGGTTTTTTATTTGTCACCACTTGCTTTTTTTATTTAGCTGTAGTTTCTCTGAGTTCAAAGGCCATTGATCATTTGCAGAGCGAAGCATTAAATTGCAGCATGAAGAACAGGTTATTTGAGTTTGAAGACCAGGCATGGCTGCCCGCCTCCATACGGGAGGGTATGACGGATTACTTAAGGTTTATTTTGAATAGTGGCAATTTTTACGAACCAGTTAGTCCGCTTTTGTTACAATTGTTACAGCATACAAGGGCTCACAACATAATTGATCTGTGTTCAGGCGGCGGAGGTACCATTCAACAGATCCAAAAAAATTTAGAACAGCAATATTCCCGGCAGGTAACATTTACGTTAACGGATAAATTTCCCAATATACCCGCCTATGAATTTATACAACAACAAGCTGGCGGAAAAATCAATTACTGCTCTACCCCGGTAAATGCCGTAAGCGTTAATGCAGGCTTAAAAGGCGTGAGAACTATTTTTTCTGCCTTTCATCACTTTGACGAAGCTACCGCAACAGATGTAATTCAAGATGCTGTAAGGGCTCGTGAAGGCATAGCTGTTTTTGATGGCGGAGACCGGAATATGTTTTTTGTTATCGCCATTCTATTGCTACACCCCATTGCCTTCATGTTGTTTACTCCATTCTTCAGACCGTTTAAATGGAACCGCATATTGTTTACCTATATCATTCCACTAATTCCATTTTGTACAGTTTGGGATGGCATTGTTTCGGTAACCAGGTTATATCAGCCCAAACAGTTATTGCAAATTGCACGTAGTATCTCCGATACTGGTTATACGTGGCAGGCCGGTAAAGTTAAAAATAAGTATGGCATGCAGATTACCTACCTGCTGGGTAGTCCTCTTTAAAAACCAGATAATTGTGCGCCTTAAATCAGCGGACAGCATATATCATTATTTTAGTTGTTACAAAAACTTCTATGATATATTACAGGATTGATTACAAACTCTGACAAATAACCTGTCTATATTTACATTGAAATCATCCAATACCACTGAAACCCTGACCATAGGTCCGTACACTAAAAAAACCGCCTGTGAAAAGCCTCCTGTTTGGGAGGTTTTTTGTTTGTATTCTTGTGAATATTGCTTCATAAAATTCCCATTTGTTGTGGAGCAAAATAAAGCGTACTTTGAAAATAAATTGTATGCCTGAATCCAAGACAAGACACCCGCACAAACATCCCGATCATCATCATCCAAAAACAACAGAAACACAGCATAAGCATAAAAAAACAAGCCGTACTATTATTGCAACCGTTTTATTTTGTGGTTTGCTGGGGCTGGCTGTAAGTTTTTTTATGGCTGCTGACAGCGTTACGACGCTCGTAGCTGGCACCTTGCTAGGTTGTATAGCAGGTTATATTTTTGGTTACCAGGTTGATAAAAGCCTGTCAAAAAAATAATCAACGTGTTTTAACAATACCACTGATTTAGCATCAGTTGCACGATAAAACAGGCAGCAGAATGCTGCAATAAGGTATAGTTTTTTGTTATGAAAAAAATAAAATGGGGCATTATCGGTTGCGGGGATGTTACCGAAAAAAAAAGCGGGCCAGCCTTTAATAAAGTGAGTAATTCCATGCTGGTTGCGGTTATGCGACGCAATGCAGACAAAGCAAAGGATTACGCCCAGCGCCACAATGTACCAAAATGGTACACCAACGGGGAGGACCTGATTAATGATCCGGAAGTGAATGCAGTGTACATTGCCACGCCGCCTTCTTCGCACGAAATGTATTGCATAGCTGCCATCAACGCCGGCAAACCAGTGTATGTCGAAAAGCCGATGAGCAACAATACTGCTGAAGCCTGGAAGATGGCAAACCTGGCCGCTCAAAAAAACGTTCCGTTAGCAGTGGCGCATTACCGCCGGCAACAGCCTTTTTTCAAAAAAATAAAACAACTGATAGAAGATGAAATTATTGGAGCGGTACATTTTGTGCAGTTGCAATATTGTAAAAAAGCATTGACGGCAACGGAATTACTGGACAAAAGAATTGCCTGGCGTGTTGATCCATCCATAGCAGGTGGCGGTTTGTTTCATGATCTTGCGCCGCACCAGCTGGACCTGATGCATTATTTTTTTGGTGAAGCTGCAACCGTTCATGGAGTGGCCACCAATAATGCAGGATTGTATGCAGCCGATGATACAGTTGCGGGAAATATCCTTTTTAAAAATGGAGTTGTATTTAATGGAATATGGAGTTTTGGCATAGCTGCGGCTGCAGAAAGAGACTGGTGCGAAATTACCGGTTCAAGAGGTACAATAGGATTCTCCGTTTTTGATGGCCGTACCATTACAATTACTATAAATGATGAAACCGAACAAATTACCTTTGATGCATTACAACATGTACAGCAACCCATGATTGCAGCTGTGGTGGAATATTTTTCAGGCGGCACTGAAAACCCTTGCAGTGCACAAGACGGAGCTTTGATAATGCAATGGATGGAAGCCATGACCCGGAATTCATAAAAGTTACAGACTCATTATGTAAAAGCCAATAACTTACAGTTAGCAAATCCGGGAAACTTAATACTTAACTTTATTGCATGACTTGTAGAAAATTATTACTGCCTATTTTATGTTTTATTTCTTTTTATACTTCAGCGCAAAACTTTGGCGGTAACCCGGCTGCGTTAAAATGGCAGCAGGTAAATACGGCTTTCTCCCGGGTTATTTTCCCCAAGGGATTGGACAGCCAGGCAAACAGGATCAGTAATATTGTGCGGCTGCTGGATAGCACCACAACGTCTACCATCGGCAATAGGCATCGTAAGTGGAACATTGTTTTGCTTAACCAGACAACCATCCCAAATGCATACGTAAGGCTGGCACCAGTTATCAGCGAGTTAAATTTGTTACCAGGTCAGGATAATTTTAGCAATGGCAGTGTGCGGTGGGATGATAACCTGATCATTCATGAAGACCGGCACATGCAGCAGCTGGCCAATTTTAATAATGGGCTTACCAAAGCATTTTCTTTTTTCCTGGGACAGGAAGGACAGTTATTTGCTAACGGAATAACCATCCCGGATTATTTTTTTGAAGGTGATGCAGTTTGGCAGGAAACGCTGGTAAGTGCGCAGGGCAGGGGCAGGATGCCCTTTTTTTACAATGGCCTGCGCTCACTGCAATTGAGCAATAAAAACTACAGTTGGATGAAATTGCGCAGTGGTTCGCTGGTTGATTACACACCAGATCATTATGAATTGGGTTACCAGCTGGTGGCATACGGATATGAAAAATATGGTGCTGATTTTTGGCGAAAGGTTACGGATGATGCCGTTCGTTTTAAAGGATTGTTTTACCCTTTTAATAAAGCCATCGAAAAGTATTCAGGAAGAACTTATAGCCAGTTCAGGCAGGATGCGCTGGACTATTTTAAAATCCAGACAACGCCGAAATTAAAAGCGGAGCCAGAGCTCAGCTATCTCACCCCTGTTAAAAAAAATACGGTGGCAGATTACCAGTTCCCGGTGTATATTAATAATGACAGTATTCTTGTAACAAAAAGATCGTACAAAGAAATCAATGCCTTTTACCTGATTGCACATGGCAGAGAACAAAAAATCAGTGTGAAAAAGATAGTGATTGATGACTACTTCTCTTACAATAACGGTCGTGTTGTTTATGCCAGTTATCAAACTGATCCGCGGTGGGGTAACAGGAATTACAGCAATATAGAACTGCTGAATATTTATACTAAAGAAAAAAGGCGACTCACCTTTAAATCAAAATATTTTTCTCCTGTAATAAACAAAGAAGGTACAGAAATCCTTGCTGTAAATGTTGAAGTAAATGGAGGAAACAATTTGCACCGCATAGATGGTCATTCAGGTAAACTGGTTCACATCATACCAAATCCGCATAATTATTTTTTTACACAAAGCAGTTACATTGATAATAACGCTGCAATTTCAGCCGTAAGAAATCCGGCAGGTGAAATGGCGCTTGTACAGGTGAATTTAACAACCGGGGAAACAGCAACTGTTACGCCTTTTTCTTTTAACGTAGTGGGGTTTCCTTTTGTAAAGAACGATACAGTTTATTATAGTGCGATGGACAATCAGTCACCGGCCGATAAAATCTTTGCGGTTTCTTTAAAAGATAAAAAAATATACCGGCTTACTGCTAACGTGAACGGCGTGTATCAACCGGCTGTTGGTCCAAACGGCAATTTGATATTTTCTGCTTTTACTGCGAACGGCTACAGGCTGTCGTCGCTTGCGGCTGGTGAAATAAAATGGCAGCTGGAAGATGATACAGCCATCACTCCGGTAACAGAAATCGGTACGGCCAAATCATTGAAAGGACAAGGCGCAGGCGCCTTATACCAGGCAAGCAGCGAAAAAAATCCTGTAAGCAAATACCGTAAATCGTTTCACTTATTCAACTTCCATAGTTGGCGGCCTTTCGTAAGTGATCCTGAATATGGGTACAGTTTTTACAGTGATAATATTTTAACCAGTTTTACAAACACACTTACCTATACATACAATCGCAACGACCGGAGTCATACGCTGGGTTTCGACGCTATTTATGCAGGATGGTTTCCATATCTTGATCTGGGAACGTCGGCCAGTTTTGACCGGCAGGTTGATACAGCATTAGGCAAAACAGTTCATTTTAACAGTGCTAAAATAAATGCAGGTTTTTATATTCCACTTAGTTTTACGGGCGGTACAACATCCAAATATCTGAACTTTGGCGCCAGCTATAATGTTGAACAATTGTATTACCGGGGCATTGGAAAAAATATATTGGCGAATGCCGGTGTTAACTATGCCAGTGCATTCTTGTCCTTTAGCAATGTTTCGCAGCAGGCATTGCAGCAAATCAATCCACGGTGGGCACAGTCGGTCTCACTAAGTTACCGGGATGCGTTCAATTACCGCAATAGCCACAAACTGGTTGCTTCTGCATCACTTTATTTACCCGGCCTTTCAACCAATCATAGCCTGGTGATAGCCGGTGCATTTCAAAAGAGAGATACTTTGAATGATTTGTTCAGCAATAATTTTCCTTATTCACGAGGGTATGATGCTTTGAGTCAGCCTACAATGTATAAAGCCGGTATTAATTACCACTTTCCATTGTTTTATCCTGATTGGGGCTTCGGCAACATGGTGTTTTTTCAACGCATACGAATGAATGTTTTTTATGACCATACAAGTGTAAGTGCAAAAGCAGATAACGGATCAACGGGTTATCTTAAAAATCGTAGCACGGGAGCAGAATTATATTTTGATACCAAGTTATGGAATGCTTTGCCAGCCATATTTGAAATCCGTTTTTCACATTTGCTTGATCCCAATTACAGAAATCCAACTGTAAAAAATCGTTGGGAAATTGTGATACCTATCAGCCTGATACCAAATTAAAATACCTACCGGTTCATCACTTCCATTTCATCCAAATCGTAGGTGCCCGTTGTGAGCGTACAATTAAAAGCCGAACAATAACTAAACAAGTCATTGATTGGGATGGTGTTTATTTTGAATTTTTTTACGGCAATTTTGTCTGTTTTTAAATCGCTGTCTTCTTCACGGGTTTTATCGACAGCATATACAGTTATTACCGTTTCCTTTCCTAAAAATAGCCGGATGGCAAAGGCTTCAAACCTGTCGCGGTTGTAATCAAGAATATGCTGTTGGCAAAAGTCATCCAGGGTTTGATCATTGGCTAAGGTCACAGAAATGGCCCCTGTCATATCTCCGTGTTCAAAATTAATTGGTTGTTGCATGTTGTAAATTTTACTGATGGTTAAATATCAGGTAAAGACTAAATAATATGCCAGAAAAGTATTCGACTTTACATACAAAAACGGGCGCAGCCATTACACTGCACCCTTGCTGATCTATAACCCTTACTAAAACTTATCTGTGCCAATAACCACGACGCCATTGCCAGCCGTTATTGTAATGCTGCCAGCTACCGGCTTGCCAGCGGCGGCCGCCTCTTGGTGCAGCCCAATAGCCTGGTTGATGAATATATCTTCCGCGGCTCCATAGCCAATCTCCTTCTATCCACACATAACCCGGTCCCGGTGCAAACGGACGTTGATAATAAGGAGCAACGGGCCTTTCTGCGACCACCACCCTCGATCCGCTGCAGGAAGCGAACAGCAATGAACCAATGATTGCGAAGGCGACTAAAATTGTATTTTTCATGTTGGTAAATTTTTATGATAGATAATTGTTGATTTGAAAATTTATTCTCTTCCACGGCCTCTACCCTGTGACTGCGGCCGCTGGTTATGCTCCCGTTCTACCCTTTGCCGGCCTTCATTATAACCACCATTGGACGGCCGTTCCATTCTTTGTTGTGGTTGCTGTGGCATTGGTTGTTGTTGCCTGCGTTCCATATTCCGTTGCAGAAATTGTTGCGGGGCTGGCATAGGCTGCGGAATATTTTGCTGCTGCGGCCTTCCGGCATTGTTATTTCCACGGCCGGGAAAACCATTGTTTTCCCTGCCACGGTTATCAGGGAAATTATTTTGCGGTCTTGCTGGAAAATTGTCATTGCGGTTGTTACCAGGGTTACTGATCACCGGCGTATTATTTTGCGGTTGCCCGTTATTATTGTCTCTTCCATGATTGTAGTTGCCGTTGTTACCATTCCGGTTATCAGGAAAACTGTTTTGAGGCCTCGCGGGAAAATTGTCGTTCCTGTTGTTACCGGGATTATTGATTACGGGCGCATTGTTTTGCGGTTGCCGGTTGTCGTTTTCTCTTCCGCGATTATAAGTGCCATTATTTTCATTTCTGTTATCTGGCCTTGTGGGAAAATTATTATTCCGCCCATTGCCCTGTGGCTGATTATTGTTGTTTCTATCCCTGTTATAGTCACGGCCATTGTTAAAAACATTACCCCTTCCTCTTTCATTATCATTTCTGTTAACCACCATTCGTTCCCTGTAATTAACACGCCTTTCTTCAATACGGTTATTGGTAAATCTTTCTACTTCCCTTCTTTCCGGACCGCGGTTAAATCTGCCCTCACGGCCATTGTAAAAATTGTTGATCACTACGGCATTTCTAAAATAATTATTCCGCGGTTCAACGCACTACCGGTAAAAGTCTGGTCTTCCCATATATTGCCTTGGTAAAAAATTCCACCTGTTATAAGGAATGGAGCCAAAGGATATACTTACGTTAAGACCATAACCCAATGGTGCCCATCCATAATAACCGTCGTATTCACTCCAGCTCACCCATGCACTTGCCCACTCATATCCCGGAATCCACATCCAGCCATATTCGGGGTCATATTCCCATCTGCCATAATGGAACGGCGCCCATCCCCATTCAAAATCAGAAACCCATGACCATCCGTAGTTGGTATATTCCCAGTGACCGTCAGTTGCATAAGGCCGGAAAGCAGGATCTTCATAAATCCAAACCTGGCCAAAGCGTGGATTAAAAGTCCATCTGCCGTAAGGACTGAGATCTTGCTGAAATACAGAAAAGTTCACTTCAACTGATTGTGCTTTTAATTGGCCAGACGGTACGCTGCCAATAAGGACAATAAATAACAGGAGTAACATTCGATTGCTTTTCATGGTTGACTATTTAACTGAATGAATTTCAAATTGCCAACCTGTGACTGGAAAAGAGCCATTAAGTTTGTTAAGGGTTTGATAATAAATACACTGTACATCTACATCCCGAATTTCGATCAATTTTAAAAAGGCTGGCCGATTAATCCGGCTAAAGGTTTATGCCGGGGTATACTCAGTCCTTATATTATATCCACAGTTGCAAAAGTTTCTGTGGACAATTTTTGACGAAAAGTATTTGCCAAATGGATATTTTTAAACTGCTAAAACTGCAATATGAAATTTCAATCTGGTCAAACGGTTACTGTGTTGGACACGGAATATAAGCCTGCAGGCAGTGCAGTAGTGTGCAACTACCAGGAGAATTCCAATAAATACGAGGTTGACTTTATCTACCCGGGTCACGACAAAGCAGATAAGATATCCGTACCCGAAGAACGGTTGATTTTACCGGGAGATATACTTCACCGTTAAACGAGATTCCCTCTTCATGATTGAAAAAGCAATGTTAGTATCGCCATGCCATCTAAAAATGCAGAAGGTGTGACTATATAATTCTGGTGCTTTTTAACATGCAGACCCGTTGTAAATATCAGGGTGGTTGTTCTGGAGTTGAGGCTAACAGTCTTGTCCATCCAGGCGTTAATTATGGTACATAAGCTGCGGCTGCGTTACTATACCGCAAAAAAAGGGGATAATTTCGTAAACAAAAGCTGTCTAAAATTATACACAGGTTGTAGCGTTTATTGCAACTTCTTTTCGTCCTTACAAACATACCAGGGCAACAATAAAATACCATTTAGTTGCCCCCGCTGATTGCATTTATTTTCATAATTTATTTTAAACCCAGATAACATCAAACCCATTTAAATTGTTCACTACAACAACCTGTAAGCTTCAACCAGCCTGGATTGTGGAGTTGTGGGGCGGCATTGAAGGATATTGTGGCCGGATGTTAGAATACTGATAATTTATTTCATGACATCCTCCGATTTTTACATCTTTTCTCCTGCAAAATCCTGAAAAAAAAGCTTGTTGGCTAATGAAAAGCAAAACTTTTTTTTTGTAAAAGCGCCGTCTTCGAACACCCATTTAAAGTGGCATGGTTATTTTGTGAATTAAGTTTTATAAACAGATAAAATTTTAAACTTTTTATTATGGCAACAAAAGCAACAACTACCAGCAAAAGCCAGTCAAACGGCAATGGCAATGCGATGAAGGAATCTCCGTCGAAAAAGATGACACCCAACCAGCAATCTATTGGAAGCGATTCCAGGTTGCAGGAATTTTTTCATGATGAAATAAAAGACATTTACTGGGCAGAAAAGCACCTTGTAAAGACATTGCCAAAAATGCATAAGGCAGCCAGCTCACCTGAACTAAAGAATGCCATTGCAGAGCACCTGGATGTTACCCGTGGTCACGTTGAAAGATTGGAAGAAGTATTTTCACTGCTGGGCAAAAAACCCCAGGCAAAAAAATGTGAAGCAATGGAAGGTATTACTAAAGAGGGCGAAAGTATTATTGAAGATACTGAAGCCGGAACAGCAACCAGGGACGTTGGTATTATTATGGCGGCCCAAAAAGTGGAGCATTATGAAATTGCCACATACGGCGGACTTGCACAGTTAGCAAAAACACTTGGCCAGGATGAAGTGGCTGGTATTTTACAGTCTACGCTGGATGAGGAAAAAGAAGCGGATGAAAATTTGTCAAAACTGGCAGAAAGCCGGGTGAACGAATCCGCCGCTGCTGAATAGTGAAATCCATAGCTTGCATATCTGCACGGCCATTTGTCAACAAATGGCCGTGTATTATTTAAACCCGGCAACCGGCCCATCAACCATCATACAAACACCATGATTAAAAAGTATCCCTTCTACCTGAAAAGTACGGTAGTTCTTTTTGGATTGATCTTATTTGTCTTTATGCTTTTTAATCTAAAGTCAATATTGGTACCACTGGCTTTCTCCATTTTACTTGGCGTGTTGTTGAATCCGCTCGTAAACCGACTTCAGTTATGGGGACTAAATAAGATATGGGCCATATCTTTATCCTTGCTGATTGCTTTCATTTTTATATCGGGTATCGTATATTTTATAATGACAGAACTAAATAGTTTCGGCGCCCAGTTGCCGGTTATAAAAACTAAATTCTGGCAACTTACTGCTACGTTTCAGCATTATGTAAGCACACAACTTCATGTGCCAATTGCCAAACAGCAACAATATATTGCCGAAGCTGAAAATGGCATCAAACCGATCATTGCCGCCACTTTGGGAACTGTGATGGGAACACTGGGGATGGTATTTTTGCTGCCTGTTTACACCTATCTTTTCTTGTATTATAAAATTCTTATCCTCAATTTTCTGTATGAAATATTTTCAGAAAACAATTCAAAAGAGGTAAGCCTGGTGCTGAAACAAACCAAGGGTGCGATTCAAAACTATATGTTTGGATTGATACTGGAAGCGCTGATAGTAGCAACTTTAAATTCGACAGCTTTGCTGTTGCTGGGGGTAGATTACGCTATCCTGATTGGATTGCTTGGTGCCATTTTAAATATTCTTCCATTTATAGGTGGTATTATCGCGGTGTTGCTTCCGCTCTTTATTGCCACCATTACGAAAGATGGTTATCACACGCAAATTGGTATTACATTGGCTTACCTCGTAATTCAATTTATAGATAATCATTTCCTGGTGCCTTTTATTGTTTCTTCCAAAGTAAAAATCAATGCACTTATTTCTCTCGTCATCGTTTTATTAGGTAATGCGGTATGGGGTATCCCGGGGATGTTTTTATCCATTCCTTTTATAGGTATTCTCAAAATTATATTTGACCGTCTTCCTGAATTAAAGCCCTGGGGTAAATTATTGGGAGATGAAATACCAACCCGTCATAAAGGGCAGGTATGGAACCTGCGTAGTAAACGTAACACTGCAATAAACAGTGAAACTGAAAGCCCTGTGAAATCTGCATCCTGAAAATTATTTTTGAAAAAAGGGGAAAAATTATTTTGCCTTTTACGAAATATTCGTAGATTTACGAAAAGATCGTAACAATGGCAGATAAACTCACACTACAGGAAGAACAGGCCATGAAGGCCATCTGGCAAACAGGGGAGGGCAATGTAAAAATGTTTCTTGAAAAAATGGAACCGCCCATTCCTCCCTACACTACACTGGCGTCTACAGTAAAAAATCTTGAAAAGAAAAAATACGTTACAGGCAGGCTGATGGGAAACCTGTACGTATACAAACCGCTGATAACAGAAGCTGACTATACCAAAGGTTTTATGAGTGGTTTTGTAAAAGACTATTTCGATAACTCCTACAAGGAGCTGGTAAACTTTTTTGTCGATCAAAAAAAATTATCGCCTAAAGAGTTGAAGGAAATTATCACATTGATTGAATCTAAAAAGTAAAACACCATTTATGCAATCATTGCTTTTATACCTGTTTAAGTTATCCATCAGCCTTGCCATAGTATATTCATTTTATTTGCTGGTGTTGCGGCGCACCACTTTTTACAATTGCAACCGGTGGTACCTGCTGGCATATACAGCCTGCTGTTTTTATATTCCTTTTATTGATGTCAGTGCCCTGCAGGTATGGCATTCACTGGAAAAAAATGAAATAGTTACGACGATACCATATTTTAATTTTAATGCGGTTAGTAATAAGCCGGCAGTTGCATCAAGCTGGGCAGAAACATGGCTACCGGCAATAGTTCAGACAATATTATTGACTGGCGCCCTTTTACTGCTGCTGCGTCTTTTGATACAATATATTTCTTTTGTAAGGCTAAAAAGAAAAGCCATTCTTATAAGTGACGATAGCGTAAAAATTTATAGCGTCGCAAAAAATATTATTCCGTTTTCAATTGGCAACGCCATTTTTATACAGCATGATATGCAGGACAGCGATGGTTTAAGAGAAATTATCCGACACGAGTTTGTACACGTAAAACAAAAACACACAATAGATATCCTGTTTACAGAAATATTGTGTGTTATAAACTGGTACAATCCATTTGCCTGGCTGATAAGGCACGCAGTGCGGCAAAACCTGGAGTTTATAGCCGACAATAAAATAATTCAAACGGGTTTTGATAAAAAAGAGTACCAGTATTTGTTATTAAAAGTAATGGGTACTGCCCAGTTTAGTTTCACCCAGCAATTCAATTTTTCTTCACTTAAAAAACGTATCATCATGATGAACAAAATTAAAACTGCCAGGGTACAACTGGCAAGATTTTTATTTGTGCTGCCGGTTGCAGCAGTGCTTTTGCTTGCTTTCAGGCAACACCAGTCAAAGCCGGATGCTGTTGTAATCAAGCCGCAACAAATGTTCGTGAGTGCTGTTGACACTGTGCCCGCTGCCGGCAACCTGCCTGCAAATGTCAGATCGGTAAACGTTCAAAATAACAGAGCTACCGTAACTTTAAAAAACGGTAAGGTGGAAGAGTACGACTTAAATAACGCAAATGCAAAATCTACTTTTACAAAAAAGTACGGTGAACTTCCTGCGCCACCTCCTCCACCAGCAGCGCCAGATGCACCAGAAGCGGCCATAGCCCCGGTAGCACCTATAGCACCAGTTCCTTCGGTTGTTCCTGTTGCACCAGCTCCTGAAATTGCTCCAGTCGCACCAGCTCCTGAAATTGCTCCAGTCGCACCATTGCCTCCACCACCGCCACCACCACCTCCGCATCCTGCCCATGGAAAAGAGACTGTTAAGACGCCAGGCAATGCACCATCTCCGGCAGTCGACAAGGTTGTTGATAGTAAAATATCAGAAAGCACCGGTACCGGGCAAACAGCAGCTAAGAATCATATTGTAAATGTGACGATGCAAGAGGATAAAGCGTCACAAGGTGATAGTGCACCAGGAAAAGCTCTTTATGTAATTGATGGAAAGGACGTAACCAATGATGTATTTAATTTGTTGGACAAAGATTTAATTATGAGTGTAAATGTTTTAAAAGGTGATCATGGCACAAAGCAATACGGTGAAAAAGGAAAAAATGGAGTGATTGAAATAACCACAAAAAAGATAAATAACTAAGACTATATTTTTTATTTATAAGAGGAATGGTGAAAGCTGTTCCACTTTTTTGTTTTAACGAGTCTGTCAAGTGCCGGTTTTTAAGCTTAGTGTAGTAATTGTACTATCCTTCACTCGTAAAATCGCTATTCAATAAAAAGTTTAAATACTAAAAAAAAGAAATAACCCTACGCAAAAAAATGCGAACTCTTGCTATTGTATACTTTAACAAATCGTTGCATCTTTGTTATAGAAGTTGATTGATATTAGTTTATCAATCTTATCCCAATATCCAGATTAAACCAAAAAGTATTCAATATCCTTTACTAAAAAACCAAATCCAATATCAGTCAACTTCTAATTTTTCTCTTACCTTAAATATATAGGTATCCCTTTTATAAACCTCGTTGTTTCGTTCAATTAAGTGTAATCCCCAAAGAAGGCCTTTTCCAGGGCCTTTTTATTGTGCCGGGTACTTAACAATTCCAGGAGTTGAGATGCGTGTTTCGTACGCTGGAATGTTTTAAAGCAACTCTGCTATTAATTATTGCCTGATACATTTGAAAAAAATGTACATTGGTACAATAATTTCAACCGGTGATTCAGTCATAATCATAAACATATGTCAGCTAAAAATATCTTCCTACAGGGAGCCATCTCTCCTGCATTTATTGCAGAGAGTATTCAGAAGCACAGCACTAAAACAGGAATTGGAGCACATAATATTTTTTTAGGCCAGGTAAGAAAAGATGTACTGGCAGGGCAGGAAGTTGCTGCTATTGAATACAGCAGCTATGAACCCATGGCTGCAATGCAAATGGAAGAAATAAGGGAAGCGATTTTTGCGAAATATGCGTTGACCTGTATGCATGTTTATCATAGCCTTGGTGTAGTACAAGCCGGGGAGATTTGCCTCTTTGTATTTACTTCATCCAAACACAGAAAGATAGCTTTTGACGCCTGCGAAGAAACGGTGGAAAGAATAAAAAAGGAATTGCCCGTGTGGGGAAAGGAAATTTTTGCAGGTGGCGATTATCAGTGGAAAGAGAATACATAAATAGCCTGCGCCAGGGGATGAAGACACCCGCTTGAATCGCTCAGTCTGATAAAATTCCTCTTGATTAATTATACCTTTTTTGATGAGAAAATATTTGTTCATTTCCATTTGCCTCGCCTTTTGTTTGCCCGTTAAAGCACAACTTACACCTAAGTATAACCTTGTTTTTGATTCACTTGCCAAAAGATGGGATGAAGGTATTCCGCTGGGTAACGGCTGGCTCGGCGCATTGATCTGGCAAAAAGAATCCTACGTCCGTATCTCGCTTGACAGGGTTGATTTGTGGGACGATCGCCCCATGCCGGAAATAAATAAGCTGAAGTTTAAATGGGTAGCGGAGCAGGTACAAAAGGGCCAGTATGACACAGTGCAAAAATTGGGTGACGAGCCTTATGAAAAATACCCGGCGCCTTCAAAAATCCCGGGGGCAGCGCTGGAATTTGACGTGAGTAAATTCGGAAAGGTAATTCACAATGAACTGGATATTCAGTCGGCCTTGAGCACCATTCAGTTTCAAAATGGTGTGGTGTTTAAAAATTATATTCATGCAACTGAGCAGGTTGGATATTTTAGTTTTGAAAACTGTCCGGATGCCATCATTCCAATTATTAAAATTCCTGCCTATCATTCTGATAAAAAAGTAACAACCGGCAATAGCGTAGAAGGGCAGGGGCTTGAACGGCTGGGTTATGCCACAGGTACCATAGAAAAAGGAAAAAACTTCGTGCGTTACCATCAGCCAACATGGAATGGAAATTATTACGAAGTGCTGGTACAGTGGACAAAATCAGGTAATAAAATATTGGGTGAGTGGACAATAACGCAGGGAAGAAAAGCTGCAATGTCTGTCATCAACCCTGCGTTAAAAGAACCCACGGGTTGGAATAAACATATCGCCTGGTGGAAAGATTACTGGAGCCGCTCGGCTGTTGCCGTTCCGGATACAATTTTGGAAAAGCAATATTACCTGGAGATGTATAAGTTTGGCTGCGTTGCCAGGAGCAATACACCCCCCATTTCTTTACAAGCCATATGGACTGCAGACAATGGAAATCTGCCACCTTGGAAAGGCGATCTGCATCACGATTTGAATACTGAATTGAGTTACTGGCCGGGCTACACGGGTAACCACCTCGACCTTACCGCATCTTACACGAATTGGTTATGGAAAGTAAAACCTGAAAATGAGCGGTGGACTAAACAATGTTTTGGTACAACAGGACTGAATGTGCCGGGTGTCACCACCATTAGCGGTAAACCAATGGGTGGCTGGATTCAGTATTCTGTTAGTCCAACTACGGGCGCCTGGCTGGCGCAGCATTTTTACTGGCAATGGAAGTATGGCATGGATGAAAAATTTCTTCAGCAAAGATGTCTGCCATATATAAAAGCTGTTGAAACTTACCTTGCTCAAATTCGTATAGCCGACCCAACTAGTAAGCTGTATAAACTGCCGCTGAGTTCATCGCCGGAGTACAACGATAACCGCATAAGCGCATGGTTTCCGCAGTTCACAAACTATGATTTGGCGCTTGTTAAAAATCTATACCGGGAATATATTAAGCTGTTGGTAAGAACTGGAGGTAATAATTTGAAAAAAATAAAATCAGAGGAACAATTGTATCCGGCATTCAATATCAATGAAACAGGTCTCTCTATTGCACCTGGTCAAAACCTGGATCAGTCCCACAGGCACCATGCACAGCTGATGGCAATTTATCCCCTGGGGTTGTTAGACATCAACAAGGAAGCAGAAAAAAATACAATTGACAAAAGCCTCCGTTGGCTTCAAGAAAAAGGAACAAGAGAATGGTGCGGCTATTCTTTTAGCTGGGCCGCCTGCCTGTATGCACAGGCCAAACAAGGGGATAGTGCGGCAAAAATGCTAACACTGTTTGCAAAGCATTTTGTTTCGGCAAACAGTTTTCATTTAAATGGTGATCAGAGCGGTGGATTATACTCCAACTTTACCTACCGGCCGTTTACTCTGGAAGGGAATTTTGCTTTTGCGCAGGGCATACATGAAATGCTGATCCAGAGCAATAAAGGATACATCGAAATTTTTCCCGCCATTCCCACCGATTGGAAAAATATATCCTTTAAAACTTTAAGGGCTGAGGGTGCATTTTTAGTTTCTGCCGTAAAAGAAAATGGTATAACTATCCGCGTGACAATAAGTGCCGGAGCAACGGGGATTATGCGTTTAAAACTGCCCTTTAAAACATTTTATATTGCTGGAAATAAAAAGACTTATTCTTTAAATGAAAATGTGCTGGAAATAAAAATGACAAAGGGAGAAACAGTTATAATAAACAATGGATTCGAATAGGGGAGTTGAAAAACAAAATATAACAGGCTTTGTGAACACAACAACTCTTTTTTAGTGAAATGTACATAGGTCCCCATGCACTTCCAATTCGCAGAAAAAAACTTTTAGCCATCAAACTTATGCAATCGTTTGATTAAATTCATGCTGATTAAATGGTGTACATTTTCACAGATTTTAAACTGTATTTAAAACCACAACAAATTTATGTCATCTAACAGAAGAAAATTTTTACGTAATGTAACCCTGGGTACTGGTGGACTGGTAACAGGATTCAATTCCATTGCCGCAGTAACCGCAGATGAAAAAGACCGTTTTTTTGTAAAGGAACGTCCGTCGGCTGGCGGTTTTAATATGTGTGGCTATGCCGCACCAAAAATTGATACCGTAAGGGTTGGTATTGTTGGTTTAGGCATGCGTGGCCCCGGCGCCGTGGAAAGACTGTCGTTTATTGAAGGTGTTGAAATAAAAGCCTTATGCGATCAATATCCAGACCGCACAGCATCTGCACAAAAAATTTTACAAAAAAAAGGGCTGCCGAAAGCGACTGAATACAACGGTAGTAAAGAAGCCTGGAAGGAAATGGTTAACCGCCAGGATCTTGACCTGATATATATTACAACACCCTGGAAGTTGCATACGCCGATTGCTGTATACGCCATGGAGCATGGTAAACATGCAGCTTCAGAAGTGCCGGCAGCTACCACGATTGAAGAATGCTGGCAGTTGGTTGAAACGTCTGAAAGAACAAAAAAGCATTGTGTAATGCTTGAAAATTGTTGCTACGACTTTTTTGAATTACTTACATTGAACATGGCCCGTAATGGCATGTTTGGCGAACTGGTGCATGCGGAAGGCGCATACCTGCACGATTTAAGGAGCCTTAATTTCGATAAAAACGGGTATGCGGAAATGTGGCGGTTGAAAGAGAATGCAACCAGAAATGGTAACCTGTATCCAACGCACGGGTTGGGGCCTGTTGCACAATGCTTAAATATTAACCGCGGCGACCAGATGGATTACCTGGTGTCTATGTCGGGCAACGACTTTATCATGGGTGCTATAGCAAAAGAACGTGCTGCCACGGATAGTTTTTACAATGAATTTAAGGATAAAACCTTTCGCGGTGATATGAATACTTCCGTAATAAGAACGGTTAAAGGTAAAACAATTATGGTGCAGCATGATGTTAGTACGCCCAGGCCTTATTCAAGAATTCACACCATCTGCGGTACAAAAGGTATGGCCAACAAATGGCCGCAGCCACAACGTATCTCATTTGGCGAAGACTGGATAAAAGAAGATGAATACAAACAATTGGAAGAAAAATTCACCCTGCCTATTGTAAAACATATCGGATCGATTGCGAAAAATGTGGGCGGTCATGGCGGTATGGATTTTATCATGGACTGGCGCCTGATTGACAACCTGCGCAATGGGCTGGCATTGGACCAGGATGTATATGATGCTGCTTTATGGAGTTCAATCGCTCCGCTGAGTGAACATTCAGTAGCCAACCGCAGCCGCAGCATGGATGTACCAGATTTTACAAAAGGTGCATGGAAAACCAACAAGCCTGTGAACCTTACATTGGATGGCGGTGGTACAACTACCGTTAGAAATATACCGGAAGAGAAATCAAAAATAAATTAAGGATATAGCTGGCAGTTTACAACTGCTTACAAAACTGATTAAAAATTGATAAGCGTCACCTTCACCGGTTGGCGCTTTTTTTAACTTTTTTGCTCACTATTTTATCAATGCATTCTTTTTAAATCAATGCAGGGTACCTTTATTAAAACTGATTAGAAAATGAAGCAACAAGCCGGATTATTAACAGCAATAATATTGTTTGCCTGTTTAACAACGGGTTTTGCACAGCATAAACATAGCTTTAAAATTGAGGATGGGCACTTTGTATATGATGGTAAACCTACTGCTATTTACAGTGGCGAAATGCATTATGCCAGAATACCAAGGGAATATTGGAAGCAACGTCTGCAGATGGCAAAAGCCATGGGCCTTAATACCATTACCACTTATGTTTTTTGGAATTTTCATGAAACGTCTCCAGGTGTATGGGATTTTAAAACAGGCAATCATAACCTGCGGGAATTTATAAAAACCGCCGCCGCTGAAGGTTTGATGGTGATACTTCGCCCTGGTCCGTATGCCTGCGCCGAGTGGGAGTTTGGTGGATATCCATGGTGGTTGCAAAATAATAAAAACCTGGTGATACGAACCAATAACAAGTCTTTTCTCGACTCCTGCAATACCTATATAACGAAGCTGATAACTGAAATAAAAGACCTGCAGATCACCAACGGCGGCCCGGTAATTATGATACAGGCTGAGAATGAATTCGGCTCTTATGTTGCGCAACGAAAAGACATTCCATTGAGTGAGCACAAAGCCTACAGTGCGGCAATAAAAAATCAACTGGTAAAAGCAGGCGTGACAGTGCCATTGTTTACATCTGATGGAAGCTGGTTATTTGAAGGGGGCACAATCGAAGGTGCCTTGCCTGCGGCTAATGGGGAAGATGATGTGGCCAATTTAAGGAAGGTAGTTGATCAGTACCATGGCGGAAAAGGGCCTTATATGGTAGCTGAATATTATCCGGGTTGGTTGGATCACTGGGCTGAACCTTTTCCAAAAGTAAGCACTGAAGCTGTGTTGAAACAGGTAAAGAAATACCTGGACAATGATGTGTCTTTCAATTTTTACATGGTACATGGCGGAACGAATTTTGGCTTTACCGCCGGTGCAAATTATGACAAGGACCACGACCTGCAGCCAGACATGACAAGCTATGATTATGATGCACCTATCAGCGAAGCAGGATGGGTGACACCAAAATATACGGCACTAAGAGACATGTTTAAAACCGTTGTTAAATACCCTGTGCCTGTTGTGCCTCCAGCAATCCCTGTGATAACGATTCCTTCAATCAAACTGACCAGCAGCCTTGATCTGGAAGCATACAAGTCCGTGGTAAAACCTGTTGTAAGTGATACGCCACTTAGTTTTGAAGCCTTGAACCAGGGTTATGGGTATGTTATGTACACAAAGCAATTTGATCAGCCTGTGAATGGCAAACTTACCATAAAAGGACTTCGGGATTTTGCCACCGTTTATGTAAATGGAGAGAGGAAAGGCGTACTAAACCGCTATTATAATACTTATTCAATGGATATTCATATACCGGCAAAAGCAAAATTGGAAATATTGGTAGAAAATATGGGCCGGATAAATTATGGATCGGAAATTAATAATAACCTTAAAGGAATTATAAGTCCTGTAATGATTGACAGTGCAACCATAACCGGCGGCTGGCTCATGTACCGGCTGCCAATGGATAAGATGCCGGTATTAGCAGACGGCAGTTGTAAAAGTATGAAGGGGCAACCCACCTTATATGGTGCAACTTTTACCCTCAATAAAACGGGCGATAATTTTTTGGACATGCACAAATGGGGAAAGGGAATTGTTTTTATAAACGGTCATAACCTTGGCCGGTATTGGAGTGTAGGCCCTCAGCAAACACTTTATGTACCTGGCGTTTGGCTTAAAAAAGGATCCAATAAAGTAGTGATTTTTGAACAATTAAATGATTCCACTCAAAATACGCTTGAAACCGTTTCAATGCCAGTGCTGGAAAAGTTGGTACCCCGTTAAATCGTGATGTAATATAAAAGTTAATCTGCGGTACATCATAGTGGTGAAGTAACTTATCGTAAAAATGCGTTGTTTTTTTACGGTAAGTTCAATTATTTATCGCGGTAAAAATACTTTTTTTATACAACTCTGTTTGTTGCGTCAAGCTCAACCGTTGTGTGTTGTTTCGTGCTACTACGGCTTATTGTATGCGACTTTTTTTTCTTCAATTTTTTGTTTTTTTGCAACTGGGTTTTAGACAAATCTTTTCGGCTAAAGATATTTTATACTTAAAACACGTCTTTTTGCAAACGCAGAAATTTGTTGGCTGTCATGAATGAATGATAATGTAATCCTTATGTACAAAGGGTTTTATCAATTTATTGGCTATTTCAAAATAAATAAACAACCCTTATATTAATTGCAGATCCGTTAAAACTCACTGTATCTTTACAGTGCAAATAGAAAATAACTATTGCAGCAATCAGTACTCATTCTTCCTGTTGGATTATTTACGATGATACAAACTATCATTTTTCAACAGGGCTAAAAACTCTCTAACGGGTTTTACAACGTAGCCAGTCATATCAAAAAACAATTCTCTCGTTTGCTTTTTTTTGCCACAGTATGATGCAATTTTTATGCTGTTTATTGGTGAAACAACGACAGGAATCAATGATTTTAAAACACCTAAATATACAATTATGACTAAGTTAAAAAACATCGCAGTTGCTCTTGCAACACTCGTAATATTTACAAATATTACTAATGCGCAAACACAAAAAGCATCTTATACGGTAAATGCACTGGAACCATTAAAAGTAAAGTACCTGGGTGATGACGACAAGTATCTTCTGTTTGAAGTGACGCTGATATCCCAGCAGGAAGCAAAACCTCTTTTTGTAATTTCCGATAAAAAAGAGGGAGAATTCTTCTCATCTCCGCTTACCACCGGTTTAAAGCCACGCACTTTTAAAATTGAAAAAAGAGGTGAAGACCAGGTATTGAATTTTAAACTGGTTATTGGTAAAACAACTTTTGTAAAAACATTTGCTGTTAATACAACCACAGTTGAAAGAACGGTAGTTGCAGAACGTGATATAACAAAATTGTAATAACCCTTACCCTGTAAACTATTGTCCCTGTGCGGCTATCCTGAATTTGTAATAATTCCGGGATGGAGGCACAGGGATTTTTGTTTGAATGCTATTGTCCTTGCCGGGGGAAGGATTTTTGATTTTCCTTTACTGTAGTAATATTTCTAATTTTTTCTTTTACCTCCTGGCTTCTTCCAGCCGTTACCCACCTAAAGCCATAGTAATACTGGTAGTTCCGCCTGAAAAAAAAAGATTGCAATTTCTTTGGAATACAATAAATACCAACAGGCACCGTTATAAATTATCAGTTGATATATTGTAAAATGCCCTTGACCTGTTTGCTATATGTTGATGAAAAATATCCAAATCCAATTTTATGAAAACCGCTACCTTACCCGGAAAATTTTCCATTTTTGTCACCTGTCTTTTAATGAGTGCCCTGTTTACTTTTGCCGGCACACACGATATTAATACTGCTGGTAATAGATCAACAGCACGAAATAAATGCTTTTCGCCATTGGGTACTACAGAATCGCTGGCCGCTAACCTTTACCTTTTACAGCCGGATAATTCACTGATTCTGGCAGACGGTTTTTATGCACAATACAACGACGCTTATCACGATAGTGTTACAAAAGAGGATGCACTTAAGTTAACCAATCCCTCTGAAAATGTGGGTCTGACCCGGTATGGAAAAACGCTTGTACTTGAGAGAAGGCCGATCATAAAAGCCAATGACACTTTATTTATTAAACTCTGGAAAACAACCCAGCGCAGTTACCATCTGGAACTCATTACCAACTTCATTACCAATATTGGCCTCCAGGCATACCTTCTAGACGCTTATCTGAACACCAGTACGGCTTTGGGACTTGCCACTACTATAAAAGTAAATTTTGCGGTGAATGCTGACGCTGCTTCTGCCGCAACCAACCGGTTTAAAATTGTATTTAAACCCGCAGCTGCACCGTCTCCCTTGCCCGTAACCTTTACGGATGTTAAGGCCCTCAGGCAGGCAGCCAGCGTTCTTTTGAAATGGAATGTGGAAAATGAAATCAACATATCTAAATACGAAGTGGAGAGATCGTTGAATGGAAAAGATTTTTCAGTTGTAAATACCACCCTTGCAGCAGGCAAAAATAGCCTTACCGGCAGCTATAGCTGGGCAGATCAAACCCCTTCGGGCAATACATCTTTTTATCGTATTAAAAGTATTGGTACGGACGGTAGCGACGTTCAGTATACTTCTGTAATGAAAGTAAATATGCTGCAAAATGACATGTCTTTTACGGTGTATCCTAATCCGGTAACAGCTAATAAAATCAATCTGCAATTGGCAAACCAACCTGCCGGCGTTTACCAGGTTAAACTTATCGACATCACCGGCCAGGTATTGTATACCAGCAGGATTTCAGTAAATACTAACAGCCTTTCACAAATAATCGATCTGGAGAGGAAATTTCCGAAAGGTATCTATCATCTGGGGATCACCAGTCCAGACAATAATATACAGGTTAAGAGGATTGTAGTTCAATAAAGGATATTCCGATGACAAGCTGCAGTTCTGTCCTCATCACCGGTATTAGTATGCATTCAAAATTTGATTCATTGAATTTGTTAATAGATAATATTAAAGGTTATAAAAAATTATGCTGGAAAAACTGGAAGAAAATTTTGTTATAAAATTTACAATGCTGCTATTTATTATGGTCAAGCTTTCCTGCACATTGCCCTTTTTGATGTACGAAAAAGCGAAAGGAGATTTGTAGCGGTAGAAGCGGTTATAATCATTGTCACTAATTTATCATGATAATCTAAACTAAGTATTTAACTGGACACATGAGCTATTGGTGCGTGAACCACTATCTCATCAACCTGTTTTTTTGGTGCAGATATTCATCCTGGGTAATAGCTCCTTTTTGTAACAAGTCAAATAATTTGATAAGCTCATCTGCTATCATTTGTTGGGAAGGTTTTACCGTGGCGGTTGAATCTGTAATGGCTTTAGCAAGCAACGCCGCCTGGCTCATAATACCCGATTTTTTATATTCTTCCTGGGCATGCGTAATGGTATCTTTTAACAGTTTCGGTTCCTGAATCAGCTCATAAGTTGTTTCACCTAATTCCGCGGCAGTTTGTATGTCCACGTTGCCATAGCCAAACAACCTGCCCCATATGCTTTGATCATATTCAACATTGTTTATTTTATCCAGCGGACTTTCTTTTGAATAACGGCTAAAAAAACCGCTTTCATCTACCACTCGTAAATTGGTGACACACCATAAATTGCTTTTCCACGTAAGGTACTCATACATTGGATAAAGCGCTGCAACAAGTGTTATAATCAGCCCCGTGGTGTCAATCAGCCAGATGGCTAATACGGCAATCAGAAGCCATACAAAAATGGGCAACACCATTTTTATCCAGTGCTGCCGGGTTATCAGCAATATTTTTTCATCTTTTTTTAATGCCGTTCTCATGTGTTTGTGTAGTTAATACTTGTTCTTAAAATTAAAGAATGATTTGTTCATCAGCATTTTTATTTCAAAGGGGAATGGCTTTTTGGTATTTGCAGAATGCTTATTTTCGATGTTTATTTTTATTAAAATGTACTATGACTCCTGAACGTACTGACCGGCTCAATTTTGTACTAGATAAAAGGCAACCCGATTTAACTGTGGTGCTTGAAAATGTTTTTGATCCGCACAATATCTCTGCTGTGATGCGGACCTGCGATGCTGTTGGCATCCAGGATATTTATATACTTAATAATAAAATTCCCCCGCACAGGAAGTGGGGGGAAAAGAGTTCATCCAGTGCCGCTAAGTGGTTAACCGTTCACCAGTTCACAGATGCGAATAAATGTTTTGCTGCATTGCGTTTAAAATATTCAAAAATATACACCACTCATTTAAGTGCTGATGCTGTTAGTTTACACGAATTGAATTTAACAGAATCTGTTGCATTGGTGTTTGGCAATGAGCACAGCGGTGTTAGCGAAGAAATCATAGCGATGGCCGATGGCAACTTTATTATACCTCAGGTGGGTATCATTAAATCGCTCAATATTTCCGTAGCCTGTGCGGTTTCTTTATACGAAGCTTTCAGGCAAAAAAATAACGCCGGGCATTATGATGCAGCTAAACTGCAAAGGGAGGAACTGATTGCTTTGCGTGAGTCCTGGGGTTTTATCGGGGACTAATATTTTTACAGATGCAAAAAGCAGCATCACTGTTCCATGAATTGATTTACAAAACTCCCCTTCCCTTATATTGTATATAAGCACTGCAAGCTCATACAGGACTTGAACAAATAGTCCCTCAGAGGCTATTGGTTGAAAATTTGTTAAAGTTGTTTTAAAGGAATTTTGACTGACAGCTATATATCTAATACTTGAGTAAATGTTTCTACAACAAAAGCCTACACTCAGTGAATGTGCTAAAAATGGAGCTTTGCTAGTTACGCACAATTTTGTTTTTGGCAAGGTATTGGTTTAAGGCTAAGCAATTCTTACAATAACAAAAAACAAAAACATGAAAAAATTAATTATGGTATTCGCAATAGTTGGTGCATGCACAACTGCTGCCGTAGCTCAGGATAGTTCAGCTACAACCAAAACTCCGTCAGATAAAATGACGACCCACCAGGGGAAAGATTTCGTAACATTGAAAGATGGTAAAGTATTGGTAGTTAAGGGTGGTGCAACTTCTGCTCTTGGTAACGACTTAACTTTACCAAATGGAACAGTTATTAAAACTGACGGTACTGTAAAGAGTTCAGACGGCACAACACTGAAACTGCAGGAAGGAGAAAAAATTGATATGGAAGGTAAGTTATTAAAAAAAGAGGATAGTTCAGCTCCTCAAAAATAATAAATCTGTTACTTAGAAAAAGCCACCTCTACGGTGGCTTTTTCTTTTTTTTTTGAGGGAGAAACTGACAATTATTTTCTGTTGTTAAACAGGGTATAAAACAAACTGATCTGTATTACGCCATTCTTAAAATCAGGATTAATGCCATTGCTGGGCTTAAAATTTCCTACTTTAGAAAGGCCTTCCGTATAACGTGCGCCGATACCTAAACCCATCTTGCTATGAAACCCCAGACCTCCGGCAACTGATAAATCGGTACTTTTTCCAAGGCTGTCAATGCTGGTGCTTGATTCACTTATTTTAAAGCCAAGCTGCGGCCCCGCCTCAACATAAAATCCACCTGCTGTTCTGAACTTCAGCATCACGGGAACGTTGATGTAATTGATTTTCAGGTTTTCATCGTGTGTTGCATCCTGGTACTTGGCGCCCTGCGAAGAAAACAATACTTCCGGTTGAATGGCAAACACGTCGCCGAGAAAAAAGCTTACAAAACCACCGGCGTGAAAACCAACCAGTGTATTAGTTTTGGCATTTTGCCAACTGCTGTGGCCTGTGAAATTACTGATGTTAACACCAGCCTTTGCTCCTAATTCAAATTTTTGGGCAAAAGAAGTTGATGTCACAAATAGTGCACAGATAATCATAATCTTTTTCATAAAAGTTTTTTTTAGGTTTGATACTGTTTATGCAACAAAATTGCTGCCATTATTTTAAGATTATTTTTACATGGTGTTAATGAAAAGCTATCGAACCAGGAAAGAGACAATTAGTATTCATTTGGCAGTAAGGGAAGAAGGAAATTAGCGAAATTAAATTTAAACAAATTGCCCAATTACCTGTTGAATATCGCCAGCGGCAGAGATTAGGGAAACCAATCTGTTAATTACGCCTTCCACCATAGCATCGGGACAACTGGCGCCACTTGTTAATAAAATTGTAACAGGACGATTTTCAGGAAGATAACCTTCGGTAGTAATTTGTTGTCTGCTATGGAAATTGTAATGTGAGATAGTTTCGGCTGAAATAATATTTTCCTCGCTGCTGATGAAATAAGTCGGTAATTTTTCTTCACATAACTCAACCAGGTGAGAGGTGTTGCTGCTATTGTAACCGCCTACTACAATGGCAAGATCGGCGGTTGTTTGCAAAAGACCATACACCGCAGTTTGATTGTCATTGGTTGCATAACATAGCGTATCTCTTGTATCCGCAAAATGCGTATCTATCGTATCTGCTGTCAGCTGATATTTTTCTATCATTACTTGTCTCAGAAAATCAGAAATGGTCTGTGTATCACTCGCCAGCATAGTGGTCTGATTTACTACGCCAAAACGTTGTAAATCTCTCCTGATATCAAACCCTGCCGAAAACCGGCCGGCAAATTCTGTATAAAATTGCGCTGCTTCTTTTTGCCCTGTAATGTACTTGCTCAGCTCAATCGCCTCCTGCATGTCGTTCACAACAACAGTAGGAGTATTAGCAGCCGCATGCGAAAAGGTGGCCCGTGTTTCTTCGTGCGTTGGTTTTCCATGTACCACTACACTGTATTGTTTCAGCGCAATTTGTTCACTTCTGTTCCATACTTTTTCTACAAAAGGGCAGGTGGTATTGTATTTTTCAACCGGTATGCCGATGGCCGTTAATTGTTCTTCAATGGCGAGCGTTGTACCAAAAGCCGGTATAATTACTACATCATCTTTTGTAATACTCTCAAATGGAATTACCTGTTTGCCGTGTGTATCCTGTAAAAATTGAACACCCCTTTTTAACAGATCTTCATTTACCTGCGGATTATGTATCATTTCACTCAATAAAAAAATGCGTTTACCGGGGTTTTCGTCAATGGTTCTGAAAGCAATGTCAATGGCATTTTCTACACCATAGCAAAAGCCAAAATGGCGTGCCAGGTAAATACGCAGGTTGCCAAAATCGAGCAGCGAAGGACTAAAATCTTTTTTCATTTTATCCTGCAGCTTGCGTTTATTTTTTATGGCCGCAATTAAAGGGCTTCGGTAAATAATGGGGACGTTAAACTGTTTCATTGATGCAAAGGTACAGGTTTACTGGTTTTTAAAAAGTAGGTGAAGCTTTAAACAAGGGCTTGTATGTATCATTTTTATTGACAGTTATTTTTATCCGGATAAAAAAGTAAAGTGACTGCATTGTACAATTACCCTTCAGCATCAGGCAAGGTATACTCACTATTCTGTCTTACATTTGATTAAATTGCCTGCCAGGATTTTTTTATTTTTTTTACCGGTATTCACAACACGATATAATACGCAAAACAAACAAACGCTATGAATTTTAAAAAGGCAGCCTGGATTAATAATACAGATGTATATGAAGTAAATACCCGTCAATACACACCTGAAGGAACTTTTAATGCTTTTGCGAAAGAGTTGCCAAGGCTGCAGGATATGGGCGTTTCCACGCTTTGGTTTATGCCCGTTACGCCCATTGCACAGCAAAATAAAAAAGGCAGTTTAGGCAGCCCGTATGCATGCAGTGATTATACTGCCATCAATCCCGAATTCGGAACAATGGATGATTTTAAGGCACTGGTAAAATTGGCGCACAGCATGGGTTTTAAAGTCATCATCGATTGGGTGGCCAATCATACCGGTTGGGATCATGTATGGACAGTTACCAATCCCGATTATTTTAAAAGAGAAGACAATGGCGATTTTAAAATAGCCAGCGGCATGGATGATATCATCGAATTGAATTACCAAAATCCTGCGCTAAGAAAAGCGATGATCGATGCCATGGTTTTTTGGGTAAAGGAATGTGACATTGACGGATACCGATGCGATCTCGCGTTTTGGGTACAGCTTGATTTTTGGCTTGAAGCAAGAGAAGAACTTGAAAAAACAAAAACACTTTTTTGGCTGGCTGAAAGTGATCCGTTGGATCATGAAGATTACTACCAGGCTTTTGATGCCTGCTATACCTGGACATGGATGCACAAAACAGAAGAATTTTATAAACACGGTCAAAACAAATATTTGCTGGACGAAGTAGTACATCGCTATGATACCAATGGCGGTCCGGATGCTATACCGCTTTGGTTTACCAGCAACCACGATGAAAATACCTGGAATGGTACCGAGTACGAAAAATACGGCGATGCCGCCAAAGCCCTTGCTGTATTTAGTTTTACAAGAAACGGCATGCCTTTAATCTATAGCGGACAAGAATTGCCTAATCATAAGCGGTTGCAATTTTTTGACAAGGATGAAATCAATTGGACTGGCGAAAATAAACTGCATGATTTTTATAAAAAATTGCTCAGCCTGCATAAAACCAACCCTGCTTTGCGGGCCGGAGACGCTGCTGTAACAACCTTTAATCTTTCAGTAAATAATGCAGACAAAGTAATGGCTTACCTGCGGAGGAATGGCGGGCATGAAGTGCTGGTACTGTTAAATTTCAGCAATGAAGCACTGAGTTGCAGCATACTGGATGAACATCTTGCCGGCAGGTTTACCAACGTGTTTACTAAAAAAGAAGACAATTTTAGTGGTTTAAAAATTGTTGAAATGAAACCATGGGAATATCTTGTATACGAAAAATAATTGCCTAAAATTATATGAATACGATTGTAAAATATGCACTCCTTAGTCTGCAGTGCTGCATTGCTTTTACAGCAGTTGCCCAAAAAAATGCGGAGATAAAAGTAACAAGGTCTGCGTCGGAAAAAAAAGTGACTATTTATGCAGATGATAAAATATTTGCCAGTTTCTTATATCCCGATACATTGGAAAAGCCGGTATTGTTTGATATACATGCTGCAAATGGAACCATTGTTACCAGGGGCTTTCCATTAAACAGGCAACCTGGCGAACCGAATGATCATCCGCATCATATCGGTTTGTGGCTGACTTTTGAAAACGTGAACGGCCTTGATTTCTGGAACAATTCTTTCGCCATTCCCGCTGAAAAAAAACACGCCTACGGCTGGATAAAAACCGACCGTATTATTGAGACAACCAGCGGTGCAAAAGGAATTTTATCTTACCATGCCAACTGGGTAAATCAGCAGAATGATGTGTTACTGGAAGAAACAACCCGCTTCGAAATTATGGGCACAGCTACCCAGCGCATTATTAACAGGGTAACTACTTTGAAGGCCAATACTGATGTGCTTTTTACAGATGCAAAGGATGGCTTGCTAGGTATAAGGGTAGCCCACGCATTGCAAATGCCAACCGATAAAGACCAGGAATTTACAGATGATAAGGGTAATGTTACTGTTGTAAAAGCAGGTACTGATTCCATTGCAAAAGGCAATTATTTGTCAAGCGAAGGAATGCTGGGCGACAGCGTTTGGAGTACGAGAGCCAGGTGGTGTAAAATGTTTGGAAAGATGGGTAAAGATTCTGTAAGTATAGTTGTGATTGATCATCCGAAAAATCCAAATTATCCTACTTACTGGCATGCACGGGGCTACGGTTTGTTCGCCGCCAATCCTTTGGGCGAAAAAATATTTACTAACGGAAGTAAAGTAAAAAACCTTTCACTCAAAAAAGGAGAGAGCGTAACTTTCAGGTACAGGATAATTATTGATAACGGGAAACACTCAATGCCTGTTAAAGCGATTAATATTCAGGCAGATCAATTTGCCCGGGTTACGGAATAACCGGCAGCAAAAGGTGTTTGTTAAATGTCACGTTAGCTGTTATTAGTGGCCCTGTATTTTTTTAGAACAACAATAAATGTTAAAAGGTATACGGTAGCACCATTCATCGCCGTAGGTCCTGCTTAAAGGTGTACATACTTTACCTGTTTACTAAAAATGATATTAAAAAATCTTACATCGATCCACAGAATTGCTGGAATGATTTTGTTTGTATTTAATCTTCTATATTCCAAGTCAGTCGTGTCGCAATCTTTGCAAATGAACAGTAAATCCAAAGCTTACTACCTGTCCTCAACAGGCGATGATAACAATGCCGGCACCATTAAAAGTCCGTGGAAAACGATCAAAAAAATAAATGCGGTTACCCTGTTTCCGGGGGACAGCTTTTTTTTAAAGGGAGGAGATAGTTTCAATGGCCCCTTTTTATTGGATAATTCAAGCCACGGCAAGAAAGACATGCCCATTGTGATTACAAGTTATGGAGAAGGCAGGGCGGTATTATACGGTGGTAAATCTTCTGCTATACAGATAAAAAATACCCGCTTTGTTACAATACAAAATCTTGAATTAAAAGGAGTGGGGAGAAAGAATGGCAACACAAGTGATGGGCTCCTGATATCAAACAGTGATAATATTATAGTAACCGATCTGGATGTTAGCGGCTTCCGCAATGCGGGCGTTTCGGTTTACACATCTTCCTTTGTACATATTACGAAAGTAGAAGCACATGAAAATGGTTTTGCTGGTATTGCTGTTTCCGGCGTTTACCAAAATAAAGCGAGCTGTACTAATATTTATATCGGTTACTGTAATGCTTTCAATAATCCAGGTAGTCCGGTTATTTTGGATAATCATAGTGGCAATGGAATTGTTGCGGGTAGCTGCAGTAAAGTGCTGATAGAATATTGCACTGCCACCAACAATGGATGGGACATGCCCCGCAAAGGAAACGGCCCTGTTGGCATCTGGTGTTATGAGGCAGACAGTGTTACAATCCAGCATTGCATTTCTTATCTAAATAAAACATCAGCAGGCGGCGGAGATGGCGGAGGGTTCGACCTGGATGGAGGTGTTACCAATTCCATTATTCAGTATTGCTTATCGTATCAAAACCAGGGAAGCGGGTATGGTATTTTTCAGTACGCCGGTGCAAGCGCCTGGCTCAATAATATCATCCGGTTTAACATCAGTGAAAATGATGGCGAAGTATCTGAAGCAGGCGCCGGTATTTATATCTGGAACAGTTCTGAAGACAGCATGCAGTTTCAAAACTGCAGCTTTTACAACAATACAATTTATAACCGTAAAGGCGCTGCCATCAATTATGCGCCGCTCAGTAAAAGAAAAGGCTTTGTGTTTTATAACAATATTTTTGTTGCAGCAGAAAGCTTGTTAAAAAGAAATAAGTTGAACGATATTTTTTTTGCGAATGATTGGTGGAGTATAAAAAATAAATCAGTGCAGGTTAATCCCGGCGAATTTAATATTGATCCGGGATTTAATCTTACTGATGATTTGAATCCGACTTCATGCGATAAGTTAGCAAATTTCAACCGTTATAAAATAGCGGCAAGTTCACCGCTTCAAAATAGCGGAATTGATTTGACAAACATGTTTGGTATCGCAACCTTGGTAAATGATTTTAACGGCGATCCTGCGCCGGTAAAGGGAATTGGCGCTTGCTTTAAAAAATAACAGCAATTATATTACACTATACTTTGCATTCACCATGCAGCCAGAGATCAAGTTATACAAGGATAACTTACTTATTTATATTCTCCAAAAACCTTTCTTAACTCACCAGCAATTTCACCCAGGGTACAATAATTTTCAACTGCATCAATTACAACAGGCATCAGGTTGGTATTATTGATGGCTGAAAGTTGTATTTGTTGCAAACACTCAGCTACTTTTTGATTGTCTCTTTTTGCCTTTAATAATCTCAGTTTTTCGCATTGCACTTCCCTGATGCTGTCATCAATTTTAAATCCGGGCACGGTGTTTTTTTCATCTGCCTGGAACTTATTTACCCCCACAATTATTTTTTCGCCCGTCTCAATCTGGCGCTGGTATTCATATGCGCTTCTTGCTATTTCCTCCTGCATATAACCTTGTTCTATGGCGTCTACACTGCCTCCAAGCGCATCAATTTTTTCAATCAGTTGCCAGGCTGCGGCTTCTACTTCCGCAGTCAGACTTTCAACAAAATAGCTTCCCGCCAATGGGTCTACCGTATCTGGCGCGCCACTTTCAAATGCTACAATTTGCTGGGTACGCAATGCTATTCTTGCTGCTTGCTCTGTAGGCAGGCTAAGGGCTTCATCATAACCATTGGTGTGCAGGCTTTGTGTGCCACCTAATACAGCTGCCAACGTTTGAATGGTAACGCGGGTTACATTATTTAATGGTTGTTGCGCAGTAAGTGTTGCACCGCCGGTTTGTGTATGAAAGCGCAGCATCATCGCTTTGGGATCTGTTGCGCCAAGGTCTTTCATAATAACCGCCCACATTTTTCTGGCAGCCCTGAATTTGGCAACTTCCTCAAACAAATTGTTATGGGCGTTAAAAAAGAAGGAGAGGCGTTTGCCAAAAATATTAATGTCCATTCCTTTTTGTAAAGCAGCCTGCACATAGGCCTTGCCGTTGCTGAGTGTAAAGGCAATTTCCTGTACCGCTGTACTGCCGGCTTCACGTATATGATAACCGGAGATGGAAATTGTATTCCATTTGGGAAGCTCTTTCGTGCACCATTCAAAAATATCGGTGATGATGCGCATGGAAGGTTTGGGCGGATAAATATAAGTGCCTCTTGCCGCGTATTCCTTTAAAATATCATTCTGTATGGTGCCCGAAATTTTTTGCAGATTGGCACCCTGTATTTTTGCCAGCGCCACATAAAAGGCCAGCAAAATAAAACCGGTTGCATTGATGGTCATAGACGTGGTGATATCCTCTACTTTGATACCATCAAACAATAATTCCATGTCTTCGATTGAATCTATTGCTACACCTACTTTACCTACTTCACCATCAGATAATTCATGGTCGCTGTCGTAGCCAATTTGTGTTGGTAAATCAAAGGCTACGCTTAAGCCGCTTACGCCCTGCGATAATAAATAGTGATACCGTTTGTTGCTTTCTTCTGCGGTACTAAAGCCTGCGTACTGGCGCATGGTCCAAAGTTTGCCACGATACATGTCCGGTTGTACGCCCCGGGTAAAAGGAAACTCACCGGGAAGTTCATTGTTCGGCTGAATATCTGTCGGCAGGTACAATTCCTTTACTTCTATACCGGCATCGGTAAATATTTTTTTTTCAACAGACATAGACACGTGTAAATTAGATGACTTAATGGTTGTAAGATTAAACCAATTTTTTAACCTCGTATTGAATGGCGTTTAAAACAATCCCACTCAGTTCGGCATTATCTGCCGTAGTGTACTGGAGAATATTCCGGCTTAAATCAAGTGCTGTGGCATTGGGTGGTAAAGCACCAGCCAGTTCGTTGATAATATATATATTCTGGTCCTTTAAATTAGTTACTGCTTTCCATACTTCCGGGTTTACATAGTTTTGCTGGGTGATGTTGTGTTCATATTCTGTCCGGATGGTTTGTATCAGGCCTGCAGCCAGTTCAGTGGCAGAATACTGCGTGTCATGCATTCTTGTAACAAGATTTTTTAGAGAGATTCTGTCAGTAAGCAGGGTAAGTCTTTCGTATGCCTGTAACCGAAGCAGGCTGTTGTCCGCAGCCACAGGGCGTTTCTGGTCAACTGAGGCTTTAAGACTCCTGAATTCAGTTAACAAAAAGAAGATGGCACCTATTAACAGCACCAGTGCAATACCTAGAACAATCAGAATGGTTTGCACATCCTGCAGGGTAAATTCCAATAAAATCATGGGTTATTTTTTTTACAAAAGTAAAGGAAAGTACCGCCAAATATTTCCTGCTTTCGAAAAGTGTTGCGATTGGGCTTTTTTCAAAATGGGCTACCTTTGCTGTAAATCATTTTACATGGAAGCAACAACAGCAATATCGGCCCCGGTTAGTTTTACCATCAGTGCAGTGAACGAAATTAAACGGCTGATGGGTGAGCCAGGGTTTGATACAACACAGGTTTTAAGGGTGGGTGTTAAAGGCGGCGGTTGCAGCGGTATGACCTATGTACTTGGTTTTGATACACCCACTGAAAAAGACAGTCGTTTTGAAATCGAAGGCATCCCCTGTACCATGGAAAAAGCACATGGCATTTATTTAACCGGAATGGAGGTTGACTGGCAGGGTGGATTAAACTCCCGCGGTTTTACTTTTAATAATCCGAATGCCAGTAAAACCTGCGGTTGCGGTACTTCTTTCGCTGTTTGATTTGCATAATCAATATTCCACTACCTGCTGCAGATGATGTTCCAAATGTGTTACATAATCATTGATTAAAAATTCAAGTGTGAGCAATGTATTGTCTCTTGGCAAACACCCAAACTGTAATTTTTCTTCAGGAATATGTTTGATGAGTTCAACCAGGTGGTTGTTGTAGGCAGTCCAGAAGGCAATTACTAGCGCTCCTTCCATTCGATCGTAATAACTATATTCATTCCATTTATGTTGATCATAATAAATCTGCGGCGTTGGTTCAAACTGCGCCCGCACAAAACGTTGGTGGTTATTGGTGGCGCTGTCAATCAGGTGCCCGATGATTTCTTTTTTACTCCATTTTTTAGGAGCAGGTTTTGTTGAAAATGCAGGCTCGCCGATTGCGGTTAACAGCGGAGGAATTATTTCACCCAAATGGGATAGCCTGGTTATGGAATGTTTGATCATGATTATAGTTGTATACAAAAATGAAGATTATAACAAGTCCCGCAAGCATTTGTGTGAACCAGGATTTGGGTAGATTCAATGAATAAAAAAGATAAGATTTAAGAATCCGCAACATCCTATCAATCCATTTAAATCCCCGTTCACAATCTACGCTTTGATAAAAGTTCCACAGTGAAATGCAGTACAAGAGTGCGACGCCAATGCCGGACCACAAAGTTTCTCAGGCCGGACCATAAAAAAACGAGGTACGTCTACGCAAGGTCTTCCACCCATTTATCCCTGTCTTCGGGGCTGAATTTCCAGGGGGCGAAATTGTTTTCTATATTGCCAAACATGGCGTTCCATTCCTGCGGGGCATTGCTGTCTTCCATGATGAGCGAGCGGCGCAGTTGTATAATAATATCCAGCGGACTAATGCTTACAGGGCAAGCTTCTACGCAGGCATTGCAGGTGGTGCAGGCACGCAATTCCTCCACGGTGATATAGTCTTTTACAAGTGTTTTGCCATCGTTTTTAAACTGCTGATTGATTGCTATATTTTTACCCACTTCTGTTGCCCGGTCACGGGTATCCATCATGATTTTCCTGGGGCTTAACAGTTTGCCGGTGATATTTGCGGGGCAGGCGGCGCTGCATCTTCCGCACTCAGTGCAGCTGTATGCATCCAGCAAGTTTTTCCAGCTCAGGTCAAACACATCTTTGGCGCCAAATTTTGGCGTTTGTGCGTCACCGGTAGTGGGTGCCAGTTCAGGCTGCATCATATATTTTACTTCATTTTGCACGCTGACCATATTCGTCATTTTTCCCTGCAGGTTAAGACGTGTATACCAGGCATTGGGAAACGCCAGCATGATATGCAGGTGTTTGCTGTAAGGCAAATAATTTAAAAATGCCAGTATGCCGGCGATGTGGATCCACCAGCAGGTTCTTTCTATACCCATTAATGTGCCTTGCGAAAAGCCACTGAATAAAGGTGCCAGCAAACCTGAAAAAACAAAGCTGCCGGTATTGTGATAATGTTCATTGCCCTGCAACTGGAGCGCCCTGTCAGCGGCATTCATCGTTAGAAAAAGACTCATCAATATAATCTCGGCAATTAAAATATAGTTGGCATCGCTGCGGGGCCAGCCATTTAAATCTTTGCTGATAAAGCGTTTTAGTTTCAGGATATTTCTCCTGCTTAAAAAAGCAATGCAAACAATGATCACGCCCACGGCGAGGATTTCGAAAAAGTTAATCAGGAACAAATAAAGGCCGCCGAGCCAGGGAAAAAACAAGCGGTGGGTGCCAAAAATTCCGTCCAGTACAATCTCCAGCACTTCCAGGTTGATAATGATAAAGCCTGCATATATTACCAGGTGCATTATGGCCACCAGCGGATTTTTAAACATTTTCTTTTGCCCCAAAGCCAGCAGCAGCAAGTTTTTCCAGCGTTGTGGTTTATTATCAGTCAGGTCTTCGGGCTGGCCCAAAAATATGTTGCGCCTTATTTGTAAAATGTTTTTTGTAAACAGCCAAACAGCTGCAGCCAGCAGGGCGACAAAAACAATTTGGAGGACAATGTGCATACGGTTTATTTATATGGCTAAGTTAATTATCAAAAACCAGATACACTAATTATGCGGCATTATTGAATATTGATTTACTTTCGTACAATACAAAGAGTTAACTGCATGGCAAACAAAAAATACATTCTCACAAAAGAAACGGCCGGAAAAAAATTGCGTCGCATGGCGCTGGAAGTGGTAGAACAAAATTATGGTGAGCAGCAATTGGTATTGGTGGGCATTAAAGATAATGGATTGATCATTGCCCATAAAATAAGTGATTATTTAAAAGAAGTTTTTACAGGTGAGATTATAGTAGCGGCTTTAACAATGGATAAAAAAAATCCGTTTACAATTTCTGTTGAGCCCGCTATGGATTTTAACGATAAAATTATTTTGCTGATTGACGATGTGGCCAACAGTGGCAAAGCAATGCTATATGCACTGAAACCATTTTTGGAAACTCACCCTAAAAAGATACAAACACTGGCGCTGGTTGAACGGACGCACAAATCATTTCCGATTGACCTGGATTATGTTGGCCTCAGTTTTTCAACAACTTTGGACGAGCATATTTATGTGGAAGTAGAAGGTACGGATGTGGTAGGAGCGTGGATGGAGGCGCCCTAAATCTCCCAAGGGCTACTTTTTAATGTTTGCTAATTTGCAGATTGTCTCTTTTTTGCAGAGCCTATTTTTTACTTTTTACTTTTTCATTTTTACTTTAAAAATGCAAAGCGTGCACTTTAAATTGTCCTTTGCTAAACTCCAGGCTTGGGGTGGGAAATTTGAAGGCGCTTAGTACCGTTAATAAAAAACGGATACCTTTTTTATTGGTCTTTATTTTGGTGAGGTCAATGTCTGGTGCCAGGTACCATTGGCGGTAGCGGCTGATATCACTTCTGTCGAACGTTATGTTTCCTTCTTTATCTTTTGCTATATTACTCCGGGCGCCAAACATACCATCTGCTCCATAACCTACAGCAACTCCCAACCACGCCGGTAAATTACTTTCAGGTATAAAAGCTTTCAGGTTGGCGCTTGCCCAGTAGGTTTGCGCATTGTAATCTTTAATAAAACGTTGGGCAAGGGTTTTACCATACAAGTCATCTGCCCGTTGATTTAGCTGTGCATCGCCGTAACTATTTTTATGAAATGAGAATTTTATTTTGATGCGCTGATCATTCCAGGCAAGCTCCTGTCCGATTAGTAACGCACTTCCTGCAACATTGGCACTGAAGTCGCCCCAGCTAAAACCCCATTGGGTGCTGAACCCGTCCATCACTTCCAGTGCGCCCTGGTAAGCCAGCCCACTTAATCCTCCCAGCCAGATGCGTTTTTTTCGGCTGATACCAGTCCACCTCCACAATTCCATACTGGCGCGGCTTTCAATATACGCACTGTAAAAATGCCCCACTTTATCTACCTGCAACCATTCCGCATTGTCGTCAAAAAAATGAAAACTGCTGCGGGGGTAATCTGCATACCAGGCCGAGTTTAACCCGACAAGGATAGCGCCATATCCTACCACATTGGCTATGGCAACACCTGTAACTCTTTTTTTTATTACCCCGGGGCTGAGTGTTAATGACGCAGTTGAAGGATAGGACTTTTGTGATTGCAAACTATCCTGCGCCAGCATTTGCTGAACGGTTAATATGCTGAACAGGAAAAGCAGCACCGGTTTTTTGTAACCGGCCGCTTTATCATAGCGGTACTGTTTTAACATCCACCCCTTCGGTAAAAAGCCTCTCATAAAACAAAAATAATAGTATCTGCTGTTAATGAGATACTATTATATATTTTTGAGGACTCAAAATATGAAACAATGGATACAAACATTCAACAAAAAATAGACGGCTGGTTAACTGGCAACTACGAACAATCAGTGAAGGATGCCATCAGGCAAATGCAGAAGGATAATCCCGATGAACTGGCAGATGCTTTTTATAAGAACCTGGAGTTTGGTACCGGCGGTTTACGCGGCCTGATGGGCATCGGCACCAACCGCATGAACAAATACACCGTAGGAATGGCGACCCAAGGTTACGCCAACTATTTAAAAAAATGTTTTACCGGTGAAATCAAGGTAGCCATTGCGCATGACTGCCGAAACAACAGCCGTTTTTTTGCTGAAACAACGGCCCATGTTTTCGCAGCCAATGGCATCAAAGTATTTTTGTTTGAAGCGTTGCGTCCGACACCGGAATTAAGTTTTGCTATCCGCAATTTAAGTTGCCAGGGTGGGGTTGTTTGCACCGCGTCGCACAATCCAAAAGAATACAACGGGTATAAAGCATACTGGGATGATGGCGCACAGATGGTAACACCACATGATGAAAATGTAATTATTGAAGTAGATAAAATAGCGTCTGTAGATGATGTGCAATGGAGCGGGGGCGATGCCAACATTACCATTATTGGTAAAGATATGGATGAAGCGTACCTCTCCATGGTAAAGGGTTTGAGTGTTTACCCGGATGTATGTGCTGCGCAGCACGATCTTAAAATCGTGTACACACCTATCCACGGAACAGGTATTACCCTGGTACCGCAGGTGCTGGCAAAATTTGGTTTTGATAACGTGCATATTGTGGAAGAGCAGAGTACACCGGATGGCAATTTCCCAACAGTTGTTTACCCCAACCCGGAAGAAAAGGAAGCCATGAGTATTGGCCTTGAAAAAGCCAAACAGCTGGATGCAGATATTTTGCTGGGTACAGATCCTGACAGCGACCGCGTTGGTATCGGCGTAAAAAATGCTAAGGGCGAATGGGTTTTAATGAATGGTAACCAAACCGCGGTGTTGGCATTTAATTACATGATTGAAGCCAGAAAAACAAAAGGAATTAATCAGCCAAATGATATGGTGGTTAAAACTATCGTTACAACCGATATGATTGATGGTATAGCCAAAGCCAGTAGCATCGCCTGTTACAATGTACTCACCGGTTTTAAATGGATTGCTTCTTTGATAAAAGAAAAAGAAGGAAAGGAGAATTATATCATTGGTGGCGAAGAAAGTTTTGGACTGATGGTGGGAGATGAAGTGAGGGATAAGGATGCCATCAGCGCAGTAGCGTTACTGTGTGAAATGGCTGCTTATGAAAAGAACAAGGGCCGGAGCTTGTATGCCAAGATGATTGACTTGTATGTGCAATACGGATTGTACAAAGAGAACCTGGTAAGCATCACCAAGAAGGGTATGAATGGCGCCAAAGAAATTGCTGATATGATGGAAGGCTACAGAAACAATCCGCCTGCAACTATCGATGGTGTGGCGGTTGCTGCGTTGCTGGATTATGAGTTACAGGTAGGTAAAAATTTACAAACCGGCGAAACCTATCCCATTAATTTACCAAAAAGCAATGTGCTCCAGTTTTTACTGAACGACGGAACTAAAATTTCGGCAAGGCCCAGCGGTACAGAACCTAAAATAAAATTTTACTTTAGCGTAAATACCAAACTGGCAGATGCAGCAGGTTTTGATGCTGCCAATCAATCGCTGGATGAAAAAATTAAGCGGATGATTGAAGAGATGAAATTGAAGTAGAAAATTATATTTTTTTTGCAGTGCCGGCATTGTTCCGGCACTGTTTATTTATAGAAAAGAGGTTTAAAAAAAGAGGCCAGTTAAGTTTTTGTTTTATTCGCAAAAAAGGGGGTAATTCGTGGCAGTTAACAAGATTATGAGAAATTACCAAGACAGTTACCGGCACAAAGGGTTGAGAAAAAAACTAATGGATATTTTGCGGGAAAAAGGCATTACCGATGAAACCGTGCTGGCAGCAATGAACAATATCCCCCGCCACTTTTTTCTAGACAGTGCTTTTGATGAAATCGCTTACGAAGACAGGGCTTTCCCAATCAGCGAGGGCCAGACGATTTCTCAGCCATATACAGTAGCCTATCAAACGCAGTTACTGCAGGTGAAACCTTTAGATAAGATTTTAGAAATTGGTACAGGCAGTATTTACCAGGCGACCGTACTGGCTGAAATGGGTGCCAAGGTATTTACAATAGAACGTCAAAAAGCATTGTTTGAAAAAACAAGAACCTATATATTCAAATCAACATATCCCAACCTTAAATTTTTTTTTGGTGATGGATACGAAGGCCTGCCAACTTTCGCATCCTTCGATAAGGTAATTATTACTGCAGCCGCACCTTTCATACCACCTAAGTTAATCGACCAGTTAAAAGCCGGCGGTAAGATGGTTATACCAGTTGATGAAGGCGAGCACCAGCGCATGTTGCGCATTACAAAAAATGCGGATGGCAGTACCAGTGAGGAAGCGTTTGATAATTTTTCATTTGTACCTATGCTAAAGGGAAAGCAGGGATAACCATCACTAAAGTATAGAATCATCCGGATGAAATTTTTTGCGAAACTTGTTTTTATATGCAACTGCTGTTTTATAATAGCCGTTATATTGCGCTTAGTAGAAAATGCACATAAAAAAGCTGGTAATTTTAATGGCAGTATTAAAATCCAACCTTTGGAGAGTATACTTGTTATACTGGGTTATGGCGCCGTTTATATCAATTTTATATTCAACATTTTTTTACTGGTTTTAATTGTATCCAACCGAAAGAAAACTTCGCCGCATTGGCTAAATTGGGTTAATTTCCTTTTCCTTATTTTACAAGTATATTATTTTTTCTTTAGCAATTTTTAAATGATACAAAACATACTAAAAGACAAACCTACAAAACTGTTTGTAATTTTTACAGCTTTTTTTGTGGCCAATGCACTGATAGCCGAATGCATCGGGGGCAAAATTTTTTCATTGGAAAAATTATTTGGGCTTACGCCATCCAGCTTTACACTTTTTGGACAAAAGGCCCTGTCATTTAACCTCACCTGCGGGGTATTGTTGTGGCCGCTGGAGTTTGTGATGACGGATATTGTAAATGAATATTATGGCCCGAAAGCGGTACGGCGGATATCCTATACCGCTGTGGCATTAATAACGTACGCCTTTGTAATGTTTTATTTTGCCATGAGTGTTCCACCGGCAGATTTCTGGTATGGCTCGGCAGTACAGGATGGTATACCTGATATGAACAAGGCCTTTAATGGTATTTTCGGTCAGGGCATGTGGATTATATTGGGAAGTCTTGTGGCTTTCCTGGTGAGCCAGATTGTTGACGTGACTGTTTTTCATAAAATAAAAAAATATACAGGGGAAAAGAAAATGTGGCTACGGGCTACCGGCTCTACGCTCATCTCTCAGCTGGTGGATAGTTTTATAGTGTTGTTTATTGCGTTTAAAATTGGAAAAGGGTGGAGCTGGCAGCTGGTGCTGGCTATTTGCCTGGTGAATTATACATATAAATTTACCATGGCTATCATCTTAACACCTTTAATTTATCTTATAGAAAAACGCATTGAAAAATACCTGGGCCATGAAATAGCATATACCATGAAACAAGCTGCCATGGGTAGAGAAAGTGCCTGAGTAATATTTGCAAATTTATACGGCATTAAAAAAGCATGGCGACTGCCATGCTTAAAAAATCCTGAAAGAAATTATTCGTTAATTAATAAAAAATCAATTAAAACGTCTTCTCATTTGCAGAGACGTACGTTGCTTTTTTTTAAGGTTCCACATGTCGATTGCACCAAATGTACGGGTAAAGTCGTTTTGTTTTGAATCCATTGCAACTGTTTCAGTTAATGCTTCTTTCAGTTCATCATTTTTGATAGGGGCACCCATGCCCAAGGTATCACTTTTCATATCTCTAATTTTAATTTACCAATTCGTATCGCCGGCATCGCTTATTTATTCACATTCCGGCAATTTTCCTTAGCAAGCAACAGTTAGAGGTCAGCCTAAATAATATAGTTACTGTTTTGCGGCGCAAAGATACGGTACTTAAAAATAACCGCAGGCAGATATTAATGTTTAAACTTTAAAAAGTTGTTAAAACTCTGAAAAGTTTATTTTTTGGAAAGATAGTTCGCTTGTGCGAGGCAGTTTTACCAGTATTTTCCTATAGACGATGGCATTAAAATTGTTCTCGCTCCTAAAGGAAAGCCGCTTTTAAATATGACAGGTAAGATGAATAAATAAGGAATGGTGGGCGTAAAATCAAACCACTCAAGCAACTATAATTAAAGATATTCTTTGGGTGCATGCAGGCATGTAATGGATGAGATAATTGATTAGTATGTTGAAGCAACTGGTAGATGCAATACAAGTAGTCAGAAACCCGTTGTTAAAATACAACTTCTGCCATTAATCAGATACCCGCTCTTTAAAACGCAACGTATCCAATAATATATTAAATCCAGCCAAATGAATATCTTTATATATAAATCCAACGCAAACCAATGCTAAAAAAGGCTTTGCCATTTATTTTATCAGTACTCTTTTTTTCTTTTTTTTCATCCGGTTTGCTAGCACAGGATATCAAAGAAGAAAAGGATACCTTTTTTTTAGCGAAGAGAGGAGGGTTGCTTGGAAAGTTAGCAAAAAGCATTTCTACAGATGGACCTGGCCCCAATGGGGATGCTGTTAAAGTAGTAAATCCTTTCATAGCTCATACGGGCAAGATAATCCGCAATATTGAGTATTTACGTCTCGGTTTCGAAAGAACCATTTTTGATACTACTATTATCAGGAATAATTTTGGTGCTATTGTGGCCAATGGGTTTCATAAGAAAACGACTGTGAAAACCCTCAAAAATAATTTATTTTTTATGGAAGGGGACAGGGTTCATCCCTATCTTTTGGCTGACAACGAGCGCCACCTTAGAGACCAGATTTACATCCAGGATGCACGCATTTTAATCGACACAATTGCAGGAACCCGGGATTCAGTCGATGTGATTGTTATTACCAAAGATATTTTTGCCTTGGGTGGCAGCATTGATATGAGCAGTCCAACGAAGATGGCCGTTCAGGTAAAAAATGAAAATGTCGGAGGTTCAGGTTCCCGCTTATCGCTGAGTAGTTTTTATGATATTGACCGCAACCCGGTTTTTGGTTATGACGCTGGCTTTTTAAAAAGAAATATCATGGGCAGTTTTATAGACTGGAGCGTTGGTTTTAAAAATTACCGAAATGCATTCAACAGTGGGCGAGCGGAAGAAACCATGTTGAATACGCATCTTGAAAAGCCTTTGGTAACGCCTTATATTCCATGGATTGGCGCTGCCGATATTTCTTTCGCCAGGACCAGTAACAATTATCTTTCGGACTCCCTGTATAAAAGTGATTTTAAATACAGCTACCGAAGTTCGGATATATGGTTTGGTTACAATTTTGGCAGTCAGCGGCTATTGTATAAAAACATGAATACACGGGTACGGAAATTTATTGCCGTTCGAAATTTTTATCAGCATTTTACCGCTATTCCTGCTATCAATCACCAAATATACGATTACCGTTATGCCAATATCAGGAGTACTCTTGCAGCGCTGAGTGTTTTCAGGCAGGAATCTTACAGGGCCAGTTTCATTTACGGATTCGGCCGGAACGAAGACGTTCCCGAAGGTTTTAGTGCTTCGCTTATTGGAGGTATAACAACAAAGCAAGACAGAACGCGACCCTACTTCGGTCTGGAAACTTTGATGAGTCACTTTTCCAAAAAAGGTTTTTACAGTACTTACACATTCAGAATGGGTGGATACACCTATCAAAAAACATGGGAGGATATTGATTTGTTATTCAACGTTGACCACTTTACAAAGTTAAAAAAATTGCATGGTAAATGGCTGAACCGTAATTTTTTTGGGTTTGGATTTACAAAGCAAATACGCCCGGTCTTAGATCAGCCTCTAACTATCATCAGTACGTTTGGTCTTCCCTATTTCAGAGGCTTTCTTGGCCCCGCCGACATGAGAACTACCGTTAAAACTGAAATGGTATTTTTCAACATGCAAAAATTCTGGGGCTTCAGGTTAGCACCTTTCTTTTACGCTGATATGTCCATGCTTACCCCTACCAACAAATCGTTAGATAAAAGTGAATTATTTAGTTCTATCGGTGGGGGCGTTCGTACAAGGAATGAAAACCTTACTTTCGGCACAGTGGAGCTCCGGGGATATTACTTTCCAAGAACAGTTCCCGGTATGAAGAATTATAAAGTTGAGATCGGCACCAATATTCGGTTCAGGTACAACACAGTATTTATCCGGAAGCCCGATTTTGTACTACCTAACTAAATCGGCAAAATTTTGAAAAAAGTATTGCATTTATTTGATTGGTAAGTTAAAATAGTATTACTTTACGGCACAAAAAAATAGTCCTTCCGTAGAAACGGAAGAACTTTAACGATTGCTTGCCATATGAAATTCTTAGAGTATTTTGAACTGTTAAACAGTTAACTTTCTTTATTATTGCAACTTATTAACGATTGGTTGCCCACTTTTACGATTGCTTGCTATATTTTTCAACACATCATCGCTTTCTTAAAACGAAAGTATGGTGTGTTTTTTTACGTTCATAATCAAGTTATGAGTGTTTTAATTACGTTAAGGGAGTATTAATTTTGCGAAACCCTTATTCCATTTGGATTTTAGTTAAAAAAAACAATGATGCCCAACCGATTTACAGATACATTATTTCAGCTTATTAAATCACTGGAAAAGGCTGAGAAACGAAATTTTAAACTTTATATCAAAAGAAGTTCAGGTAACGAAGATTTAAAAATTATAGAATTGTTTGATGCACTGGATAAGCTTTCTGACTATGATGAAACATTGCTTCTTAAGAAATTACCATCTATTAAGAAGCCGCAGTTATCCAATATTAAAGTTCACCTCTATAAACAATTGCTTTCCAGCCTCCGGCTGCTAAAAAGTACCGGCAGCATAGATATGCAGCTAAATGAGCAATTGGATTATGCCAGGATTTTGTATAATAAAGGATTGTATGTTCAAAGCTTAAAAATTCTGGAGAAGCTGAAAGAGGTTGCTAAAACACATTACAAATTCAATTTTCTTACCCAGGTAATTTCATGGGAAAAAAAGATTGAGACGCTGCATATAACCCGCTCGATGCAAAACAGGGGAGAGTTATTGTCCGCAGAAGCTATAGAGGTAAATCACCGGGTAGATAATGTGGCGCGGATGTCGAATTTAGCGTTGCGTTTATATAGCTGGTATATTAAGAACGGGCATGCACGAAATGAAAAAGATGAAACTGATGTTAAGAATTTCTTGCAGGATAATTTGCCGCCCGGCGCTCATTTTCAAACTGGTTTTTATGAACGATTGTACCTGTATCAAAGCTATTGCTGGTATGCGTTTATCCGCCAGGATTTTTTAATGTACTACAGGTATGCGCAAAAATGGGTGGACATTTTTAACGAGCAGCCACTCATGATTAAGGTTGAGACTGGATATTACATTAAGGGAATGCATAACTTATTAAATGCGCATTTTGATCTTCGTAACTACCAGGGTTTTGAAAATGTGTTAAAAGCCTTCGAAGCATTTTCCAATACGGAACTGGCCATGCATCATGACAATCACCGAATTCAGACATTTGTGTATATCAGCGCATCAAAAATTAACCAACACTTTATGTTGGGCACTTTTTCTGAGGGACTTAAACTGGTGAAGGGCATCGAGGAAAAGCTGGAGGAATATTCGCTTTACCTCGATAATCATCGACTGCTTGTTTTTAATTATAAGATTGCTAATCTGTTTTTTGGTGCCGGTAAATACGATATCTCCATCGACTATCTTCAAAAAATAATTAATGGTAACCCTGAGATGAGAAACGACTTGCAGTGTTATGCAAGGTTACTGCACCTGATGGCGCATTACGAACTGGGTAATTTTGACATCATAGAGTCATTGATAAAATCTGTGTACCGGTTTATGGCAAAAATGCAAAATCTTACCATAGTGGAAGAGGCTATGTTCAAGTTTTTGCGCAACTCATTTCAATTATCAAGACAAAAGTTAAAACCCGAGCTGGAGAAATTTTTGCAGAGTATAAAAGGTCTCGAAAAAAACAGGTTTCAAACCCGAAGTTTTGCTTACCTGGATATTATATCATGGGTGGAAAGTAAAGTGTATGAGAAGCCGCTAAGTACAATCATTGGCAACAAATACCTGCAACAAAAAACGCGTATTTATCAATAAAACACCATCAGAATCTTATAAACGTTCCAGCAATGTTTCGAGATGATGCGTTTGAATGCCAAATAATGATTTTAAGGCACCGATCTTGTTAAAGTAAAATTGCTTTGTATTTGCGGGCTTGTCTTGTCTAACGCCCACTATCAATACATTCTTTGGCGTATGTTCTGTGGCGATAAATTCAAACACGCGGGACTTATACCCCCAAGCCTCCAGTAATAAAGATCTGATGGCATCAGTGACGATCTCAGCCTGTCGTTCCATTAAAATACCATGTTTGGTAATCGATTTTAATTCATTCTCAGGAGCCATTTGTTTTCTGATCTGCTTATGGCAACAGGGCGCACAAATTATCACGCGTGCATTTGCTTTTATGCCGCTGTAAATGGCATCGTCAGTTGCTGTATCGCAGGCATGCAATGCTATTAACATGTTGGCATTATTTACAACTGCATCTTCAATTGTACCGCTCTTAAAACCAAGCGCCTCATAGCCTGATTCTCGGGCTATCCTATTGCAGGTATCTACCAGCTCCTCCCTCAGTTCAATACCGGTTACGGTGGCTTCCAGGTGCAATTTACTGGTGAGGTAATCGTACAGTGCAAATGTTAGATAGCCCTTGCCGCAACCCATATCTACCACATGCAAGCCTTCTTTAAAGTCAATGTCTTTAATTATCCCGTCAATAATTTCAACGTAACTGTTTATCTGTTTGTATTTATCCTGCCTGTCTTTTTTTACTTTTCCTTCTGCAGACGTAATGCCCAATGCTTGCAGATACCCTTTCTCAGTAGTTTGTATAATGCGATTTTTTTGTTTGTCGTGCTGATTTGCCTGTTCGGTTATTTTTAAGGAGGGGGCATTGCTGGTTATTTTTAAACGCTCATTTTTTTGAAGAGCCAGGTGTACATCTTTTTGCGACGTAAAAACATCGGCGTTTAAAAACTCGTTGTGGAGCATTTGCTGCATTAATGCAATACCTTCTTTAACGTCGTAATTTTTGGTGATGTCCTTTGTTGGATACCGGTATACAAAACTTAATTTGAGGGAATTTTTAATAAGCAACGGCTTAATAAAAATATTTTTTAGTTCGGCCGTTTTTATCCTGCGATTGCCCAGTGTAATTTTTATTACCTGTAGCTTTTCAATGTCTGTAGCCAGTTGATTAAAAAATTGTTGCAATTCTGCTGACATTGGGAACATTGTTGGTTTATACAATACGGCAAAGGTAAATTGTTATTTACTGCAATTGTATCAAAACCCTCAAGCCAAAATTTCTTTAACTCAAAAACTGGAGGAAATTGTTCTATAGAGGTGCTTATGAAGAGGCTTTTAATTCTTCTTCTATGCACTCATGAAAATTGTTTTCATTTTCCAATATCCACTGGGGCAGGGGCTGTTTAGTGATTTTCCAGGTATTGTCTTCCTTTTGCATCTCAAAGATGATCCTGTTGTCCCTGTTATCAACCACATTTACAGAAAATATGGCCGGTGTACTGCCGGAATTATATCTTCTGAAATTAAATTCCCTCAGGCGTCCGTCGGCTTTTATCAGCTTGGTAAATTGTATATTCTTTATAAATGATAATTGCATATGTGTATTTTAAGAAAAAAAATTAGAGCAATAAACATGCTACAAACTAGCAACCTGAAAGATAATTGGATTGATTTAATGTTATCAGTAAATTAATTATTTTTTAGCAAAATTAACAATCGCGTTTTGTTTGTTGACAGCCGTGCGCCTTAGAACTGGTTTACACGGGCATTGGCACTATTTAAAACCTGCTGAACAATAATTTTCGACAAATAAATATTGTATGAATCAGTTAGCAATGCCCTGCTAACCTGTGTCACAATATCTGCCAAAATTTCTTAGTCAAAAATAGAGGCCTTCGATGGAGTGCAGGTTGTTTATCTCATAAATTAACCTGGACAAGGGACATTAAATATTCTTGCGTATGTTTGGGCGATTTTGATTTAAAATATTTCAAAAACAAACCAATGATAGGATGGTAAAGACAAGACTGGAAGCTTTTAGTGACGGCGTAATTGCCATTATAATAACAATTATGGTGTTGGAACTCAAAGTGCCACACGATGATAGTTGGACTGCTTTAAAACCCCTGTTCCCCGTTTTTTTAAGTTACCTCTTAAGCTTTATTTACATTGGAATTTACTGGAACAATCATCATCACCTGCTACATACCGTGAACAATATAAGTGGTAAAGTACTTTGGGCTAATAACAACCTGCTTTTTTGGTTATCACTGGTACCGTTTACCACTACATGGATGGGAGAAAACCATTTTTCTACCTGGCCAGTAGCGATTTATGGTATAGTGTTATTGATGGCAGGAGTTGCTTACTATATATTGGAAAGAACACTCCTTGACCATGCTATCAATAATACAAAGCTGGCAAAAGCAGTGGGAAGCGATATAAAAGGCAAATCGTCCATCGCCATTTATATCATTGCAATCGTACTCACTTTCATCCATCCGTTTATCGGCTGTTTCCTATATATTTTCGTTGCGGCAATGTGGCTTATTCCCGATAAGCGGATTGAGAAAAAGCTAACAGAAGAAAAATAAAATTACTGACTGGAAGATAAAATAAAAGAGTTTTGGCTGTTGACCAAAACTCTTTTCCCTCTGCTTCTCTGCATGTACCTAAAGGCTATGCGGCCAGATGGTGCATTGGATATGTTCTCAGTTAAAATTCATTCAACTTTACATCATCACTTCGAGAAGCGATCTATGCAATATTAAGCCAATAATATGCCATAAAATGTTAAAAATTCATCGGTTTGTCTATGCAATCGTCTGCATTTTAAAATTGTTAATAAGTTGTGAACTGGATTATATATGCATTAATTGAATTTGTTTTGATCTTATTCTTCGATGCTTTTATACTATATTGGGAAATTAAAATAATCTTATGCGCTATTTTATTTTGTTTCTGTTTTCCTTGTTTTCTCTGGCAGTAACTGCTCAGAAAACGACCCATCCTGTAATAAAAACAGATCTTGTTCCGGCTGGAATTACTGCAACAATATCGAAAAATTCTGTCAGTTTAACTGCTGGCAAAAGGCTGGACTATACTGCATTTACGGGATATTTAAACTTGCAGAATGATACAGGCAAACTGGTGGCGAAAATATTTTTCACTTATTACAGCAAAGATGGAGAAGATGCATCCAAAAGACCGGTTTGTTTCACATTCAACGGTGGACCGGGGTCATCTTCTGTTTGGCTACATATGGGTGGCCTTGGCCCCAAGAGAGTTTTATTACAGGATGATGGCACAGCACCGGCACCCCCTTACCAAATCATAAACAATGAGTACACCTGGCTTGATAAAACAGACCTTGTCTTTATTGATCCTGTGTCAACGGGGTTTAGTGTACCTGCCGGCGGGGAAAGTGCCAAACAGTTTCACGGTTTTGTTGAAGATGTGCAAAGTGTCGGTGCCTTTATACGCAGTTTTTTATCTAAATACCAGCGCTGGGCTTCTCCTAAATATTTGGCAGGCGAAAGTTATGGCACCACAAGGGCGGCAGGACTTGCAAAATTTTTAACGGACAGTTACCGGATTTATATTAATGGAATTTTATTGATTTCCCCCGTGCTTAATTTTGGAACCAATGACATTGCAATAGGCAATGATTTGCCGTTTGTGTTGTATATACCTTCTTACACCGCCGCCGCCTGGTATCATAAAAAATTGGCCGCAACGCTGCAAGGGGATTTACAAAAAACTTTAAAGGAAAGTGAAGACTTTGCAATGAATGAATATGCGCCGGCCCTGCTTAAGGGTGAATGGCTTGGAGATGCTGAGAAAGACCGGATTGCGGAGAAGCTGAGCTACTATACCGGACTCAGTAAAGTCTATATATTACAGGCTAATCTGCGTGTATCGGACAGTCGTTTTTATAAGGAATTACGGAGAAAGGACGGCCTTTCAATAGGCCGGCTCGACAGTCGCTTTACCGGGCATAATTTTGACAATGCCGGTGAAGGAGTTGATTACGATCCATCCTTCATTAATATTGATGGGCCGTTTACCAGTACAATGAATGACTATTTTGAACGGGACTTAAACTTTAATGAGGAAAGGGGATACAATATTTTTGGAAATGTTTATCCCTGGAATTATAATAACGTACAAAACCAATACCTGAATGTAGCTGAAAGCCTGCGGGACGCCATGACAAAAAATACGCACCTGAAAGTATATATTGGCAGCGGCTATTACGATTTTGCTACGCCCTACTTCACAGCCAATTATGATGTAGCGCATATGTTTCTGGAGCCAGACTTGAGAAAAAACCTGCGTCATTATTATTACGAATCCGGCCACATGTATTATATCAACAAGCCTTCCATGATTCAGTTTAAAAAAGATGTTGATAATTTTTTCGAATGGAGTAATGGCTTGAAATAGTGGCCGCCTTAAAGCCAGAATTTTTATGAATTCAAAACAGCAACCGGGTTTAGTCAGACAGCAATTTTGGACAGTTTTTGGACAGTACATGCGACCGGTACTTTCAGCTTCTGGCGAAAAAATCAACTGGATAAATTACAAAACTGGTGTAAAATTTATCCGGATCAACTTGAATTGCAGCAATGGTGAAGCCTCTATAGGGCTGGAATTATCGAATCCGGAAGAGATCAGGCACTTGCAGTTTGATAAGTTATTACAATTCAAAAAACCATTCCAGCAGCTGTGTGGCGCCGACTGGCAGTGGCAAAAAGACATTTTGAGCGATGGTGAAAAATGCAGTAGTACCATATCTGCCAGTATTTCAAATGTGCATATTTTAAATCAGTCTGACTGGTCGCAGCTGATTTCATTTTTTAAAAATGGTATGATTGCCCTGGACCAGTTTTGGAATGAATACCAGTTTGCGTTACAGTAGTATGCCTACTTCCATTTTACTATATCGCCACGACAGTTGGGTAACTCAGATTTAAGAAAATTATAATCAAGACTAACGGGCCCGCTGCTTGCTTTCAATTTTTTGTTTTTATCATTCTCATCCGAAACCAGTTTTCTCAAGCCACTCAGAAATTTCCTTTTACCAGCTATTTTTAATTTAGCCAGGGAAAATAAGACTTTAAATTCACCTTCTCTTCCGCAGCCGGTTATTTGCCATGCCTGGATAGTTACCTTGTTCTTCTTATTAAATTGCTGAGTGAAATTTTTTAAAAAGTCATCGCTAACGGGACCGCAGCACATACTCCCAAAAGATACTACTGCATCATATTTTTCTACGCGGGACGAATCTGGTTGCGTATAGCCTTGCATATGCAACAATGCCGATAAAAAAAAAGTAACTGCAATTTTCATTTATTACAAATTTATTCTCAAAGGTCATGATAATTTAATAAACCGGGTATCCTAATTATTGAGCGGGAAGATCGCACTGATCAATATTAGATCGAAGCTGTTTTGTAAAATGAAGGGAGCCGGATAAAAATCCGGCTCCGTTTTTTCTCTTAATACTCCTTGAAACCTTTGAAAAGCCTGTAAAAATTTAAATTATGTGGATTCGATTTAATTAATGCTGGTTGCTTATTGAATTTTAAAAATAATCTCTTTCGGGAGATTTAAATCGCTTTTTGAGTAGTCGGAAGTTTTTAATATGCAAACGGCAATCCTCGCCGTAATAACGGTAGACAGTTCTACAAGTGTAATGATTTCGCCAGTAATTGAAAGTTGGCTCATCCTCTGGCAAGAGCAAATGTTCACTTGCCCGGGGCTATTTTTATTACCTGCTAACACCGGGAACGACAGCCAGGCTTTCATTACCACTTTCCCCAACGCTTTGTACAGCAAAAAAATAATTGTCTTTTGAGTAAGGCAATACTATTTGAAGTTCTTTAGTAAAAAATTTTTTTTGCCAGAAGGCACTGGTAGTTTCCCGCATCAAAATATAATATCCTTTCACTTTTCCGGTTTTTGGGGCAAGCCAGGTAAGATTGGTAGTGTTGCCCAATTTTTTTATGTCAACTTTTACTGCTTCAGGCATAGCTGGGGCTTTGGAAAGATTGGCCAGGTTGCAAAGATTTAGTGCTGTGTTTTTCCGCAGGTACTCAAAGTCAATGTGCTCAGGCAAATCCCCAAATTGAATTCCATTTTCCAAACGAACATCCTGGTGCTGGCGTGTATAGTTCTCGTTCATTTCTGTAATTCTTACCGCTGCAAAACCATTTTCCACATAAGGTGTGTGATCGCCACCCCGTAAAAAACGGTCGTTGCGGTACACCATCACCACTTGTAAATTATCAACATATCTTTCGCCTGTTTCCTTCACATACCTTGCTAGCTGACGAGATATGCCATCGTTCTCCAATCCAAGCTGGCGGATGTTTTTAGCATTTTTATCCAGCTCATAAAACGGAAGTCCTTCACTGAATACTCTCACCTGTGTATTGTTAATAATATTGGTTTCGCTGCTGTTATTACTGCCCATAATATCATTGTTCAATACTGCTTCAATATTCAGGTTCAGCGCCTTCGATTTTTTAGCCATATAGTTAGCCCCCAGGAGGCCTTGTTCTTCGCCGCTTACCGTCACAAAAATGATGGATGCAGGAAAAGTATGTTTGCTCATGATCCTGGCACATTCCAGTACTGCAGCGCAGCCGCTGCCATCGTCATTTGCACCGGGTGCATCGCCTTTTCTGTCCATTACATTGCTGCGCATATTATCCAAATGCCCGCTGATAATAAAAATCCTTTTGTCGGCAGTGTCTGCTCCCTTTAGCGTAGCTATTACATTGCCTAGCAGTAAAACACTGTCTACTCTTTTTCCATCGGGTTGCAAAGTTGTGGTATCGATAAAAGCGGAAAGGCGGCCATTGGATTGCCTTGCAAATTCAGTAAACTTGCTCAGTACCCATTTTCTCGCAGCACCAATACCACGGCGATTGTCAGTCTGTGTGCTAAGCGTGTTGCGGGTACCAAATGCTACCAGTGTTTTTATATAAGTTTTTAGAGAATCAGGATCAACCTGCTTTACCATTTGTTCAATCTCGACATCCTTATCAATAATTACCTGGGCAGTTGCCGGACCTATCAAACATGCCAACAAACCAATAACTAACGCTCTTTTCATGAAAAAATATTTGCTTTAAAATTAGCGCATTCACTTGCATCCCTGCAATTTAAATTCCCCAAGCAGATTGAAATAGTTTGCATTTATGATTGTTAGCAGCCAAAATTTCATGAGCCTGCATGCTGCAAAAATTCTATAAAGCAGGAATGAATTTTAACGAGATGGAATTTACACAATGCCTGGTATTTTTCTGCGTGAGTCTTTCCCCGGTAAACACATGGCCGAGGTGGGCATCGCAATTGGCACAAACAATTTCTGTTCTGCTTCCGTCTGCGTCAGGTATCCGGTTCACAGCTCCCGGTATTTCGTCATCAAAACTTGGCCAACCACAACGGGAATCAAATTTATCGGTTGAATTGTACAGAGGGCTGTTACACCTGCGGCAAACATAAGTACCTGTTGATTTATTATTGTTGTACTCACCGGTAAAAGGTCTTTCTGTCCCCTTGCGAACGATTACATATTCTTCTTCAGGTGTTAATTTATTGTATTCCATTTTTTTGAATTTTTATTTTAATTATGTACGAAAACTAACGCTTGGCGGATGCTTAAAATATATGCTTAAAAATTTTGTCAGCAACCATTTACTTTCCATAACGACCGCCATATTACCGCTTATAACAAATCGTTTTGCAAAATAGTTTGTTTAACCAACTTTGCTCTTTAAACTTAATTTCCCCGGATATTTATTTATTGATACATTTGCATACATCAATCTATCCATCTCATGGAATTGAAACAGCTGGAAAAAATTGCCAAGGCATTAGGCGATATGAACCGGTTGAAAATACTGGAAGATATGGCTGGAAGGGGAGGCTGTATACAATGTTCCCAGATAACGGATAAAACTAACCTTGCACAGCCTTCAGTGAGTCATCACATAAAAACGCTTACAGAAGCAGGTCTGATACAACCATCCAAAGATGGCAGGTGTTACAGCTACACCATTAATAAAGCGTTGTTGAAAGAGTATATAAAAGAAATTGCCTCTTTTGGCGGAAAGTAATTTGTCCTTTTCTTTTAAAAATCTTTTTGAAGTTGCATGCAGGGCATGCTATAAGTGTCAGCCAATTAAATGGTGTGAATATTGTTGACGCAATTCAGTGCTTTTAAATAAGTAATAAATGAATAGAAATTTACAATTAATGAGACAATCAAAAATAATGGTTTTTACTGCCTGCGATAAACATAACCGGGTTGCTGTGAAATTATTTGTAAATAGCTTCTTTCTATTATGCCCGTTTTTTTTGCTGGGGCAATCGATGGGAAAAGATAGCTTACTGCAGGAAGTTACATTGAAGAGTGCAGTTGATTATGCTATTGTTCATCAACCGCAAATACAGCAATCTATAATAGACCAGCAGATTCTGGAAACCACCATCAGGAGTAAACTTGCAGACTGGTATCCCCAGATTAATTTCAATTATAACCTGCAGCATAATTTTATTGTTCAAACAGCTATTATTGGAGGCAATGCCATTAAACTGGGTGTGAATAATACGTCCGCGGGCCAGTTCACCGTTTCGCAGGCCATTTTTAATAAAGATGTTTTGCTCGCCAGCCGAACAAAAACAGATGCCCGGCTACAGGCCAGGCAACTTACCAGCAACAATAAAATTGAGCTTGCCGCGGATGTGTCAAAGGCTTTTTATGATGTGCTTTCTACCGAACAACAGATTAAGGTTTCAACCACAAACATTCAGCGGATTGAACAAAGTCTGAAGGATGCTTTCAACCAGTACAAAGCCGGTATTGCTGATAAAATCGATTATAAGCGGGCTACTATTACGCTGAACAATTCCAAAGCAGCCAAAAGAAGCAATGAAGAATTATTGAAGGCAAAACTGGAAAACCTTAAAACGCTGATGGGGTATCCGCTATCAGCCAGTTTGAATATTGTATACGATAGTCTGCAAATGGAAAAGGAGATAGCGCTGGATACGTCACAGGAAGCTAACTACACAGCCAGGATTGAATACCAGTTGCTGGAAACACAAAGACGGTTGTTGCAGTACAATGTGCAATATAATAAATGGAGTTACCTGCCAACAATTTCTGCCAATGGGGCTTATAACCTTTCTTACCAGAATAATAATTTTGCAAAAATATATAGTAATAATTTCCCCAATTCTTTTGCAGCACTAACGCTGGGCTTCCCAATTTTTCAGGGTGGCAAAAGAAAAGCGGCGCTGCAGGCTGCGCAACTCGAGCTGGAAAGAAATAGTCTCGATATTATCAATTTAAAAAATTCAGTCAACTCTGCTTATACGCAGGCGATGGCTGTTTACAAAAGCAACCTGGAGAATTTTCAGGCGCTAAAGCAGAATCTTGTGCTGGCCAAAGAGGTGTATGACGTTTTGCAATTGCAATACAAGTCTGGTATAAAAGCATATTTGGAAGTGATCACATCAGAAACGGATTTAAGAACAGCAGAAATAAATTATTACGCTTCTTTGTACCAACTGATGGCCAGTAAAATAGACGTACAAAAAGCGCTTGGACAAATTGTTTATTAAGAAAATCACCCAACATAAAATTAAAATACTGTTTGTATGTACTTAAAATATCTTCAGCTGTATGCAGGTTATGCAACTCTTTTTTTGTTAACGGCCTGTGGTAATTCAAAAGACCAGGCACCTCCGCCACCACCTCCCCCGGCGAGAGTAACCGTGCAGCCTGTGATAAAAACGGATGCCGTTTATTATGATGAATATCCGGCAACAATCAATGCACTTAACCAGGTTGAATTAAGACCTCAGGTAAGTGGGTTTATTTCCGGCGTTTATTTTAAAGACGGGGCCAGGGTTCGCAAAGGTCAGCTGTTGTATTCAATAGATGAGCAATTGTATGCGGCCAATTATCAGCAGGCCCTTGCCGGGTTGAGTGTACAGGAAGCCAATTTAAATAAGGCTCAAAAAGATGCCAACCGTTTTCACGAGCTGGATAAAAATGACGCGGTGGCAAAGCAACTTGTAGACAATGCGGATGCGGCATTGGAAGTAGCGAAAAAACAGGCAGAGGCAGCCAGGGCCAATATCCAGGCCGTGCAAACCAATGTGAAATACACAAAAGTATACGCTCCCTTTGACGGATTGATTGGCATCTCGGCAGTTAAACCGGGCGCAGCAGTTACAGCGGGCCAAACGGTACTCAACACGGTTTCATCAGACAGGGAACTGGCTGTGGATTTTAATGTAGACCAAAAAGAAATTTACCGTTTTACAAAGCTTATGGACGATGCCCCGAAAAAGGGAGACTCCACTTTTTCACTTGCCTTTGGTACAGATGTATATCCTTATCCCGGAAAAATTGCTTTGCTTGACAGGGCAGTAAATGCACAAACAGGAACCATTAAAGCAAGACTGATCTTTCCCAACAATAAAAATTTATTGATTGCTGGTATGAACGGAACTGTACGGGTTAAAAACAATTCGGCAACTCAATCTTTGCTGATTCCATATAAAGCAGTAACAGAGCAACTCGGTGAATTTTTTGTGTATGTGCCCAATGACAGTAACAAAGTTTCTCAGCGAAAAATAGTCCCCGGTAAACAGATAGGTGCCAATGTAATTGTAAAAGATGGTTTGAAAGACGGGGAGTCTGTCGTAGTGGAAGGCGTGCAGAATTTAAGGGAAGGTGCGGCTATCAATACTTCGTCCTCTCAGCCTGCAGCACCAACAACAACAGCAAAATAAAGCCATTGATTGGTACAACATAATCTTTGATTCAAAATTTTGCAACAGGTTTTTATACTGTGGTATTTTGAAACGGTAACAGAATCTTATTGCATCTATAAAATAGTACCGTGTTAACGGTTAAATAGTAAATACGATGATAGCAGATACTTTTATAAGGAGGCCGGTAACAGCCATTGTAATATCCATTGTTATTGTACTGGTTGGAATTATTTCAATGACAATTTTACCCGTTGCACAATATCCAGACATTACACCACCAACGGTTTCTATATCAGGCAACTTTATAGGCGCAGATGCAGAAACGGTTGAACAAACTACTACCACCGCAATGGAAACGCAGGTGAATGGTACACCTGGCATGACCTACATTTCAAGCAGCAGCAGTAGTAGTGGAGCCAGTAGCATCAATGTAAATTTTGAATTAGGAACCGATGTAAATATCGCAGCGTTAGACGTACAGAACCGTGTGAGTGTTGCCCAGCCAACGTTACCGGATGCGGTAAAACGTTTGGGGCTCACCGTTCGTAAACGGGTGCCAAGTATTATGGTGGCATTGGCGTTTTATTCACCCAATGGAACGCATGATGCTACCTTTATTGGTAACTACGCTAACATTTATGTAAAAGACGCTTTACAACGGGTGCCAGGTGTTGGAGATATTGTGTCCCGTGCAGATGATTTTGGGATGCGTATCTGGCTGAATCCTGAAAAACTGGCTAATCTGGGCATGACTACTTCTGATATCCTTGCTTCCCTTACCGAGCAAAACTTACAGGTTGCAGCAGGAACCATTGGTGGCAATCCTCAACCATCTGCGCAAAGTTTTGAGTACAACGTATTAACCAACAGCCGCATCAATACTAAGGATCAGTTTGAAAATATTATTGTTCGTACAGTTCCGGCAACAGGTACCGTTGTATATTTGAAAGATGTAGCAAGAGTAGAGTTGGGAAAATTTGATTACGGCAGCAACGCTTTCGTGGATGGTAAACCGGCAGCATTTGTGTTGGTTTACCAAGCCCCCGGCGCCAATGCATTGCAGACTTATGAAGGAATAACTAAAGCGCTTACAGAATTAAAAAAGACGTTTCCGAAAGACATTGATTACAGTATTCCGCTGGAGACCGTTTCAGTGGTTAAAATTTCGATCAATGAAGTATTGCATACTTTGGTTGAGGCTTTATTGCTCGTAACATTCGTGGTATTTCTGTTTTTGCAGAACTGGCGGGCAACGTTGATTCCTGTGTTGGCCATTCCTGTTTCCTTGATTGGCACATTCATTTTCTTTATTCCTTTTGGGTTTACTATTAATACCTTAACACTGTTTGCATTTGTGCTGGCTATTGGTATTGTGGTGGATGATGCGATCGTAGTGGTAGAAGCCGTGCAGCATTATATGGATCATGAAAAAATATCCGCCAAAGAAGCTACCCGTAAGGCAATGAATGATATATCCGGACCCGTTATTGCCATTGCATTGATACTCGCTGCTGTATTTGTTCCCGTGGGTTTTATTCCGGGCATTGTCGGTAAGTTGTACCAGCAGTTCGCTATTACCATTGCGGTGTCTGTAATTATATCTGCTTTTGTTGCTTTATCTCTTACGCCGGCTCTTTGTTCTATTATGCTTAAGCCATCCAAAGATGAAACGGCTAAAAAGAATGTCTTCGAAAAATTCTTTGCCTGGTTTAACAGGGGGTTTGGCAAGATAACCACATCATATACATCCGGCGTTGGTAAATGGATAAAAGCAACGCCATTAGTGTTGATCATGCTGGTTTGTCTATTTGTTGGCTTGTTCTTTTTATTTAAAAGTAAACCCACAGGCTTTATACCAAGTGAAGATGAAGGCCGGTTATATGTTACTTATGAAATGCCCGAAGCTACTTCTACCAACAGAAGTAAAGAGATGCTATTGACTGTTTTAAAAAGAGTTCAGGCAATTCCCGGTGTTAGAACCGTTGGCGGCCTGGCAGGGTTAAATATTATCAGCTTTTCTTTTAAATCAAACGTGGGAACAATGTTTGTCAACCTGAAACCCTGGGATGACCGGAAAAGCAAAGAGATGCAACTGCAAAGCATTATCGATGCAATACAGCAACGAACGAGTGATATAAAGGAAGCAAGGATACTCGCTATTGCTCCTCCTGCCATTCCTGGCCTGGGTGCTACTGCCGGTTTTACTTTTGAATTACAGCAAACAACCAGTACAGATAACATTCAGCAGTTTGAAACAGTTGCTAAAAACTTTTTGGGCAATGTAAATAAACGCCCGGAGATTGGCCGGGCATATACTTTTTTTACAACGCATACACCAAGTTATAAAGTGGATGTTGATAAGGCGAAAGCAAAATTGCTCGGTGTAAATGTGGCAGATGTTTACAACACGCTTTCTACTTTGCTTGGAAGCAGCTACGTAAATGATTTTAATTTGTATGGGCGAAACTTCAGGGTGGTTGCACAGGCTGATAGCACCTATCGTTCTTCCATTGGGGAGCTGGACAAATATTACGTTCGTAACAGCCAGGGCGGCATGATACCACTCAGTGCATTGGTGACCTCAAAAGTGATAGAGAGTCCTTCGCTTATTACGCACTATAATATTTACCGTTCTATTGAAATCAATGGATCTCCCAAACCTGGTTTCAGCAGCGGCCAGGCGATTGAGGCTTTACAGGAAGAAGCAAAAAAATTACCCGCCGGGTATGGCTTTGAATTTAGTGGATTGAGCCGCGAAGAAATAAAAGCAGGCAGCAGCACCGTGACTATTTTCGCCATCTCAATTGTTTTTGTTTTTCTTTTTCTGGCAGCCCTGTACGAAAGCTGGTCCGTGCCTTTTTCAGTTTTATTTGCAGTGCCGATTGGCGCTTTTGGATCTATACTGACCCTGGTACTATTACCTAAGATTTCCAATAATGTATATGCGCAGATAGGGCTGATTACGCTAATCGGGCTCGCTGCAAAAAATGCGATCCTGATTGTTGAGTTTGCTAAAGAAAGGGTCGATCGTGGTGTTGACATTACCCATGCTACACTGCAGGCAGTACAACTGCGGCTACGCCCTATCGTTATGACTTCGCTTGCATTTATTTTAGGTGTACTTCCTCTTGCTTTTGCAACAGGTGCTGCAGCTGAATCACGTAAAACAATCGGCTGGACAGTATTTGGTGGCATGCTGGCTGCAACAACACTGGCTATTTTTGTGGTGCCGGTTTTATTTGTGCTCATCACCAAATTATCTTACGGTAAGAAGTTGAGTAAGCTGACAGAAGAAAAAGAAAATGAAGACAACGTAGACAAAACTATTTTTGAAAATAATGTTGGATAAGAAGCTTTAGTTTTGCCATTATATCTGACAATTGAAATATTATGATCACCAATAACGATATCCTTAAAAAATTAAGGGTTGCACTTTCGCTGCGCAATGACGATATTATTGAAATATTGTCATTGGTAGATTTTGAAATCACCAAAGGCGCATTGGGCGATCTTTTCAGAAATGAAGATCATCCCGGATACGTTGAGGCCGGTGACCAGATTTTACGCAATTTTTTAAACGGGCTGATTATTTATAAGAGGGGAAAATTGCCTGAACCGAAGCAGGGATTGAAAGAAGGGAAAGACGAAACTCCCAAAAAACAATAAAGATTGATATATTGATATAAGAAGGTGTAACAGCCGGTTATCAAAACAGGAAAAGGCGCAGTAATTTAAAATTACTGCGCCTTTTTAAATAATTAAATTATTATTGAAACCGGTTGCGATCCCGGTTAAATCCACCATTATTGTTACCGCGTGGAGCGCCGCCACCCGGGCGTGCATTAGGTCCTGCACCCGGGCCTCTGGAACTGCCTTCTTCTGCTCTTTTAACCACAAGCGGTTTTTTACCCAACGAAATATCATTAAGACTCTCAATGGCGTCCAGTGCTTCTGCGTCATTTTGCATTTCTATAAAACCAAAGCCCTTGCTTTTCCCGGTTTCCTTATCCATAGCCACTTTCGCAGAGATAATAGTCCCAAATTTTTCAAATATTTCTACCAGTTCATCATCATCCAGATCGTATGGGAGTCCAGCAACAAAAATTTTCATCAGGTTATTTTTTTGTAAATGTACAAAACTTATCGCGGCTATTGTTTGCAGGCTAAGTTTTCTTAAAAAGGTGATATAGTAAAAGTACTATTTTTTTTATATGTAGCTGTATATTAACAACTAAAGACAGCAAAAAACCAGAAAAAAGAAACGCAGCACAATAATTATCTTCTTTTTCAGTTAACTATTCATCTGAAACCCTAAATCTTTACCCCATGACCAATTACCCCAACAACGCTTCAATGCTGTTGAACCTCACCCTCATTCTTTCTGTAGCTTCACTTGTTTACTTCTCAGTAAAACTTGCAAAGCAGTCTCCTAAAAAAGTATAACGAAAGGAGAGTGAAGGTCGATCTGTGGAGTGTCCATTTAAACAGTGTTTAAACGGACACTCCATTTTTTTGTGTTATACATCAATGATCGTTCCCGTAATTTTTTTCTTACTTTCATCTCCAAATAAAAAATATGATCAGAAAAAATCCATCGGTGGATGTTATTAATGATATTCTGCGACTCACAATGGAAGCTTACCCCGCATCTAATTTTATAAAAAGTCTTTTATTTCAATACCAGGAAAGGGGCGGACTTAGTAAAAAGCAGTTACAGGATCTGCATGCGAAAGCCGCTAAAGTTGCCGGGATGCCACCGGGTAAATTAGCCACGCTGGAAGCGGTCATTCTCAAAAAGCCCACCCGTTACAAATCTCCGATGCCTTTCGCAGCGCCTGTTGTTATTAAAGATGAAAAATCGGGCTTATACATCAATGAAATTCTTGTAAAATATCCCCAGCACAAAATGGTTTTGTTTCTTAAATCCAAATATGATAACGGTGATGTATTGTCACCGGCTGAGAAGGGTGAAATTGAACGGCTGCACAAACTGCTTATAAAATAAACCTCATATACTCAACAAATTATAAATCATTTTTGCAGGTTCCGACTTATTCCCATCGAACCACAACCTTGCCTGTGCTCATCCTGTTTTCCAAAAAGTCATGTGCCTCACCAATTGCCGTTGAAGGGAATGTTTTTGCGATGGATGGTTTGAATACACCTGCCTTATAAAGTTCCATTACCTGCTGTAAACAACGCTGAATTACTGCTGGTTGGTGGTCCGCAATCTGCAGCATATTAATGCCGATAATAGATTTGGAAGGCATCATCAGCATGGCCGGATGATAGAATCCAAATTGCAGTCCGGTAATGATTTTACCAAAAATATTTTTACCATTCAATGCAGAAGCGCCATAACAGACAATGCGGCCACCTGGAGCAAGTGATCGAATTCCTTTTTTGATGCTCTTACCACCAATCGCGTCAAAAATTACATCTACACCTTTTTGTTCAGTAACATCTCTTATCACCTTTTCAAAGTCTTGCGTATTGTAATTGATTGGGTGCTGAACTCCTAACGCTTTCAGGTAATTTAACTTGCTCTCGCTACCAGCTGTGGCAAATATCCTGCACCCACGGTGTTTGGCAAATTGTATTAATGCGGTACCAACACCACCAGCACCAGACTGAATTAAGACACTGTCATCTGTATGCAAGTTCACCATTTCGGAGGCTGCGTAAAATGCCGTGCAATATTGTGTTGTTAAAGCGGTTGCTGTCGCTGTATCCAACTCGTCTGGAATTACAGCCACTGCGCTCGCATTGGTTAACGCATATTCAGCGTAACCACCAAACCTTGTCATTGCTGTAACGCGGTCACCCTTTTTTAAACTGGTAACACCTGCACCGATTTCATCTATTGTTCCAGCGACATCATAACCCAAAATGGCGGGCAGAGGAGGGGCTTCTTTATACATCCCTTTCCGCGCCATAACATCGGCAAAATTCAACCCGAAGGCGGCTACTTTTATCAATACTTGTCCGGGCTGAATTTCAGGTTTTGGGACTTCTCTTATTTTGAATGCGTCGAGAGCTGGTCCTTTTTTCATTAATACTGCTGCTTTCATACAATTTTATTGCTTTAAGATAAGCAGTAAGTTTTACAAACAGCTTTTTTAAGTGATGGATATTTTTATGTGCGTTTAAGAACCAAGCTAAGCGTTAAAATAATTTACCAGTCAACATTAATTAAGTTATTATCTGCACTGCTTTTGCAGATTAATTGCTTTTATTTACGAGGGTCTCATTGCTGAAAGCTTCGACTCATCATCAGCAATTTTCTTTCTTAACTTTTCAATTTTATCCCGGGTTTTATTTAAATCATCTTCGGCTTTTCTTGCCTTTTTCGCATCTTTTTTTGCATCGCCAGCCTTGTTATCTGCTTTGTTAGCCAGTCCTTCACTTTGAGGATTGCTGCTTAATTTGTCAGCAGCTTTTGCGTTGTTGTTTGCCGACTCCTGTGCCTTACGGGCACTATTTTGCATATCAAGGGTTTTCTTTTCTACACTATTTTCAAGATCAGCAAGTTTTAATTTTTGTTCATTTACCCGTTTGGCAATTTTTAGTGCTTCCTTTTGCTGTTTTAGCATATTGATAGAATCCTTTGATACTGTTTGTGCATGTACATTTGCCGTTGCCAGCAAGGCTATCAATGCAGTGATTATCAATTTAATTTTCATAAACAATTTATTTAGTGAATTGTAAAAAGAAACAAATTGTATGCCCGGACAGCTTGTGGTTTTTGATAATGAATTTAGGTAAAGAGATAAATTATTAACACCAGTAAAACATATGCCTTCCTAACTTTGTTAGCTAAATAAAAAACAAATGAAAAAAATGTATTGCTGGAAATGTGTAGTGCTTTTGGCGAGTATGTATTCTGTGATATATGCTTTTATAAACTAGCATTTTAAGAATGATAAGAAATGAATTTTTTGAGTTAAATTCTTGGGAAACCTCAGCTGTTGTATTACAGCAGTAATCCGTACCAGTTAGTGTTGACTATCAATCCTATGAAAACCTTTTTTTGAATTGAAGATTCACTTTTGAACACTATCTTAATTATACTTTTTTTCCTACTTGTTGCTGTTGTGCTTTGTATCGGGCGATGGTGTTGTGGGCGTCAAGCAATTGGAGTTTAAGGGCGTGTAGAGCAGGTTGGCCCTGTCGCAATAATGCCTCCGTTTCTTCATTGCTTTTTTGTAACAATAAAATATCTTCATCCAATATTTTGTTCAACTTGTTGGCTTGCTCCAGCTTTTTTTCACACTCCATTTCTGCAGCTTGTTTTAACTGGTGCACATGAACATTTTCCTTTTGAAGGGTTTCTTTTTTTAACAGCGCACTTTCCAGGTAGCCCTGCGTGCTCTTAAGCGATTTCTGCAATTTTGCCATCGCAATGGTGCGTACAATCCAGGCAATAATGAAACCTGCAATGAAAGCCGCTGCTGAAAAAATATATGTTTGTGTCAATGTGTTCAAATTTTAAGTTGCAATAGTTTGTCTTACTCCTCAGCCAATAATAAATAGCCGGATATATGCAATAATCTCACCAACTATTTTGCGAAGGTAAATTTTTTATAACTTGTATACGTGTTGTTGCAGAAAATTATAAAAAATAGATTAAAAATAAAAAGGCAGCAAATCCTGTGTTTGCAGCCTTTTGTTTTTTTCCGTTAAGCCAATGCAAGCAGGGCGAAAGCTATTTTTAAAAAATACTTTTCATCCTGATGCTTTTTATTTTTTTACTAACTGCATTGTTTCTGGGTTCCAAAGCATGGCGGTGTCCTGGTTAAAACTGTCGTTGCAAAGTAAGGCAGGCGCAGCAGCCCTGTAGGCAAATATGGCGTCTTCCGCAACCTTTCCGCCATTGCGTATAGCTGTAAAAAAGTTGACAAAATGATCATATGGTCCGCCGAGGTAATCTTTTTCCGCAGCAAACGTGTATTCTTCCGGAGGCAAAATTCTCTTTCGGTCACTGAGTGGGGTACCTGCTTTTTTCATTTGCTCAATCAGGAAAGGATCATCTGTTTCGGTTGTTTTATTTCTTTTTAAAGTAACACTATCCCACGTTACATCCATGCTGCCTTCGCTGCCTACCAGTTTTAGGTAAGTGGTACCGCTGGTGCCATCTACAAAATTACAACGCAGGGAAAGATTGAAAGGAGCATGGGCAACGCTTTGCGGATAATCAAATGTTCCCAACAAAACGTCGGGTACTTCACGGCCGTCTTTCCAGTAGCGTAAGCCGCCGGCAGCATATATTTTATTAGGGCCGTAAGAGTTGGTAATAAAATGAAGACTTGAGAACAAGTGCACAAAAAGATCACCCGCCATGCCGGTTCCATAATCCCTGTAATTTCTCCACCTGAAAAAACGGGTAGCATCAAACGGACGTTTGGTGGTGTTGCTGATATAGGTTTCCCAGTCAACGGTATCTGTTGAAGCATCGGCAGGAATTGGGTATTGCCAGGCGCCTGTAGGAGAGTGCCTGGCCCAAAAACCTTCTGCATAATTTAATGTACCGATGGCACCATCCTTTAATAACTGTTTTGCCTTTTCATTACCCAGTGAAGAAACGCCCTGGCTGCCCACCTGGAACACTTTTCCTGTCTCCGTTTGCGCTTTTATTACGGCAGGTCCTTCTGTGATGGCATGTACCATTGGTTTCTCGCAATACACATGTTTACCGGCACGCATGGCGTCGATAGAAATTTGCTGATGCCAGTGATCGGGTGTTGCGATGATGACCGCATCCACATCTTTACGACTTAAAATTTCTTTGTAGTGTTGCGTTAAAAAAAGATCATTGCCCCATTTGGTAGTAGCGTCTTTTAAACGGCCTTTGTACAGGTCACATACGGCTACCAGTTTTACATTGGGCGTTTTTAAGGCTGTGATAACATCCTGAGTGCCCATGCCTCCTGCACCTATCAGGGCGAAGTTTATTTTATCGTTTGCGCTCAAGGGGTTGCGGTGCAGCTTTTCGAAGTAGTTATTATTTGCTTGAGTAGCAAACGCGGCATTACCCACAGCAATTGCTGCAGAGGCGCCGGCCATTTTTTTAATGAAATTTCTGCGAGAGGAATCTGAGGTATTTTTCATTTTTTTAAATTATGTTGATTGGGAAAATTATAATTTGAATTCAGGTAAAATGAAGTGAATTTATTTCAGTTCTTTAATGCGAATATTTTTCCATCTTACTTTAATGCCACCACCATCGTGGATCTGCAATGCTATAAATCCTTCCCCCTGACCAATTTTTTCATCCTTGAGGTATACCATCTGGTGACCATTTAACCAGCTTGTAACTTCATCACCTTTTACCAATATTTTCATCGTATTCCATTGACCCATCTTTAACCATTTTTCATCTTCCGGTTTGGGTTGTATCAGCCAGCCACGGCCGTACGATTCGTAAATGCCACCGGTATGCAAATTTTCAGGCGCCACTTCTACCTGCCAGCCACTGATTTTGGTGCCCTCAATAGAAGAGCGGATGAACACACCACTGTTACCATTGGCCTCTTGTTTAAACTGTAAACTGAGCTCGAAATTTTTATAATTTTTTGTGGTAGAAAGATAACCATACTGTTTGTCAGGGCCACTTTCGCATACAAGTTCTTTTTTATCAACGTACCATTTTTCGGTACCGTTATTTTTCCAGCCGGTAAGATCTTTGCCATTAAAAATGGATTTAAAACTTTGTGCAGAACCTGCTGCCGATAAAAATACAATGCAGTAAAGAAGAGACCATCCTTTCATTCTGAAGATTTTTGTTGTGAGTAAATTGTTTAAGCAAAATCGCTAATGACAGGCGAAAACTTTGAATTTTAAATGTAAGGATGTTTTTTTTATTATTGGATTTTTATGTGCCTTGTTGCATGATGTGACCTGATTAAAGTGTTTTTATTTTGCCGTTGGTAATTAAAATATTTTTTTATGCGCAGATACATGAAGACGAAGGCCAGCGCTGCCTGAAAAAGTAATGTACAAGAGTGCGACGCAAATGCAGTACCACAAAGCTTCTTAGCCTGTACAAAAATAAAGTTTATACGTTGGTAATAAACTACATCAGAAATGAGTTGCAAAATAATTGGGGTGTTATTTTTATCCCTAACTATTTCTACCCTATATTTGCACCGGCAAGTCTTATACGACCAGCTCCTGTTGAACTCCCCCAGGACCGGAAGGTAGCAAGGGTAGATGGTTGAGCGGTGCGATGTAAGTAACTTGCCATTTTTTATGCCCCATAGTTAAAATATCTTCCCTAATTTTGTGTATTGAATCTTCTGTATAATTTTTAATTGTTTTTATGACAATTAATCTACTTTTGCATTGTATTTGAATTTATCACCAATAAAAAAGCATTCCTCCTTTAAGGGGATAGTCGTATGAAATTTTTTATAGACACAGCCAACCTGGCACAGATTAAAGAAGCAAACGATCTTGGAATTTTAGATGGCGTTACAACCAATCCTTCACTGATGGCCAAAGAAGGCATCAAGGGAATTGAAGCAGTTACCAATCATTATAAAACCATCTGCGAAATGGTAGACGGTGATATCAGTGCTGAAGTAGTTTCAACCGATTTTGATGGCATCATCGAAGAAGGAAAAAAACTGCACGCTATTCATCCGAATATCGTAGTAAAAGTGCCGATGATTAAAGAAGGCGTAAAGGCAATTAAATGGTTTAGCGACAATGGCATCAGAACCAATTGTACGCTGATATTTTCAGCAGGCCAGGCAATACTGGCTGCAAAAGCAGGCGCATCTTATGTTTCACCGTTTATCGGCAGAATAGATGACAGTGGTTGGGATGGGATGGAACTGATTCACCAGCTGCGCCAGATATTTACCGTGCAGGGATATAAAACAGAAATTCTGGCAGCGTCAATACGCTATCCAAATCATATTATTAAATGTGCAGAAGCCGGGGCAGACGTTTGTACCTGTCCGCTGGATTCCATCCTTGGATTATTAAAACATCCATTGACGGATATTGGGCTGGCTAAGTTTTTAGAAGATGCCAAGAAGTTTGCATAACAACATTTGCCATAGAGAAGGCTGGTAAAAGAAATCCCGGTAATTGTATTTTCAATTAACCGGGATTTTTGTTTGTGCTATGTCGGAGCGTTATGATCTGCCGTTTTTCTTTCTGGACTGTCTCATTTCATTCATAATTTCCTCTGCTGTTTTCAAATGTTCATCATCCGGCTTCTGTTTGATGTAAATGTCGAATTCCCGGTGGAGCGCCGGATTGTTTTTCATCACAACCCTGATAGATACTTTCTCTTGTTTAAAATCCCTGTCAATCCATAAACTGTTTCCTTTAAACTGGCCGGCGGACGATGTAAAAACCAGGTCAGTAGTATCCAGCGGAAGGTATCTGCCGTTGGCCAATTTGCCGTCAATATTGATATAATTGTAAGTGCCTTTTTTCAGACTATCGGTATATAGGTTTACATAGATGCTGTCTATCTTTTGCGCTTTGGCAAAGGCTGTGCAGGCTACAAAAAAGAAAAGTAAAAGTTGCTTCAATTTTTTTTTGTAAAGATGTACAATATTGTACCCTGTTTTGGTTAAGGGTTTGATAAAATTAATTGATGTTAATTGGAGATGCCTACCCGGTGCTGAATGTATTCGTTAGCCGTTATTTCCTTCAGCATAAACATAGCCAGGTCGCCGGCGTTGATGCGGTATTTGTTTGTAGCCGGGGGATAGTCAGCACTGGTAGTATAATGTCCGGTAACGTCCGCATCAATAATATCAGGTGGACAAACAAACGTCCATTCGAGTGAAGATGCTTTTAAGAAATTATAGGCTTTAAAATGTTCCATGCTCACAGGTATATATTCAGGTTTAAAATCCGGCTGGTCCATTATAAGGGTCTCATCATCCGCACTGGCATTCAAGATACCCAATCCGCCGATGCCGATGATCCGTTTGCAACTTGATTTCTGCATTTGTGCAACAATATTTTTCATGCCCAGTGACCTTGTAACATCTGTTCCATCGAAAGCGCCACCCAATGCGGATAACACAGCATCGCAGCCTTTGATAGCGGTGAGCACCTGCTTTTCATCAAATAAAGCGCCTTGTATCAATTCCAGTTCTTTATGTTCCGGCAGGTTTTCTGTAAACACATTTCTGCCGTAGGCTTTTATATGATGGCCCATGTACAAAGCCTGTTTTACCAATTGTTTGCCTACCATACCGGTTGCTCCGAATATTATCAGGTTCATATTATTATAATTTTTGTTGAAGGTACCTTATAAAATGCCAACTTAATTTTCCTTTAAAACATCTGCATATTCTGCCTTGTTCCGCTTCATCAACGCATTGGCAAAAGAACATTGCGGTATTATTTTCAGCTGATTTTTACGGGCATATCCTGCTGCTGTATTAACAAGGGCCCTGCCAATATCTTGTCCCCTTAAAAAATCATCCACTTCCGTATGGTTAATGATCATCACCTGGCCGGGTGTCAACGAATAGTCCAGTTCTGCCAGGTAATTATCCTTGCCTTCAATGTAAAATACGCCTTTGGTTGAAGCCTGTTTGTGTTGGATATCCATTCTTATATTTTTTATTGAATTTACTAAAAAAGTTTTTTTGGTAATAAAATCTGCCACATATTTGCACAACGAAATGAAGATACAAAATACATATAGCAAAATCTGGTGGTGGCAATCATTATTATGATGTGTCGCAATGCTATGTATGTACTAATTATATTAAGGCCCCGACACATTGTGTTGGGGTTTTTTAATTTGTTGGTTTCCGGCTTTTAATTACGTTCACAAAAAATACGCATGAGGAAGATTATTATTGACACAACCTGCAAAAAATTATTGGCCGATGTATTTACGCCGGTGGGTATTTACCTGAGGTTAAGAGATCGTTTCAGGGACACTATTTTGCTGGAAAGCAGCGATTTTCATGCAGGTGAAAACAGCTATACTTTTATTGGCATTAACGCCATTGCAGGTATTGAAATCAGCAACACTGCTGTGCTGGAATTTAAGCTGCCGGGTGAGCCACAGGAAAAAATTGCCATCGCAAATCCTACCGACGTGCCTCAACTGTTGTGGGATTTTATGCAACGCTTTGAAATAAAAACGCCCGCAGCAAAACCCATCAGTGTTGCCCAGGGATTATTCGGCTACAGCACGTATGACGCGGTTCAGTTTTTTGATTCTATCGAACTTAATAAAAACAAGAACGCTGCAATATTGGATGGCAGTGGTGTTGCGGCGGCTGAAATACCGCTGATGCGCTATCGTCTATATCAGTATGTAATAGCCATCAATCATTTTAAAGATGAATTATTTATTTGCGAAAATGCGATTGAAGGCATCCCGAGCGAAGTAGAACTTGTAGAGAGTTTGATCCGCAGCAAAGACGTACCAACTTTTCCTTTCCATACGAATGGGGAAGAAAGTTCTAATCAAAGCGATGAACACTACATGGAAATGGTGAAAAAGGGTATCGCCAGTTGCCATCGTGGCGATGTGTTTCAGATTGTATTGAGCAGAAGATTTGAGCAATCATTTACCGGCGATGAATTCAATGTATACCGTGCGCTGCGCAGCATTAACCCCAGCCCTTATTTATTTTATTTTGATTACGGCGATTATAAACTGATGGGGTCATCTCCCGAAAGCCAGCTGATCGTACAAAACGGAAAAGCCATTGTACATCCCATTGCAGGCACTTTCAGGCGTACTGGAAATGATGATACCGATAAAGCCCTGGCGATACAACTGGAACATGATGAAAAAGAAAACGCCGAGCATGTAATGCTGGTGGATCTTGCAAGAAACGACCTGAGCAGGATGTGCAATGAAGTAGAAGTTACTCAGTACAAAAAGGTAAACTATTATTCTCATGTGATTCATTTAGTAAGTGAAGTACAGGGCAAGGTAGGAGCCGAGAAAAATCCTTTTAAATTGCTGGCTGTAAGTTTTCCGGCAGGTACCTTAAGTGGTGCGCCCAAGTTTAAAGCCATGCAATTAATTGACGGATACGAGCCGACTGTTAGAAGTTATTATGGTGGTGCTATCGGCTCCATTGGCTTTGATGGCAGTTGCAATCATGCGATTATGATCCGGACTTTTTTGAGTAAAAATAATACACTCATTTGCCAGGCAGGCGCAGGCATTGTGGCGGCAAGCAATCCCGCAAGCGAGTTGCAGGAAGTAAACAATAAATTAAATGCATTAAAACAAGCCATTGTTCTGGCGCAAAATATCTGAGATGAAAATATTGGTATTTGATAATTATGATTCCTTTACGTACAACCTTGTTCACCTGGTAGAAAAGATCACCCATGAAAAAGTGGATGTATTTCGTAATGACCAGATTGCTTTGGATGATGTGAATGCATACGATAAAATTATTTTATCGCCGGGCCCGGGCATACCGGAAGAAGCAGGTTTATTATTGCCGCTAATTAAAAGGTATGCTGCTACTAAATCTATACTGGGCGTATGTTTGGGCCACCAGGCAATCGGTCAGTCCTTTGGCGGCATTTTAAAAAATTTAGATAAAGTATATCATGGTATTGCAACAAAAATCAATATCCTTAATGAAGAGGCACCGGTATTAAAAGGTTTGGGTAAAGAAGTTGAAGTAGGCCGTTACCATAGCTGGATCGTTGATAAGGAAAATTTTCCTGCTGAACTGGAGATTACAGCGGTAGACGACAATGGTTATGTAATGGCACTGCAACATAAAACATATGATGTGCAGGGTGTACAGTTTCACCCGGAAAGTGTGCTGACACCATTGGGGGAGAAGATGATGCGTAACTGGCTGGGCGAAAGTTATAAATAAGACGTTATAAGTTTGTAATTGAAAATCAGATTTTAAATTAATGCTTCCCGCATTCTTTACCGGGAAGGCAATATTGCTAGTATGAAACAAATATTAAGCTATTTATTCGAACACAAAACACTTTCAGCTGAACAGGCAAAAGAGGTATTGTTGAATATCAGTAGGGGCATATACAATGAAAGTGAAATCGCTTCTTTTATAACCGTGTATTTAATGCGCAGCATTACTATTGCAGAGTTGCAGGGTTTCCGGGATGCGTTGTTGGAATTGTGTGTGCCGGTGAATTTACACGGGCTGGAAGTGATGGATATAGTAGGCACGGGCGGAGATGGAAAAAATACTTTCAACATATCAACTCTCAGTTGTTTTATTGTTGCCGGAACGGGCAACAAAGTGGCTAAACACGGCAACTATGGCGCTTCTTCCATAAGTGGTTCAAGTAACGTAATGGAGCAATTGGGTTACAAATTTAAAAATGATACCGATGCCTTAAACAGGGAAATGGATGAAGCAAATATTTGTTTTTTGCATGCGCCTATGTTTCATCCGGCATTAAAAGTAGTAGGACCAATCCGAAAAAATTTGGGCGTTCGTACCTTCTTTAATATGCTGGGGCCAATGGTAAATCCTGCCTCCCCCAAACACCAGCTGGTAGGAGTTTACAATCTTGAAATGGCGAGGATATACAATTATTTATTGCAACAAACCAGCAGCAATTTTACTATTATTCACGGGCTGGATGGTTATGACGAAATCTCTTTAACAGGTGATACAAAAGTGATTACCAATACAGGTGAAAAGATCATGAGCGCAGAATCGCTTGGCAAGCGCACGGTAAGTGCAGTTGATATTTACGGAGGCGATACACCGGAAGAAGCAGCTAAAATATTCCTGAACGTTTTAAAGGGGGATGGTACATGGTCACAGAATTCAGTCGTATTGGCCAACTCAGCCATGGCATTGCAGTGTACAGGTAAATATGCCGATTATGAAACCTGCTACCAGCTGGCCGTGGAAAGCCTTGAAAGTGGTAAGGCATTGGAAACACTCAGAAAAGTATGCGCCTGATTAATTTTACAATGATGCTGACACCGTCATTGTATTGAACGTTTGAAATAATTATAACCAACTTTTATACAAGTCAATTTTACTCCATCTACTGAATGAATATTTTAGACACGATAATAGCGCATAAAAAAATAGAAGTTGCACAAACCGAATTACAAACGCCCGTTCAGGAGCTGGTGCAATCAGCATTGTATAATCGCCCAACGTTATCACTGAAACAATTTTTGCTGGATGAAATCAAAACAGGTATCATCGCAGAGTTTAAAAGACAATCTCCCTCCAGGGGAATTATTAATGATAAGGCAGAGGTGGTAGAAGTTACCAAAGCTTATACTCAATATGGAGCAAGCTGTTTATCGGTATTAACAGATCAGCATTTTTTTGGAGGTAGCAACAATGACCTAATAAAAGCCCGGGTAAATAATATACCTATTTTGCGCAAAGATTTTATTGTTGATGAGTACCAGATCACCGAAGCAAAATCAATTGGTGCAGATGTAATTTTGCTCATTGCTGCCTGTCTTACACCGCAAAGGGTGGAAGAGTTGGCCAGGTTTGCGAAAAATCTTCAGCTGGAGGTATTGCTTGAAATACACTGTGAAGAAGAGTTACAGCATATTTGCTCCGATACTGAAATTGTTGGTGTAAACAACCGGGACCTTAAAACGTTTACCGTTGATATCAACCGCTCCATCGCATTAAGCAAAAAAATACCGGCTGATAAAATTAAAATTGCCGAAAGTGGTATCAATGATATTGAAACAATTGGTATCTTCAAAAATGCGGGTTTCAAAGGGTTTCTGATAGGCGAAAACTTTATGAAACAACCCGATCCGGCGATTGCTTTTGCCCATTTTGTTCAACAATTAAATGCAACCAACAAATAAAATGAGAGTAAAAGTTTGTGGTATCACGCAGGAGGAGCAACTGGTAAAATTACCTGAAACGGGCGCCACTTTTGCAGGCCTTATTTTTTATCCTAAGTCACCGCGGTATGTGTTGCGGCAAATGACAACCACGCAAATAAAAAAAGAAAGCAATGTAAATAAAGTAGGCGTTTTTGTAAACGCTTCTGTGGAAGAAGTGCTGCACATGGTGGATGAATGCCGCCTGCATATGGTTCAGTTACATGGTGATGAAACACCAAAATATTGCGAAAAAATCGCTGACTATATTTCGGTGGTAAAAGCCTTCCGCATCAGTGACAGTGATAATATTGGCTGGCGTATAAAAGACTATATGGAAGTGTGCGATATGTTTATGTTCGACACGGAAGGCGCAGGTTACGGTGGTACCGGCAAAAAATTCGACTGGGGTAAACTGCATGATGTGGCGGTTGGTAAACCCTATTTTTTAAGCGGAGGCATTGAGCCCGGGGATGTTGAGAAATTAAAAGCATTCAGTCAGCTGCCTGAAGCGAAAGGATTGTTTGCCATTGATATCAACAGCAAGTTCGAAATATTGCCCGGAGTTAAAGACATGGAAAAAATTAAAAAATTTATACAACAATTATAACCAGAAAAAACAAACGATGAACATTAAGGTATGTGGTATCACGCAGTTAAAACAATTGCAGCAGTTAGATGGATTGAATATAGATTTTGCCGGCCTGATTTTTTATAAAGAATCACCCCGTTATGTGGTTGGTAAAATTTCTAAAGAAGAGCTGGAGTCAACCGACTTTGACATTAAAAAAGTAGGTGTGTTTGTAAATGCCGCTTATGATGAAATTATACAAATGGTGGAAGATTATGGTTTGGATGTGGTGCAGTTGCACGGTGAAGAAACGCCTGAGTTGTGTGAGCAGCTATCTGATGACGTAGAAGTAATTAAGGCTTTCAGTATTGATGCAAACACAGGCTCAATAGATGAGCTGGTAGCGGATTACGATGCCGTGTGTGATTATTATTTATTTGACACCGCTGGTAAAAATGGTGCTGTAGGCGGCACGGGAAAACAGTTCGACTGGAAGTTGTTGAAAAAAGCTAAAATTGAAAAGCCATTCTTTTTAAGCGGCGGAATTGGCCTGGAAGATGCGGTAAAAGTAAAGGCCTTTAAGCACCCCGATTTTATGGGTATCGACATCAACAGTAAGTTTGAAAAGGAACCCGGCGTAAAAGACATGGCATTGGTATTACAACTGAAGCAAGCTTTAAAATAGATTTATTTGCACGCGGTTAAATTTACTTTTGCGCCTCAACCTAAAGACTGTAATTCCCCTTTAGGGGATAGGGGTTGTCCTGGCCATGAAGCCTTGTGGTACATCGTTGCATCGCCCTCTTGTACCGCATACCATTGTTGAACTTTTATTAAAGCGTAGTGGGTTTATTTTAATTGACAAGTATGATAACAATTCAAGCCGCCACTGAAGAAGATATACCAGCCCTGCTGGAAATCTATAACGATATCATCATCCACACCACGGCAGTATGGCACGAAGAGCCGCATACGCTCGCCATGCGGCAGGAATGGTTTGCAATTAAAAAAGAACAGGGCTTTCCGGTATTTACGGCAAAAGAAAATGGCGTCGTGATAGGATTCAGTACCATCGGGCCTTTCAGGCCATGGTTTGGGTACCGGTTTACGGTAGAAAATTCTGTGTATGTTGCCGGTAAAAGCCGCGGTAAAGGCGTGGCAAAATTATTGATGCCACCGTTGATTGAAGCCGCAAAACAATTGGGACTTCATGCAATAGTAGCGGGTATAGAAGCTACCAATGAAGCAAGCATTGCGCTGCATGAAAAGTTTGGCTTTGTGGAAGTAGCGCATTTTAAGGAAGTAGGGTTTAAGTTTAACCGGTGGATGGATTTAAAATTTTTGGAACTGATAATCCCTGGCATTTAAAATATAAAATGCATTGCAGCATGAACCAGGGTCAGGCCGCAAATTCAAACACCATAAACAGCAGCCGGTACTCCGAATTGAAAGGGCTGCGCATAGCTGAAAAAATACAAGTGAGCCGATAGCTATCGGCTGACACAATGATGTTAAATTGAAATACAAATGATGACAACACAACAAAATAATTTCGCTGTAAATGAGCATGGATATTACGGCGATTTCGGCGGGGCTTTTATACCGGAAATGTTATATCCCAACGTAAAGCAGTTGCAGGAACAATACCTGCAAATAATGCAGGAGCCGGCGTTTCAGCAGGAGCTGCAGCAATTGTTGCGGGATTATGTCGGCAGGCCAACACCGCTGTTTTTAGCAGAAAGGCTGAGTGCGAAACACGGCGTAAAAGTGTACCTGAAAAGGGAAGACCTTTGCCACACCGGCGCACATAAAATCAACAATACGGTCGGACAGATTTTGCTGGCGCAACGCCTCGGCAAAAAAAGAATTATCGCCGAAACCGGCGCCGGTCAGCACGGTGTTGCAACGGCCACCGTTTGTGCACTGAAAGGTTTGGAGTGCATCGTATACATGGGCGAAAAAGACATTGAGCGGCAAGCCCCCAACGTGGCAAGAATGCAGATGCTGGGTGCGACCGTGGTGCCGGCCATTAGTGGCAGTAAAACATTGAAAGATGCCACCAACGAGGCAATCAGGGATTGGATCAACAACCCCGTAGATACACATTATATCATCGGCAGCGTGGTAGGGCCGCATCCTTACCCCGATATGGTGGCACGTTTTCAAAGCATCATCAGCGAGGAAATAAAAAAACAATTGCTTGAAAAAACGGGTAGTGAATTACCTACGCATGTAATAGCCTGTGTGGGTGGTGGCAGCAATGCAGCCGGAGCCTTTTATCATTTTCTGGATGACTTATCGGTACAACTTGTGGCCGTGGAAGCAGCTGGTTGTGGTATTGATAGTGGTATGAGCGCAGCAACAAGTCAGCTTGGTAAACCGGGTATTTTACATGGCAGCAAAAGCCTGCTAATGCAAACGGAAGATGGGCAGGTGGTAGAACCACACAGCATTTCAGCGGGCCTTGATTATCCCGGTATTGGTCCCTTGCATGCGCATTTGTTTAAAACTGGTCGTGCTGTTTTTATGAGTGCAACCGATGAACAGGCACTAAAAGCAGGCTTCGAAATAAGTCGTACGGAAGGTATTATTCCGGCGCTGGAAACTGCCCATGCTTTTCATATTTTGAATGACATGACTTTTAGAAAAGACGATGTAGTGGTGATTTGTTTAAGCGGAAGAGGGGATAAGGATTTGGCGACTTATATGAAGTATTTATAGTGACCTCATCCCAACCCTTCTCCTTGAGGAGAGGGGCTTTTGGAGCATTCAAATTTGTAAATTATTTTGTTATGGCAGACTATAATGAAAAATTACACAACAATGCCAATCCTTCAACTTATGAAAATGCGCACTACTTAAGACAGTTAAAAACCGAAGCAGAAGAGAAATTATGGCAGTCAATCAGAAACAGAAAAGTGATGAATCTGAAGTTCAGAAGGCAGCATCCTTTTGGAAATTATGTGCTTGATTTTTATTGCCATGAAATTAAATTGTGTTTAGAAGCCGACGGCGGCATACACAATAAAAAGGACATTAAAATTTGTGATACAGAGAGGACGGAAGTTTTAAGCGAAAGCGGGATAAATGTTTTACGGTTTACAAATAAAGCAATTATAGAAACCATCGAAGAGGTAGTGAGCCGAATTGAAGAATTTGTAAGGAACAGATAAATACAAAACATTAAAACGCCAGAAAAAGAACAACTCTACGATGACAGTAAACCCATCGATCCGATCCTTCTCCTAAAGGAGAAGGTGCCCAGAGGGCGGATGAGGTGAAATAAAAACATGGAAAATAAGATCGAAATAATCCCCTTCGCCAGTAACCTTGCAACAAATTTTGCTGCACTCAACAAAGCATGGGTGCAAAAATATTTTGTGCTGGAACCGCTGGATGAAAAGATGCTGGCTGACCCTGAGAAATATTATATCAACGAAGGTGGCTTTATTTATTTTGCCTTGTTCAACGGCGAAGTAGCCGGAACAATTGCCCTGCTGAAAGTAACCGAAAGCATTTTTGAATTATCGAAAATGGCCGTGGATGAAAGGTTCCAGGGGAAAAAGATTGGGAGTGTATTGGTGGACTATTGCCTGAGCGAAGCAAAAAGATTGCAATTGGAGAAAGTGATTTTGTATTCCAATACCACACTTGGCCCGGCCATTCACTTGTATGAAAAATATGGATTTAAGGAAGTGCCGGATTTTAAATCGGAGTATAAAAGGGCAAATATTAAAATGGAACTTGCATTAAAATAAGAAGATGAACAGAATTGATCAACTATTCGCGAAGAAAAATAAAAGTATACTGAACGTGTACTGTACTGCAGGCTACCCGCATTTAAACAGTACTGTAGAAGTGCTGACGGCGCTGCAACAAAACGGGGCAGACCTTGCAGAGATCGGTATGCCGTACAGCGATCCGCTGGCTGATGGACCGGTAATACAACAAAGTAATATGGTGGCATTGGAAAATGGCATGAGTATTTCCATTTTGTTTGAACAGCTGCAGCAGGTAAGGGAAACGATTGCCCTGCCAATTATTTTAATGGGCTACATGAACCCGATTATGCAATACGGTCTGGAAAAATTTTGTGCAGATGCTGAAGCAGTTGGTGTAGATGGCATCATTTTGCCAGACCTTCCGATGTATGAATTTGAAACCATTTACAAGGATCTTTTTAATAAACATAACTTAAGGTTTATCTTTTTGGTAACACCTGAAACCGGTGAAGAAAGGATCAGGAAAATTGATGCGTTGAGCAGCGGTTTTTTATATGCGGTATCTTCCTCATCCACCACGGGTAATAATAAAGCCATCAGCGATCAAAGTAATTACTTTAAAAAATTGCAGGGTATGCAACTCAAAAATCCCATCCTGGTTGGGTTTGGTATAAAAGACAAGGAGACTTTTGAAACCGCTTGTGCCAACACCAATGGCGCCATTATCGGCAGTGCGTACATTAAGGCGTTGCAGGATAGCGTCAACATACAGGCAAGCACTAAAGAATTCCTAAATAGTATCACTGCTTAAAACCATTTGATCAAAACGGGTTAAATTGCATGTTAAATAAAAACCATGAAGCATTTTTTTCTAATTATATTATTACTGCCCTTGCTGGTAACGGCGCAAACAAAATCAAAAGCAAAGTCGGCTGCACCCGTAAAAAAGGCTGCAACAGCTGCCAATGCCCCGGCTGATGGTTTTGCAATTCATGGTGAGGTAACAGGTTTTGCAGATGGTACAACGGTGGCATTATTAAACGGTCAAACTGGTACACCAGAAGCCGAAACAACTATCAGTAAAAACAAGTTCGCTTTCACGGGAAAACTGGCTGCTCCTGATTTTAAAATTGTGTTGTTCAACAAACAGCCTCCTTATCTCGTTTTATTTTTAGATAACAGTACTGTAACTGTTAAAGCTACCAAGGATGCCATAGGTAACGCTGTGGTAACCGGTTCAGCAACGCATAAGGATTACGAAAGTTTATTGCAAACTATACAACCGTATCAAAAATTGTTTGCTGAAAATGCTTCAGAAGGTGATGGTGATAAGGACAAAGCGTTGGCGGCAATTGATCAGTTTATCAAACAGCACGCTGCTTCTTTTGTTACCCCGCTCGCAATCATCCGCTACAACCAGTTATCAGAAGATGCAGTTAAAATGGAAGCCATGTACAATGATTTAAACGCACCGTTAAAAGCTTCTTCTATGGGCACCTATATCGCCCAGCAAATTACAGAGGCAAAGAAAAATGCGGTGGGCACCATGTTGCCAGACTTCACGCAACCTGATACAACCGGAACGCCGGTTAGCCTTTCTTCTTTACGTGGCAAATTTGTACTGGTAGATTTTTGGGCAAGCTGGTGCAGACCCTGCCGCCAGGAAAACCCCAATGTAGTAGAGAGTTACAATAAGTTTAAAGACAAAAATTTCACCGTGCTCGGTGTTAGTTTAGATAAGGCAAAACCTTCCTGGGTTGATGCCATAAAAATGGACGGGCTTACATGGAATCATGTAAGTGATTTGCAGGGGTGGAGCAACGCTGTGGCACAACAGCTGGGCATCTTCAGCATTCCCCAAAATTTCTTAATTGGCCCTGATGGTAAAATCGTAGCCAAAAATTTAAGAGGCCCTGCGTTGGAAAAAAAGCTAAGTGCTTTGTTGAAATAGAAGGGGAAGTTAACTGTTAGTCATTATGCTCGTGCTACAAATTAATTTATTAAGTTGATTTTTGATATGTGAAAACTACTTTTTTTTGTTCCTGCAATGTTGTTATAAATTATCTGTGCTCAGGTAATTTTATTATTCATGTAGCTTTTTAATCTTGCATTAAAAAGCTATATTCGTTTTAAGAGCATGATTCAAATATCTTTCCACCAAAACTTTTAACCATGAGAAAATTTTGTACGCTGCTGATGGCAGGTAGTTTTAGTTATGTTGCCGCTGTAGCGCAAACCAATAGCATACTTGGTTTCAGCGCCTCTTCTGCACAGGCGCAGTTGGAAACAGAAAAAAAATACGATGCCAACCTGCAGGCGAAAAACGTGGATGTTTTAATCAAAGAAATGTCTGCTGTACCACACCATGTAGGCTCTCCCGGCGATGAAGCCAATGCAAAATATATACTCGATAAATTTAAAAGCTGGGGCTATGATGCACAGATAGAAACTTTTTATGTATTGTTTCCAACACCTGTCACAAGGCTGCTGGAAATGACCGGTAGCAAAAATTTTAAAGCTTCTCTAAAAGAACCTGCCTTAAAAGAAGATGCTACATCCGGGCAAACTTCCACCCAATTACCAGTGTACAATTGCTGGAGTGCCGACGGTGATGTAACCGCCGAGCTGGTTTTTGTAAACTACGGCGTACCGGCCGATTACGAAAAGCTGGCGAGGATGGGCGTTGATGTAAAAGGTAAAATTGTAATTGCCAAATACGGGCAGAGCTGGCGTGGTATTAAGCCAAAAGTGGCGCAGGAACATGGCGCCATTGGTTGCATCATTTATTCTGACCCGAAAGAGGATGGCTACTTCCAGGGCGATGTGTATCCCAAGGGGCCGTGGAGGCCTTCTACCGGCGCTCAACGAGGCTCGGTAATGGACATGCCTGTTTATCCCGGCGATCCGCTGACACCCGGTGTTGGCGCTACTAAAGACGTTACCCGGCTCGATAGAAAAGACGCAACCAATTTATTAAAGATACCTGTGATCCCAATCAGCTATGCCGATGCGTTGCCCTTGCTGCAAAGCCTGGAAGGACCGGTTGTTCCGGATGCATGGAAAGGTGCTTTGCCCATTACATATCATGCTGGCCCAAGTGTAAATAAAATTCATTTAAAATTATCATTCGACTGGAAAATAAAACCTTTGTACGATGTGGTGGCAAAATTAAAAGGATCCGATTTTCCGGATGAATGGGTCATCCGCGGCAACCACCATGATGCATGGGTAAACGGCGCCAACGATCCATTAAGCGGACAGGCTGCCATGATGGAAGAAGCCAGGTCTGTCAGCGAACTGCTAAAAACAGGGTGGAAGCCAAAACGTACCATCGTTTATTGTGCCTGGGATGGCGAAGAGCCAGGTCTGATGGGGTCAACAGAGTGGGTGGAAGAACATGCGGATGAGCTACAGAAAAAAGCCGTGCTCTATATCAACTCGGATGGCAACGGCCGTGGCTTTTTAGATGCGGGTGGTTCCCAGGCGTTGGAGCCTGCCTTTACTGAAATCGCTAAGTCGGTAATGGATCCGCAAACAAATGTTACGGTATTCGACAGAAGGCGGTCGCTCGAAATCATTGGTGCAACCAGTGCAAAAGCAAAGAAAGATTTGCTGGCTAAAAATACATTCACTTTGCCTGCATTGGGCTCTGGCTCCGACTTTTCGCCGTTTGCACAACATGTGGGCGTACCTTCTTTAAACATTGGTTTTGGTGGGGAGGATGAAGGAGGCGAATACCATTCCATTTATGATTCATACGACTTATACAAGAAATTTAAAGACCCTGAATTTGCATACGGTGTAGCCCTTGCAAAAACAGCAGGCCACACAACGCTTCGGTTTGCTGATGCAGAAACCCTTCCTTTCGATTTTCGTAATCTGCAGAGCACCATCAGTAAGTATGCATCCGAAGTAATTGCCATGGCCGATGAAATGCGGGAAAATACGCTCGTGGAAAATCAGCTTATTAAGGATAAATATTACACCATTGCGGATAAAGTAACCGAGCCTTTATTGCCGCCTGTTGCAAAAACCGAAGTGCCTTTTTTAAACTTCAGTTCGCTGCAAAATGCAGTTAGTACGCTGGCCAAAAGCGCAGCTGCTCTAAACACGGTGAGCAGCGGAAACATTCCTGCTGATAAGAAAGATGAACTTAATAAACAATTATACCGGGCGGAGCAGGTGCTGCTTACAAAGGAAGGCCTGCCACGCCGTGGCTGGTACAGGCATGCCATTTACGCTCCCGGCTTTTTTACCGGCTATGGCGTAAAAACATTGCCCGGTATTACTGAAGCGCTGGAACAACGCAACTGGAAAGAAGCGCAGGAACAAATTGAAATTGCAGCAACAACCATCAACAGTTTTTCTGCTTACCTGGATGCGGCAGCCAATGCGGCAAAGTAAGATGATAGAAATGTTGGTCCAGGCTACAAAGCAATGTGGATCATCGTTGCATCGCCCTCTTGTACTTTTTTAAGCCATTTGGAACGCCTTCAGTTTGTTGTGGTTTCCACTGATTTAAAATAAAAATTTGAAGAGCTCGTTTCAACCGCCGTCAGTCCCGATAGATATCCGGATTAACCGCTGACGGGGTTGCGGTGGGCTTTCATTTTTTCCTGATATTTGAGATTGAAAAAGATAAATTTATAAGTTCAAGGTGGCACTTACTCTTCCCCATAAACATAAGATTCTATCCCGCTCAGGCAACGTTTGTATAATTGTACAGTATTTTCCAATCCCAGATAAAGCGCATCACAAATCAAGGCATGGCCGATAGAAACTTCCAGCAAGCCGGGAACGTTCTGTGCAAAATACTGCAGGTTTTGCAGGTCCAGATCGTGACCTGCGTTAATGCCCAGCCCAAGCAGGTTGGCCTTTTCAGCTGCTTTTATATATGGTTCAATAGCAGCTTCTTTATTACCAGCTGCAAACTCTTTGGCGTAAGCTTCGGTGTACAACTCAATGCGGTCGGTGCCTGTAGCGGCTGCACCTTCCACCATTTCAATTACCGGGTCAACAAAAATAGAAGTGCGGATCCCTTCATTTTGAAACAGGCGGATCATCTTAATTAAATAATCTTTGTGCTGAATCGTATCCCATCCATGGTTGCTGGTAATCTGTCCCAATGCATCGGGCACCAGCGTTACCTGTGCCGGCTGGTTGGCCAATACCAGTGTTACAAATTTCTCTTCCGTACAATTGCCTTCAATATTCAGTTCAGTGTTGATCACTCTTTTTAAGTCAAACACATCCTGGTAACGGATATGTCTTTCATCCGGCCTTGGATGAACCGTGATTCCCTGGGCCCCGAAACGCTCAATATCTAAAGCTGTTTTAACAAGATCAGGGTTGTTGCCGCCACGACTGTTCCGCAGCGTAGCGATTTTATTGATGTTAACCGAAAGTGTTGTCATAAAAAAAATATTACTTGTCTGTACAAAGTTAGGTTTGTTTGCAGGCATTTAAAACGACGGGCAGCAATTTTAGAGATGACGGGTGTCAGTAAGGATCCCAATGGTATTGGCAGAACAATGTTAAGTTTGCACCAGATTAATATACACTACTTAATTAAAATTTGATAAAATATGAACTGGATTTTGCTGATTATTGCAGGCCTTTTTGAAGTAGGTTTTACCACCTGCCTGGGCAAAGCTAAATTAACTACCGGCACTACATCTACGTTGTGGATTGCCGGCTTTTTTATCAGCCTTTCACTCAGTATGTTGCTGTTATATAAAGCAACACAATCATTGCCGATGGGAACAGCTTATGCAGTGTGGACGGGTATCGGCGCCGTAGGTACCGTGTTAACGGGCATATTATTTTTTAAAGAGCCGGCAGATTTTGCACGCCTGTTTTTTATCAGCACATTAATAGCTTCGATCGTAGGATTAAAAGTGGTTACAAACTAAAACTCACCCTGTATCAAAAAACAAAAACCATCTTTTTACAGATGGTTTTTTTGTATTAAATCGTTTATAAAAATGGTATTACTTTTTGGGTTCCAGTAATTTAAAGAACTGGTCAAGCTGCGGCAGGATAACAATTCTTGTTCTGCGGTTGGCGGCTCTGCCTTCTGCAGTAGTGTTATCGGTAACTGGTTTATATTCGCTACGTCCTGCAGCTGTAATGTTAGCAGGGTTTAAGCCATATTGTTTTTCCAGGATGCGTACAACAGCAGTAGCTCTTTTAACACTCAAATCCCAGTTGTCAATCAGCATATCGCTTCCTTTGTAAGGAACATTGTCCGTATGGCCTTCTACCATAAATTCAATATCCGGTTGGTTTTTCAACACCATAGCAACTTTGCCCAATACAGCACCAGCTTTGTCGCTTACATTATAGCTGCCACTTTTAAATAATAATTTATCGCTGATATCGATGTAAACAACACCTTTATCAACTTTAATATTGATGTCTTTGTCGTCCATATTGCCAATAGCACCTTTTAAATTGGTAACCAATGCCAGGTTCATAGAATCTTTACGGCTGATGGCTGACTGGAGGTCCTGGATATAGGCATCTTTTGCACCAATATTATCCAATGATTTCTTGATACTTTCAGCCTGTGATCCACTGATGACTGATAAATTTTCCAGTTGCTTTAAGGCAGTGGTGTTGTTTTCCTTCAGAAAATCAATTTGTTTTTTCAGGCTGGCAATTTCTGCATCAAGCAACGCTTTTCCCTGGGCATTTGATGCGGTAAGGGTTGTACAGTTTTTAAGATCTTCCTGCAGCTTAGCGTACTCAGCCTGCAGTGCAGTATTCTTATCTTGTTCGCTCTTCAATACTTTTTTACTAACACAAGAGCTGAAAAATAAGGCAAATGCCGTTCCTAAAACAATACCGTAGTTACATTTCATATTTATAAGAGTTTAAGTTATTAGCGAAGTTATCTGATTAGCACTTAAAACAAAAAAAAACACTGGTTAAAAAATACCTATCGTGGCAGATATATTGTATTATCAAAATATAAGGTAAATAAGTTGCATCATTTGTAATAATAGTGTTAAGCAGCAGGCTCACTGCGCAGTGCTTTTAGGTCTAAACATACTGGAGTATTCACTTTAAGTCGCGCCATATTGCCCAACATCTGATGTTGGGAATGGCAATTTCATTGAAATAATACAGCTGATTATTTTATGTTGGTGATACGACCGTTAAAAGAAATTGCCTGCCTGTTGTTACTGTTTACATTCAGGTAAGCCTTTCCATTATCGTAGATTGTGAGGCTCATATTCTGTACGTCCTGACCATCTTTGGGTTTAATGTTAACATCCCAACCTCCTTTTTTTCTGCGGTTGATTGAATAGTCAAAATCAACAGAGGTAAATTTTATCCCACCGTCTGTATTTCCAATGGGTGCTGCATAGGCGCGGCCAAAATAGGGGAGATCGCTGATGATCGAATCTTTTAAAATCGTAACGGTATAGTCAGTTGTTAAGATGCGCTGGCGGCCGCTTGAGGGTATTACGGACTCCGCATAAAAAACATACCGTTGATTATCCAGTAAATTTTTTATCGTGGTTTCTTTTGCAGCAACTTTTTGCTGGGCAGTCACCACTATTTGAATGCACATAAACAGCATTAAAAAAAGAAAAAACGGCAATAGTTTTACTGTCTTTTTCATGGTTCTTTTTATAATTAAAATTACTATTTTGTCTCTTAAATTAAAAGTTAATAATACAGTTGACACTCGCCGTGATTGAAATGTGCATCTATACAGGTGTGAAATTAAAACTCGTAAGGAGGGGCGTTTATATCACTCCAATTACTATCCCGCATTGCCTTTCGATATCTTTTGGCAACCTTGATCTTAACCATGCGGGGGAGCCACTTCTATGAAAGAAAGAGTACCAATAGCAATAAATAAAACCAATTTTTAACAGGTATCTTTAGGCACCGGTTTGTGTGTGGTTATACAAAAAGAATTAAAAATGAAAAAGCAGGTTAATACAGGGTTGTTGCGTTCATTCATTGTTTCGTTGGTATGCCTGTTATTTTGTTGCAATATTTTTGCACAGAAAAAAAATGGCAATAAGAGGTTTAACGTGATTGCTTTTTTTACCGCAAAAGAAGACCAAGCTCACATCAGTTTTGTGCACGAAGCCAACCAGTGGTTTCCGGCGATGGGGAGAAAATATCATTATACATATGATACTACCAGCAACTGGGACAATTTAAATACTTCTTTTCTTTCCCGTTACCAGGTAGTGATTTTTTTAGACACCCGCCCGGAGGATGCTAAACAAAGAGCAGCCTTTGAAAAATATATGGAAGATGGTGGCGGCTGGATGGGTTTTCATTTTTCGGCCTTTGCCTTAACACCTTCCGACTTTCCGCAAAACTGGGATTGGTACCACAATCATTTTCTCGGTGCCGGCTCGTATGCCAGCAACACCTGGCGGCCTACCAGTGCAGTATTACGGGTAGAAAATAAAAGCCACCCTGTAACAAAAAAATTACCTGCTACTTTTACTGCAGCGCCCAACGAATGGTACCGTTGGGAAAATGATCTCGGCAAAAATCCAGACATCACTATACTTGCATCTATTGATTCCTCCAGTTTTCCGCTGGGCACCGGCCCCAAGCCTTCCGAAATATGGCACAGTGGCTATTACCCGGTAGTTTGGACAAATAAAAACTATAAAATGATCTACTGCAATATGGGCCACAACGATATCGACTATGAAAATAAAACCAACAAAACGTTGTCCTCCACTTTCAGCAGTAAAGAGCAAAACAAACTGATTATTGATGGGTTATTGTGGCTGGGTGGTGTAAAAAGAAAATAACCAATTTTACCCCTGGCAATCATTGCTGGAAATATGCGGCTTATGCATCTTGTAGCTACCCGCAGGCAAAACATTTTGAACTTACCAAATGAAAACGTGGTAAAATAACCATTAAAAAAATTATAATTTTTTCATCAGCTTAACCAGCATATCTGCAATCACCGCATAGCCTTTATCGGAGGGATGCAATCCATCGTATGTCATATCAACCGCATCAACAGGGTAGGGATATTCATCCATTGCAGGGTTAAAGGGAACATCAATAAAATCAGGGTAGGGATAATTAGTGTAAACGCCGGTTGATGGGTTTTTTAAACGTTTGTATTTTACCATATTCTTTAGTGTGATGCCGCTCTTATGGTAAAGGTCCACCAATTTACAATGGTCGTACTTTGCAATGGCTTTAATGGCGGAAGCAAACTGTTCCAGCGTTTGCCCGTTTTTCGCTTTGTAACTTCCCCAGGCATTATTTTTAAAATCAGTGATATAAACAAAATCTGCCCGTTGTAAAGGGGTAATTAAAATAATTTCCGCAGCGCTGTTTAAACTGCGCAGCTTGTTAATGATAATGCGGTAACTGCCATATACCGTGTTATTGCCGGTATTGTTTTTATAATCGTCAATGGTGCCAATGGGGCGTCCCTGCCACCAGTCGTTGGTGCCTAAAAAAACGGAGTATACATCTGCTTTTGTTAATTCCAGCTTATCAATACTTTCAGCAATCCCGCCACTGGTCCACCCATTGTAGCCTTTGTTAACATAGGTTATATCGGGCATTTTTTCTTTCACCCTCGTCATATAACCTTTTGTAACCCGGTCACCAGTCTCATTGGTGTGTTCATTTAAGTAAGTAATGGAATCTCCAATGGCAACCCAGGTTAAAGGCTTATTGTTAAAAGATACGAGTGCAGCAAAAGTTGCGGCAAGGCCCAGAAGTTTCAGCATGGCATTGTTGATTTATTTGCTTAAAGATATAATTGTTTTTAATAATCGTCCACCGTTAGAAGTTCGGGCTTAAGCAGTTTATATTTGCAATAAGGAATGAGTTAAAATCCGGCTGCTTTTTTGAGTTACCGGAGGTTACAAGTTTAGCAGAATTAATTGGTCTTTTACAATTTCACCTGCTTATATTTATTGATATTTGCAGTAGAAGATAAAAGCATTGTTGCGAAAATAAAGAAATATGAAAATAATTTCCTTTGGGGTTGCGAAAGAAATAACGGGCGATCTTTTTACGGAGTTTGATGCGGGGCCTGATCCGGTAAGTGTTGCCGAATTGAAAAAGCTACTTTTCGACCAGTTTCCCGCGTTGGAAAAACTGGCGACCTTATCCGTTGCGGTTAACAATACATATGCAGGTAATGACGTCATGATCACAGGGGAAGATGAAGTAGCGCTGATACCTCCGGTTAGTGGCGGCTAAGCGTTGCCCGCAAGTTTTATAATGAAGAATTCAAAAATAATTACATTGGGTAAATCCTTACAATAAATGCTCACAGACAATCACAACAGGGTTATAAATTACTTACGCTTATCTGTAACAGACAACTGTAATATGCGTTGCCAGTATTGTATGCCGGCGGAAGGAATTGAGTTTTCGCATAATAAGGAATTGCTTTCATGGGATGAGATGTTCCTGCTTGCGTCTACTTTTATTGAGCTGGGAATTACTAAAATAAGAATTACCGGCGGAGAGCCTTTTGTGAGAAAGGGGCTCATGGATTTTCTTCACCGGCTGGCCGCTGTAAAAGGGCTGGAAGAAATTTCCATTACTACCAATGCAACGTTGATAGGGGAACATATCGCTGCCTTAAAAGCATTGGGCATATTGAATATAAACGTGAGTATGGATAGCCTGGATAAGGACCGCTTTAATGCCATCACCCGACGCAATTATTTTGATGTTGTTTACAATAATGTGCTGCAACTGCTGCAAAATGGTTTTAATGTAAAGATCAATTGCGTAGTAATGAATGGCTTAAACACAGATGATATTTTGCCTTTTATTGAGTTTGCTCACGAACAGAATGTCTCGGTTCGTTTTTTGGAAGAGATGCCGTTTAACGGCCACAGCAAAAGTTTTGAAAAAATAGAATGGGATTTTTTGAAGATCATGGATCACATTCAGCAACATTTCCCGGGTACCCACCGTATGAATGATGGGCCAAGTTCAACATCTGAAAATTATACCATTGAAAATCGCCGCGGATCATTTGGTATTATACCTTCATTTTCAAGAACATTCTGCGGTACCTGTAACCGCATCCGGGTTTCTGCAAAAGGAGAATTGCAAACTTGTTTGTACACCAATGAAAGCGTATCATTTAAAAAGCTGTTGCAACAAAATCCGCATCCCGATTTAATAAAGCCGTTTATTTTGAAGGCTATCCACAACCGGTTTAAAGATGGCTTTGAAGCAGAGGAAAAAAATGAATTCAAAAAATCAATGTCATTAATCGGCGGATGAAAAAAGAGAAAAGCATACTATCGCATCTTGATACAGATGGAAATCCGCAGATGGTGGATGTATCTGAAAAAAAAATCAGCACCCGAACAGCAACGGCTCAGTCAACAGTGGTATTCCCAGTTTCGGTTTTTGAACAGCTTGAAAAAAATAAATTTCTCAGCAGCAAGGGCAGCATTTTTGCCACAGCTATAATTGCTGCAACAATGGCAGCTAAACGCACGGCTGACTTAATTCCGCTTTGTCATCCGTTGTCGCTCTCGCAAATTTTAATCAATATAGAACCTGGCGAAAATTTATTGCTGATAAATGCCACGGTAAAATGTGATGGTAAAACCGGTGTTGAGATGGAAGCTTTAACGGCGGCGTCTGTGGCGGCATTAACAGTGTATGATATGTGCAAAGCACTGTCGCATGATATCATCATTTCACAAACCAGGTTACTGGAAAAAAAAGGAGGTAAAAGTGATTTTAACAGGTGACTTATATGGCCTTGTGCTGGCGGGTGGGAAAGGCAGCAGGATGAATATGGATAAGGGCGAATTGCAATATCACGAAGCCATTAACCAACGCAGTTTTTTATACCAGCTGCTGACAAAATATTGCGCAAAAGTTTTTATAAGCTGCCGGGTAGACCAGGTAAATAATTTGCAAACAGGCGAAGCATATATTACGGATGAAGGTCTTTACAAAGGGCCACTGAATGGCATTTTATCTGCACATCATGCTTATCCCGATAAAGCCTGGCTGGTGGTGGCAGTGGATTTGCCGCATTTGACCGGTGAAACAATTGCTCAATTAATTAATCAGCGGGATAGCCAAAAGCCTGCTACAGCTTATGCAGCTACGCAATCTAAATTGCCGGAACCATTGATTGCAATATGGGAACCTGCTGCTTTGGAAGCAGCCGAAACCTATATACAAAGTGGCAGTACGTGTCCCCGAAAATTTTTGATTGGCCAGGAAATTAAAACGATTTTTCCGGCAGATGATGCCGAACTTTTTAATGCCAATTATTACACCGATTTCCTGGAGGCAAAAAACAGGATGGCATCCAATCATGAATGAACTTAGATTTTCCAAACAGATAAAACTAAAAGGTTTCGGCATAGCCGGGCAGCAGGCGCATCAAAACGGTAAATTGCCGATTGCAGACGCGGGTGGATTGGGAACACGTTATGCGCAGTATCTCAATAGTATGGGCGTTGGCGCCATCGGGCTGGCAGATGAAGATACCATTGCACTCAGCAATCTGCCAGGACAAACCTTATTTGACAAAGCAGAAACAGGTCCAAAGAAAGTGGCGGTATTATCTAAAAAACGTTCCCTTCAAAACCCTTCAACAAACATCATATGTCACGATACATTTTTAACCCCGCAAAATGCGCAGGGCACAATGTGTTTAGCCTGCAGGGCGGTTTATCTTCGTATCAATAATTATGTAAAATGCACACTTCTACTCTTATCATTATTTCGCTGCTTTTCCTGGTGATTGCTTTTTTATACAGCAGTGTTGGCTTTGGGGGCGGTTCCAGTTACCTTGCTATTCTCAGTCTGTTCATAACTGATTTCAATACCATTCGCACTCATGCATTGCTGTGCAATATTGCAGTGGTAACAATCGGTTGCGCTATCGCTTATTCAAAAGGTTTTTTGTCTTTAAAAAAGGCAATCCCGTACGTTATTTTTAGTGTGCCTGCTGCTCTGCTGGGAGCCACCTTTAAATTATCGGAACGCACTTTCTTTATCTTGTTGGGAGCGGTGCTGGTACTTTCCGCCATTGCCTTGTTTTTCCAGGTGGTAAGACCGGTAAAGCCTGTTACAGACAGAAAAAAAATATTGATTCGGTCCATTCCTTTGGGCACGGGGCTGGGATTTTTATCCGGTATGGTGGGTATTGGCGGGGGGATATTTTTATCCCCGGTACTGAACTTGTTAAATTGGGAAGAAGCAAAAAATATTGCAGGTATAGCCAGCTTTTTTATCCTGGTAAATTCCATCGGTGGTATTGCCGGGCTGGCTGTCAGCGGTTCAATTACGGTGTTAGTGCCTTTTACGCTTTGTGTGATGGCGGCAGTGGTAATTGGTGGCTTAGCTGGTTCGCTAATCAGTATGAGATTATTTGATGCTTTGCTGATAAAAAGGCTGACAGCAGTTTTAATTATGGTTGTAGGCGTAAAATTATTGGCAGAGCATATTTAATAATCAGACCGTTTCGAAATCCTAAGAAAATGTAACTATATGGATTAGTACACAAAATTTTCGTTCATGATATCAGTTGAAGAAGCGCTTGAAATTGTTTTATCAAAGCCGGGTAACTATGGCACAGAAAGGGTTTTGCTTAATAAAATTGTACACCGGTTTTTGGCAGAAGATATTTTTGCCGACAGAGATTCTCCACCCTACGACAGGGTAATGATGGATGGGATTGCTATTAACAGCAGCGCAATCGACGCGGGCACCAAGTATGGTTTTTTAATTGAAGGAATACAGGCAGCTGGGGATGTTCAAAAGAAATTGCAACAGCAGCAAAATTGTATTGAAGTAATGACGGGTACTTTGGTACCAGCCGGTACTGATACTATTGTACCTTATGAACAGATTGATGTTATTGATAACAGGGCATTTTTGAAACAGCCCTTTGATTCAAAGAATCATATCCATGCGCAGGGGAGCGATCATAAAAAGGGGACGCTGGCGTTGCAGAAGGGTAAGCGCCTGGCAGCAGCAGATGCAGGTTTGCTGGCGGCAGTTGGTATTGAACAAGTCCCGGTTTTTACTTTGCCAAAAACAGCCATCGTCGCCACGGGGAACGAATTGGTGCCGGTTGCACAGGTGCCGGAAAGTCACCAGGTGCGCATGTCGAATGTATATGCTTTGCAGGCCGCCCTTCAAACGGATTCTATCGCTGCAGATATATTTCATATAAATGATGATGAAACAATATTGCTTACTCAACTTTCTGCAATCGTAAACGATTACGATGTGGTGCTCATCAGTGGTGGAGTATCAAAAGGAAAATATGATTTTGTGCCTGCAATATTGGAAAAGCTGGGTGTGCAAAAGCTATTTCACCAGGTAGCTCAACGCCCCGGAAAGCCTTTTTGGTTTGGTCATCAACCTGCGCTGCAAACCCATGTTTTCGCTTATCCGGGCAATCCGGTTTCTACATTTGTCTGCCATCAGTTTTATTTCCGGCAATGGCTTTCAAACAATTTTAATAACCACCAAAAGCTGCCGCTGGCGAAGTTATCAGGCGAAATCAATGGCTCCGCAGCTTTGTCATTATTTATACCTGTTAAAATCAGCAATGATGATAATACGGTAAAAGAAATAGTTAATAATGGGTCAGGAGATTTATTTAGTCTTACCAAAACAGATGGGTTTATTTATCTCCCTAAGGGAGCCATGCATTATTCTTCCGGTTCAGTCTTTGCCTTTCTTAAAATTAATTAATCTGTAAAAAAAGTGGGCGCAGGATGGGATTCCTGCGCCAGAAGTAATTACTGCTAAAAAAGAATCGCAGTGTGTATTATGGAGAACATTTCAGGTATGGCAAAATGTCTTGACGATATAAAATGTAGATCTGTTTTTAACCGGGAAAGTTTACAAACACCCGGCACTGGCTGGTTTAGTTCGCAGGATTTAGGAGCCTTAAGTTGAGATAATAAATTGCATTAGCATATAGCTAACACTTGAAACCACTATAGAAAAAAAACTACATTGAATTAACGTTTGTTAAAGCGCATTGTGCCGCCAAAATACCTCTCATCAATAAACTATTACCTTCTCTATATTCTCCCGGTGCACATTGAAAAATTTCATCTATATTCATCTATATTCATTGGTTATAAAACTATTGCTTCATGCCTGTATCGCCGCGGTTGTTATTTCGTATCCTGCTATTGTTGTTATTTCCTTTTAAAAGTATGGCGCAACTGGATTTTAAGGCAACAGGAAAAGTGATAGATCTTGATACACATTTACCACTTAAAAATGTTAGCGTCGTGCTAGATCAAACCCTGGCCGGTGTTTCCACCAACGACAGTGGTTATTTTGTGCTGCCTTCTCCCATTCCTTATTTCTCCATTACCATTTCGTCAGTAGGATATCTGCACGCCAGCAGGGAAATTAACCTGTTGGGCGATAGTGCATCTCTTACTATAGAATTAAAAAAGAAGGCCAATGAACAATTAGATGAAGTGGTGGTGAATGCCTATAAAAACAACAACAAAATAAAGGCTGTGGAAATGAACATCGTCAGGATTAATCCTGAGATGATTAAGCGAAGTCCATTGCTTTTTGGTGAGGCGGATATTATTAAAGCATTGATTTTACAACCGGGCGTGACGAGTACAGGCGAAGGCGCAGGCGGGTTTAACGTACGAGGTGGTAACGCCGATCAAAACCTGGTATTGCTGGATGGAGCACCGCTATTCAATACTTCTCATTTGCTTGGCTTTTACACGTCTGTTAGTCCCGATGCGGTGCAGGATGTAACCTTATACAAAGGCGGTATGCCTTCGGCTTATGGCGGTCGTTTGTCTTCCCTGTTAAACATGAAAATAAAAAGTGGCAACGTCAGCAGGATGCAATATACGGGCGGTGTTGGCCCCATGAGCGGACGTTTTTTTATGAATGGCCCGCTGATAAAAGATAAACTTACTTTTATTGCCGGCTTTCGTGCAGCCTATCCTGATTTAATATTGAATCAGCTGGGAGATAAATTTGGCAGCAGCCGGGCTTTTTTTTATGATGGTATTGCCAAGGCGGAGTACACCATTAACCACGCTAATAAATTGTCTGTAACCGGCTACCGCAGCTATGATAAGTTCAGGTTTGATGGGTCAACTGCTTATAACTGGGAGTCCAACCTGGTGTCGTTCAATTACAATGCGGACATCAGTCCCAAACTTTCTTTAAAGCTCAATGCCAATTACAGCCAGTTTATTTCTACCATCAATGGCCTGGATAAATATTATGAATTTAAACTTCCTTCATCCATCACGCAGAAACAACTAAAGCCGGTATTCGTATATAAACCAAATGACAAACATACCATTGAAACCGGTGTTGATTTTATATTGTATGGTATTTCACCGGGCAGCCGCACACCGGCTTCCGACTCAGGCAGTATCATCCCGCTCACCATTCCAAAAGAGCAAGGCAGGGAGATGGCCATTTTTATAAGCGACCAGGTTGAAATAACAGATAAAATTTCTTTACAGGTAGGTTTGCGGTATGCCGGCTATGATTACCTGGGGCCCAAAAAAGTGTATTCCTATGATTCGGGTGTACCATTGTCAAAAGAAACGATTGCTGACAGCACTACATTTAATAAAAATAAAAGCATACAACATTATGGTGGTTTGGAACCCAGGGTATCATTAAAGATTGGTCTCAGAGATGACCTTTCCTTGAAGCTAAGCTACAACCGGGGGCAGCAGTTTTTGCATTTGATCTCAAACACTACTTCCATTTCCCCGGTTGATTTCTGGAAATTAAGTGACCGCTTTATCAACAGGCAGACCGGGGATCAATATGCGGCGGGTGTGTTTAGAAATTTCAATAGCAACCAGTATGAAGCTTCTTTTGAAACCTATTATAAAACAACCCAAAATACGGTGCAGTATAAAGACGGAGCTTTGTTATTATTGAATCCATACATCGAAACAGCTTTATTAAATGCAAGGGGAAGGGCCTACGGATTTGAATTTAGCGTTGCAAAAAATAGCGGCAAAGTTACCGGCCAGGTTAATTACACCTATTCCAGGTCGCAGGTACAAGTGCTTACCCAGTTTGCATCCGAAACAGTAAACGGTGGCAATTATTACCCGGCGGATATTGACAGGCCGCACAACCTGGCCATCATTTCGAAAATAAAATTGGGCAGGGGCTGGAGCTTTAGCAGCAATTTTATTTTCAGTTCCGGCCGGCCAGCTACATACCCCGACGGGAACTATGTTTTTAACGGCGGCATTGTAACCAATTATTCTTTGCGTAACATGGATCGTCTGCCAGCGTATCACAGGCTGGATGCAGGTTTTACCTTTGTTTCAAAAAGATATGCCGAACAAAAAAGCTACAGCATCTGGAACATTTCTTTCTATAACATTTACATGCATAAAAATGCCTATTCAATTTATTTCAGAAGAGATGATACCCGGCTGCTGGGCTACCGGTTGTCAGTTGTAGGCGGACTAATTCCTTCTTTATCCTGGAACTATAATTTTTAACGATGATGCAGCTGCTAAAAATAATTTTTGTAATTACCGTGATTTCTATCACCGGGCAATCCTGTATTAAACAGGTAGATGTGGCTTTGAGAAATGCGCCGCCAATTCTTGTTGTGGAAGGAAATATCACAACAGATTCTGTTCCTTATACGGTAAAGTTAACTTACTCCGGACCAATTGCTTACAGCGATACCATCCCTGACCAATATCTTGAAAAAGATGCAACGGTTACCATTGCTGATGATTTGGGAAACGCTGCCTCACTGTCATATACCTCACAAGGCGTGTATACAACAACGGATACAAATTATGTTGGCAAAACCGGCAGGAGTTATAGCGTAACTGTTATTTTAAAAGATGGCAGGAAATATGTTTCTGTACCAGAAAAAATACAACCTGCAGTGCCCATTGCCGAAATCAATACCAATTTCGTCAATCAGTTTGATATGTTTTACCCAACGTTCATCAACGTTACCGTCAATACCAGAGATCCGGCAGCGGATGAAAATTATTACCGCTGGACTTTCATGGGATATAGCGGAAGACAAACCAGGGGCGTATCCTGCGGCATCAATTGTATCATGAATGAATACTGCTACGTAAAAAATGTTGATAAAGAAGTCCGTATTTTATCGGATGCCGCTATCAATGGAAACGACATACGGAATCAAACAGTAGGGAAATGTTATGTGTATACTTACCTCAATGACTTTGTTGATATCAGCCAGCTATCTATGACAAGAGAGGCGTACCAGTTTTGGCAACACTACCAGGATCAGCAGACGAGAACAGGCGGTATCCTGGATCCCTTGCCCGCATCAATCAGGGGCAATGTGTACAATGCCGCCAACACAGGCGATATAACGCTGGGCTACTTTTCGGCATCATCAGTAACACATAGAAAAGTGATACTGGTGCCTTACAGCATTACTCCTTATTTGCTGCAAATATCTGCGCAGCAATTTATTCCCGACCAGTATATTTCCTGTTTTGATTATTTTTCAAATGCACTTGCTTATCCACCCGATCATCAGTATCCACCGCCGCCCGGCTGGGAAAATGCTGAACAAATAAAAGTGTACTGGTAGTATTTTGAACACTGCCTTTATTTATCTTTTCATTGATAGGTTTATTAATTAATTTACAGCAACATTCACCTGCAGTAAATCAACTCGTATGAACAAACGCTCCTTTATAAAAAAAGTCGCCATGGCCGGCATCGGTGTACCATTAACAGGCAATGCGCTGGCCAACTGGGTAGACAGGGTGAATCATTTGCCTGCTGAAAAGGTAGCTTCGGATGAGTCTTTTTGGGCAGGCATCAGGGGAGGATACAGATTGAAGCCGGATTATATCAATCTTGAGAATGGCTATTATAATATTATGCCAGAACAAATACTGGAAAATTATATCAAACAAATAAGAGAAATAAATTACCAGGGTGCTTATTACATGCGTACGGTACAATTTGATAATAAGAAAAGCATGGCCACCAAACTGGCTGCCATGACCGGTTGCAGCCCGGAAGAATTAATTATTACCCGCAATACAACCGAGAGCCTGGATATGATTATCGGTGGCATTCACTGGAAATCCGGCGATGAGGCGGTTATGGCCGAACAGGATTACGGCTCTATGCAGGAAATGTTTAAACAGGTAGCAGCGAGATTTGGAGTCGTAAATAAAATTGTATCTATACCCAATCATCCTGCAACGGACGAAGAAATCGTGCAGCTGTACGCAGCGCAACTCAACAGCAATACACGGTTGCTGATGATACCTCATATGGTAAATATTACGGGCCATATTTTACCGGTACAAAAAATTTGCGACATGGCCCATGGTAAAGGCGTAGCGGTTATGGTGGATGGAGCCCATGCCATTGCGCATATTGAATTTAAAATTGCAGACCTGCATTGTGATTATTATGGTGCCAGCCTGCATAAATGGCTGAGTGTGCCATTGGGTTCGGGAATGTTGTATGTTAAAAAAGGAAAGGCAGGTGATATCTGGCCCTTGCTTGCAGAGGGCGGCAAGGATGCCAATGATATTTCAAGGCTCAACCATATTGGTACACATCCTGCAGCTACTGATCTTGCTATTGGCGCAGCCATTGACTATTACAATATGATTGGACCGGCCCGAAAGGAAGCAAGGCTGCGATACCTGCAGCAATACTGGACAAGTAAAGTGCGTAGTTTACCAAATGTAATTGTAAACACGCCTGTAGATGCAGCCCGTTGTTGTGGAATAGCCAACGCAGGTATAAAAGGAATGAAGCCGGGGGAGTTGGCAGATACATTACTGAAAAAATATAAAATATATACAGTGGCGATTGATTCCGCCAATGTGCAGGGTTGCAGAATAACACCCAATGTATTTACCATGCCAGAAGAACTGGATGTATTGGTAAAGGCATTGACGGAATTGAAATAATTAACCGTTAAAATTTGTACACAATGCTGTTGGAAAAGTTGTAGTAAAATTTCAGGATAGGTACCACGGGCCTTGAATCGTACATGGAACTGAAAGAGAACCCCAAATCAAAATGTTTTGCAAAGTTGACGGTAAAGTTGATATTGGATGCAAGGCGGTACTGGCCGAACAAGTTATTGAATGGCATCTGCAAAAATACCACAGCTGAAATATTGCTGTTGGCAGACGTTTTTCCTTCCCACCTTACATAATTATTTGATTTTAGCAAGCTTGTTACCTGGTTGGTTTGAATGGCAGGCTTTAAAGCAGAATCAACTGCTGTGTAGTTCCAGGTTTCGTTTTCATACATCACGCCGGAAGCAACACTAAACTCCTGGTTGTTTTTATTCCAGTGATTGTACCGGGCGTTAATCCCGCTTGTTAACCGGTGCAGCAACCCCCTTGAATTGTTCCATTGATATTGCACAAAAGTTTCCGGCTGCCAGGTGTTCTTATAATCATGCCGCCAGCGGAGATGCAGGTAACCTGAATTTAAAAAATCTTGTCCGCCATTATAGGTAAAACGGTAGCTGGCAGCGAGTATCAGCAATTCCTTATAGTGGCGTAACTGTACATCCAGGGCATTGGTACCATCCAGTAATAATTGTCTCTGTTTATCACCTTCAATACCAATGGCCAGGTTAGCTTTCAGCATTGTTCTTTTTGTATAGGCTGAAGTGTCTGTTTTGTCAATGGTTAAAATTTGGGCATTGCAAAAAGCAAAATAAAAAATCGCCGAAAAAAGCAGCATTGATTTTTTCAAAATACCTCGTTTTAGAGAATCGTTCAAAATTATTTGCCGCAAAAATAAATATAAAAAGACACAGGTGCATCGGATAAAAGCTATCTGCATGTTAACGGAAACTTTTCCTGGGGGGCAGAAAAATTAGCCAAATAAAATGAGTTCCTGCCGTCATTCCGTAGCTGCATGCAGTAGATTTGTACATTATTCAACCAATCAAAATTAATATGTCAGCAACAACGAAAATAGCCCTTGTAACCGGTGGCAGCCGCGGCCTGGGAAAAGATATGGCTATCAGTATTGCCCGCAAAGGAATAGATGTCATTCTAACTTATCGCAGTAGTCAGGCAGAAGCGGAAGAAGTTGTAAAAGCCATTGAAGGAATGGGGCAAAAGGCGGTAATACTGCAACTGGATATGAGTGATTTTAATTCGCTGGATGCATTTGTTCAGCAGGTTTCAGCCACCTTGCAATCCGTGTGGTCAACCGGTTCCTTTGATTTTTTAGTTAACAATGCAGGCATGGGCGCTACCGTGCCTTTTGAAAAAGTAACCGAAGAACTGTTTACTGATTTTTTAAACGTTCATTATAAGGGCATCTATTTTTTAACGCAGAAATTAGTGCCAAATATCAATCCCGGCGGCCGTATCATCAACATATCTTCTGGTACTACCAGGTTTGCCAATCCTGGCTATTCGCTGTATGCATCAATGAAAGGTGCTATTGAAACCTTTACCAAATACCTGGCGAAGGAGTTGGGTGCAAAGGGGATTGGGGCCAATGTTGTAGCACCCGGCCCGGTTGAAACTGACTTCAACAATGCCGCTATCCGCAGCAATCCTCAAATGAAAGGTTTCCTCAGTTCGCTGTCGCCGCTGGGCCGTGTGGGAGCGGCTGACGACATCGGGAGCGTGGTGGCATTTTTATGTACAGATGATGCCAGGTGGATCAATGGCCAGCGCATTGAAGTGAGTGGTGGCATCAATGTGTAGTGACTGGTTTCTAATTGTTGCAGTGATTTTTTCAACCGGAATTTAAAAGCATAACGATAAATTTGTTTAAAATAAAACATGAAAAGAATATCAGTTGACATGGATGGGGTGATTGCGAATGTGTACAGCCAGTTTTTAAAACTGTACACTGCTGAAACCGGTAAAATCATCACATTGGAGGATGCCGTCGGGAAATTTGAACACGAGGTTTTTGAAAATGCCTACCAGTATGTAACCAGTCCAGGCTTTTTTCGTCATGCGCCTGTAATGGAAGGAAGCCAGCAGGTGCTGGAAAAACTGAATGATCAGTATAAAGTTTTTATCGTGTCCGCCGCAATGGAATTTCCTACCAGCTTTGGTGAAAAACGGGACTGGCTCAACGAACATTTTCCATTTATTGGCTGGCAGCAAATGGTTTTTTGCGGATCAAAGGAAATTATCAAAGCCGATATTATGATTGACGATCATTTTAAAAACTTAAATTATTTCACTGGCGAAACCATTTTATTTACGCAACCGCACAATCAGCTGGCGGATGAGGGCGTGCATAAAAGGGTAGATAACTGGCAGCAAATTGAACAGTTGTTGTTACCCTGAAATTTAATTTATAACAAAGCTATTGATTCAATATTATTAACGATTCAGCAAATTAAAAGTCATGTCCACTTCCCGCAGAACCTTTGCCAAAAATATGTTAGCTGCAACTACAGCATTTAGTTTACCTGCTTTTGTAACGGCAGGCAATCCTCAAAAGCAAAACAAAAAATTAAAAATTGTTTGCGTGGGCGGCCATCCCGATGACCCGGAAAGTGGCTGTGGTGGAACATTGGCGATGCTGCAGGTGCAGGGGCATGACGTAACAATTATTTATTTAACCAGTGGTGAAGCAGGCATACCCGGCAAGAGCCATGCAGAAGCTGCGGCCATTCGCACCAAAGAAGCAATTGCTGCCTGTAAAATTTTAAATGCCAAACCAATATTCGCCGGCCAAATAGACGGCGCAGGTATGGTAGACAATGAATGGGTAGGAAAAATACAGGAACTGATTAAGATGGAGAAGCCGGATATTGTTTTTACACACTGGCCAATTGATACACATAAAGACCATCAGGCAGCCAGTCTGCTAACCATACAAAGCTGGGTGAGACTTGGGAAAATATTTGAACTTTATTTTTTTGAAGTATGCACCGGTTCTCAAACGATGGGTTTTAAGCCGACCGATTATGTAGATATCACCAACACAAAAGAACAGAAAAAGAAAGCGGTATTTTGTCACACCAGCCAAAACCCGCCGGGCATTTATGCAGCATCTGATTGCAACCATGGTATGATGGAAATATTTCGTGGCATAGAAATAAATGTGGCTGCTGCAGAGGCTTTTGTAAGGATGGGAACGGCACTTGATTTTGGGTGAATAACATATTCGCAGTTAGCAACCACTCGTTCCCGTAGGCTGGTCAACACGATTATTTTTTTGCAGCTAATACAACTTCCGGCAACTCCACCACTTTTTGCTGATGAATTTTCCCGTTAAAAATTTTAAATAAAACAATTACCGAGGATGCTTTGGCAGCGGTTACGATGTCATACATTTTCCGCCAGTTGCGCCAAACATATTCGCCAGTTTTTTCGGTGCCGTAGCCTTCAATTCCGCCAATGAGGATGATCGTCTTTCGGTTGATGAGTTGCAGCCTGGCAAATACACCGTAGTCTATTTTCTTCTCCCTGTTGGCGGCGTACGCTTTACCCATCAGTACTATTTTATTTTGTTGTGGCAACCAGTCGAAGCAATTGCCAAATGCATTTTTCTTTAACAGGGATGCGGTCAGCCGGTTGCCAAATAATCCAATATTCACCCATGTTTCCCGCTTATTGTTTTCTTTTTCAAATTGTTCCACTACGGAAGAATCGGTTAAGATTTTATAATTGCTCACATTCATCCGGGTACATAATTGTTTGAAAAGCACTTCGGTTTTGATGTCGGTGTAGGCACCAAAATGTGTTGCAGGTAAGTTGGCGTCCAGCTCGCCAAAAGGGTAGTTGATAAGGATGGTTTTAATACCCGTTTCTTCCCGGTAATTTAACAGGCGCTTAAAATAGGTTTCATCATCGGCGGCTTTAAACTGCAGTAAATAATTTTCTGCTTTTTCCAGGTATGTATTATAGTTCCTGCTTCTTTTATACAACTGGCTGATGCGTTCATGAAACTGGTTAAAATGTGGTACCGGCAGGTTCAGTGCCTGTGCCACAAGGTTGAAGGTTTCTTCTTTTGCTTTTAATAAATAATCGCGATTGGTTTTGCAATACCTTGATATTTGTTTGGCTGCGGACAGCACGCCTGCACTTTGTTTACCTGTTTTCAACAACATTTTTTTGATGTCGGTTTCTGTTGGATATTCCTTATTGGTTCGCTTCCTTACTTCGGCGATAATGTAAATACCAAAGCTGACTTTTACTGTATCATACTGTGTTTTAATTATTTTTTTCAATGGCTCCCGGTATTTTAAATAAATAATTTCTGTAAAGAATTTTGTTGCCATAGAGATATAAACGCTGCTGCAGCGGATTAAAACAGATAAGACAGATTTTTTGTTCGCCTGATGATATCTTGTTTCGCCAGGACAGCATAAATCAAGATCAGTCTCATATCATCTGTTAAATCAGCGTTTCTATCCTGCCCGTAATAAACCACCATTTTTAAATATACAACTATTTCATTTTGGACGTGGCTGGACTTGCTATTTAAATTGACTCAGAACGATTGTAATATTGTTCTGTCAATTAAAAACGATATCAAATGTGTCATCATGAAAAAAACAACAATACTGTTTGTCCTCGCTTTAACAACGGTTGCCGTTCTAAGCTTTGTTCCACTGGCATTTTTAAAGAGTCCGCAAAAAGTATTGCGGCACGTAGTGATGTTCAAATTTACGGCGGCGGCAACACCGGCCATCGTGCAGGATATAGAGAACACTTTCAGAGCACTGCCATCGAAAGTACCTTCGGTAAAAGGGTTTGAGTGGGGCACCAACAATAGTCCGGAAGGTTTTAATGAAGGATTGACACATTGCTTTGTTGTAAGCTTTGATGACGAAAAAGGCAGGCAGGCTTACAGGGACAACCCGGCGCATAACGATTTTGTAAACAACCACCTGAAACCCTACATGGAAAAGGTGCTCGTAGTGGATTATTTTGTAAATCAATAATATGGATCTTCAGTTAACTAATAAAAAGGCATTGGTTACGGGTTCTACAGCCGGTATTGGTTTAGGCATCGCAACCTTCCTGCTAAAAGAAGGCGCCGGTGTTATCATCAATGGAAGAAGCGAAGCACGGATTGCACAGGCAATTGCGGGGCTGCAAAAAGAAATACCCGGCTGTGATGTAACTGGAATCGTGGCGGATTTTTCAGACGTGAATCAAGTCGATGAGCTGATCATAAAGGCGGGTAATATTGATATTCTAATCAACAATGTCGGCATCTTTGAACCAAAGGCATTTTTTGATATTCCGGATAAGGATTGGTTTAGTTTTTTTGAAGTGAATGTAATGAGTGGGGTGCGCTTATCAAGGGCTTTTATGCCGTACATGCTGCAACAAAACTGGGGAAGAATTATTTTTATTTCGAGCGAATCCGGCGTGCTTACGCCCGGCGAGATGATTCATTATGGCACCACCAAAACGGCGCAGCTGGCAGTTTCGCGGGGACTGGCAGAATTAACAAAAGAATCGGCTGTTACAGTCAACACTGTATTGCCCGGCCCTACATGGAGTGAAGGCGCCAGTGAATTTGTTAAGCGTTTGGCGCAGTCGCAGCAGTTACCCGTAGAGCAGGTAGAAGCATCTTTTTTTAAGGAAGAAAGGCCGACCTCATTATTGCAGCGTTTTTCGACTGTAAATGAAGTGGCAACCATGGTGACCTATTTGGTTAGTCCGTTGGCGTCGGCTACCAATGGCGCTGCTGTTAGGGTTGACGGGGGAGTGGTGAAACATATTTTGTAGCGCTTTACATTTCGGCAGATTGCATAAACAAGTTGCCAATTGGTATGCGGTAAAAGAGGGCGACGCAACCATGATTCACATAGGTTCTTAGCCCGGACCAAAAAATAAAGTAAACGATCTTATCATATTTTCTAAAATTCTTTTATCAAACTAAAAACGATTGTTATGCAAGTAGAAGAAAAACAAAGCATGACCATGAATACCATGGGCAAACTGTACGATAACAAGCAAACGCCGGGCAACGCGTCGGTGGCCCGTACGGCACAAAAGTTAAATGAGCGAAGCAACGGAAAGCCTTTGCGTGAGTTAACTGAGGAACAGTGGAAATTCTGGATTGAAAATGGGTATGTAATTATACCCAACGCCGTACCCGCTGACGATGTTGAAAAAATGGCCAGCCTGCTGTGGGATTTTGAAGAGAAAGATCCTAATGATCCGGAGACCTGGTATGCCGAGCCAAGGGCAGAAATACAAATGAAGGAGTTGAAAAATACGGGTATGGTAGAGATGTATAATAACCCGCAAATGTGGAAAAACAGGATGAACCCGAAAGTATATAACGCTTTTGTTGACATCTGGGGCATTGAAGAATTGTGGGTTACTATTGACAGAGCCAACTTGAATTTTCCGGTAAGACCGGGGCATGAATACAAAGCCTTTATTCATTTTGACATTGATACCAGCATGAATCCGAAACCGGTGAATGTGCAGGGTGTGCTGGCTTTGAGCGATACGGATGAATTGACCGGCGGCTTTCAGTGTGTGCCTGAATTGTACAGAACTTTTGATGAATGGGTAAAAACTCAACCTGCCGACCGGGATCCGTTTAAACCGGACACAACTGGTTTTGAAATTAAAAAAGTGATGTGTAAAAAAGGCGACCTGCTGATATTTAACAGCATGCTGGCGCATGGCATTCGTAAAAATGAAAGTGACCGCCCGAGACTGGCGCAATACATTTCTATGACGCCTGCGGTGGAAGATAACGAAGACCTGGTAAACTGGCGGGTAAATTCCTGGCGGCATCGCATAGCGCCGGAAGGCTATGCGTTTCCGGGAGACCCTCGTAAATGGGAACAGACCAAATATGAAAGAGCAGAGTTGACAGAGTTGGGTGAAAAATTATTGGGTTTGAAGAAGTGGCATTGATATACCTGCGGGTTAAATGCGGATTCTATAAAATAAAAACGCCATGATGTAGTAATGCATCATGGCGTTTTTTTGCTTTGGTAATTTTTACCAGATATGTATCCTGTCTTTTTCTGCTACAAACATTTTATCTCCTTCTTTGACATTAAAGGCGTTGTAAAAAGGTGTGAAGCTCATCAATGGTCCCCATACCCTGTACTTGGCGGGCGAGTGTGGATTGGTGTTGATTTGCTGACGCAACGCTTCGTCTCTGCGTTTGCTTCGCCAGCCTTGTGCGTAAGATAAAAAGAAGCGCTGGTCGGGTGTATAGCCCTGTATTTTTGTTGTATCTTTTCCCTGTGCCGTCATTTTAAAAGCATCGTAAGCAATGGCGATACCGCCAATGTCTGCGGTATTTTCGCCCTGGGTTAGACTGCCATTGATGTGCAGCGTATCCAGTACCGTAAAGCCATTGTATAATTTGATGACCTGTTCTCCTTTGGCTTTAAATTTTTCCAGGTCTTCTTTGCTCCACCAGTTTTTTAGATTGCCATCTTTGTCGTATTGAGCGCCCTGGTCGTCGAAGCCATGCGTCATTTCATGACCGATGACCATGCCGATACCGCCATAATTCATAGCATCGTCTGAGTTGGCATCGAAGAAAGGAAACTGTAAAATACCTGCCGGAAAAACGATTTCATTAAAGGTTGGATTGTAATACGCGTTGATGGTTGGCGGTGTCATTGTCCATTCTGTTTTATCAACCGGTTTATCCACTTTATTAACCTGGTAAGCATATTCATTTTTACCGCAGGAAAGCAGGCTGCCGATAAAATCATTCCGGTCGATAACCACTTTACTATAATCCCGCCATTTGTTGGGAAAGCCGATCTTCTTGATAAAAGTATGCAGTTTGGCGACGGCTTTTTGTTTGGTGTTATCGTTCATCCAGTCCAATTGGGTGATGCGCTTTTCGAAGGCTGCCTGGAGATTATTTACCAGGTCCAGCACTTTCTTTTTGGCTTCTTCACCAAAATATTTATTTACATACAACTGCCCCAGGGCGTCACCCAAATTTTCATCTACCACTACATAATTCCTTTCCCATCTTTCTTTCAATTTCTTTTGGCCGTTCAATGTTTTGCCATTGTATTCAAAAGATGCATTTACAAAATTGCTGCTGAGGTGGTTAGCGAAACGGTCTGTCAGATGAAAATGCAGGTAAGTTTTCCAGTCCGCCAGCGGTACCGATTTTAGCAGCTCATTTAATTTGGTATAATAAGTGGGATGGCTCACATTCACTGAATCAGTTTTTACATTCAGGTTGATCAGCAATTGTTTCCAGGCAAGCGTTGGCATCTTTGCATCCAGATCAGCCACCGCCATTTTGTTATAATTGCTTTGCGGATCCCGCAGCTCTACGTTGGTTCGGTGGCTTGCTGCCAGTTGCTTTTCCAGGGCATACACAGTGGTGGCGTTTTTTGCGGCGGTGGCACTGTCGGTACCGGTTAACATAAACAACGTGCGGATGTACTGCTGGTATGCGGCAACTACGCTCAGAGTCGCTGCATCAGTTTTAAAATAATAATCCCTGTCTGGTAAACCAATCCCTGCCTGGTAGTATACTGCAATATTTTTTGCACTGTTTTTTTCATCGGATCCTACATATTGCCCGATCAGCATAGGGATGCCCGAGGTGCATAAAGCAGTTACAAACTGCAGCATTTCTTTATTATCTTTTAACGAATCAATATTTTTCAGCAATGGTTTGATGGGTTCGTAACCCAGCTTTTCTATTTTGGCTGAATCCATACTGGCGGCATACAAACCGCCCACCTGTTGTTCGATACTATCGCTTTTTTTTGTGCTTGCAGCGGCTTCTTCCAGTATTGTTTTAATGCGGGATTTTATAATGTTTTGCATCTCCAGGCCTGAACTGGCACCGGATTCGGTCGGCAGGATAGTAGCTGTATCCAGCCATTTTCCGTTGGCGTATTGAAAGAAATCATCGCCTGGCCTAACGGACGAATCAATGTATTGAACCGATAATCCTCTTACCTGTGATGTGTTCGTTTGCGGCGAATTTTTACAGGCGAACAAACTAATTGCCATTAATGAAATAATCCATGCTGCCGGTGAATATTTTGACATAAAAAGTTGTTTGGTGAAAGAAAAACTGACTGTACAAGATAAACATTTTAAGCAAGCCCGGCTGTTTAAGTTGCTTGTTTTCTTTGGCAGTTGGACGGCTGGCAAAAGGCCGGGGCAGGCGGTGATTTATGGCGCTACGGAGTGAAAGGCCGCGAGGTATTTGTCAATATACAATTGCTTTGATTTTGATTTGTATTGCATTACAAACCTGGGATGTTCCAATGCGATGATATTGTTGAAAAAGCCGTGTGTGTCGTTTAGTTGCCGTAAGAATTTTTCATTTTTACCATTGCCAAAACAAAAACAGGTATCAGTTTCAACACCAAAGCTGATTTGTTTTTGAATGTTTTCGATAATGAAATCGTATACCGCATTGGTAAGTTCCTTGCTGTCGTAATAATTATAATTGATTTCTTTGCCATTGGCTGCAGTGGCAGTAAAGCCAAGCGGGCAGATTGAGTTGATATAAAAATCCCGGTAAAAGCTGGTTGCTCCGCCGTATGCATCAATTACTTCGTATACAAATACGGACGATGGTTCATGTGTTTCTTTGCCTTCATATTGCAGGTGACATTTTTCAACCAGCCTTTTGGTATCTGTAAACGGAATGCCGGTTACGCCACCGCCAAACCTGCCGGGATTGATGCCTAAAATTAAATGACGGCGCCCGGTATCGTTATAATATTTTTTATAAAAAGCAGTGGATAATGCGGGTACGTTTTTATTTTCTTTGAAAGGATTCATCATGCTGATACCGGCGGGGAGGCTACCTTTAAAATCAATGGTTTTGTTGAAGGCAATAACTTTATCAGCAAATGTTTTCATTGTGTTGTTTTACATAAAGGTATTTCACATAGAGGAACAAAGAATACAAAGAACGCAAAGGTTTTTTTCGTTGTTTGCTTTGTATTCGTTGCCGTCGTTGTGTGAAATTAAATATACGGCAAAATGCAAAGAGGCAGCATTGGGTTTTGCTGCCTCATGTGTTTTTTCGTGCCGCTTTAGTTAATCACTATGTCACGTTTTGCTGCTTCCTTTCCGGGAACCAGGGGCAGGCTTACCTGCAACACACCATCTACATACTTAGCGGTAATGTTTGTTACATCAACAGATTCATCCAGGTCGAAAGTTCTTTCGAAACCTCCACGGCTGTATTCCCTTAAAATCCAGTCGGGACGGGGGAAACCCTCCGGCGGGAGATAAGAAACCGTGAGGGTGGAACCCTTCACATCCAGGTGAAAATGTTCTTTGATGCGGCCGGGAGCAAACACCAGCATTTCATAACTGCTGTCTGTTTTGTAAATGTTTACTGAGGCCCTTTGCATTGAGCGGATAAGCATGCCACGGTTGCGTGGATTGCTTCCATAGTTGTTGCCTTTTGCGGCGCATGACTGATTGTAGTGCATGTTTTTCAATTTTAGAATTAACAATATTGTTATAAGAATTAAGACGGATGAGGATGGAGAATATTTTAAGTAGCAGCTATAAAAATATGTAGCAATTAAATCCTTGATTTTTAATTTATTCCTGTTTAGAAATACTCTTACTTTCATAAAACTCAGGTGAGTAAACCGGCTGATGGTTTTTAACCTTAGTAGATAGATCAACAAAATTTGGCCCACCTTATTACCTTATTATAACTGATTAAATTTTAAAGTTGATAAGGTAATAAGGTTTGAATTATTGGATTTGTTTTTCTACTAAGGTCTGTATCCGAAACCAGTTTTATGGATTGTCAGGGATTCAAACAATGTCTAAGTACATGGTTCATTGAGGTGTTAACAGTTTGTTGGATACCTCAACCAGGAGGCTGAAGCTGCCATGAAAAGATACAATTGAACGGTGCGACGCCGATGCCGCTGCCATGAAAATTAATGCTGGTAAAACAAATTATGATCGCTTATGATAATTTAAAATCGCCCAGGTGTTAAACACTACAGCAAGTCCAAGTACGGACAGCAGGTGATATTTGATATCTGCAAAGCCGCTTCCTTTTAAAACGATCATGCGCATTACCTCAATAAAATAAGCAACGGGATTTACTTTGGTGATCCATTTGGCCCATTCCGGCATGCTGTCGATGGACGTATATAAACCGCCGAGCAACATAAAAACCATCATCACAAAAAAGCCTACAAACGTGGCCTGGGTTTGGGTTTCAGCATAGGTTGATATCAATAAGCCAATACCTAATAAGGCTAGCAGAAAAACCATGGCAAATAGATAAATCAGGGAGATGTTACCAACGGGTACAATTTGATAAAATAACCTGGCGATAAGCAAACCGATGGTGAGGGTGATTAAACCCATGATCCAAAAGGGGATGAGCTTACCTAAAATAAAGGTGGTTTTGCTGATGGGGCTTACGTTGACTTGTTCGATGGTACCACTTTCTTTTTCCTGCACAATGTTGAGCGAGGTAAGAAATGTGCCGATCATGGTGAGCAACGTAACTAGGATGCCGGGCACCATAAAATCTTTATAATTCATGGTGGGGTTGTACCAGTTGGAAGATGTGATTTCAATGGTTGGTATAGCATTGAATGCGGGAAAGGTCATCCAGTCCAATCGTATTTCCTGGTTGAAATCCCGGATGATGTTGGCAGCGTAAGCACCGCCCAGGTTGGCTTTGGCGCCATTCACTGCATTAACGGCAAGTAGCATGCTGCTCTTATTTTCTTTTACAAGATCTTTCTCAAAGTTTTTTGGGATTTCAATTACCAGGTCTGATTTATCTGATTCAATGGATTCCATTGCCTTGTTGTACGAAGGCGAGTAATCGGTTAAAATAAAATAACCGGAGGCCGTTATTTTTGAAATGAATTTTTGTGAGTAGGAAGAATGATCATGATCAACGATACTAAGCAAGACATTCTTTACCTCGTAATTGGCCGCAAATGGAAAGATGAGCAACTGGATGATGGGCATGATGAGCACCGACCGCAGGATAGCAGGATTGCGAAACACCTGCCTGAATTCTTTTTCCAGTAAAAAAGACAACTGTTTCATGCAAGCCTGATTTTGAATTTAGAGAAACTGATGGTAAGAAAAAACAAGGTCATTCCAAAAAGTATCAGCGTTTCTTTCCAGATCATTTTAAAGCCAAGGCCTTTGATCATGACATCTTTTACGATGATAAAAAACCATTTGGATGGCACGATGTTCGACATAAATTGTAAGGGCTTTGGCATGCTTTCAATCGGAAACATAAAGCCACCTAACAACAAGGTTGGCAGCATTAAACCCAGCAAAGAAATCATTTGAGCAGTTTGTTGAGAATTGGTTACGTTTGAAATCATCAGCCCCAATGAGACTGCTGTCGTTATAAACAGCAGGGCTTCGCCCATCAATAATAACAGGCTTCCGTTGATGGGTACCTCCAGCAAGGTGACGCTTACGACCAGGATGGTTGAAACATTTACCAGGGACAAAAACATATACGGAATGGCTTTGCTTAAAATAAACAGCAATGGCTTCAAAGGCGATACCAGCAACACTTCCATGGTATTGATTTCTTTTTCCCGTACGATGGAAACCGAAGTCATCATGGCTGAAATAATAATCAGGATCATCGCCATCACCCCTGGTACAAATGTATAAGCACCCTTTAACTGCGGGTTGTACAACATCCTTACCTGCGGCTCAATCTGGTAGGGCAGGGGAGCATTTGCGGTAAGATCATTTTGATAATCCCTGATAATACTTGTTGCATAATTGGTTACTGTTGTGGCGGTATTTGGGTCGGTTGCATCGGCTAATAATTGTACCTGGGCATGGTTGGCGTGCAACAGGTTTTCGCGGAATTTATTTTGGAAAACTACGACCAGTCTTATTTTACCGGTTTTAAACGCCGCTTCAATATCAGCCTGCGAATGCAGGTAGCGGGCAACATTAAAATAGCGGCTGGCATCCAGCCGGTGAATGATTTCAACCGTGGCAACATCTTTGGATTCATCCAGTATGGCGATATCAGAATCTTTAATTTCATTGGTCAGCGCAAATCCAAATAAAATTATTTGCACAATGGGCATCAAAATAATAATGAGCAATGATTTTCTGTCACGGAAAATGTGGTAGAATTCTTTTTGAACAAAGATGAGAAATTGCTTCATTGTGTTTTTTGTTAGTTATTCAATTGCTCTAAACATCTTGTATCTTTTTTGCTACTGCGTTTTATTTTCTACGCCGCGGCGGAGAACTAGAGTAGCTGCTGGCGGCTAGTCGTCGCTCCGCTTCGCACCTCTCGCCAACTGTAAAAAAACTTCATCCATTGATTTTGCATTGTATGTTTTTTTCAGGTTCCTGGGTGTATCAAGCGCTTCAATTTTTCCATCTACCATGATGGATACCCGGTTACAATATTCTGCTTCATCCATGTAATGTGTAGTAACAAAAATGGTAATGCCTCTTTCAGCGGCCTGGTAAATCAGGTTCCAGAATTCACGCCGCGTAATCGGGTCAACACCGCCGGTTGGCTCATCCAGAAATACAATTTTAGGTTCATGAAAAATGGCAACTGAAAAAGCCAGTTTTTGTTTCCATCCCAGCGGCAATGCTTTTACCAGTGTATTGGCTTCGGGAGTAAGGTTTAGCTGGTTTAAAAGCTGTGCCGTTTTTTCTTTGATGGCTGGTCTGGCCATGCCATAGATACCGGCATAAAAGCGAATATTCTCCGTTACGGTAAGATCCTCATACAAGGAAAATTTCTGGCTCATGTAGCCGATGTTTTGCTTTATTTTTTCGGTTTGTTTGTATACGTCGAAACCTGCTACAGTGGCCGATCCGCTGGAAGGCATGGACAGTCCGCACAGCATCCGCATGGCGGTTGTTTTACCTGCACCGTTGGCGCCGAGAAATCCAAAAATTTCTCCCTTGTCTACCTCAAACGTTACCTCATTGGTGGCAATAAAATCGCCAAACTTTTTGGTGAGCTTATTGACTGTTATAACGGCTTCTTTCATGTTGATAAAATATTATTGGCTCATCAATTCGATGAAACAATCTTCGATATTGGGCTGTGTCACCTGCATTTCAATTTCATGATGGGATAGATGTTCCAGGTAATGCATCACGGGATCCATTCCTTCTGCATCATTTTTTAATACCAGGTGATGAAATTCACCAAAGGCATAACATTTTTCCGTGTTGCTGTATTGCTGCAGATCATTGAGCAAGCGGAACATTTCTGCTGAACGTACTGACCACATTTTTTTTGTAAATTGTTTGATGATAGACTGGGGTGAATCAATGCTCATAATTTTACCGGATTGAATCAGCGCCACCCGGTCGCACAATTCAGCTTCGTCCATATAAGGAGTACTCACCAAAATGCTGATGCCTTGTTTTTTCAGGTTCCTGAGCATCTCCCAAAATTCTTTTCTTGACACTGCATCCACACCGGTAGTAGGTTCATCCAGGAACAATACTACGGGACGATGTATCAGCGCACAACACAAAGCCAGCTTCTGTTTCATGCCGCCGGATAACTTGCCGGCACGGCGGGTTTTAAATGGTTCCAGCTGAAAATAAATTTCTTTGATGAGGTCATAATTTTCTTCAATGCTGGTATTAAAAATGGTGGCGAAAAAGCGGAGGTTTTCTTCCACCGAAAGATCCTGGTACAAAGAAAATTTGCCGGGCATATAGCCAATGCGGTTGCGGATTTCCTTGTATTGTTTTACCACATCAAAACCGTCAACGGCAGCATTACCAGCGTCGGCCAGCAGCAGGGTAGTCAGTATCCTGAACAAAGAAGTTTTGCCGGCTCCATCCGGACCAATAACCCCAAATAATTCGCCCTTAGCCACCTCCAGCGAAACATCATCCAATGCAGTCACAGTCTCTTTTTTTGAGCCGTACTTTTTAACGATATGGTCAACTGTTACTGCTTGCATTTGGATTGTTGAATTGTTGTATGGTTGAATTGTTTTATTGTTGGATTGTTGAATTGTTGAATTGCTTTATTGTTAGATTACTTTATTGTTGATTGTTACATTGTTGAATGTTGCTTTTTGTGACTGGACTGATTGCTTAAAGATTATGCTAGTGACAGTAAATTATTTATGTTGAGAAATGTAAAGAAGCAGTAAGCCCTTCATATCAGTGAACTCCAAATAACCATTCAACAATACAACCATCCATCAATCAAAAGCGTTAACCAACAACTCGAAAGAAATCAGCCATCAAAAAATCAGACATCAGAATTTCACTTCCCCATACATTCCAATCTTCAAATACCCATCGTTCTTGACATTGATCTTGATAGCGTATACCAGGTTGGCTCTTTCTTCTTTTGTCTGTATCGTTTTTGGTGTAAACTCTGCTTTATCTGATATCCACGTAATGATACCGGGCAATTCTTTGTATTTTCCTTTACCATCATCTACCAACACTTTTACCTGCTGGTGTAATTTTACCTGTGCCAGTTGGTCGCCGGTGATATATGCCCGCAATTTCATGGTGCTGAGATCAGCAATTTTATAGATGGCTTTACCGGTGTTGGTGAACTCATTGGCATCGGCATATTTAGTGAGCACTGTGCCTGTAACAGGATTTACAATATTGGTTTTATTCAGTTGATCCTGAATCTGCGCCACTTTTTTCTCCATCGGATTTTTTTCACTTAATATGCCTCTGTTTTGTATGGCCACTGACTGGCGCTGCGATTTTACCTGGCTCTGTAAAACCGCCAGCTGACTTCTGGAAGCCAATATTTGTTGCTGTAACACATTTATCTGGCCGGTGATATCATCCAGTTGTTTCACAGGGGAAGCGCCAGCATTCACAAGGTTTGTAAAGCGTGCCTGTTCTTTTTGCAGTGTTTTTAATTGTTCTTCCTGCACGGCGATTTGTCTTGTTTGGGCAACCATCTGGGCTTGCAGAATATTGATCTGTGGCAACGCATCGTTTGTTTTTTGCGTGATGGCATCTACTGATGAAGCTGCTTGTTCCTTCTGCAATTCAATAGCAGAAGGATCAATGTTGCCGACTACCGAATCCTTTATCAGTGTAGCACCTTCTTCAACATTCAGCCTCATGATTTTACCGGTAGCTTCTGCTGAAACAATGATTTCATCTGCTTCAAAAGTTCCTGTAGCATCATATTTTGTATTGCCATTTTTACAGGAAGCTGCTGTTATCACCAGGCTCAGTAAAAGCAATTTAATAGTCGACTTCATATTTTCTGATTGATTAATTATTGAACAAAGATTTATTCACCCGTGATGATTTTATAATTGTATTGCGCCTGCAGCAGCGACACTTCATGTAATTTTTGGTTCAGCATTGTCTGGCTTTCTGCATTCTGTTCCCTGATAAAATCGTTGGAGGTGATGATACCATTGCTTAGCTGAAGCGCTGCATTTTCCCTGATGCTAGTCCGCAGGTTTATAATGGCCGAATCACTTTGCACCAGCTGATTGTATTTATCTATTTCGCCTTTTTGGCGCACCAAAAGTTGCTGGTTATTTTTTAAAAAATTTTCTCTTTGTTTGTTTACTACCTGCTGCTGTATCTTTAAAACATCCTTATCTTTTTGCTGTGTTATGCGGCTCATAATGGGAATATTCAATCGTACACCCGAAATATAAAACCACTGAAAACTATTTTTTAATTGATTGAGTCCCGGTTTGCCATAGCCGCCATCCGCAAAAAGTGACAACTTCGGATTTGTTTTGGCAGTGATAAGTTGTGATTGCAATTGGATACTTTGCTGCTGAAAGTCAAACAATTTTAATTCGGGTCTGGCAGCGATTGTGTCCGCATTTTTGATTGAAGTAACAGGTTTAGAAAGTACGGTATTTTGATCTACATCAGCGCCAGTAAGAATTGCCAGCATTTCAATGGCTTCTTTTTTGGCCGATGCAAATTCTATTTTCTGCTGCGCTGTTTTCAGCAATTCAGCCTTTAATACATCTGCATTACTTTTAATGGCTACGCCATTTGTAACCTGCGCTGCTACAATCTTGAGGCTGTTGTTTAAATTTTCTTCTGCGAGGTTCAGTAATTGTACATTCTCCGCCATCAGTAATGCTGTAAAATAATAATTGTTGATGCTAGTTTTTAGTTGATACAAATCCACTTCCACTCTTTGTGCTTCTGTTTGAGTTGTGATGCGTTGCAGTTTTTTCTGCCCGGCAATCAATCCGCCATCGTACACAGGTTGCACAAGGTCAAGCGTTCCCTTGTACTGATCTTTATCCAGCGATTCAATGGTGAGGTTAGGCAATTTGATGGGTAATGACGTAACGTCCGATTGATAGGTTGCCTGAGCATTGATGTCCAGTTGCGGCAACCATTTCAGGTTAATATTTTTTTCTGTTTTGTTGCCCGCTGCAATCGTTAATGCTTTTTGCTGGTAGAGCGGCGAGTTAGCAGCAGCAAGTTTATAACACTGGTCTATTGTAAGCTCATTCAAATGCTGTGCATTCAGTAATTGATGTGCTGAAAGGAAGATGATCAGCAGCAGTATTTGTTGAGTTAGGATTCTTTTATTTTTATGCATATCTGATCAGTTTAATCATGGTGTTCATTTTTATATCAGGCTTTAATGGCATTAATAATAAACTGCGCCACTTCTGTCTTTCGTGCCTGTATCATTTCCTGGTATTGTTTTTCCGTCATCTGCATTACCTTCCTGATCATCGGTTTGGCAACGAAAGGAAAGATGCTCAGTGACTGGATATTGATCAGCAATTGCTGGGCACTGATCTTCAGGATAATTCCTTTTTTTACTTCCCCATCAATTTGTTTTTGAAAGCCAGCCAGCACGTCTTTTGCCTGCAACTGTTTAAATTGTTTCACCATCATGGCGGGGTTGCGGCTTATCTCGTTCAGCACAAACAATGGCATATCCGGGAACTGGCTGATTCGCTCAATATCCAACGCTACAATATGCTGTATCTTTTCAAACAAAGGGATATCATCAGACAAAACAGCAGCCAGGTTGGAAAAGAATTTCCTGAACTCCTGCTGAAAAATCAGTGCGAATAATTTTTCCTTTGATTTAAAATAGTAATGTACCAGCGCTTTATTGATACCTGCTCCATCAGCAATATCCTGCATGCGTGCTCCCGTAAGCCCCTTTTGCGTAAAGGCTTTGCGGGCTACCTGCAGGATGGCTTCTTCTGTATTGTTATCCTTTTGCTTCATTACAATTATTTAACCATTTGGTTAAACTGAACATAAAGGTAAGCGATGAATAATTACTATGCAAAAAATTTAACCAGATGGTTAATTTTTGAATCGATAAAACCGACTTGATAATTTGAGATGTAAAAAGCAGGATTTAATTATAGCAAACTTGCATCAATAGCGGCGCTGATATTTTGCAGGCCCTGTTGCAGAACGAGCTCATTTGTCCAGCCAAAGCCAATGCGCATGTACGTGTCGGGCATGCTGAACCAGTGACCGGGCCCGACCATTGTGTGGTAAGCAGACATCAGGACATCGTAAAATTTGTTGGTATCTATTGGCAGCTTATTTTTAAAACGTGCAAAACACACTACACCGCCTTCCGGTAAAATACATTCCATCCGGCTTTCCTTTTGAAGCCATTCTTTTAGGATTTCAAAATTCTGCAGGCACTTTTTATTAATTTCGGTTGCGAATTTTTCTTTCTGAAGGTAAAACTGGTAAGCTACTTCTTCATCCAACACAGAGTTGCTGATATAGATCATTTCTTTGGCTGCAAGAAAGCGTTCCATCATCACTTCATCTTGCGTGATCAACCAGCCGATGCGCAAACCAGGCAAACCAAACGCTTTTGATAAAGAAGATACCGTAATGACCTTGTTACTTTTTGTAGCAGCAAGCGGGTAGGGTGTTTTAAAACAGGCATCCCGGTAGGTTTCGTCTAACAGCAAATGTATATTGTGCCTTTCTGCAATGAGAATGATTTCGTCAATGGCAGCTTCGCTTATCAGCATACCTGTAGGATTGTGCGGCGTTGTAATGCTGATCAGCTTTGTGTTTGGCTGAATGGCGGCCTCAATTTGTTGTACGTCCAGTTTCCATTCTGTCTCAAAATGAAGGTCGATAAACGAGATGCTGCAGCCAATGGTCGAGGGCACTTCAATATTGGTTGCGTAGTTGGGCCGCACAACAATTAAATGATCATCTGCAGTAAGAAGAGAACTATTGATAATAAACAATGCACCGGCAGCTCCATTGGTGAGTAAAACATTTTCTTTATCAAGATTGATAAAGTCCTGCACAATCAATTCCCTAAGAGCCGGTTTACCCCGATGACCAGTGTACTCCAGTGTAAGGTCATTAATTGAAAGATTTAATTCTCCGACTGTAATATCAGTAACTGAGCTTTCAGAAAGGTTATAGTGGATATTACCATAACCGATCTCCTCCGGAGATTCCTTCTCAATAGGCATGCGTTTGTAGAGCATAATAATTATTTATTTAGCATGATAGGAACGTGGATGACACTAATCCTGGCGGATTAAAAACGGATTTTTTTCTGTCTATTATGCTAATCAATTTCTCAAAATACAATCCGCATTATCCGTTCAGCTCTCTATCATCCGTGTTCCCATTCGTCCGCAAGATAAAATCCGTTTTTAATCTGTGCTTTCCGCGTCATCTGCGTTCTATCCATCCGCAGGATAAAAATCCGTTTTAAATCCGTGCCTTCCGCGTCATCAGCGTTCCTATAAATATTGCGCAGCAACTATTTTAATTGTGTTGCATCAACCCTTGATGGTGTATCTTTTCCGCTTATAATGGTCGCAGAACTCAACGCAATGGCTTTAATAATTTCAGCCATGTTTTTCATATCCAGCGTACCAATTTCATCAGATGCTGTGTGGTAATTTTTTTCATCATCCATTTTTGATGTTGAGATAGTATGCGCCGGAACACCAAGCCTCGCAAGGGTTGCATTATCTGACCGGTAAAATAATTGTTGCTCAGGATATGGATCAGGATAAAAATTAAAGGAACTGCCTTTCAGGTTTTCCTGCAGAATTTTACCCATGTCTGACTTTTCGAAACCGGTGATGTACGCGGATTTAGTTCCCCATTTGGACTCAGTGCCGATCATCTCAATATTAAACATCGCCATCACTTTTTCAGGTGCCAGTTGCTTGGAAAAATATTGCGAGCCAAAGCCGCCCAGTTCTTCCGCTACAAAAGTCGCGAATACCAGCGTGCGTTCGTTGTTGTTCAGTTTGGCAAAATACCTGGCCAGCATAATCACGGCTGTCGTACCCGCGGCGTCATCATTGGCGCCGTTATAAATAGAGTCCTTCTCATCATGCGGTGCACCTTCCGCAGGAGAACCAACACCCAGGTGGTCATAGTGACCCGAGAAAACAACATACTCATCCGGCTTGCTTTTGCCGGGCAAAACGCCTACTACGTTATTCAAACTTTTCTTAGAAATAATGTTGGTGCATTCAACCGAAAATGCAGCAGCTTCTTTAGTTCCAAAAACAAAAACAACCGTATTGGTACCAGGAGAGGATGTGATTTTATCAATATGCTGTATGTTCTTTAACCGGTTGCTAAAGCTGCTATCAACCAACACCAACAAGTTTTTTTTGCTTTGGTAATATTCGTAAAATTTCGGGCCGAATTTATCACCGGCATTTATTTTCACTATTTCCACATCACTTTTCTCTGTAAGGTTCACCGAAGGCTGGTAAGAAAAAATTGCCGTCAACGAATCTGGAATTGGCTTCCCGTCAATCACAATTGTGCTGCTTTGGGTTTCAGCCTGCGTCATGCTAAACTCCTGACGGTAGTTGGCTGCACCATTAAAAGTTTGCAGACCTGCTTTTTTAAACTGTGCTTCAATAAACGCAGAGGCTTTATCTATGCCGGGGGTAAAAGTGCGCCGGCCCTGCATGTCATCGGCTGACAGTACCTTTTCAATTTTCTTTACCTGTTTAGCCGTAATAATACTTTTGGCTGATTGCGCATGAACTGTTAACAGCATGCCTGCACTAAGTGACAATAAAACAATTTGCTTAAGCATAGTTTGTAAGAAGCGTTATTTAATGAGTAATAAAAATCCGACCTACGGTTCTAAGAGGAAAGATACTTGTTTTTTCAAAACACCATTGCACCGGAAGTGTTTTGTAACAAACTGCTTTCGAAAAAAGGAATTTAAAATAATAAAAGTATTTAAATACTTTTATTAAGAATAAACTCCTATCTTTGTGGAGTAAAAAATTAAAAACAACATTTTATGCAAACACTCACAGACAATATCCTGAACGTAACCTTACTGGAACCACGCCAGAAACACCCTACAATCTTTTTACGTTTTGATGAACTGACAGAAGGGGAGAGCCTGACCATTCACAATGACCATGACCCGAAACCTTTGTACTACCAGTTGCTGGGCGAAAGAGGTAATATTTTTGTTTGGGAATACCTTGAACAGGGCCCCGAATCATGGAAGGTAAAAATAACTAAACGCATCAGCACAGAAGGTGAAGAAACCCTGGGAGCGCTTGCCGCAGCAGATTTGCGCAAGGCGCAGATATTTAAAAAATATGGTCTTGATTTTTGCTGCGGTGGTAAAAAAACTGTAAAGCAGGCTTGTGCTGAAAAAGGTTTGGACGTTACTAAAATAGAGCAGGAATTGCAACAGGCTGATCAGCTGCCATCATCAAGACCCATTCCATACACAGACTGGCCACTTGATTTTTTAGCAGATTATATTGTGAATACGCATCATAGTTATGTCATCAAAAGTCTGCCTGACTTAAGAAGCTATGCACATAAAGTGCTGAAGGTACATGGCAGTCATCATCCTGAATTGGCAAGAATTTATGAACTGGTGGAAGCCATCAATACAGAGCTTACCTCACATCTTGCAAAAGAAGAAAAAGTGTTGTTTCCTTACATCAAAGAAATTACGAAAGCAGGTAAAAGTACAGAGCCATTGCATGCTGCACATTTTGGAACAGTGCAAAATCCAATCAATATGATGGAAATGGAGCATGAAGAAGTGGGCAAAAACCTGGAAGAGATCAGGGAACTTACAAAAAATTATACTTTGCCTGAAGATGCCTGTGCCAGCTATAGTTTGCTGTACCGTTTGCTGGATGAGTTTGAAGAAGACCTGCACCTGCACATTCACCTGGAAAATAATATCCTGTTTCCAAAAGCCCTGGCCATGGAAAAACAATTGCAGGCTTAACACAATTATTACCTGTCAGCGTTCATAAAAATTACTAGAAGTGATCATCAATGTCAATACCAAAATAGGCACAATTATCAAACACCAACCAGGTGCGCTGGAAGCTATTGTTGGTATCAGCACTGCGTTTGAAAAACTCCGCAATCCTTTATTGCGAAAGATTATGGCAGGCAGAACAAGTATAGCAATGGCATCTAAAGTGGGAGGCTGTACGGTAGAAACATTTTTTAATGCATTGAAACCGCTTGGCTTTGAAACAGACACCAATGAATTGCCGGCTGCCATTGTTAAAAAGCAGTGGCCCGGCTTTTTATTGTCGCTTAAAAAAGATCAGCTGGTTACCCTGGATGTAAGGCCGGTAATTGCCAAAGGCGAAGACCCGTTGAATAACATCACACAAAAAGTAAAATCATTAAAGCCGGGGCAGGTGTTAAAGATCGTCAATACTTTTGAACCGGTTCCGCTGATTCAGTTACTGGAAAAAAAAGGATTCGAAGTATACGCTGACGTGATCAATCAGCAACTGGTGGAAACTTATTTTTATAAAGCAACTGCTTCTGAACAAAGTGATTTACCCGCCGAAGTTGCTTCATCAAAAAGCTGGAACGAAACGCTGCAAAAATTTGGTGACAGAAGAAAGTATGTTGATGTACGTCAGCTCGAAATGCCCTTACCTATGATCACCATTATGGAAGCTTTACAAACGCTGGCTGCAGACGAAGTGTTATTTGTATACCACAAACGTATCCCGGTATTTTTGTTACCAGAGCTTACCGAACGGAAGTTTGAATACCTGATCAATAAAACGGCAGACGCCGGAGTAGAGTTGCTAATTTATAAATCCTGAGATGCCTGCAATAAACCATACAGCTGATTTTGCAAAGACCACGGATCACAAGCTGGTGCTGCCTTTTTATCTATATGCTGCTCTGTCTTTCCTGATGGCAACTATATTGTTGCTATTATCTGCCAATGCTTTTACCCGGCATTATTTTCATCCACATGTACTCGCCATTACTCATGCAATGGCGCTGGGCTGGGGGACTATGATCATTCTTGGCGCAAGTCACCAATTGATACCTGTGTTGATTGAAACCAGCCTGTACAGCAATAAACTAGGCTACGCTTCTTTTGTGCTGGCCGCCATTGGCATTCCTTTATTAGTGTATGGGTTTTATGTATTTAATCTTGGGTGGCCTGCAAAGTGGGGCGGCATTTTAATCAATGCAGCCATCATTTGTTATCTTATCAATATTGCAGTGAGCATGACTAAGAGCAACAATGAAAATGTACATGCATTTTTTGTTTTTACCGCTACGCTCTGGCTATTGCTTACAACCATTGTGGGCCTTTTACTGATCTATAATTTTACCCTATCTATTTTGCCGGTCGATTCATTACATTACCTGCCACTGCATGCGCACATGGGCATCGTGGGCTGGTTCCTTTTACTGATTGTAGGTGTTGGTTCCAGGATGGTGCCGATGTTTTTATTATCTAAATACACCAATACAAAATTGCTATGGCTTATCTATTGTTGTATTAACGGAGGCCTGGTTGCTTTTGTGCTTTTGTTTCTTTATAGTCATGAAACGGCGTTGTACCTTTTGCCCTTGGGTGCTGTATTTGCCGGAATTGCGTTGTTTGCCTTTTATTGCTACAAATGTTTTCAGCAGCGCATTCGCAAGAAGGTAGATGAACAAGTGAAAATTTCTTTGCTTTCTGTACTGCTGATTTTTTTACCATTGATATTTTTGTTGGTCTTTATTGCACGGCTGATGGCGGGTTCGGTTGATATACCTGTTGTGGTGGCGTATGGTTTTATCATTTTTTTCGGATGGATTACCGCCATCATTTTAGGAATGACTTTTAAAACCTTGCCCTTTATTATCTGGAACAAAGTTTACAGTAAGCAGGCGGGTACAGACAAAACACCTAATCCGAAGGAACTGTTTAACAACGGAATTTTCAGGGCGATGGCCATCACTTACCTGGCAGGATTTATACTATTTATTCCAGGGGTGTTAGCAGCCAATAATTTGCTGTTGCAGGTTGCCACTTTATTTTTAATAGCCGCAGCCTTTTTGTATAACTGGAACATAATAAAATTAATGTTGCACAAAAGCTTACCGCAATGAATGTAATTACCAATAACAATATTAAATGTACCATCGCATTGGCAGTGTTGCAAAATGTGGAGGATCCTGAAATTGGATTGAATGTGGTTGACCTTGGTCTTATTTATCAGATTGATTTTGACGAAGACCAGGCAAAAACTTTTTGTACAATGACGCTGACCACGCAATTTTGTCCCATGGCAGCAGCATTAAGCGAAGCGGTAAAACGGGCATTGCAAAAAACTTTCACGGATATGGAAGTACACCTGGAGGTAACTTTTAATCCGCCCTGGAGCCATGAACGTATCTCTGCCGATGGACAACTTTTTTTAAATCAATAACTATGCTGAGTCTTACCTGTAAAACCGCTATTAAAGCTGTTATATATCTTGCTTCAAAATTTGAAGCTGGTGAAAAAATTGGCATTAAAGAAATTGCCGTCTTCATTGATGGCAGCGAACATACTGTTGGCAAAATGCTGCAAACGCTTGTAAAAGAAGAAGTGATTCTCAGCGCCAAAGGCCCTACTGGCGGCTTTTACATTACAGCCAAACAACTAAAACAACCCATCATTAACATCATCGAGGCTATTGATGGCAAAGATGTTTTTAAGCAATGTGGCCTGGGTTTAAGCAAGTGCTCCTCTACACATCCATGCCCCATTCACAATGATTATAAAGAAGTGAGAGACCTGTTTGAAAATCTTTGCAGGCAGAAAAAGGTGGTCGATTTATGCGAACCAGTCAACGATGGTTTGGCTTACCTGGTTGGATAATTTGCCCCTTACTATAAATATTTATAATTGTAGTTTATAACCTCCTTACATCCTTGCTAATGAGGCCGTGCATTTTTATTTCACAAAACTTGCATCACATTTTAACACACCAAATTTTTTATAATTCACTTCGTATAGCGATAAAAGAATTATAAAGCCTACCTTTAAATCATTCTCGTTAATACTTTGTCTGCAAAAGGATAATTTTTTCATGAGCAATACTATGCCGTTACTCCACCAAAGCTCGCTTACAAAAATTATCACCGTCGAAAAAATATTGCTATGGAACTTATTCTTACCGATCCGATCGGGCTGCAGAAGAAAAAAGTCAATTTAATTGATCAGTTATTTCTTCCTTTGATCAATGACAAACGAGATATGGCTTTCATTTACCTGTCACTGAAAATTACGTTTATCATTATTCCCGCAGCAGTGCTGTTGTTTATCTTACCAGATCTTTACTGGGCCTGGTATGTGGGCTACCTGCTTGTTTTGCTCATCGTTTTTCTGGGGCCTTATGTATTGATGCTGCACAATGTTTGTCACCGTAAATTATTTAAAAAGAAGTACGGCGTTTTCAACAGGTATGTGCCCTGGGTGCTGGGTATTTTTTTTGGACAAACACCCGAAACTTATTTTCATCACCATGTAACCATGCACCATCCTGAAAACAATGAGCCCGAAGATTTGAGTAGTACTATGAAGTTTCGCCGGGACAGCATCAGGGCTTTTATAATTTACCTGGGTTCGTTTTATTTTACGGGTGTACTTAACCTGATACTCTATTTTAAAAATAAATCGAGAAATAAATATGCTTTCCGCATCATGATGGGCGAAACTTTTTTTACGCTGATGGCTATGGGATTGTGTTTTGTAAATTTTAAGGCGACACTTACGGTTTTTATTTTACCCCTGGTTTTTATACGCTTTGCAATGATGGCCGGCAACTGGGCGCAACATGCATTTATAGATGCCGACAGGCCCGGGAGTATTTACGGTAACAGTATTACCTGCATCAATACCATCTACAATAAAAAATGTTTTAACGATGGTTACCATATTGGCCACCATTTAAAGCCTTATATGCACTGGACAGAGATGCCTGCGAACTTCAAAGAAAACATCAGCACTTATTCTTTAAATAAGGCGGTTGTATTTAAGAAACTGGATTATTTTCAAATTTGGTTTTTGCTGATGACTAAAAACTATAAAACCCTCGCTGCCAATTATGTTCAGCTGGGCGAGGAGCAAACCAGCACTGAAATAATCAGCTTTCTAAAAAGCCGCACCCGAAAGTTTGACTTGTAGTTCTACAGGCAGAAATTGTGGCTACTGTCGTTTGGTCGTTTTTTTTTAGTCTTTTTGACAATTGTTAAAAAAAAGTTACAAAAAAATTAGGCAGATTGCAAAAGAAATTTCTATATTGTGCACACGATTGCACTACTTGTCACAAAAAATTACCATACACGATATTGCGCGGGAGCTGAAACTCACGTCTGGAACGGTTTCCAGGGCATTGAACGATCATCCCCGCATCAGTGAAGCAACCAAGCTGCTAGTTAAGGAAAAAGCAACAGAACTAAAATACCAGCGAAATAAGATCGCATCCTCTCTTCGTTCAGGAAAATCCCATACTATAGGCGTTATTATTCCAAGTGCACAAATGAATTTCTTTGGATCAGTGGTGCATGGTATAGAACTGATGGCCAGCAGCAATGGTTATAGTATCCTTTTATATCAAACAGAGGAAACTACATCACTTGAAAAAAAAGCAATAGAAACCTTCTTAAGTGCAAGGGTAGATGGCATACTGGCGTCCGTGGCAAAAGAAACAGTCGATTTCAGTCATTACCAGGATTTACAAAAAAGACATATTCCATTGGTATTATTTGACCGTACCAATGATGCATTGAATGTTCCTTCGGTAACGATTGATGATTACAAGGGGGCTTTTTTAGCTACAGAACATCTTATTGAAAAAGGGTATCATAAAATAGCGCACGTTTTAGGTCCGCAGCATATTAAAAGTTTCCGGGAAAGGTTAAGAGGGTATGAAGACGCTTTACAAAAACATAAGTTGAAAGTGGTACCTGAATTAATTTACCAGGGAGATATATCAATAGAATCAGGGAAAGCTGCGGTTGATTTTTTTTTTAGCAGACCTATAATTCCGGATGCTGTTTTTGCTGTTGAAGATTATACAGCGCTGGGGATTATTAAAGGGTTAAAAGAAAGAAGAGTCAATATTCCGGATGATTTTGGTGTAATTGGTTTTGCTAATGAAAGTTTTGGGGAGCATATAACCCCGTCTTTGTCTTCAGTAGATCAGCAAACGGTGCAGATGGGTAATGAAGCGCTGAAGTTACTGATGGAAATAATCGCGTTAAAAGAAAAGGAGACAGGGGTTTCTCCAAAGCAAAAAATTGTGCTGGAACCCATCTTGTATGCAAGAGAGTCGACAAAAAGAAAACAACATAGTGCAGAAAAGAAAGGAATTATAATAAGGCAATCAGTATTATCTAAATAACCAAACATTAACTCAATGCTACGAATCAACTGGAACGATAGTTAGCACATTTTTTTGTGCAATCGATTACACATTATTTCAACAATATATTAAACGGGTGATAAAAAATAAATAAAATTCAACAGAATTTTTACCCGCAGGCATATGAATTTAAAAGGCAAAGAATAATAAACGCACTTTTTAAAACAACCAATCAATTTAGATCAACGATTTTTTATTAACCAAAAACAATTGCCATCATGAAAAAACAGACCAATGCGTTTTGCTCAGGCAGCCTAAGCCCATCAGAGTACTCGCTTAGGAGCCTCTTCAAACAAACTATCCTTGCATCATTAATTTTGTTGCTCGGTATTGGGGTACAGGCACAACAGAAAGTGCATGTAACGGGTATCGTAAACGACGACAAAGGCAATCCGGCCGTTAACGCGAGTGTTACGGTAAGAGGAGCTAAAACCGGTACAACAACAGATGCCAGCGGGGCATTTGCTATTGATGTACCAAATTCAAAATCGGTGATAGTCATCAGTAACACTGGTTTTGAATCGCAGGAATTACCGGTAGGAACGAAAACTAATTTTAATGTTAGTTTAAAAGTTAGTACCAGCAACCTGAATGAAGTAGTTGTGGTTGGTTATGCTTCTCAAAAGAAAGTAACGCTTACCGGTGCTGTTGCAGTGGTGAAAGGAACTGATCTTGCGAAGTCGCCTGCAACCAACCTTACCAACTCCATTGCTGGCCGTCTGCCAGGTGTAGTGGCCGTTAATGCAAGCGGTGAACCTGGTTACGATGGATCAACCATCCGTATCCGTGGATCTAACACCCTTGGTAATAACGACGCTTTAATCGTTATTGATGGCGTACCTGCCCGTGCAGGTGGTATCGATCGTTTGAATCCGATGGACATTGAAAGTATGTCAATTCTGAAGGATGCCTCAGCAGCGATCTATGGTGCAAGGGCTGCCAATGGTGTTATTTTGATTACCACCAAGCGTGGTAAAACAGGTAAGCCGGAACTTTCTTATAGTCATAACCAGGGCTGGGCTGCTCCTACAGTGTTGCCAAAAATGACGAATGCGGTGGAATATGCAACTATGGCAAACGAAATAGAGTTGTACAAACTGCCTGCCGCTGAGTGGGCCGCTGCAAGCGCCGCATTTAAGGCTACAGGAACTTACACGACTGCTGCCAATAATGTGATAACAGCTCCTTTTTTACCAGATGATTTTAAGAAGTTTGCTGATGGTTCTGATCCGTGGGGACATCCTAATACTGACTGGTTCAAAGCAGTACTGAAACCATGGTCATCTCAAAACAAAGATAATATGCAGTTAACTGGTGGATCGGAGAATGTAAAATACCTCGCTTCATTGGGGTACGATCACCAGGACGGTTATTACAAAAATTCTGCTACCGGCTACAAGCAGTACGATATGCGTATTAACCTGGATGCCAAAGTAAATAAATACATCAATACTTCATTGGGTATTGTAGCACGCCAGGAAAATCGTTTCTTCCCAACAAAAGGGGCGGGATCGATTTTTCGTATGCTGATGAGAGGCTATCCTACTAAGAATGCCATTTGGCCAAATGGTCAGGCTGCACCAGATATTGAAAATGGTGAACAGCCTGTGGTTATTACTACCAATCAGACAGGATATGATAAAGACACGCGTTATTATTATCAAACCAATGGTAAGATTGAAATCACCAATCCATGGGTGAAGGGCTTGAAATTTACCCTGAATGCGTCTTTGGATAAATATATACAGCAGACTAAAACATGGGTAAAACCCTGGTATATCTATAATTGGAGTGGCTTTGAAGCAGATGGTACTACACCCATCATGACAGCGGTTAAAAAAGGACCTGCAACACAGGCCACTCTTAATCAGGGCTCAACTGATCAGTTAAATGTAATGCTGGAAGCTATCGGATCTTATGATCATACTTTTGGCAATCATGCTATCACCGTATTGGCAGGCGTAACCAAAGAAACCATTAACGGTAATTATTTTAATGCTTACCGTCAATATTATGCCTCTACAGCGATTGATCAATTATTTGCAGGAGGTTTAACCAACCAGCAAACAGGCGGTGCTTCTTATGAGCGTGCCCGTTTGAATTATTTCGGAAGGGTGGGCTATAACTATAAAGAAAAGTACCTTGCCGAATTCCTTTGGCGTAAAGACGGGTCTTACATGTTTCCTGAAGCAAAGCGTTGGGGTTTCTTTCCTGGCATAACAGCAGGCTGGAGAATTTCAGAAGAAAGCTTTTTCAAAGACAATGTAAATTTTGTAAATTCTTTGAAATTACGTGGTTCATGGGGCCAGTTGGGTAACGACCAGGTTTTTTTCGGTGGCGTGTTGAGAGAATACGACTATCTGCCAACTTATGCTTACGGCAGCTATACAGCAGGAAACCAGGTTGTTCAAACATTGCACGAAAACGGTGTTCCCAACACAAACCTTACATGGGAAGTTGCTAATAACTACAACCTTGGTTTAGATGCGAGCTTTTTAAATAATAAATTAACTGTTGAACTGGATGTATTCCAAAACCACCGGTCTCAAATTTTGTGGAGAAGAAATGCTTCTATTCCGCAGAGTACTGGTTTGACATTACCAGCTGAAAACATTGGTAAAGTGGATAACAGAGGATGGGAATTTAAAGTAGGCTATAACAATTCCATCGGTGACCTGCGTTATAACGTTGGTATCAATGGAGGTTATGCTAAAAATAAAATTGCTTTCTGGGATGAAACTCCTGGAAGACCAGCTTACCAATTATCTACCGGAAAGCCGATGCCTACAGATGTAAATAATCCAGATGCCCAGTTACTTTATCAGTATGATGGCATATTTAAAGATCAGAAAGATGTCGATGCCAATACCCTTGATTATAGTGGTGTAGGCGGTGCAGGCAAGCTGTTCCCAGGCAGTATGAAATTCAAAGATGTGAACGGAGATGGAAAAATTGATGCAAATGACAGAGTGAGAAGCGATAAAAACCAGACCCCAACTTTCCAGGGTGGTTTAACAATTGGGCTGCAGTATAAAGACTTTGACCTGAATGTATTGTTCCAGGCTTCTACCGGTGCGCAATTGTTTATCCAGACCGAAACAGGCACGATAGGTAATTATCTTCAGGACACTTACGATCACCGCTGGACCCTCGACAATCCAAGTTCAGTATATCCACGCACAGTTGACAGAAATAACCAGTATTTTTCCAACCGTAACACCTTTTATATGGTCAGCACCAACTATGTGCGCCTTAAAAACTTTGAAGTAGGATATACATTGTCTTCAAGAATTGGAAAAAAATTAGGCATCAGCCGTTTCAGGGTATATGTAAACGGACTCAACATGGCTACCTGGTCTAAGGAGAAAATTTACGATCCGGAATCTCAAAACAGTGACGGGCATTATTATCCGCAGTCAAAAATTATCAACACAGGCGTAAACCTAACCTTCTAAATTTACAGAAATGAAAAAAACAATAAAGACAATATTAATACCGCTGTGTGCAGTGATCCTCGTTACTTCATGTAATAAGGATTTCTTGAACACACAACCGCTGGATAAGGCGGCGGCCGCGTCCACCTGGACGGATGGAGCTCTTTCGGAAATGTTTGTTACCGACATCTACAATGGCATTCAGGAAGGTACCTTGCAACAAAATAGCCTGGATAACCAAACTGATAACTGCCTTTTTAATTTCGGAAGACAAGACATCATGGAATCGGCGATTAGTCCATCCAACACTGGTGGTGTACTAGGTACGATGGAATGGGGAAATATGTATTCAAGAATCAGAGCAGCCAACCTGGCATTGGAAAACCTTGCTACGGCTCCTTTTGATGCAGACATGGTTGCCCGCTTAAAAGGAGAGACTTATTTCCTGCGTGCTTATTATTATAACCAGTTGCTACGTTACTACGGAGCTATTCCGCTTATTAAATCTTCCTATGTTTTAAGCAGTCCGGATTTTACTATTCCAAGAAACACATACGAAGAGTGTGTGAATTCTATAGTAAGTGATGTAGATTCAGCAGCCTTATTGCTCGATGGCAAGTCATTGGCACTGGGCCGGGCTACGAAAGCCGCAGCTATGGCACTTAAATCAAGAGTACTTACTTATGCGGCCAGCGACTTACATGATATGCCTACCGCAAAAGCAAAGTCTGCAGTAATCAACGGGTTTTCTAATCCTGAATTACTAGGATATGTAAGCGGGGATCAGAATGCACGCTGGCTGGCTGCAAAGGCGGCTTCTAAAGCAGTATTAGATTTAGGCGGTATTGGTTACAACCTGAATCTTACAGCACCGCAGTCAAAAGAAAGTGCAATTACGGATTATCAAAACGTATTTTTAGGAAAAGGGGGTGGTGAAAAAGACGCCATTTTTGCTAAGTGGTATATTAATGCCGCCACCGATGATTGGGGTGCATGGTATCCACGAAATAACATGCCCAACGGTTATCATGGATGGTCATCTACCGAACCTACACAAAAATTTGTGGATAGCTATGAAATGATGGACGGTTCCAAATTCGATTGGAATAATCCAGCTGAAGCTGCTGCTCCTTATGAGAACAGGGATCCACGGTTTTATGCTTCTGTTTTTTATGATGGCGCTGCCTGGAAACCACGTACAACAGATGGTGCAGCAATTGATCCTTTTGGAGAATTGCAATTTGGTACTTACCAAACTGGAACAGGTGGAGGAACAACAAGTCCCTATTTTGGATTAGACACCAGGAACAGTTCTATTGAAAACTGGAATGGTACCAGAACTGGGTACGTAATCCGAAAAATGATGGATCCTAATCCGGCGATCGTAGATATGAACCAAAAATCAGAGTTGCCGACTATTCTGATCAGGTACACTGAAGTAGTATTTAACTATGTAGAAGCTTGTTTGGAGACAGGAGACGAAGCAACAGCTAAAGAATGGCTCAATAAAATCCGTTTCAGGGCAGGTATGCCTGCTATTACTGCATCCGGTAGTGCATTGGTAGATGCGTATCGTAATGAACGTAATATTGAAATGTTTGCTGAAGATCAGCGGTTTTTTGATGCAAGACGCTGGATGATAGCGCCAGAACATTTTGGTCAGAAAGTGAAAATTATGGTGATAACCGGTACACTAAAACCGGGAAAAACTGTCACGACTTACCGCTACAGTAAAGACAATTATAATTATAACTACCATATTCAGGAAATTGAACAAGGTGTTGAAAACCGAAGCTGGAATGACAAGGTTTATTTCCCTCCAATAAAACTGGATGAGATGAACAAGAACAGCAAGCTTATTCAAAACCCTGGCTATAACTAGTAATTAATGCCTTGAATTTAACTGCGCCGGCGAACAACCGGCGCAGTTTTTTTATATATTAATCAGGTAAGTCGCTTGCATTTTACGAAAAGCTGTTGCAATTGGCGGGGATTAAAATTAATCCGTCGTTAATGAATCAGGTAATAATATAAACATATAAAAAGATGCCTACTTTCATATTATAATCATGCTGTTTTAACTGCCAGTAATTTTTTATCAGCTTCTATTTTTATGCTCCTTTGCCGCTGCATAATGCGAAATAAAAGCTATTTTTGAAGCTACACTTTTGTTGATTTTTTTTAATTAAAATACCAGTCCAATTGAACGCAAATATTATTAGAACCTGCATCATTGCCTCACTTGCACTGATGATAAATGCCTGCCGCAATAATGAAACTTCCACTGCAATTGCTGGTTCCGATTCGGCTCATCTTTTTAGCTTATTGCCGCCTGAAAATACACATGTTGATTTCACCAATCAGCTTACAGAAGGCTTAAACACCAATGTACTGCTCTACGAGTATTTTTACAACGGTGGTGGTGTTGCTGTTGGTGACGTTAACAATGACGGTCTGCAGGATATCTACTTTTCAAGTAATCTTGGTGATAATAAATTATACCTCAACAAAGGCGGTTTGCAGTTCCAGGATATTACAGTTGCTGCCAACGCACAGTCAAGGCCCGGTCCCTGGAAAACAGGTGTAACAATGGCGGATGTAAATGGAGATGGCAAAACGGATATCTATGTTTGTTATTCCGGTAAAATGCCCTCTTTTAAAAGGGCCAATCAACTGTTTATTAATACCGGTAACGATGCAAGTGGCAGTCCGAAATTTGCAGAACAAGCTGCACAATTTGGCCTGGCAGATACCGGTTACAGTACCCAGGCTTACTTTTTTGATTATGATCGCGATGGCGATTTGGACATGTTTTTGTTAAGTCATAATCCCGACAACTTACCCTTGCTGGATGAAACCAGTACTGCAGCAATACTTGCAAAAAGAGATAATAACACCGGTGTAAAGCTGTTTAAAAATGATAACAACCATTTCGTGGATATCACCACACAAGCCGGATTAAGCAGTTCTGCACTTAGCTACGGATTAGGTGCAGGCATTGCCGATATCAACCAGGATGGCTGGCCCGACCTTTATATTTCCAACGATTACGGAGTACCGGACTACCTGTACATCAATAATAAAAATGGCACTTTCACAGATCAGCTTGTTTCCGCCATGGGGCACATCAGTTTGTTTTCGATGGGCAACAGTGTATGCGATATCAACAACGACGGGCTTCCGGATATTTTCACGCTTGACATGTTGCCGGAAGATAACATGCGGCAGAAACTATTATTCTCTCCTGACAATTATGAAAAATTTGAGCTGGGCTTGCGCAGGGGATTTCATCACCAGTACATGCGAAATATGCTGCAGTTAAATAATGGGGATGGCACCTTTAGCGAGATAGGCCAGTTAGCAGGTGTATCCAATACCGACTGGAGCTGGGCTCCCTTATTTGCAGATCTTGACAATGACGGCTGGAAAGATTTGTATGTCAGCAACGGCTACCTGAGGGATTTTACCAACATGGATTTTTTGAAATACAAATATGATTTTATTCAAAAAAAAGGGCGGCTGAAAAAAGAAGAAGTATTGGATATTATCAGTAAAATGTCATCCTCTAACGTGGTTAATTATACATTTCAAAACAAAGGCGATTTAACCTTTAGCGATGCAGGTAAACAGTGGGGGTTGACCGTGCCTTCCAGTAGTAATGGTGCTGCCTATGCAGACCTTGATAATGACGGTGATCTTGACCTGATCGTAAACAACATTAACACGCCTGCTTTTATCTATCGCAATAACGGCGAGAAGCAAACGCAGAATCACTACCTGCAAATTAAATTAACCGGTGCAGATAAAAACACCGATGGCTACGGCGCAACCGTAACCATTTATCAAAAAAATAACAAACAATACCTGGAGCAAATGCCAGCCCGTGGATTTCAATCTACGGTGTCGCCTGTATTGCATTTTGGATTAGGCAAAGAAACGCTGATTGATTCGCTGCGCATTGTTTGGCTTGGCGGTAAAGAGCAACTGCTTACCAATGTGAAGGCAGACCAGCTGCTTATCCTAAAAGAAAGTGATGCAACACTGCATTATAAAATACCGGCATCAGTAAAGCCAATATTTAAAGAAGTTAACAGTCCTGTAAAATATGTCAATGCAACAAATCAGGTCAACGATTTTAAACGGCAGACACTGTTGGTAAATCCCTTATCGTTTAATGGTCCCTGTATGGTTAAGGGAGATGTAAACGGCGATGGCCTGGAAGATATATTTGCCGGGGGCGGCAGTGGAAAACCCGGCGCACTTTATGTCCAGCAAAAAGGTGGGCAGTTTACTGAAAAATTGCCATCGGCATTTGCAGCTGATAGTTTGGGTGAAGATGCAGACGCATTGTTTGTTGATGTGAATAATGATGGCTTTAAGGATTTATATGTTGCAGCCGGCGGGTATCATAATTATACAGCGGGTGATGCTTTATTGCAGGACAGACTTTACCTGAATGATGGAAAAGGAAACTTCACAAAAGCCGGTAATGCATTACCGGAAATGAAAGGCAGTAAAAGTTGCGTTCGGGCAGCGGATGTAAATGGCGATGGTTTTACAGACCTTTTTGTAGGCGGCAGAAACATCCCGGGTCAATACCCTGAAACACCTCAAAGTTATTTGCTGATCAATGACGGCAAAGGTAATTTTTCAAACAAAATAGATGTATTAGCACCCGAGTTAAAAAACGCTGGCATGGTAACGGATGCGGCTTGGCTGGACATTAACCATGACAAAAAAATGGACCTGATTGTTGTGGGTGAATGGATGCCGGTGACTGTTTTTATAAATGCAAACGGAAAGCTGGAAAATAAAACAACTACCTATTTCGATAAGGAATATAGTGGCTGGTGGAACAAATTGCTGGTAACAGATTTAAACGGCGATAGCATACCCGATTTGGTAATTGGCAATATGGGTTTAAACACCCAGTGTAAAGTAAGTGATGCTGAACCCGCTGAAATGTTTTATAAAGATTTCGACAACAACGGATCTGTAGATCCTATCCTTTGCTTTTCCATACAGCACAAATCTTATCCTTATGTAACCCGCGATGAATTGCTGGAACAAATGAGTATCATGCGTCCAAGATTTACGGATTACAAGTCTTATGCTAATACAACTTTGAAGGATATTTTTTCTGCAGATGAATTGAAAGATGCAAAACATCTTAAGGCGAATGAACTCGGTACATCTTATTTTGAAGGAACTGCAGATGGAAAATTTCATAAAATGATACTTCCCATCCAGGCGCAGTTCTCACCGGTGTTTACCATCAATGCGTTCGATTATGATAAAGATGGTAAACAGGATTTATTGTTATGCGGAAATATCAACCAGGCCCGTATACGCTTTGGTAAGTACGATGCCAACTATGGCGTATTGCTGAAAGGTGATGGCAAAGGGCATTTTAATTATATCAGCCAGCAACAGTCCGGGTTTCATATCTGGGGAGATGTTAGGAGTGTACTCAGTATCAACAACACTTTGTTGTTCGGCATCAACCAGCAGCCGGTAAAGGCATATCAGCCACGGTAAGTTGATAAACAAACAATGATGAATACCCGGTTTATTGTATAATTATAATGATTGAATATGAAAAAACAATTTGTGAATTTATCCTATAAAAGAAAGAGCTGTTTTTTTAATCCTATTTTATTTACGGTAGTGGTTTTAATTGCATTGCTGCCCTCCTGTACTCAAAAAAAACAACCTGTTTTTAGCAGTAACGATCAGGCCAAGATTATTACCACCATGACGGATATTATGATCCAGGATATTACCAATCCGCCGCTGGCTGCCCGTTTTTTTTCGTATACCTGTCTTGCAGGCTACGAGGTTGTATCGCAATACGATCCCTCGTTCAAATCGATGTACGGCAAATTAAACGGTTATCCCGTTATAAAAAAGACGGTACCTGTGCAGCCTTATTCTAATCAATTAAGTGCGTTGATCGCAATGATGGAAACTGCCAAAAAGCTGCAGCCATCCGGCCCACTGCTGGCGGCCTTTGAAAAAGATTTTCTTGATTCCTGCCGTAAAACAGGCATCGATGAAGCTGTTATTACCAATTCAACAAATTATGCCATGTCTGTGAGTCAGCAAATACTGGCTTATGCAAAGGCAGACGGGTATAATAAAATCAGCAATTTATCAAGGTATACGCCTGCTAAAGGAGACGGGTATTGGTATCCAACACCTCCGGCATTTATGGGAGCGGTAGAACCTTACTTTAATACAGTACGGCCATTTGCATTGGACTCGGCCAGTCAGTTTAAACCATTACAGCCGGTTGCATATAGCGGCGTAAAAGGATCTCCCTTCTATGCTTTGGCAGAAGCTGTTTACAAAGAGAAAAATATTTTACCGGAAGATCACCGGGTGATAGCATCTTTTTGGGATTGCAATCCGTTTGCCGTGCAGGATGGAGGCCATCTTATGTATGGCATAAAAAAGATATCACCGGGAGCACATTGGCTGGGCATTTCAGGCATTGCATGTGCCAGGGCAAAAAAGAGTTTTGAAGAAACACTGCAGGTGTATGCAAGCGTATCAATCGGCCTGATGGATGCTTTTATCTGTTGCTGGGATGAGAAATACCGTAGCAACCGGGTAAGACCGGAGACTGCCATCAGAAAATTGATTGACCCAACATGGGAACCGTTATTGCAAACGCCGCCTTTTCCTGAATACCTGAGCGGACACTCGGTCGCTTCCGGTGCCTCTTCCGTTATTCTTACGCACTACTTCGGCGATCATTTTTCTTATACAGATAGCGTGGAAGTATCGTATGGTTTGCCGCCCAGAAGTTTCACTTCTTTTAAACAAGCCGCTGAGGAAGCTGCTATTTCCAGGTTTTACGGAGGCATTCATTATATGGATGCCATTACGAACGGATTGGTGCAGGGAACAAAAGTGGGTGAGCAGGTTTTAAAAAGATTAAAAAATCAATAGCTGACAAATCGATTATTGAATGCAGTAAACGATTGTGAACGATTGGGGCATTAGATATAATGTTAGTTATTTTTTGCGTGGCTGCGATGGTATCAGCTGCAACGCAATATAATATGCTGATCGCTTTACCCTGCCGAAGACTTTATATTGAAAAATTGTTTCAACCTTTTTACTGTCCATATAAAGATCATCCTAAACCAGCAGGCATTCAATGAAATTATCAAGACTAATTTTTGCGCCAGTATTTTTGTTCATTTTCTATGGTTGCAACCAAAATAAAGCAGGTTCTGTCGGGGATATGCATTTTACTTTACTGAAATCATCCCACACAAATATTGATTTCAACAACAAGCTCACCGAAAATGATGCTGTCAATTTTTTGATTGATCAGTACATCTATATTGGTGCTGGTGTTGGCGCCGGAGATTTCAATAATGATGGACTGCAGGATCTTTTTTTTGCAGGCGGCCAGGTCAGCAGCAAGCTCTACATCAACAAAGGGAATTTTGAGTTTGAAGATGTAACAGAACGTGCCGGTGTAAAAACGGAAGAATGGTGTACCGGTGTGAGTGTTGTTGATATCAATAATGATGGACTGAGTGACATATATGTTTGTGTATCACATGCACACAATCCGGAACAAAGAAAAAATCTTCTTTTTATCAATAAGGGTAATTTAAAGTTTGCTGAAGAAGCCAGAGAGTATGGGTTAGATGATCCTGGCTTTTCTACCCAGGCCGCTTTTTTTGATTACGATAAAGATGGGGATCTTGATATGTATCTGATGAATCATAAGGCATTTCAAAGGGAGCCCAACAATATAGTGCAGGATGGAAAGACTTCTTTTGTTGCTGCTGATAAATTGTATAGAAATGAAGGTACTCCGCCAGGCAAAAATCATCCTGTTTTTAAAGATGTATCTGAGCAGGCAGGCATAATGGAAATGGGGTACGGCCTTGGCTTATCGATCAGTGATTTTAATAATGACGGCTGGCCTGATATATATGTTGCCAACGATTTTGTAAGCAACGATCTGTTATGGCTGAATAATAAAAATGGCACTTTCACCAACTGCATTTCCAACTCAATACGTCATCAGAGTTTTAATAGCATGGGTGCGGATGCTGCGGATATCAATAATGATGCGCTACCGGATATGGCCGTGCTTGATATGCAGCCCGAAACTAATTATAGAAAGAAAACGATGTTTTCCGGTAACAATCCCGAGCAATATGAAATGGCAACAACCACGGGTGGTTATCAACCGGAATTTATCCGGAACATGCTGCAATTAAACAATGGTAACACAACATTTAACAACAGCAAACAACCTTTTTTCAGTGAGATCGGCCAACTCTCGGGCATTTCAGAAACAGACTGGAGCTGGAGTATACTGATGGCAGATTTTGACAATGATGGCTGGAAGGATATACATATCACCAATGGACTTGCAAAAGATGTGACCAATAGTGATTTCCTGTTTTTCAAAAATGGACAAAAAAATGGAGGTTTAAGCAATACCAGCCCGCCTGGCAATACTGATAACAATCAATCAGTACGAAAGGAATTGGAAAATTACGGGAGCATAAAAATAAACAACTATTTCTATCATAATAACGGAGATCTTACTTTTAGTAACCTAACAGAAGCTGCCGGCATCGATGTGCCTTCTATTTCTCATGGAGCAGTGTATGCAGATTTAGATAATGATGGCGATTTAGACATGGTAACTAATAATATGAACCAACCAGCCTTTATCTGGAAAAATGAAATCAGGAAAACGGTTAAAGACAGCACCAATAATTTTCTTACCCTTCAGCTAAAAGGAAGCGAACTAAACAAATCAGGCATAGGTGCAAAAGCAACCCTTTATGCCAATGGAACAGTGCAATTTCTGGAGCAGTACCCTGTAAGAGGTTATATGTCTTCCGTGGATAACAGGCTTCACTTTGGTGCAGGTAAGGCAACCGAAATTGATTCATTAAAAATTGTTTGGCCTGATAGCAAAGTGCAGTTGCTGAAACACATCAAAACAAACCAGACACTTACTATCGATTATAAAGATGCCCAGGAGCAACTGCCTGCATACAGCATAGCATTGCCAACGCTTTTTGCAGATGTTTCAAAAGAACTGAATATTCAGTTTAAGCAAAATGAACTATCATTTTTTGATTATGCCAATCAGCGTTTGCTGCCGCAAAAATATTCTCAGTTAGGACCAGCTTTGGCTACTGGAGATGTGAATGGAGATGGGCTTTCAGATTTTTTTGTGGGTGGCGGCAAATATCAGTCTGGCAAAATATTTATTCAAAACAATAATGGTACGTTTTCTTCCAGCCCTTTGTTGCAGACAGGAAAAATGATGGAAGATGCCAGTGCTGTATTCTTTGATGCAGATGGTGATAAAGACCTTGATCTGCTTGTTACAGAAGGCAGCTTGGAATTTGGCAACAGTACAACTTCTAACCGGCCCCAGTTATATAAAAATGATGGGCATGGTAAATTTTTACTGGAGGAAGATGCCATACCTGCGGGGGTTAATGGCATCTCACAGGTAATTGCAGTAGCGGATTATGATGCAGATGGTGACATGGATATTTTTATTGGCGGCCGTATTTTAGCTGAGCTGTATCCTTTATCTCCACGCAGCTATATACTTCAAAACAATGCGGGTAAATTTACCGATGTTACGAAAGAAGTTTGCCCGGCACTGGAAAAACCTGGCATGATAACCGGTGCCGTTTGGTCGGATATGGACGACGATAAAAAACCAGATCTTGTAATATGTGGTGAATGGATGCCAGTGCGGTTCTTTAAAAACATCAATAATAAGTTACAGGAGGTTACTGAGAATACCGGTCTTGCAAACACAAATGGTCTGTGGCGTTCATTACAGGCTGCTGATATTGACAAAGATGGCGACTTGGATTTTATCGCAGGCAATATGGGGCTTAACAATAAGTACCACGCCTCGCATGAAAGACCGATGATGTTGTATGCAAAAGATTTAGATGCCAATGGATCAATAGATATTATTCCTGCCTACTACATAAAAAATGATAAAGGACTGTACGAGCTTTTTCCAGCTATAGACAGAACGCAGTTTGCTGAAGAAGTACTGTACATAAAAAAGAAATATTTGTTGAATAAAGACTATGCTGTGGTCAATATGGATGAGTTGTTTAAAATCTTTGATCAGAAAGATATGCTGGTATTGAAATGTGAAACAACCGCTACTGTGTGGATTGAGAATCTTGGAACCAGTCATTTTAAAATGCACCAACTGCCGCTTGAAGCACAGTTTGCACCTGTAAATGCTATTGTTGCAAATGATTTAGACCACGATGGTAATATTGATTTACTGCTCGGCGGTAACGAATATCAAACCGAAAGTTCCACAGGTCGTTACGATGCGTCTTATGGCCAGTTTTTAAAAGGCGATGGAAGGGGCGGGTTTAGATCTGTAAAACCAACACAAAGCGGATTTATTGTAAGCGGTGATATGAAAAATTTAAAATTATTTGCGAATAGAAATCAGCACCAATTTGTTTTAGCAGCAGTTAACAATGACTCTTTAAAGTGTTTTAAAATTAAACCGGGCAAATAAAAAATATCCCATGCTATGAATATGGTTTGTATTACATAGCTGATGTGGTAAAATCATACAATCCATTCGCAGTTCCTCGCCGCTACATGTAGAGACAGCCACTATTATGCAGCTTATCTGTTTTACCAGGCTGGGCGTTAACATTATGCGTAAGCAAATAGCCAAGACGAAAATGAGGGGTTGGCTTTATAAAAGTGCAATAAAAATAGAGCGAAAAAAAAATCTATTGTGTTAAAGCAAACCTGAATTCTTTCTTATTGCAGCTATTGAAAAGTAGTAATAATGAGATACATTGCAACACGTAAATTGAAATTACAATACTAAAAATAACATCGGTTATGCCAACAAAAAAAATGACAGATAAAGAATGGTTTCATCAACATTTATCCGATCGTTCAACAAAATTAATACCGTACAAGAGTGCGACGCCAAAGAAGTTTAATAGTAGTACTGTCGCCTGGTCAACATTGCTTTTATTATTTGTTACAACCAGTATCTCCTTTGCCCAAACCACTGTAACCATCCCCGTTGAAACAGAAAAAAATGCGATGGTGTTACAGACCGATCATGAAGGCCGCCTCGGTGTAATTTACTTTGGAAGCAAACTTGCAAACACTACAGAATATGCGGGCATACCCAGCCAGTATAATTTAAAAAGTGACAATGCACCAACTTATAATTCCTGTTACACTCCGGCTGGCACATGGAACCTGATCGAACCCGCTGTACAGATAACGCATGCTGACGGCAACATGTCGCTCGACTTAAAATATGTTAGCAGCGAAACGAAAAAAATAGACGCAAACGTAAACCTGACAAGCGTTTTGCTGAAAGACCCTTTATATGCGAACGAAGTGACTCTCTATTATAAAACCTATTACAAAGAGAACGTGGTGGAACAATGGAGCGTAATAAAAAACGGGGAAAAGAAAGCCATCCACATGCAGAAATATGCTTCGGCAAATTTGTATTTAATGGGCAACGATTTTTACCTCACGCATTACAACGGTACCTGGGGCAACGAAATGAAACCAGAGGAAGATCATTTGTCGCATGGCATAAAATCAATTGATAGCAAATTGGGAACAAGAGCAAACCTGCTGGAGCCATCCGCGTTCATGGTGTCGTTTGATAAACCAGCTACCGAAGACGAAGGAAAAGTTTTACTGGGACAACTGGCCTGGTCGGGAAATTTTAAATTGGATTTTGAAGTTGATAATTATAACAATCTCCGGGTGATAGCAGGCATCAATCCTTATGCTTCCGAATATCAGCTTGCGGCAGGGCAGGAATTTACAACGCCTGGGTTTATCTATACTTTTTCAAACAACGGTAAAGGCGAAGCCAGCCGCAACCTGCATCACTGGGCAACAAAATACAGGTTGCTGGATGGAGAAGGCTCCCGGCTTACTTTGCTAAACAACTGGGAGGCGACTTATTTTGATTTTGATGAAAACAAGCTCGTAGGTTTATTTAAAGGCGCCAAAAAGTTAGGCGTTGATATGTTTTTGCTGGATGACGGCTGGTTTGCAAATAAATATCCAAGAAATGGTGACACGGCTGGTTTGGGCGACTGGCAGGAAAATAAAAAGAAGTTGCCACATGGCATTGGCTACCTGGTAAAAGAAGCGACTGCTGCAGGCGTAAAATTTGGTATTTGGGTAGAACCGGAAATGGTAAGCCCCAAAAGTGAGTTGTACGAGAAGCACAAAGATTGGGTAATACGCGAAATCGATCGTCCTGAAAAATATTACCGTCACCAGCTGGTGCTGGATCTTTCAAATCCCACAGTTCAAAATTTTGTCTACGGCGTACTGGATACTTTATTTACAAAAAATCCAACGCTGGCATTTATAAAATGGGATTGCAATGCCGTTATTTACAATGCACATTCTGCGTATCTGCAAAAGGCAGGTTTGCCACAATCGCAGCTGTATGTTGATTATGTAAAAGGTTTGTATAAAGTACTGGATCGTCTGCGTGCAAAATATCCAACGGTGCCCATGATGTTGTGCAGTGGCGGCGGGGGCCGTGTTGATTATGGGGCACTGCAGTTTTTTACAGAATACTGGCCCAGCGACAATACCGACCCGGTAGAACGCATTTTTATGCAGTGGGAATACAGTTATTTTTACCCGGCCATTGCAAGCTGTAACCATATAACAGACTGGAGTAAGCTACCTCTTAAATTCAGGACAGATGTGGCAATGATGGGCAAAATGGGGTATGATATCGTTGTTGATAAACTCAATGAAAAAGACTTACAATTCAGCCAGCAAGCGGTTACGAACTACCGGTCCATCAGCGATCTGGTTTGGCACGGGGATTTATATCGTCTTGTAAATCCAAATAAAAATCCGATTGCATCGCTGATGTTTTCAAATACAGATAAAAGCAGGGCCATTGTATTCAACTATCTTGTCAATACCCGGTTTATGCCAAGCGCCACACCATTACCAGTTCAGTTGAAAGGACTGGATGCTGCAAAAAAATATACCGTAAAGGAAATTAATGTTTATCCCGGAACAAGCTCTTCCATACAACCATCCACTGTTTATTCCGGCAATTTTTTAATGACCGTGGGCATCAATCCCGATGTTCATTTGGGAAGAGCCAGTGTGTTGCTGGAGGTGAATGAGGTAAAATAATATTTGTTGTTATTACAAGCGGAGTAGCAAAATACACAGGCGGAGGATATCTCAACAGATGCCTTCGCCTGTTTTTTATTATGTTGATGTAACTTCAAAATGGCCGCCGGCTGTAGTCAGGGATTCTTCACTGTAATTTTTTCTAACGCCAGGCGAATATTGGTTTGCGCCAAACGTAAAATTTATTTTTATAAAATGAATGACTTAAAATTGATGATGGTGCTGGTGGGATGCCGGCCTGCCGGAAGACACACGGAACAGCACGATGTATTTTTTGGCATTGGCGGCGCGGTGAAAGATCTGATTGCAGGTATTGTAAACTTTTGGCCGGCTGCGAAAAATACAATTCACCTGGATGCCTGGCGGGAAGTGACTTCAGTGGATGGTTATGCAGTAGATGTGTCATTGTTTGATTCAGCAAAGCCTGTTAGTGGTGCCAGGTTATTTTTTATAAATCTTGGTGGCTATAAGCGAAATGAATTTGAAGAGTTTCATTATAAAATGATTGTTGCGGCAACAGGTAAAGCCGAAGCAATCAGCAAAGCAAAGGCAACTGCCTTTTACAGGCATACGGGTTTTAAGGGAGCACCGTCACATGTGGATGACAAATATGCCGTTGATGTGGATGACGTGTTTGAAATAAAAGATATTTTACCCACTGAAATTAAAAACAAATACAGTATTACTTTAACCCCGCAGGCCGGTTTACCGGGTGATGAATTGCATCTTGGTTATATGCCGTTACACAAATTGTAGTTTGCCGGCCCATTGCATATTCAATTCAAATTGTGGTCCTTTTAACAATAGGCGCAGCCGGATAACAGCCTTAAAATGCTGCGAATGTTCTTGTCCTGCTTGGGGAAATATATTCCTCTTTTATCGCTGGTATTTACTGGTGTAGAGAATTTAGCCTGCCTGGTTCCATCACTGTTAAACAAACGCCATTGTAATGAGGTGGCATGAATTTTTCATCCCCATAATTATTATTCACTTCAAAAGAAATAGTTATGAGCACAAAAAATTTAGCCTCTGCGGAAGCAATTGATAAGTTAAAAGAATTAATAGAAAATATTGATATTTGCCTTTTTTGTACCAACCTTAAAACAGGCGATGGTGCTACCACCCGGCCCATGAGCACACAGGAGGTAGATGAGGAAGGTAACTTGTGGTTCTTTAGTGATATCAACAGTGATAAAAACAGGGAAATCAAAACCGATAAAAGGGTACAGTTGTTTTACAGCCATCCTGCAAAAAGCAGTTACGTGGTAGTGAATGGTGAGGCAGAGATAATGGTTGACAGGCAAAAGGTAGATGAACTATGGTCGCCATTGGTTAAAACCTGGTTTACGGAAGGAAAGGATGATCCCAATATTTCGATTTTAAAAGTAACTCCCACCAGCGCTTATTACTGGGATACAGAAGGTAACAGGATGATTAACTTTTTTAAAATGATTGCTTCGGTCGCTACGGGTAAAACGTTGGTAGATGCACAGGAAGGCAGTATTAATGTATAGTAGATTTTGGTCTCAAAAACTGGTCTGGTTACGAAACTTAATCATCCTAAAAAGGAGGGGGCGTTTGCATAGAAAGAATAGGAGTTTACGTTTAAAGAACGGATCGATGATATAAATAAGTTTTTAATTATAACAGCAGGGAAGAAATAAAGCATACCGGCGATAACATGATAAAAGCTTGGTATCCTTATATAAAGCAAAAAGCTAAGAATACAAATTATACAACAAAAGTTTTTGGTATGGTTTGTATTCTTTTTATTTTGAAAAATCACGCCGGTGTTACCGCAGGGTAGTTCTTCGATAAGATTAAATTTTTATACGACATTAAATATTTGATAATTCAAAAGCTCTGAAAATCGAAATGTTAAAGCTTTCAAATATCTTAAAACCCAATTAACTTTTGATTATTTTTAGTATCTATAATAAAAACCTTTTTATGAACATTAAAAATTTGTGTCGTGTACTGCTTGTAACAGGTGCTGCAATTGTTTTTACTTCAGCTGTATCTGCCCAGCGTGGCAGAGGGGGAGACCGGGGAGGAGGTGGCAGGGGCGGTGGCGGCTTTTACGATCGCGGTTCCGTTAATTCGAGAGGTTATCAGGGTGGGTCGGTATATAGGGGAGGAGGAAATTATAGTAACAATTACCGCGGTTATCGCGGTGGTGGTATTTACCGTGGCGGCAATATGTACACTTATCGTCCATCTTACGGCTACCTGCCTTCTTATAATTATGGCCGCGGCTACTATAATAATTATTTCCCGTCTTACAGGTATCGTCCTATTTACAGGTCTTACGGTTTTGCACATTTTGGACCATCATTCGGATTCCGCTTAAGCATTCTTCCTTTTGGATATTATCCTTTTTACATTGGAAGTAACCCTTACTATTATTACGATGGTATTTACTACCGCCCTTACAGCGATGGAGGTTATGAAGTAGTAGAACCGCCGCTGGGTGCAACTGTAAAACATTTGCCAACAGGCGCAAAAGCTACTGTAATAAATGGTCAAAAGTATTATGAACTGGGAGGGACTTATTACCAGGAAGAATTGACTGCAAATAACAAGATACAATATGTGGTAGTTGGTACCGATGGTGTAATCAATACGATTGAGCCGGAAGATAACCAGGCTGCACCACAAAATCAGGACAACAATCAAAATGATTATGCCCCGCCGGCCAATGCACCCGATCCATCTGCACAACAAATAGCACCGGAAAGGTTGACGCAATTACCTGCAAACAGCAAAGTGGTAACAATCAACCAGCAAAAATTTTATCTTTCACCTTCAGGTACATATTACCAGGAAATAACCGACGCCAATAACAATGTAAGTTACGAGGCAGTGGGTGGTAACGATGTTCCGAATAATAACGGCAGTGTTTTATAAGGACTAAAATTTTATTTTAAAAGCAGGTTGAATGCCTGCTTTTTTTATGCCTGTTGCAAAAACCAGATCACCAGTAAGCGTGGATATAATAATAGTATTCTTATAAAGATCAATACTCTGGGAAACCTTATTTTCTTTTATAAAACAAACTGAATAAACCCGGCACTTTGCCAGGTTTATTCAGCATGTGCAAACTACAAGCTTGCTACTAACTCTTTTTCCACCTCAATGTTGGTAGAAGGGTTTATTTTATAAGTGATTACTTTTTTTGTAGCTACATTTTTGATAGAAACCTTCAGTACATCTTCATCAGATCCATCATTTACAAATTGAAATTTACGCACCAGTTCTTTACCGGTTATTTTCTCTGTGTAAATAACATTGTTGCTTTCAGTGACTGTAATTTCATACGTTTCCGGTTGTTCATTGGTGAATGACAACTGGAAAACAGGAATGCTGTTTAAAGTTCCTACATATTTTACTGATACGGGAGCTGTGTCTGTTGCGTGTGCGGCATTGGTAAATGCAGTACTGAATAATGCGGTTAATGCAATTGCAAAAATGCGCAAAGAGATGTTTGAATTTTTCATGATTAGTGTTTTAAAGTTTAATAAATAATTAAATGGTATTTAATTTTCATTAACAGCGGCGATCGTGGAAAATAACGTACGTACTATTTTTTCTTCGTACGGCAGGCAATGTTGGGTGACAGTGGTGAGGCTTCATCAGCCTACGGATTTTTTTGATATGGTAAAAGTAGTGTGAGTTTATTTGTAAAAAAAGCTAACTTAATACTACTTTAATGTTGGTTAATGTTGGGTATAAATGATGAAGTCCTTAACAGTAAAGGATTTCAGGAAGTGTGTAATATGATGCCCAACCCATTTTCATGCATATATGGTTTTTTTATTAGCAGTATAACAGACTTAAACCGGAAATATGGTTCGCCCGTGGTGTAAACCTTAGGATGAGTTTATTTTTTATCTGTCAATTCAATGTAAAGAGTTTCTGTTTTTTTTCTTGCCCATGGAGTTTTACGTAAAAAAGTAAGGCTCGATTTGATAGACGGATCTTTAATAAAACAGTTGATCCTGATGTGCTGCCCCAATTTTTCCCAACCATAATGGGCTACCAATTCGGTGAGTATTGCTTCCAGCGTTTTGCCGTGCAAAGGGTCTTTCGATATCGTCATAATCAAATGGTATTAATTTTTTAATCCTGCAATTAAGTTGATAGTAAGCGCTACGACAAACGTGTTAAGCAGAAATGAAATCAGGCCATGCACAAGTGCTACACGCCGTATTATCCTTGAACTGATTTCAACATCAGATACCTGGAAAGTCATCCCAACCACAAAAGAAAAATAGGCAAAATCAAGGTAATCGGGATGCTGCTCTTTCGGAAACTCAAGACCGCCTTTTGTGGGCTTTATAACATCATCTACATTATAAAATAAATGTGCATAGTGAAAACAAAATGTGGTATGCACCAGTATCCATGAAAGCAATATGCCTGCAATAATTACAGGAAGATAAATGATGGTAGATGCGCCGGCGTTTTCTTTTGAAATAACTAATAATAAAACAGTGAGCATGCTTGCAAATGAGGCAATAACCACTACAATAAAAACAAATATCCTGCTGCCATCATCCTTTTGGGCGAGTGTTGCAATATGGGTTACTGAACTTTTAAAAAAAACAATCCAGCTAAGTATAACATAACTCAAAGCAAAAGCATCCCACATAATCATTCCGACGATCATTGCATTTAAATTGCTTTTCCGCGTTATTAAAAAGGTCATTGCAGCAAACAACAGGCTGATTACAGTCCGGTGCACAGGGCGCATGGAAAGGAATATATTTTCACTTTTTTTTCTTGACATAACAAACATTGATTTGATATAAATACCCCTGCGAATTTGGTTGTGAGGGCACAAAGTAAAACTATTCTTTCATTTGTTTCAAAAGCGGTACTGCTTAACACGCTTACAATGGAGCGAAGGCTATCAAGACATTTTTATGAATTTATAAAAATTAAAAAATTGTTACAGTATCTTCAACCGGTTGTTTGATTAGCTGTGATGTTAAGATGATTAAAATTTTCTGATTTTGTAAATTTATATTGCGTTCGTTTTTTACCTTTACTAAAATTGAGATCATGAAAAATACTTCTAAGATAGTGGCAGCATTAGCAGTAGTTGGTGTTGCGGCAATTGTAGTCACCCTTGCCAAAAAAGTGAAAGACAGGCGTATGCTTACAAAAATAGCCGATGAAGGTTATGAAACTGCGCAGGATATATTATTTCCCAACAAATACAATAACGGCGGTCAGTTACAATATGGGCCTGTGCTACCGGCACTATAATAATTAATACTATCAAACAATGGCCCGTCGTTTAAAACGGGCCATTGTTGTTTATTGATTGCAAATATCATTTCCTTCTCCCCGTATTTAGTACTTCTTAAAAAAAATGATTAAGGATTTGCCGGAATTAATTAACTTGAAAAACAATTGAAGAATGCCTTTAATTGGCTTAACTCTTTCTTTATTTTTTAACGATCGCCGCATGATTAAAAGTTGTTTGATTTCATTTTTACTCGCCTCTGCCTTAACGGGCGCTGCACAAAACAATCAATGGAAAAATCTTTTTAATGGTAAAGATTTGTCGGGCTGGAAACAGTTAAATGGCAAAGCAAAATATACTACTAGCAATGGTGAAATTATTGGTACGACTGTGTTGAATGAACCCAATTCTTTTTTAGCAACAGAAAAAGACTATGGAGATTTTATCCTGGAGTTTGATTTTAAAGTGGACAGCACCATGAATTCAGGTGTGCAGTTTCGCAGCGAAAGTACAGCTGATTATAAAGAAGGAAGAGTGCATGGTTACCAGTATGAAATTGATCCCAGCAAACGCAAATGGAGTGGCGGTGTGTATGATGAAGGTCGCCGTGACTGGTTATACCCGCTCGATTTAAATCCTGCTGCCAAACCTGCGTTTAAGCAAACCCAGTGGAACCATGCCCGCATTGAATGTATTGGTACCAGCATCAGAACCTGGCTGAACGGGACACCTGCAGCATATGTGATAGATGATATGACGCCAAAGGGTTTTATCGCATTACAGGTACATGCTATCAACGATAAAGCAGATGAAGGCAGGCAAATACGCTGGCGCAATTTGCGGATACAGACAGACAACCTCAAACCCTCTCCCTACAATAACATCTTTGTTGTCAATTTAATTCCCAATAATCTTTCAGAAGCGGAGAAAAGAAATGGCGTATCCATGTTGTGGGATGGTAAAACTACCAATGGCTGGAGAGGCGCTCACAAGGATAAATTTCCAGAAAAAGGTTGGGAGATAAAGAACAATGTATTAAGCGTATTGCCTTCGGCCGGTGCCGAAGCTGCCAATGGAGGCGACATCGTTACAGATAAATTATATGGTGCATTCATCTGCCAGTTTGAATTTAAACTGACTGAAGGTGCCAACAGCGGCGTAAAATATTTTGTTACGGAAAATGAAAATAACCAGGGTTCGGCCATTGGCCTGGAATACCAGGTGCTGGATGATGCAAAACACCCCGATGCTAAACTGGGTGTTGTCGGTAACCGCACCCTTGCTTCGCTGTACGATCTGATACCTTCTTCAAGAGAACCTAGGGCAAGACGGCCTATTGGCGAATGGAACAGGGGAATGATTGTTGTATATCCGGATAACCGCATTGAACATTGGCTCAATGGATGGAAGGTGCTCGAATACCAACGGGGGACGGGCTATTATTATGCATTGGTAGCAAGAAGCAAATATGCGCAATGGCCCAACTTCGGAATGGCAGACAAAGGACATATTTTATTGCAGGATCATGGGGATGCAGTGAGTTACAGGAGCATAAAGATTCAGGAACTGGAGTAAGGTCAATGGGCAATCGTCAATGGTCAATAGACGGAAAGGCAGAAGTAAAAATTAAAAAGACAAAAATGATGGCGTTAGGATGACACTTCAGATATAAAGAAATCATCCGTCAGCATCAAAAAATCAGACATCAGAAATTATTTCTTCATAAATAAAACTGTAACCAATCATGCCTTCAAGAAGAGATTTTATAACGCAATCAACCAAAGCGGCGGCGGGTGTTTACCTTGGATCGCTTGCATTTAACGCAAAAAGCTATGCCCGTATTTTAGGCGCCAACGATCGCGTACAAATTGGTGTTGTTGGTTTTAGCGACCGTTTCCGGAGCTCTTTGTTGCCCGCTTTTATGAATAATTATAAAGCACTGAATTTCGATATTGTTGCAGTATCGGACATTTGGAAAATGCGCCGGGAAGATGGCAGCAGTTACCTGGCTCAAAAAATGGGGCACGATGTAAAACAATTCGTCAATAACGAGGCCTTATACGCGAGTAAATCTGTTGATGCAGTCATTATCAGCACAGCCGATTTTCAGCATGCCACCCATACCATTGAAGCTGTAAAAGCAGGTTGCGACACCTATACTGAAAAACCCTTTGCAGAAACAATGGACGATGCCATCGCCACCTTAAAGGCGGTAAAAGCAGCGAACAAAATTGTCCAGATAGGATCGCAAAGACGCAGTGGCGCCAATTATAAAGCCGCCGCTGATTTTGTACAACAGGGAAAATTCGGGCCCATTACCATGGTTGAACTTACCTGGAATGTTAATCAGCCCGGCCGCTGGCGCAGGCCCTCACTGGTGCAAAAAATAAGGGAAGAAGATACCGACTGGAAACGCTTTTTAATCAACAGGCCGTTTGAAGCCTGGGACCCCAGAAAGTATCTTGAGTTTCGGTTATTCTGGCCATATTCATCAGGCATGCCCGGCCAGTGGATGAGCCACCAGATTGATACCGTACATTGGTTTTCCGGCTTGCCGCACCCAAGAAGTGTGGTGGCCAATGGGGGGATTTATCAGTGGAAAGATGGCCGCCGTAACTGGGACACTACCACGGCCGTTTTTGATTATGGTCCGTTGAATGATGCTACTTCAGGCTTCCAGGTTACCTTTAGCAGCCGTATGCACAATGGCGACGAAAACCCGGCGGAAATGTATTATTCCAATGGCGGCGAGATGAACCTGATCACCAATAAAATTTCACCCCGTGGTGGCCTGCAAAAAAGATTTGCAGATGAAATGAATATGCAGCCCAATCTGCTGCCAGAAATGAACCTGGTAACAGAAAATGTCGCAGTAGTAGCCTCCGCCAACACAGGCGGGGATTCACTTACCACAGCGCACATGCGTAACTGGATGGAGTGTGTACTCAGCCGCAAACAACCCAATGCACCGGTGGAAGCAGGGTATGCCCATTCCATTGCCAACATCATGACCAACGCCGCAATTCATACAGGGCAAAAAGCTGTTTTTGATGAGGCAACCCAACAGGTAATGGCGGGCGGTAAAATATTTAAGTACTGATTTTGTCAGACAAACTGTACACCAGTAAATGCCCCGCAACAACGTTTTGTGCGGGGCATTTACTTTTAAGAAAATTTGTCTACAAGCACCAGAAATTGTGGTGATACTTGTACAGTTTTTATTGTTTTGCAAAATAAGGATACGGGTCTCGGGATGGCACATTATTTAGACTCTTAATTGCAGGAATATTCCTCATTAAAAAACTTCAATTATGAAAAAGCAATCATCCGGTTCAACCACAAAAGATCAAAAAGGAACAGGGGCAAATAAAGCAGCCTCACAGTCTAAACAAGCCAAAGGGATGCAGGGTAGTAGCAGTTCAACTGCAGGAGCAACGTCAAAAGTAAAATCAAAAGTTGGCCATGGCCTGGCGAATGAAGGCACCAATGTTAGTTATGATGAAGAGTAGTAATTAAGCCATTTTGCACTTGTTTTTGTTAATGGTTTGTGCATAGCAAACCATTTTTTTATTTCAACTGAAAATATAGCGACTCATAAATTAAGTGTTAAGTTGTAAGTGTGTTGACAATAGAAGCCGTTTGATTGGATCAGGACTTTGTAATGATTACTTAGAAATTGTTTGCGAGCCTGATAATTTGCGGATATTGGTGAACAAAAACACCGGCAGTATTTGAATTTGCAGCAGCTACCATTGCCTTTGCCAGGTCTTCAACAGCCACACCCCTGTATTTCCGCAATCCGCCTTTCAGCAAAAAGGATACGCCTTTTACCAGGCGCTGGAAAATGGCTTCACCGGTGCGCTTTTCATTTCTATGGCCCAACAGCATGGAAGGCTGCATAATATGAACGGTCTCCGGCCCCCGGCTTTTTACCACTTCTTCCATTTCGCCCTTTAACCTTAAATAAAAATTGCTGCTCTTGCTGTTTGCACCAACGGCACTTACAACAATGAACTTTTTGCAGCCGGTTTCCCTGCAATACCGGGCTGCATTCACCGGAATGTCATAATCAATTTTGCGATACAGGGCTTTATCGCCTTTGACACTTTTCTGCGTGGTACCGATAGTACAAAAAACGGCATCACTTCCGGCGATCGCATTTTTGAACGCGGTGGTGTCTTCAAAATCAATCAGGCGTACATCTGTATTGGTAGTAGTTTTTGATACTGCGTGTCGTACGATAAGCCGGATGCTTTCAATGCTATTGTCATGCGATAACAAGTTATAAAGTGCACTGCCCGTCATGCCTGATGAGCCGATGATCGTTGCTGTTTTTACCTGCATACCAATATAGTTTATTTAACTAAAGTTACGGCAATCAACGATAGTCATTTGTATTGACCAATAATGGCGAAAAATGATTTTCTTTGCTGCTGAAATGGCGCTATTTATCACCTCTTTAAATTCGGGCAGTAACGGTAACTGTTATTATGTGGCAAACGATACCGAAGCGGTACTGGTGGATGCCGGTATATCCTGCAGGGAAACAGAAAAACGGATGCGGCTGCTGGGACTTTCCATGGACAAGGTAAAAGCCATTTTTATTTCTCACGAACATACCGATCACATTAAAGGCGTTGAATCAATCGCAGAAAAATATGGACTGCCAGTCTACATAACCAACGCTACTGCGCAAAGAGGACGCCTTCATTTTAAAAAAGAACTCCTCCATTTTTTTTCAGCTTATGCCCCGGTGAATATTGGCAAACTTACGGTGACTGCATTTCCTAAATTTCATGATGCCATAGATCCGCATAGTTTCATCATAACCGGCAATGGTGTTACGATAGGTGTATTTACAGATATTGGCACCAACTGTCAGCATGTTACCAAACATTTTGCCTTATGCCATGCAGCTTTTTTAGAAGCCAATTATGACGAAGTAATGCTGGAGCAGGGAAGGTATCCTCTCTTTTTAAAAAACCGTATCCGTGGGGGAGAAGGACATTTATCCAACCTGCAGGCACTGGAAATATTTGTACAACACCGGCCTTTTTTTATGACGCATTTATTGCTGGCCCATCTGTCAAAAGATAACAATGATCCGGAAAAAGTAAAGGAACTTTTCACTAAAAAAGCGGACGGCATTGAAGTGATCGTAGCTTCAAGGTACGAGCAAACGCCATTAATTATGATCACGGCAAATGCCAGCCAGAAAAGCCAGCTAAGCCAGGCCGTCATTACACGTAAACCCGAACAACTATCATTATTTTGATTTGACATTTTCGTATTTAAATCTATCATTAGCCGTCCCCAACTTGCAATAATTAATTTAAAAATGTAAGTTGCGACACAAGCGACTGCATAAAAATCATTTTACTCTAATGCTGCGGATAACCAACGACCTAAAACATAAAAAAACCACCATGAAAAAAAGAACCTTTTTAAAAACCACATCCATACTCGCAGGCGGAGCTGTGTTAAGCCGGCTAATGGCTTGCAGTCCCAAAAAAGCTGCCCCGCATTTAAAAAACTGGGCCGGCAATTTGGAGTATAGTACAGGCAATGTGCATTATCCAAAAACGGTAGAACAGGTTCAGGAGGTAGTAAAAAAATGTAATAAACTAACTGCTCTCGGGTCCAGACATTCGTTCAACAAAATTGCTGATAGTACCGAAAACCAGGTTTCCTTACAGGAAATGAATAAAGTAGTTTCATTGGACAAAGCTGCTAACACCGTTACGATTGAAGCAGGCATGAGGTACGGCGAACTGGCACCCTACCTGCATCAAAATGGTTTTGCGCTGCATAACCTTGCTTCATTGCCACATATTACTGTTGCAGGTTCCTGTGCTACTGCAACGCATGGATCGGGCGTGCACAATGGCAACTTATCAACCGGCATTACTGCTATTGAATTTGTGAATGCAGCAGGAGACCTGGTGAATTTATCAAAAAATGATGGCGAGCAATTCCAGGGCGCTGTGGTGGGACTTGGTGCATTGGGGGTGGTAACAAAACTTACGTTGGATCTGCAACCCACTTTCAATATGAAACAATATGTTTACCGTAACCTGCCGATGGGGGAACTGGAGAAGAATTTTGATACCATTATGTCAGGCGGTTACAGCGTAAGCCTTTTCACCGATTGGAGAAATAAAAATGTAAATGAAGTTTGGGTTAAAAGCAAAGTGGCGGCTGATGATGCTGCACCGGCACCTGAATTATTTGGTGCTAAACTGGCCACGAAAAATTTACATCCCATTGAAGATTTATCTGCTGAAAATTGTACGGAGCAGATGGGTGTTTCCGGACCCTGGTTTGAAAGAATGCCACATTTCAAAATGGGTTTTAAACCAAGCGCCGGTAAAGAATTGCAGGCAGAGTATTTTGTACCCATTGAACATGCTTACGATGCAATGATGGCCATGGAATCACTGCATGAAAAAATTACACCGCATTTATTTATTTCAGAAATCAGGACCATACAGGCCGACAATCTCTGGATGAGCCCTTGTTATAAAAAGACTTGTGTAGCCTTGCATACAACATGGAAACAGGAAGTTGAAGAGGTGATGAATTTATTGCCGCTGATAGAAGCAAAGCTGGCTCCTTTTAATGCACGTCCACACTGGGCAAAAGTATTTACCCTGGCGCCGGAAGCGCTGCAATCAAGAATTGAAAAACTGGCTGATTTTAAATCGCTGGTTAAACAGTATGATCCCAATGGTAAGTTCAGAAATGATTTTTTAAATAAGAATTTGTACAACGGATAATTGATAGTAACACCGAACACAGGGCTTCGGCTTTGTGTTCGGTGCATTCCGTTGCAGTCTTTGTGTGAAAAAACTACTGCTCGTCTCTGAAATATACCTTATAAAAATTCATGTTTTTTTCTTCATCAAAACCTTTTTCAATCAGCTCTTTGTTGCCGTGAATGTAGATGTGAAAATTCTTATCCAGCTTTAAAATACTTTTATATACACGGGCTTGTTTTTTTACTGCAGCGGTGTTAATGGCAAAGCTGTCATCAATCGGCATATCAAATTCCTGCTCGTAGCTTTTCTTGTAATTTTTAAAAGATTCAATCCCCTCTGCATAGCCAATTACTTCATTGCTGAATTCGTCCATATTGAACTGGTCCTTCTCTTTAAAATATTTCATGGAGCGGTTCAGCAAGTCGATCTTATCTGTTTTGCTTACGCTAAATTCTTCATCTACCTGGGTAGTAATAAATTTTTTATAAAGACTTAAGGTGTTGTTAGTTTGGTTATAGCTGTCGTTGCGGATGGTAAGTTTTAAAAAGTCATCCATCCAGTAAGATGCTTCACTGCTGTTGGTTTGGTCCACTACGGCTACTTTATAACCTTCCGCTTTTTCAGTGTTAAAAATCAGGCAACCCTTATCTAATTTTTTGATGTTGATGGCTTCCTGTTCGTAGTTTAAATTAAAACCATTTTCATCCGGCTGCACTTTCAGGTAGGCTTCTTTTGTTTCCGATTTAAAAATACCAATGGCCTGGTGCAGCTCGCCCTCAATTTGCAAATCCTTAAAATGAACAACATACATCTCCCCGGATTTTATTTTAGGATGACCGGAAACATCATACAAATGTTTTACAATCTGCTGCGAGTTTTCATGAAAATTTTCAGCCGTCGAAAATACATCGGTTGAAAAGTGAAACAACTCATTCAGCTCAAGATTGCCGGAGGGATGTGATAGCCGATAAACTTCATTTCCCTTTTCAAAAGGCTTTAAAAAATACTGCATCAGTAAATCGCTTAAGGTGTCGTCTTCCAGCACCAGTGGTTTCTCAGACAGGCGATAAAACTCATCCTGCAATTTGTTGCCGGAATAATGAATAGAAATTTGTGTCAGGGCAGCGTCGAAATAAGTAACCATTTATATAGTTATGAGTTATGAATTATAAGTTATGATTTTAGTCATCAAACGAACGGATTAAGGTGAGCGATAAGCTCCCGTATTCAGTATATAGTATCAAGTATCAAGAGAGCTGCATCCGGAATCAAGTATCCAGTATCAAGAATCCAGTATCCAGTATCCAATCTCTCAATATCCCATCACCTCAAATAAAAGCAACTGCGTTTTTTCAAAAACATTAAAATTATTGTCTGAAATAAATACCAGGGTTTTATGTCCGTTTGGCAAATCCGGACCAAATGTTACGCCTTCAATATTATCGATGTAGATGCCTAGGTCATCCATATTCAGTAATAACTTTTTTGCTATCGGCGTAAACGACTTTCCCGCATTCATTAACGTCATATTGGTTACATCCGTTGCGGCACTCAAATCAGCCAGGAAAACTTTAATCGTACAAGGAAGTCTGCCTGACGAAAACGAACGCTCAATCACTAAAAACTGGTTGTTACCCAGCGATAATATATCAGGTACGCCGTTTATTTTAAAGGCATTTGCCGGAATGGCCGGATATACTACCGGTTCTAATTTGTAAGCATACTGTGCTGTGTTTTGCCGGGTGGCAACATCAAATTTTAAAAAACGAATAAATGCGTTGTTGTCTGAAACATCCGCCCTTGGCCCATCTTCATACAGTGGCTCTTCAACATTTACAAAAAGCGTTTTATAATTATCTGCAAAACTCATCCCTTCCAACACCCCGTTTTGCCTTGGGCCTTTTGAAGATGATTGCATCACCAGGTTTGTTGGCATTGTATAACCGGCAACATAATTTCCTGTCGTTGAGATCGTGTTGACCTCGGGATTTTCCAGAACTGTATCTTTGGCGTTTACAATGCGTTCACCCTCACTGCTCCACACCAATTGCCTTGTGAGCGGGTTATAACGGATGGCTTCGGGATCAGGAGTATGAACCGCATCCTGTTTACTGGAAGGATAAGGCTTTCCATCAGGCTGCAACAAACTATGCACACCGGTGAAATAAATGCTGTCAATTCCTTTTGCAGAAAAATTAATATCTGCTGTATAAAAACGTGCAGGATTGATGGCGCTTCTATCGTCACTGATAAAATAATAAGTTTTGCCGGCAGTATCATAATCAATACCAGACAGGCCACCAACAGTTGTGTTGTTGTACAATAAGTTATATGGAATATCTTTTTCACCTAAAAAATGCAGTGTACCCACGCCGGCTGTACCAGCCACCGGCGCCAGTTTTTTTGAACCATTGCAGGATGCAAAAACTACAGAGGCAATTAAAAAAGTTGAATATAATTTGATTAAATGCATATACAATGTTGAGTTGTAAAGTTGCGAAAATAGTCTGAATGAACTGAATACAGATCATTTGGTAATAACCCCATTTTGAAGTAGTCTCATGTCCGTCACCTGAAAGGGGAATCATTTATCTTTACAAACTAAACGTTTCATCCATATGAAGGAAGTATATATCATCTCGGCCGTGCGCACGCCGATAGGCAGTTTCGGCGGATCATTAAAGGGTTTTACGGCGACACAATTGGGCGGCATAGCCATCAAAGCAGCAGTTGAAAAAGCAGGCATCGCCCCCGCAATGGTAAACGATGTACTAATGGGGGCGGTTATCCAGGCCAACCTTGGCCAGGCACCTGCACGACAAGCAGCAAAATTTGCTGGTCTGCCCAACGATGTAAATTGCACTACTATCAATAAAGTTTGCGCCAGCGGCATGAAATCCATTGCACAGGCAGCGCAAAGTATTTTATTGGGCGATGCTGATATTGTAATTGCGGGCGGTATGGAAAGCATGAGCAATGTACCGTATTACGCAGATGCCGTAAGATGGGGAAATAAATACGGCAATGTGTCACTGATTGACGGGCTTGCCAAAGATGGGTTAACAGATGTGTACGATGGCAAAGCCATGGGTATGGCAGCCGAATTATGCGCCAGCACCTGCGGTATCACCCGGCAGGACCAGGATGCATTTGCCATAAAGAGTTACCAGCGTTCGCAGGCGGCTATAAATGAAGGCCGCTTTAATGATGAAATTGTTCCGGTGCCTGTACCGCAGAGAAAAGGTGATGCTATTTTATTTGATAAAGATGAAGAACCTTTCAATGTAAAGTTTGATAAGATTGCCGAGCTGAAGGGTGCCTTTACAAAAGACGGAACAGTGACCGCAGCAAATGCATCTACCATGAATGATGGCGCAGCTGCGCTGGTATTAATGAACAAAGAAAAAGCAACCGAACTCGGCTTAAAGCCCATCGCAAAAATATTAAGCTATGCCGATGCAGAACAAGCACCGGAATGGTTTACTACCACACCTTCCATCGCAGTGCCCAAAGCGGTCAGCAAAGCCGGCTTAAAAATGGAAGACATTCACTTCTGGGAACTGAATGAAGCTTTTAGTGTAGTGGGTATCGAAAACAGCAGAAGAATGAAACTGGATCCGGCTACGGTAAACGTTAATGGTGGTGCGGTGTCTATCGGCCATCCGCTTGGATGCAGTGGCGCCAGAATTATTGTTACACTCATCAATGTATTAAAACAACGCAATGCAAAATATGGGGCGGCGGGCATTTGCAATGGCGGCGGCGGCGCCTCAGCTATGGTGATTGAAAATATGCAGTTGATGGTGTAAAGATTGGATTATACAAAGTGCCTTTTGAAAATCAAAAAGCACTTTGTAAAGAGGTGTTTTTCCAAGATGTTATTAAAGCGGGGAAATATCAGATTGATTTTATAAGGTGCTGTTAAGATAAAGTCTTTTTTTTATAAAAAAAATTTCAGCTTCGTTTTTCAATAACAAGGCAGTCTTTCGGCACAATAATTTTAAGCTAGCCCATTAAATTATCATTATATAAAGTAGCCCTGCATAATAATTATTGACCTCTTGTTCTAAAACGCAAGCCGATTTGCTGATATGGTTACTATAAGATAAATTTGCCACTCAAAACAGAATAATCAAACGCTAAATAAATAAAATACATGCGACAAATTGCTTTTAGAGAAGCCCTTAGGGAAGCTATGCAGGAAGAAATGAGAAGGGATGAAAGGGTATTTTTAATGGGGGAGGAAGTAGCAGAATACAATGGTGCCTACAAGGTAAGCCAGGGTATGCTGGATGAATTTGGTGACAAACGAATTATAGATACGCCCATTGCAGAGCTCGGTTTTGCAGGCATTGCCGTAGGTGCAGCGCAAAATGGGTTACGTCCGATTGTTGAATTTATGACGTGGAACTTTGCAGTGTTACCTTTGGATCAAATTTTAAATACTGCTTCTAAAATGCTGGCAATGAGCGGCGGACAGGTTGGGTGCCCGATCGTTTTTCGTGGCCCGAACGGAAGTGCAGGTCAGCTGGGAGCACAACACAGTACCGCTTTTGAATCGATGTATGCCAATATTCCAGGTTTAAAAGTGATTTCTGTGAGCAATCCTTACGACGCAAAAGGTTTATTAAAAAGCGCCATCCGTGATGATGATCCGGTGATGTTTATGGAAAGCGAAGTGATGTATGGCGAAAAAGGCGATGTGCCGGAAGAAGAATACCTGTTGCCTATTGGAAAAGCATTTATAAAAAGAGCTGGTAAAGACGTAACCATCGTATCTTTTAATAAAATGATGAAAGTGGCGCTGGCAGCCGCTGAAGAACTGGCAAAGGAAGGAATTGAAGCTGAAGTGATTGATTTGGCAACCATTCGTCCCCTGGATTGGTTCACTATTCTGGAAAGTGTAAAAAAGACCAACCGCCTGGTAATTGTGGAAGAACAATGGCCATTTGCTTCAGTGTCATCTGAAATTACTTATCGCATACAAAAAGAAGGGTTCGATTACCTGGATGCACCTATCCGCAGGATAACTTCTGCAGATGCACCCATGCACTATGCACCTAATTTAGTAGCCCTGTATCTGCCAAACGTGGAAAGAACAGTGAAGCTGGTAAAGGAAGTGATGTACATGAAAAAATAACTGTTCATTAAAGTTATACCAGGCCCGGAAATTTTGTCCGGGCTTTTTTTTGTCCCGGCTGTTAAGCTTTAATCAACACCGTTGTGTCACACCCTTAAAGTTTTTCAGCCTTGTGGAACCCGATCAAAGCCGTACATCTTTTAAATCCGGCGCCGGCATAAAAAATACCAGCGGTTTGCTTAAGTAGTTGTTTAAAATTTCCCAAAATAATATCACTTGTACCCGGGAGGTTTCTGATCGTCCATTAATCGTTAATTTTGCAAATGTTTTTGGATGCATATTTGCATTTACCCAATAAAATTTAAACAATGGCTAGTATTTTAATAATTGATGACGAAAAGGCAATACGCAAGACCTTGTCAGAAATTCTGAGTTACGAAGGTTATAAAATTGAGGAAGCGGCGGACGGGGAAGAGGGACTAAAAAAATTCAGCGCAACAACGTACGACGTGGTGTTATGCGATATCAAAATGCCCAAATTAGATGGCCTGGAATTTTTGGAAAAAGCAAGGGAAGTAAACAGTGACATACCCATCATCGTCATCAGCGGCCACGGCAATATAGAAACGGCGGTAGAAGCAGTAAAAAAAGGCGCTTTCGATTACATCAGTAAGCCACCGGATTTAAACCGCCTGCTGATTACTTTACGCAATGCATTGGATAAACAAACCTTGGTTACAGAAACAAAAGTCTTGAAACGCAAGGTGGCCAGGGTACAGGAGATGATTGGCAATGGTCCTGGCATCCAGGTAATAAAAGACACAATAGAAAAAGTAGCTCCCACAGAAGCCAGGGTATTGGTGACGGGCGAAAACGGGGTAGGAAAGGAATTGGTTGCAAGATGGATACATGAAAAGAGCAACCGCAGCACAGGTCCTATGGTGGAGGTGAACTGTGCTGCCATTCCCGGTGAACTGATTGAAAGTGAACTATTCGGCCATGAAAAAGGGTCGTTTACATCAGCCATTAAACAACGCATTGGTAAGTTTGAACAAGCGAACGGTGGCACATTATTTTTAGATGAAATTGGTGATATGAGCTTAGGCGCCCAGGCTAAAGTGTTGCGGGCATTACAGGAAGGAAAGATCACCAGGGTAGGGGCAGATAAAGATATCAATGTAGATGTAAGGGTAATTGCTGCCACCAACAAAGACCTGCTGAAAGAGGTAGAGGAAAAAAACTTCCGGCTCGATTTGTATCACAGGCTGGGTGTAATTATTGTACACGTGCCATCCCTGAACGAGCGCCGGGAAGACGTACCGGATTTGGTAGAATATTATCTTGAAAAAATTGCTGATGAATACGGTCAGCCGAAGAAAAGTATAGAAAAAAATGCGCTGGAAATGTTGACCAATTACAACTGGACCGGTAACATACGGGAATTGAGAAATGTGGTTGAACGTCTCATTATTTTGTCTGGTAAAAATATTGCGGCGGATGATGTCAGCAATTATGTTTTACCCAAAAAATAATGTCCGATGAAAAAAATTTATTGCATCAGTGGCCTTGGCGCAGATGAAAGAGCTTTTGGCCGCCTGCAGATAAAGGATCATTTGATAGTTCCATTGCCATGGTTGATGCCCGGAGCCAATGAAACTATTGGTCACTATGCTGCCAGAATGAGTACTGGCATTAAAGAAGAAAGCCCTCTATTGATGGGACTTTCGTTCGGCGGCATGATGAGCATTGAAATTGCTAAAATAGTGAATGCAGAAAAAGTAATTTTAATTTCCAGTATTAAATCATCCGGCGAATTACCTGCCTGGTTAAGACGTTCGGGCCAGCTTCGTTTAAACAGGATATTTCCCATGCGTTCTTTTAAAATCATGGAGCCGATTCAAAATATTTTTTTAGGCGCAGAAGGAAAAGACGAAAAAGAGATGGCCCGCTCGTACCGTAAAAATGCACCGCAGCAATACACGGATTGGGCCATTAATGAAGTATTGCACTGGCAAAATACGTGGCAACCGTCCTCACTGTTTCACATTCACGGCGACAATGATAAAATGTTTCCTATTAAATATGTATCTCCCACCCATGTAGTAAAAGGTGGGGGCCATTTTATGATCATGAATAAGGCGGCTGAGATAAGTACAGCCATAAATGAAGTTATTTAACACTGTAATTTTTTCGCCAGGTAATACAATTCAGGTGCAACCTGCAATGAGATATTGTTTATTAATGTGCTTATTTTGGCTGTTAAACATTTGAAAACATTTTTTATATAAACCTGTAATGCAAGTTTAATTATGGTATTTTTGGCCCTGATAAAATTTTACTTATGAGTATTGGCTGGATTATTTTTATTGTTGCCGCCCTTGGGTGGCATATTGGTTTATATGGCATGTTTAAGAAGGCGGGTATTGAACCCTGGAAAGCACTGGTTCCTTTTTACAATACCTGGTGTATGGTACAAAAAATGAAACTGCACAAAGTGTGGTTTTTTTTACAGTTCATTCCTATTGCCGGTCAGTTTATCACTATCTGGCTCACCATTAAATTTGTTGAACATTTCGGCCGTTTCGGCTTTTGGCAGCACGGTGCTGCTGTACTACTTCCTTTCATTTATTTTCCCTATCTCGGTTTTAGTAAAAATGAAAAATATGCGGGCGAACTGGTTGTAAACAATTATAAAAAATCTGCTGCACGTGAATGGATTGATGCGGCAGCGTTTGCAGTAGTCGCGGCAACTATCATCCGAACATTTGTTTTTGAAGCTTATACAATTCCTACACCTTCGGAAGAAAAAACACTGCTGGTAAGCGATTTTTTATTTGTAAGTAAATGGACTTACGGGCCCCGGATTCCCAATACGCCGCTGGCCATGCCTTTTGTACATCATACATTGCCTTTTGGAGAAGCAAAGAGTTATGTGGAGTGGATTCATATTCCTTACACCCGCTGGTTTGCCAGCCCGGTACAGCGTAATGATGCAGTGGTATTTAATTTTCCGGTGAACGATACACTTATCAACGATCCAATGGTAGATGGTCAGCAGCAGTTTGGCTCGCAGGTCACCTATTACCAGGAGATACGGGACGAAATGAACCAGGGGCATCTGACAGAACAAAAGGCAAGAGAAAGCGTATGGAATAAATACGGTGATATGATTATCACAAGGCCGGTGGATAAGAGAGAAAATTTTATAAAACGTTGTGTTGGCATAGCCGGCGATACAATACAGGTGGTTAACGGCGCATTGATGGTAAACGGAAAACCGCAGGAATATTTTCCGCAGTCGCAGCGTTTCTACAAGGTAACAACCCCGCCTAATTCGCCATCGCTGGATAACAAAGAGACGGCCGAAGAGGTACTTATACCGATGGGCATACACATCCGGTTTGAACAAAGAGATGTACAACAAATCGGCGCCAATACTTTCCTGGTAAATATTACCAACGAAGAAAAAAGACATTTGAATATTCCTGCCGGTTATACCATTACTGATTTTATGTACCCGGTGGAAAATAAATTATTTCCCTACTACGATACTACCAAACAATGGAGTGCGGACAATTATGGCCCATTATATATTCCAAAAAAAGGAGCTACCATTGAACTAACGCCGGACAATTACATTCGCTACGAAAGATGTATCCGCACGTACGAAGGAAATACACTTGAAAGTAAAGACGGTAAATTTTTAGTAAACGGAAAAGAAGCAACCAGCTATACTTTTAAAATGAATTATTACTGGCTGATGGGGGATAACCGTCACAACTCACTGGATAGCCGCTACTGGGGATTTGTACCGGAAGATCATGTGGTGGGCAAAGCTTCGTTAATCTGGTTTAGCTGGGAGCATGGTCCAAGATGGAACCGTCTGTTCAAATGGATAAAATAATTTAACAGTTGATAATAATTAATCTGTAATTTCAAAAATCATCCTCCCTGCAGCAACGCATGGAGGATTTTTTATCGGTTATCTTATTTGTAACGACACAATAAAAAGACCTCAATGGTAAAAAAAATCATTCCACTGGCAGTGGAAATTTATAATTCGGCAGAAGAACTCAACAGGAGTGATGCTGCATTGCTGGCAAAAGCAAGAGCAGTTACAACACAAGCTTATGCGCCCTATTCCAATTTTAATGTAGGAGCGGCTGCATTGCTTACAGATGGCACCATCGTTACCGGTACCAACCAGGAAAATGCTTCTTATCCTGTCGGTATATGCGCTGAAAGAGTTTTGCTTTCTGCAGTGGCATCACAATTTACAGGGATGGGTATTACTACAATGGCCATCACCTATCATAATATAAATGGTGATAGCAGCACACCTATATCGCCCTGTGGTATCTGCAGGCAAAGTCTTACAGAATACGAAGAACGTACACACCAATCTATTCGTTTAATTTTAAGCGGCATGCAGGGCGAAGTGTATATCGTAGAAAAGGCGCAGCAGTTATTGCCGCTTAGTTTTTCGGCCATCAATATGGAGTAGTATCGTTTTTATTAAAAGAGCGTTTTCACGCCATGCGCAATTTTTGCTTCATGTTCCAGCAACCAGCGCTTGCGCCACAATCCGCCACCATACCCAGTTAAAGTGCCGTTACTGCCGATAACACGGTGACAGGGAACAACAATACTCAATTGATTTTTACCATTGGTCGTGCCTACTGCACGGATTGCTTTTACATCGCCTGTGCGTTTGGATAATTCCATATAACTGATGGTTTGGCCGTACGGAATTTGAGTTAGTGCCAACCATATTTTTTGTTGAAAAGAAGTTCCGTTTTGCTGAAATGGCAAATCAAATTGTCTCCGTGTTCCTTCAAAATATTCGTTCAATTGAAGGATACATTTATGTATCAGTTCATCATTAGAGGTATTGCTGTTTGCAAATGGTTGGATTTTCTTTTCATCTTTAAAAAGAAGTGCAGTAATTGCATCATCCATGGCCTCAATTAAAATTGTTCCAACCGGAGAATCATAATACGCACTGATTTTCGTCATAAAAATATATTGATAAATTTAAATGAATTAATATTGCCAAAGAAAAAAATACGATTTCTTTGACAAGGAAATGATTAAGAAAATATGAGTACCGTAAAAGCTGAAACCAGATTTATAGAAAAAGCTATGAATGCAATTGCCGATCCCTGCCGGCTATCTATCCTGCAGGAAATATCCCGCAAAGGTGAGATGTGTTGTGGTGATGTACAGCAACTGACCGGGCTTTCACAGCCCACTTGTTCTCACCATATCAAGTTGCTGGCAGATAGTGAACTGGTGGCCTGCCGCAAAGATGGTCGCAATCATTATTTTACTTTAAATAAAAGCAACTTTAAAAAAGTAAGTATTTTTTTAGAACGTTTTTGCGAGGTTTAACCAATGCGGCAGCCGTTTGTAACCGGTAATGAAGGCTGTAACAATACTACTGCTCCCTGCTGATTGTATACGCCCAGCACAAGGCATTCGCTGAAAAAATTGCCTATTTGTTTCGGCGAAAAATTGATCACAGCTATTACCTGTTGCCCTTGCAAAACTTCCTTTGTGTACAGATTGGTAATTTGAGCCGATGACTTTTTTATCCCAAATTCTCCAAAGTCAATCGTTAGCTGGTAGGCAGGTTTTCTTGCATTTGGAAAATCGGCTACAGCAATAATAGTTCCCGTACGCATATCTATTTTTTCAAAATCATCCCAGGTGATCATTGTATTTTTTTGAGGCAAATGTATTTTGTAATATTGATACCTGAAATGATTTTATATGATACCAACAATAAAAAAAGCAAGCCTGGCCGATGTTGAAATAATAACTCCGCTGTTTGATGCCTACCGGGTTTTCTATGAACAGGCAACTGATATTACGGCTGCTGCCAATTTTCTATCGGAACGGTTATCAAAAAATGAATCCGTTATTTTTATAGCTTTCATGAATAGTGAAGCCGTGGGCTTTATACAACTCTATCCTATCTTTTCGTCTGTTTCTTTAAGAGCTACCTGGCTGTTGAATGATTTGTACGTGGCCGGAAATGCCCGTCAACAGGGCGTTGCCGCCGCTTTACTTAACCAGGCAAAATTGTTCGGTATACAAAGCAATGCCAAATGGCTGCTGCTTGAAACGGCTGCAGATAATTTTACTGCACAATCTGTTTATGAAAAAAATGGCTGGATAAAACAAACGGATTTTTTTTACCAGCTTCCGCTCGACACCTGATTGTAAAGATTAAGGGCAAATTAATTTTCTAATAAATTCACCAATTGCAACAACTCTTCCATTTTATACCTGTTGCGTTCGTCATCAAAACATTTGCTTAACTCTTCCAGTAAAAAACGGATGATGTTTTTATTGTCTCTTTGTTTAAAGTAAGATGTGGTAGGCGGTACACTTATGCGTTTAAAATAATTCTCCACGTCTTTATGAGAATAAATTTGTCCATTCAGGGGATCAATATAAAAAATTATTTTTTGTGATGCATGCGAAACGGGATTCATAAATTCATACTGCTGATCAAAATAGGCCAGGATAAATTGCCGCGGAATATTGATTGCCCTCACCGGTATATCCAGCAATTCGCATAACACCAGGTAAATAATGCCATTGCTGATGGCATTGCCTTTTTTTGTTTCAAGGGTTTTATTGATAAGAAAATCTTCCGGCTGATTATAGGCAATTTCAACCCCTTTGTGTTTGTAATAATTATATAAAATACTCGTGAGTACATTCACCTGCTCAAGTGGCGTAAGGTAGTTATTCAGTTCCAGCCAAACATTGCGACGCATTTTCTCAATTTCCTGTAAGGCTTGCAGGGACTGCATTTCAGGGTAATGGTATTGTGCTGTCAGCAGGGCACCCTGCAATAATTCGCAGCTCCCATCCTTCCAGTTTATAAAGTCGTTGGTAAGATCGCGAAAGTGTAATTTATGTATAAGTGATTCAATGCGTTCCTGTATCGGTTCACTCACTGTATTTTCCCATAAATGTTCCAGGTTGGGTATAATTGCTTTTCCAAAAGAAATTATTTTGTCGCTCACCTGGCTGTACACTTCGGTGTCGGGATCGTCTATCAAATGAAAGAGTGCTGATATTTCTTTGTTTTCTACCAAGGTATTTTATTTGATATTGAAATTCGTTAAATGCCAGTGAATAAAGAAGTTAAATTTTTCCACAGCAGTTGATATGTTGCACCAGGGAATGTCTGATGTCTGATTTTTTGATGACTGATTTTTGGGAGCTAAATGACTTGCAGTTGTTGTATAGTGTGTGATTTCTGATTTGTCTGATTTTGATGATAAGCGGGTTGATGTTAATCACCCTTTTGAAGAGAATAAACTAACAATTAATAAAGTTTGAGAAAATAAATGCTATGATTTTTTACCCAGTATATTGCATAGATAAAACAAAAAATCTATTGAAAAATAACCAGTTTAGAAATTAATAAACCAGGAAATCAGATATAGGTTTTAACTGCAGCTTATCAGCGGCGGTCATCCGGCAATGCTCCCTAAACGAAAAAAATCAGCCAATCAGAAATCAAAAAATCAGGCATGTATTTTATTTCTTTGGCGCTGCTTTCTTTGTTGCCGCCTTCTTCGGTGCTGCTTTCTTTTTCGCTGCTGTCTTTTTATCAAACGCTTTCGGATCCTGTGCTACAATCATTTTCTTTACATCATCCAGCTCAATAGTGGCCAGCTCTTCAGACGTATATTTTGCATTGTTTTTATTTAGACCCAACTTCAGCATTTTTTTGCCAAAACGGATAAAAGCGCCCCACCGCCCGTTCTCAATAGCAATTTTTTCTTCCGGCCATTGCCTGATAAAACGGTTGGCTTCTTTTTCCATTTTTTTCTCAATCAGCTCATTGCAGTCCTGTTGAGTCAGCATGTCAAAATTATATGCCCGTGGAATGTTGATGAACAAATCGTTCCATTTAATGAAAGGACCAAAACGGCCTTTGCCTTTGGTGATCGGCTTTTCATCATAGAAGCCAATAGGCGCATCTTCTTTTTGTTTGGCATTGATAATTTCAATGGCACGGTCGAGCGTAACTGACCACAAATCTTCCCCTTTTGGAATAGAAACAAATTGCTCCCCAAATTTTACATAAGGGCCGAAGCGGCCAATGTTTACACTTACTTCCGCATTTTCGTATTCACCCAGGCTGAGGGGTAGTTTAAACAGTTCCTGTGCTTCTTCCAGTGTGATGGTTTCAATACTCTGACCTGCTTTTAATTTTGCAAAACGTGGTTTTTCTTCATCGCCCTGGCTGCCGATTTGTACCATCGGACCATAACGGCCCATGCGTGCAATGATGGGTTTACCGTCTTCAGCAACACCCAACATTCTCTCGCCCACAGCTCGTTCTGCAGTTTCCAGCGTATGTGCTACACCTGTGTGAAAAGGAGTATAAAAATCGGATACCATCTTGCTCCATTGCATCTTGCCGTCCGCAATTTCATCAAACTCTTTTTCAATATTAGCAGTAAAGGAATAGTCCATCACTTTGGTAAAATGCTGGTTTAAAAAATCCGTTACTACCAAACCCAAATCGGTCGGAAATAATTTAGATTTTTCTGCGCCTGTATTTTCCTGCTCTATTAATTTTTCGATGGTATCATTTTTCAGCCTTAGGATCCTGAAATTTCTTTTTATCCCTTCCTTATCTTTCTTCTCTACATAAGTTCTTTTAATGATGGTGGAAATAGTAGGAGCGTAGGTACTCGGGCGCCCGATGCCCAGCTCTTCCATCTTTTTTACCAGTGAAGCTTCTGTATACCTTGCTGCATGTTTGGTGAATCTTTCTGTGGCCGTCATTTGGTTGAAAACCAGCTGCTGGCCCACCGTTAAATTTGGCAGGCGGCTTTCTCCTTCCTTTTCATTGCCGTCTTCTTCGTCGTCATCGGTGCCTTCCATGTATACTTTTAAAAATCCATCAAATTTCAACACTTCGCCGGTTGCAGTTAGTTCTTCATTATTGGTGCTGATGTTTATTTTGGCGGTTGTCTTTTCAAGTTCTGCATCGCTCATCTGGCTGGCAATGGTGCGTTTCCAGATTAGTTCGTACAACCGGTTTAATTCAGGATCATTGACCGTATGGTTTTCCATGTAAGTGGGGCGAATGGCTTCATGCGCTTCCTGAGCACTTTCATTTTTATTTTTGTAACGACGTATCTGCAAATATTTATCGCCATAACTTTTGGCGATCTCTGTTTTGATAGCATCCATGGCGGTTTCACCAAGGTTAACACTGTCAGTACGCATGTAGGTTATCTTTCCACTTTCGTACAATCTTTGTGCAAGCAACATAGTTTTGGAAACACCGTAGCCCAATTTTCTGCTGGCTTCCTGTTGTAAGGTACTTGTAGTGAAAGGTGCTGCAGGCGTTCGTTTGCCAGGGCGAACCTGGATATCCTTTACGGTATATTTAGCACCGATGCAGCTTTGTAAAAATTTTTCAGCGGCTTCTTCCGCGGCATATTTTCCACCTTCTGCTTTAAAAGAAACCGTTTTATTATTAAGATCGGTAGCGGCCAAAAAAGCTTCAATTTTAAAACTTCCCACGGCGGCAAACTGGTTGATCTCCCTTTCTTTTTCGGCAATTAATTTAACCGCCACGCTTTGAACACGGCCGGCACTTAGGCCACCGCTCATCCCTATCTTTCTCCATAATACGGGGCTTAATTCAAAACCTACCAGCCTGTCTACAACCCTTCTTGCCTGTTGTGCATCCACCAAATCCATGTTAATTAAACGCGGATTTTTTACGGCTTTTTCAATGGCGGGTTTGGTGATCTCATGAAAAACGATGCGCTTGGTAGTTTTTGGATCCAGGTGTAATACTTCCGCAAGGTGCCAGCTGATGCTTTCTCCCTCGCGGTCCTCATCCGATGCCAGCCATACTTCTCCGCTACTTTTTGCAAGACTTTTTAATTCCTTCACCACCTTTTCCTTATCGGCCGGTACAATATATTTGGGTTTGAAATTGTTGTTCACCTCAATGCCCATATCATTTTTTTCAAGATCCCGGATATGTCCAAAACAACTTTTTACCTGAAAATCTTTTCCTAAAATTGCTTCGATGGTTTTTGCTTTCGCAGGGGACTCCACTATTAACAGATTCTTCGCCATAATTATTTTTTTGCCCGCTGCTTTATAAAAAGCATGGGTAGATGGGTTTTATTTATCCAGCTGCAATACCTGGGCATGCAGCGAAATGAATGAATTATATTTTTTCCAACTTATGTCGTTAAGCCTTCCTGCAACTATAAATTCAGGTACTGAACTTCCTGGTCGCAATAGCCTGCGCAACTGTTGGCTAAAGAAAAACGCACTTCTTTTAAGTGAATCATTTCGCCATACACGCTATGCAATACGAAACAAATTGAACTGCAATATTAGTTCAAAATTGAAAAACCAAAATTTTTCTTGCTGAGCATACCGTTAAAAAAAGACTTAAAGAAAATCGGCAACTTTTTTCTGAACCAATTTATTGCGGTAAATGTTGCGGTGTCCCAACCCTTTTGTGATTATAAATTCAATGTTTTTGAAACCAGCTTCTTTTACTTTTAATGCATCTGAAAGCGGCGTGATATCATCATCTTCATCATGAATCCACAAAACATTTGCTGTTATATTTTTCATGGCTCTTTTGATGGAATACCACTTAACAGGATACCCGCCTTTTTCAAAAATGATCTGGTCAAATTCCGCCCTGATTACTTTGTCATCTATTTGTAATAATTTAAATGCGCTGTCAATGGCGGTTGTTGTTTCAGTAGCTGGAGCAATAAATACAATGCGGGTATTTTCATCATGCGGCATCTTTTCTAAGGCAAGGCTAAGCGCAATGCCGCCAAATGAATGGGCAATGAAACCATTCACAGGCCCGTACAATTCAATCACTTTCTCAATCATCTGGCTATACTCTTTTGCATTGATGATGCGGCCTTCACTATTGCCATGCGCAGGTGCGTCAAATGCCAGCACCTGGTATCCCTTTTCAATCATGGCTTCTATATATACATGAAAATTACTTGCGGTTGAGCCGAATCCATGCAGTACCAAAATTTTGTGTGAAACATCTTTATTCCATTGGTAACCGTTTACTTTTAAACCGTTCAGGGTAAAATGAATGCGGTCGGCCCAGTTAAACACAGTTCTGTTTTTAACTGGCGATTTTATCAAAGGCGTACAAAATAATTCGAAAGCTTGCTCAGCAGTTTTTCTTTTAGAAATATGCGACAGCACTTTAAATTTTGTTCGTATGTAACTAATTGCTAATTTTTCCTTTAATTTCATCGCTACAAAGATAATAACATGAAGGTAGTAATTGTTGGAGCCGGTAACGTGGCTACCGTTTTAGGACGACTAATCAGGGACAACGGCCATACGATTGTGCAGGTTGTTAGCCGGGCCGCCGATAATGCTGCCATTCTAGCGAACGAATTAAACTGCGCATTTACAGATAACAGTGGTATAATTGACCAATCAGCAGACTTATATCTTATAGCAGTTACCGATACGGCTATGAGCCAGCTGGACGAGCGTTATCACTTAGGCGATAAACTGGTGGTACATACCGCAGGTTCCGTATCAAAAGAAGCGCTGAAAAATATCACCAATAACTATGGTGTGTTGTACCCGCTGCAAAGCCTGCGCAAGCAAAATATGGAATTGCAACAGGATATTCCACTGCTTATAGACGGTAATACGGACGCCGCTTTGCAAACAATCCGGCAGTTTGCGGTTACCATTTCATCGAAGGTAACGCCTGCCAATGACGACCAGCGGCTTAAGCTGCATGTGGCGGCGGTACTGGTAAGTAATTTTACCAATCACCTCTACGCATTGGCGGCTGATTATTGCGATAAAGAAGGAGCTGATTTTAAATTGCTGTTACCATTAATAGAAGAAACGGCTTTGCGCCTGCGCCACTATCCCCCGCATGAAATGAGAACAGGACCGGCCGTAAGAAAGGACATCAAGACTCTGCAAAAGCACCTGAACCTGCTTGCCCGTTATCCGGCTATACATAATATATACCTGAAAATTACAGACAGTATTATGAACAACTGATGCCACTGTAAATAACCATAGTTAATCAAAAGTAGCTGGCATAAGTTCCTTACCATTAATCAACGCTGCATTTTAAACAAAATAACACCAGCATCACCGCCAGGTAAAAATAATATCGGTCTGAACCTTGTAGGGATCTTTTAGCTTGCCATTTTTGTCCACCGGGTCATCAACATATACTTCATAAGGAGGCAGTATGGATTTTTTCTTATGATCTTTCATCCAGTCCTGCAAAGCGGTGTAAGCCTGATCTGTCAGGTCATAGGGACCATAAAAATGAGCAACTATTACGCTGTCCTGGCCTATTTGTTTAATAATCGCATTTGGAGGCAGTTTGGCTGGCTTTCTGTCCACCGGTAAACCTGCTTCGAAAAAGAAAGGTGCTTTAGAGGTTTTATACCAGGCCATTGGCGGGCCTGTAACTTTCAATTTTTCTTTTTTAATAATTGCAGGCAGCTTTACGCCATAAATCTGTCCAAGCTTAAGCGCAATCCGGCCGCTGGTAGCCGCACTGTCTTTAATGCAAAGAACGGTTTGTTTTATAGAAAGGGTATCCATTATATTAATTACGGGGGCTTTTTTAACTGCAGCAGGTTCTTCTCTTTTAATAGCCGTTTTTATCACCGTATCTTTTTTTGCCTGTTGATTTTTTTTACTGTCTGCGGAGTTATTGCAGGCACTCACCACCATTAATAATGACAGAGAAAGAAATATTGAAACCATTATTTTTTGATAATTCATACAGGCTTGTTGTTTTTAAGAAGTGAAAAATAGTGAAATGCTTTTTGTTATACAAATATTTTAAAGTGTGGTAACGATATGTAATTGCCTGCCCTTTATACTGCAAAATAAACGCCAGACCTGTTATGTGGGCACTGCCTGCATCCTGATCGTTTTTATTGAAAGACAGTGCTTTCAGTTATAAGTTTTCCTAAATTGGTAATTGTACAGTAGGTTTGCATCCCGAACTTTGCAATATGTATACAATAACTTATAATTTTCAACAAAAGGGTCTTGAACCAATAACTTTTTCAGGAGTGGAAGAGGGACAGTCTCTTTTAGAAGTGGCTTTAAAAAATGATATCAATCTTCATCATAATTGTGGTGGTGTTTGCGCTTGCAGTACCTGTCATGTGTATGTAGACCAGGGAGATGAATTTCTGGAAGAGTTAAGCGACAGGGAGGAGGATTTTATTGACAGGGCGGTTAGCCCGCGTATCAACTCCAGGTTAAGCTGTCAATGTGTTTTGCAGGAAGGTGATGGAAACATTGTGGTGACCCTGCCTGACCAGACACAGTTTTTGGGAGAATAAATATTAATAACTCAATTACACAATGATTTAATTTGAAATGAAAGCGATGTTTATCTATTGCATGGTGCTTTTATTTTCAAATTGTTGAATTTTCAATTTTTCAAATTACTATAATGACGTTTGAACCTCCTATACACTGGAACGATTATGAAGATATTGCAATGAAACTGCATGAACGTTTTGGTGACGAATTTAACGAAGGTAGAATATACCGCATACGTTTTACGGACTTGCACAAATGGGTACTGGAGATACCTAATTTTGCCGGCACGCCCGAACAAAGCAATGAGGGACACCTGGAGATGATACAAAGCAGCTGGGTGTACGAATGGCGGGATAATCAAAAAAAATAGAGCGCCCCTTATTTTTGAATGCGGCCTTCCCGCCCCCAAAGTATTTTTCACTGCAATGAATATTCTAGCACTTTTTAAGCCAATAAAAACTTTTGTATTTGATGTAGACGGTGTACTCTCATCTGGCATCTTACTGCTTTTTGAAAATGAAACTGTCAGAACGACGAATATAAAAGATGGTTTTGGCTTACAGCTTGCGATCAAAAAGGGATACCGTGTACTCATCATTTCCGGGGGACAATCGAGGGCTGTAAAGCAACGTTTTGAAGGGCTTGGTATTAAAGATATTTTTCTCGGAGTACACGATAAAAAGGAAATACTGACTGAGTATGTGCAGCAACATCAGTTGAAATGGGAGGAGGTTTTATTTATGGGCGACGATATTCCTGATTACCGGGTCATGCAATTGGTTGGTTTACCCTGTTGCCCTGCAGATGCAGTTAATGAGATCAAGCAAATAGCCCGCTACATTTCTCCTCTTAATGGTGGAGATGGCTGCGGAAGGGATGTAATCGAAAAAGTACTGAAATTAAACGACCACTGGGACCTGGAAACCGGCATCGCTTCAAAATAAATTATTAAGTATTTCATCGTTTAGTTGTTGTACTTAATTTAATAACAGCAATACAACATGAAATTATTATTCGCCTTTTTTCGTTTGATCCGCTGGCCGAATCTTTTTTTTATTGCATTGACCCAATTACTTTTTTATTACTGTATTATAATCCCGATTGCTGCCCGTTTCGAGGTTAGCTTTCATCTTACCCAGCCACTCTTTTTTTTATTGATGACCGCTTCCATTTTAATCGCAGCAGCCGGCTACATTATCAATGACTATTTTGATATCAATATAGACCAGGTAAACAAGCCGGAAAAAATGGTGATCGAAAAAATTATTAAACGCCGATGGGCCATTTTCTGGCACTGGACAATCACTACCGTTGGATTAATTATCAGCCTTTATGTTTCTTATCAAACAAGTTTTATAATCATCATTGCAAATGTGATTTGTACATTGCTATTGTGGTTTTATTCTACCACCTTTAAAAAGCAATTATTAACTGGCAATGTCATTATTTCGATGCTGACAGCGTGGACGGTGCTGGTATTGTATTTTGCCATCGGCGATACGTTTCACCTTTTTTCGGCACCTGACGCTAATTTTTTTGCAGCCACAAATCGCATATTTAAATACGCTGTATTGTACGCAGGCTTTGCCTTTATTATTTCCCTGGTTAGAGAAGTTGTAAAAGATATCGAGGATATGGAAGGTGATGCAAAATATCGTTGTAATACTATGCCTATTGCATGGGGCGTACCAGCATCAAAGGTATTTGCCGGGGTTTGGCTGGCAGTGTTGATAGGCGCTTTACTGATTTTACAATTTTATGCATTTCAGCAGCGATGGTGGGTGACTGCTGTCTACTGTTTTTTATTAGTGCTATTACCATTGATTTGGATTTTACGTAAATTGTATGTTGCTCAGAATACTGCACAATACCATCAGTTAAGCAGCTTTATAAAAATTATAATGCTTACCGGTATTTTGTCGATACTTTTTTTCAGATGGTATATTTGACCATTAAGCCCCTTGGCCTTTTAAATTCAAAATAATCGTTAGAATGAGTCTTTCTTTGTCACAAGGATCTCAATCCGGATCTTCAGTAAAAAAAATTATTCTGGCATCTCAATCGCCCCGCCGCAAGCAGCTGCTTGAATGGGCAGAAGTTCCCTTTGATATCATAATCCAGGCCACAGACGAATCATATCCTGCTCATTTACCCCCTGACGAAATTGCCATTCACATTGCAAGAAACAAAGCGCTCGCTGTTGAACAGCTGCATCACCCTGTTTTACCAATACTTGCTGCAGATACCATTGTGGTATTAAAGGATGAAATCATTGGGAAACCCGCCTGCAGGGAAGATGCGATCCAGATTTTAGAAAAACTTTCCGGGCAAAAGCATGCCGTAATTACTGGTGTTGTTATATTAAAGGAAGGTAAAGAGATTGCTTTTGCAGACATCACTGAAGTTGAGTTTCACAACTTGAGTATTGAGCAAATTGAATTTTATGTTGATAAATATAAGCCGTATGATAAAGCCGGTGCGTATGCAATACAGGAATGGATTGGTGTTACCGGCATAAAGTCAATTAACGGTGATTTTTACAACGTTATGGGACTGCCGGTAAGCAGGGTAGTGCAGGCGCTATTGCAATGTTGACTTTGATTTTGTAGCTTGATAGAAATTCTGATCCTGCTCATTTTTAAAATCATTGTCATGACGGAAAAATTGCTGCAATATATCTGGCAGTTTCAACATTTTAATGCCGCGTTGCTAACAACCACAGAAAATGAAAACTTGCGGATCAATTCGCCTGGCGCACTAAACACCAATCAAGGTCCCGATTTTCTGAATGCCAACATAAAAGTAGGCGACACAACCTGGGCCGGCAATGTTGAACTGCATCTGAAATCAACAGACTGGACAAGCCATCAGCATAGCAAAGACAAAAATTATAACAATGTTATCCTGCATGTAGTATGGCAGGATGATGGTAATGTTGAAGCCAGTTTTCCTGTTCTTGAACTTCAAAACAGGGTATCCAAAATTTTATTGAACCGCTATGACGAATGGATGAATGCAGCAACATTTATCGCCTGTGAAAAAAACATTCACCAGGTAAATGAACTGGCATGGAAAAGCTGGACTGATCGTTTACTTGCAGAACGGCTGCAAAATAAATCAACCATTATTTTTGATTACCTTAAAGAAAATAACAACCATTGGGAAGAAACATTCTGGTGGTTGCTGGCTTACAATTTTGGCATAAAAGTCAACAGCGAAGCCTTTGAAAAAATTGCCCGGTCGCTGCCGGTTGTATTGTTGGCAAAGCATAAAAACCAGATTCACCAATTGGAAGCGTTATTGTTTGGGCAGGCAGGTTTATTAGATGGTGATTTCAACGAAACATATCCATCCATGCTGCAGAAAGAATACGGGTTTTATAAAAACAAATATAAGCTGCAACGGGTACAAGCTGCTTTATATTTTTTAAGAATGCGGCCTGCAAATTTTCCATCCATCAGGCTGGCTCAACTGGCAATGCTCATTAACAAAAGCCTGCATTTATTTTCTGTAATCCGGGAAGCCACATCATTAAAAGAAATAAAAGATTTGTTAAATGTTACCGCCAACGACTACTGGCATTATCATTATATTTTTGATGAGCCTTCCACTTTTAAAACAAAGCATTTGGGGAACCAGATGGTGAATAATGTATTAATAAACACTATTATCCCTATTGTATTTGCTTATGGTGTTTATAACCGGGAAGAGCTGTATAAAGAAAAAGCACTACAATGGATGGAACAAATTACAGCAGAAAAAAACAATATCACCAACGCATACATGCAGGTGGGTATACAAAATAACAACGCTTTCGATTCGCAGGCACTCATCCAGTTAAAAAATGAATACTGTAACCGGAAGCGTTGCCTGGAATGCGCTGTAGGCAATAGCTTGCTGAAAAGTTACAGCCAGTTATAGCTGGCGTTAATTACCACATCGGGGTGTAAACTTTTTATAACGGGGCAGTTATCGCCTACTCTTTGTAAAATAATCTTTTCTTTTTCTTCCAGTTGTAAAGTAGCAGGAAAATTTAGTTCCACATCAATTTTAGCAATTCTCCTTGGATCGCTTGCCATATGTTTTTTTACATTTAGGGTGGTATTTTTTAATTCAATCCCCATGTCGGTCGCCTTCATAGCCATTGTTGTAATCATACAGGTTGCCAATGCGGTACATACTAAATCAGTAGGAGAAAACCTTTCACCCTTTCCCCTGTTATCTGTAGGAGCGTCTGTTTCTATCAAAGAATTGCTTTGCAAATGGCGGGCGTTGCATCTTAAATTACCTTCATATTGAATCGTTGCTGTCATTGTACTATTTTTGTATAAATTTACTGAAGTAAAAAGTTATCATGCGCAAAATATTTTTCGTTATTCTGTCCGTATTAGCTACCTCTGGTTTACTTGCCCAACAAACTAAAAAAGATAAAAAAGAGGAGCATCGTCAAAAAATTAATGCATTGATACGGCAGGAAGAAGAGGGTGTAATCACTTATACAAAACATACCGCCTTTGGATTTAAACTTACCAATGATGGGTACGGGGGATTTATGGAAATAGGCCGGGCACAGTCCATAACAAAATCGCTGTTGTTTCAGCTGGACATTGCTGAACGCAAGCACACAAAGGAAGACAAACAAACCAACCAGATGTATGCGGGACCTTCACTTATTTTTGGTAAAATAAACTTTTTCTACCCCGTAAAATTGGGCGTACAGCAACAGATATTACTGGGTAATAAAAGCAATAAAAACGGCGTAAGTATAACAGCCAATTTTGGCGGCGGAGCTTCACTTGGTTTATTGAGGCCTTATTATCTCGATATTTTTGATACAACCAGTTCACCTGTTCAACGTAAGTCTATTAGATACGAAAGCGCAGACAGCAATATCTTCAGTTCAAGTTCTATGCTTTATTACCTGCAGGCAACAGGACCAAGTTTTACCAAAGGATGGAGCAATTTAAAATTAACGCCGGGGGCATACGCAAAAGCTGCTTTACGGTTCGACTATGGCCGCTACAATGAGGTAGTAAGTGCCATCGAAGTTGGAATAACGGCTGAGCTGTATGCAAAAAAAATTCCACAAATTGTAAATGTGGCACCCAGGAATTTATTTGTGAACCTATACGTTTCCGTATTGTTTGGTAAAAGAAAATAGGAAGTATTTAGCAGAAAAATTAATTTTTTACAATTATAAAATAATTGAATGACAGAGTTGCCCGTGTTAAATGAAGCTGCAGAACCCAAAATAAAAAAGCCTGACTGGCTAAGGGTTAAATTACCCATTGGAGAAGATTACCGGCACGTTAGAAGTTTGGTGGATACCCATAAATTGCATACCATTTGTGAAAGTGGTAATTGCCCTAACATGGGTGAGTGTTGGGGAGAAGGAACTGCTACTTTTATGATTCTCGGAAATATTTGTACAAGAAGCTGCGGCTTTTGTGCGGTGGCTACCGGCAGGCCAGAACCTGTTGACTGGGATGAACCTCAGCGGGTGGCGGAAGCCATCAACCTGATGAAAGTAAAACATGCAGTCGTTACATCGGTTGACAGGGATGAAATTGCCGATGGTGGTTCTATTATCTGGTTCAATACCATCAAGGCAATAAAGGCTCTAAACCCTTCAACTACACTGGAAACACTGATACCTGATTTTAAGGCCGAAGCAGCAAACATCCAGCGAATAATAGATGCAGCACCCGAGGTAGTTTCTCACAATATAGAAACGGTAGAAAGGTTAACCCGGCAGGTGCGTATACAGGCCAAATACTGGCGCAGTATGGAAACCCTGCGTATTTTGAAAAAGGGTGGCATGCGTACCAAAAGCGGTATCATGCTGGGGCTTGGCGAAGTAAAAGAAGAAGTGGTGCAAACCATGCAGGATTTGAGAGACAGCGAGGTAGACGTTATTACAATTGGCCAATACCTGCAGCCAAGTAAGAAACATTTGCAGGTGCAGCGTTTCATACATCCTGATGAGTTTAAAGAGTTGAGAGAAATTGGCTATGAGATGGGCTTTGATTATGTAGAGAGCGGACCATTGGTGCGTTCGTCTTACCATAGCGATAAACACGTGATAGCAGGGTGGGGCAGAAATAAATGGATCGAAGAAAAAAATAGTAATTAAAATTGAACATGTAGAAATAAAAGATAACAGACCATAAAAAAAGCCAGCGCAATTGCGCTGGCTTTTTTGTCGAAAATTTATTAACAGTAAAGCAGGTATTTTAAAAAGCACCCTGTTCGTTACGGGTGGTGTCCCACACCAGGGCACTTGCTCCAAGTATAGCTGCATCGGCTTCTTTTAATTCGCTGAACAACAGTTTAACTTTGTTTTGAAAAATAGGCAGCAGGTTTGCTTCCATATGTTTTCTTGTCGGGTTGATCAGCAACGGTCCCGCCTTGGTGAGACCGCCGAACAATACAATGGCTTCCGGTGAAGAGAACATGATAAAATTGGCCAGCGATTCTCCCAGTATTTGGCCTGTAAATTCAAAAATCCGGTTGGCAATTGCATCGCCCTGCATAGCACAGTCGTAAACTGTTTCACTGGTCAGTTCGTTAATAGTATAATTGCGTAAAAGACTGGCTACTTCCGGGTGTTCCGTCAGCATTTCAATAGCTGTTTCCCTAACCCCGGTTGCAGAAGCATATGCTTCCAGGCTTCCATGCGCACCGGTACTTTTATGCATTCTTCCTCCCGGGCGTATAATAGTATGTCCCAGTTCGCCTGCAAAGCCATCCCAGCCCACTACAATCTTTCCATCAATTACAATACCACTGCCTACGCCTGTGCCCAGCGTGATGGTGATAAAGTGCTTAATATTTTTGGTAACGCCATACATCATTTCGCCAACGGCAGCTGCATTGGCATCATTCGTAAGAATTGTTTTAAGACCAAATTTTTTGTTCATGAGGTCAGCAATTGGTATAATCCCTTTCCATCTTAAATTAGGCGCATACTCAATGGTACCTGTATACAGATTGCCGTTTGGAGCACCCATACCAATGCCTACAAACTGATCAATTCCTCCGGCTCTTTCAACCATCGGTAACAATTTCTCACATAAGTCGTCTATAAAATCTTCCACCACTTCATGTGCAATGCTGGAGATGCGATCCTGTTCTATTATTTCTCCATGGCGGTTAACAATGCCAAATTTTGTGGTGGTACCACCAACATCAATACCTATTGCGTACGGTTTGAGCATAATGAATTTAAAAATTAAAAATCAAAAAATAAAAGTGCGTTTCTGCTGTTTTTATTAATGTCCGCCTTCTGCATTCAGCGCATCGTAATCAATACCCTGCGATTTTAAAACGGCTTTCGCCCTAACAGCGTAGAATGCAAGATACGCAAAACATGCAACGCCAACAATGTAACTAAATTGAATTCCGGTTTTATCTGCCAACCAGCCCTGCAATGCGCTGATCAGGCCGCCGCCCATAATCATCATTATCAATAAGCTGCTTCCCTGCCCGGTGTTTTTGCCAAGCCCGGCAACTGCCAGCGTAAATATACAAGGCCATAACGTGCTGCAAAAAAGACCTACACTAATAAACGCGTAAGCACTTACCATACCTGTGGTGATCATTCCGATTATGAGGGCAACTATACCCAGGCATGCAAACAGCAACAACATTCTGGCAGGATTGCCTTTGCTTAAAATGTCTGCGCCAATCATCACGGCTATCACAAAGGCGTACACGAAGAATTGGGTTACATCATGCTGGGCGATTGTATTTACAATTAAAAAAACTCCAAAAGCAAGGTAGGGCATTAAAAAGTTGAGGATTTTTTTCATGCCCATACTTACATCAAAAGCACCTACAGCACCTGTCCAGCGACCGATCATCAAACTTGCCCAATACAGAGAAATATAAGGTGCAATTTTGTCTGTTGCAACACCCAAATGTTGTTCCATGTAGGCTGGAAGATTGCTGGCTGTTGAAACCTCTACACCTACATATACAAAAATGCCGATCATACCCATCCATAACTGTGGGTATTGAAAAGCAGAGGAACGGTGCACTAATTTATTTGCGCTTACAGCTTCTTCTTCCGCCACATGCTCCAAGTCTATTTTATTGGGAACAGAAGAAAATTTGATAAATAAAGCAACCAACAAAAATGCAAGCCCCACAATCAGGTAAGGGGTTTTTACACTTTCAATGCTGGCGGTAGTACCACCCGCAGCAACACTTCCAAAAATGGCGAAACTTACCAATAAGGGGCCGATTGTAGTACCAAAATTATTTACTCCGCCCGCCATGGTTAAACGTTGCGAGCCAGTTTTAGGATCTCCCATTATAATCGCCAACGGATTCGCCGCAATTTGCTGCAGGGAAAAGCCAAGACCTACGATAAATAAGCCGGTAAGCATTAATGTAAAAGAAGCTGTATTGGCAGCAGGATAAAATAATAGTGTCCCAATGGCCGAAATGATTAATCCAAGCGCAATACCATTTTTGTAGCCAATCTTATTCAACAGGTCACTTCCAATTACTTTTGACACGATATAATAAATAATAGAACCAACTGTGTATGCCACGTAAAATGCTACAGATACCAGCTGGCTTTGAAACTGCGATAAATTAAAGGCCTTTCTAAATACCGGTATTAAAATGTCATTGCTTGCTGCTACAAATCCCCAGAAAAAAAACACGGTAACCAGGGTTCCGAATTGTGACCATTTGGTTTTTTGGCTCATAAAATTTTATCGTTAAGTTTTATTAAGAATCTCGAAAGTTATCATTTTTTTTGTTTACCCGAAAAAAAATAAACACATTGTGACAGGATTAAAATGGATAACTGCAAAGCATTCAACAATAAGTTGTTTTGAGATGCTATGGACACATAACAATAAGCACCCGGTTAAGCTTTTTATTTTTTATCATTGATTGTTCAAAGAAAAAACATTCATAAATTGACTTGTTTTTAAGACAATGTTTAAACGTATGGAAATACTACATGTAAGCGCAGAATGCTACCCCGTAGCAAAAGCAGGCGGGTTGGGAGATGTGGTTGGTGCTTTGCCTAAATACCAAAACCAGCTTGGTCATATCGCTAAAGTGGTTATGCCCATGTACAGAACAAAGTTTTTGTACGAAAATGATTTTGATATTGCGCACAAAGGCTCTTTTGGAATGGGGCCTTACTGGTTTAATTATACCATCATAAAAGAAAGAACCAATAAACTTGGTTTTGATCTTTATCTCGTAGACATTAACGGTTTGCTCGATCGGGAAGCGGTGTATGGCTATTATGATGATGCGGAAAGATTTACCGCTTTTCAGATTGCAGTAGTCGACTGGGTTAGCAAATGGAATCATAAACCGGATACAGTACACGTGCATGATCATCATACAGGGCTCATTCCTTTTATGATGCAGTATTGTTACGCTTACCAGCACCTGGCAGCCATTCCCACTGTTCTCACAATTCACAATGCGCAATACCAGGGCTGGATGGGCTGGGATAAGGCAGTGTATCTGCCGGAATGGAATTCGTGGGAATGGGGCAAGCTCGACTGGAATAATAATATTAACCCATTGGCAAGCGCCGTTAAATGCGCTTTAAAAGTTACTACCGTAAGTCAGAGTTATCTGGAAGAAATGCGTACCAGTGCCAATGGACTGGAAAGTTTATTTGAATACGAAAAAGGCAAATGCACCGGCATATTAAATGGCATCGATGCTGCTGTTTGGGATCCTGCTGTAGATACTTATATTGACTATAACTTTAGTGTTGAAAATGTAGATGAAGGTAAGCTGGTCAGTAAACAACTATTATGTGAGCAGTTTAACCTGGACGCAGAAAAGCCGCTCTTTGTTTTTATTGGCAGGCTTGTACATGAGAAAGCTGCCGACTTATTGCCGCAGGTTATTAACGATGCCGTATATCATATGCAGGGCACGATGAATTTTTTGATACTGGGCAGCGGCGAGCCGGGCGTAGAATGGGAACTGGAAAACATGAAAACTTCGCTGGCCGGATATTACAATTCAAAGATTGGATACAACGAAAAGTTAAGTCACCTGATGTATGCTGGGGCCGATTTTTTACTGATGCCCAGCCGTGTGGAGCCCTGTGGGTTAAACCAGATGTATGCCATGCGGTATGGAACAATACCGATTGTTAGAAATACAGGCGGACTGCGGGATACAGTGATCGATTACGGAGAACCTGGCGGATACGGGATTGTGTTCAATGATGCCAAAGTGTGGGATATTACTTACTCCATTCACCGGGCAATGGAATTGTATGGTAAAACCAAGCGGCTGCATAAAATTCGAACGACTATTATGAAGATTGATAACAGCTGGGAAACGAGTGCAGCGAAGTATATTAATTTATACAGTAGTTTAGGGAAGTAATTTCCCGAATTTTAATATATTTAATAAAGGATTGCAATAAATTCAGTAAACAATTAACCCGCCATATATGGATAGCAAATCAGTTATTTCAATAGTTTTAGGAGGAGGAGCAGGATCAAGATTATACCCCCTTACAGCAAGCCGCAGTAAGCCGGCAGTGCCTATTGCAGGCAAGTATCGCCTGGTAGATATCCCCATTTCAAACTGTATCAATTCCAGCCTCAACCGCATATTGGTACTTACCCAGTTTAACTCTGCCTCGCTTAACAAGCACATCAAAAATACCTACCAGTTTAGTATGTTCAGCAAGGGATTTGTAGATATTCTTGCGGCAGAACAAACGCCGGATAACTCAGGCTGGTTCCAGGGTACAGCAGATGCTGTAAGACAATCATTGCGTCATATCAACGGGTATGATTTTGAATACGTGCTTATATTAAGTGGTGACCAGTTGTACCAGATGGATTTTGAAGAGATGATAGATCACCATGCTTCCAGTGGTGCAGATATTTCGATCGCTACCATTCCGGTGGGTGACAGGGAAGCCCCTGAGTTTGGTATATTAAAAGCAAATGACGAGAATGTGATAACCAGTTTCATCGAAAAACCCAAAGCCTCCTTATTGCCGGAATGGGTGAGTGATACCGGCGATGAGATGAAAAAACAGGGAAGAAATTACCTGGCTTCCATGGGTATTTATGTTTTCAACAGAAAATTATTGTTTGAGTTGCTGGAAGTGGAGAAAAAAGATGCCACCGATTTTGGAAAAGAAATCATTCCTACTTCAATAGAAAAATATAAAGTAATCAGTTATCAGTATGATGGATACTGGACTGATATCGGAAACATTTATTCTTTCTTTGAAGCCAACCTGGCATTAACGCTTGATCTGCCGCCGTTTAATTTATTCGATAACCAGAAGGTGGTGTACAGCCGTGCAAGAATGTTGCCACCGGCAAAAATCAGTGGTACTACTTTAGAGAAAACAATCATTGCGGAAGGTTCTATTATTAACGCCAGCCGCATTGAAAACAGTGTGATAGGTGTCAGAAGCCGGATCGGTCATGGTTCTACCATCGTGAGTTGTTATATTATGGGTAACGATTATTATGAAACGATTAAAGAAATTGACGCAAACCACGAAAAGGGTGTTCCGCAGTGTGGCATAGGTGACAGGTGTTATATTAAAAATACCATTGTTGACAAAAACTGCCGCATAGGTAATGATGTACGCATCAACGGTGGCAGCCACCTGCAGGATGCTGACCATGCTTTGTACACGGTAAAAGATGGAATTGTGGTCATTAAAAAAGGCGCCATCTTACCCGATGGTTATGTTATTTAAAAAATTAAGCATTACAACATCCTGCCACGGCAGGATGTTTTTTATTGTACTTTTACTAATGTGTATTTTTTACACAACTTTTATATTTTAAACGATTTGCTCATGTCTCCTGTCATCACCGTTAAAAAGCCAATTTTAAGCCTATCTCAGATTATCAATATGAGTGTAGGTTTTTTGGGAATACAGTTTGGCTTTGGGCTGCAAAACGCCAACGTTAGCCGTATTTTCCAATCGCTCGGTGCCAAGATAGATGACATTCCGATTCTTTGGATAGCTGCCCCTTTAACAGGGCTTATTATGCAGCCTGTTATTGGTCATCTGAGTGATAAAACCTGGTCGCCACGATGGGGCAGAAGACGGCCTTTCTTTTTAATTGGTGCAATCCTCGCTTCACTTGCCCTTATCTTTTTTCCGAATGTATATGCATTGTGGATGGCCGCAATCATGTTATGGCTACTGGATGCGTCGATCAATATTTCGATGGAGCCTTTTCGTGCTTTTGTAGGCGATATGCTGCCAGATGAACAACGCACTGCTGGCTTTGCCATGCAGAGTTTTTTTATTGGTATTGGAGCCGTTGTGTCGTCTGTATTACCTTATCTGCTTACAAAAATGGGTGTGGCAAATGAGGCGGCACCAGGCGTAATACCCAACTCAGTAAAAATTTCATTTTACATTGGTGCGGCTGTTTTCTTTTTATCTGTAGTTTATACGGTATTTACAACCAAGGAATATTCCCCTGCCGAATTAAAAAGTTTTGAATCGGCAGAACAACAGGAGGTTGATCATTCTATTATTACCACATCAGTAAAATCATTTTATAATAAAGGATTTATATGGCTGATAACAGGCGCCATTTTAAGTTTTTTACTTTATTACTATAATGTACAGCATGTGGAAATGCCGTTGGAAAAAGAACTCTATGTATTAACGTTTGGTATTGCAAGTTTCGGCTTAATACAACTGGCAGCTGGTTTTTCCTGGTCGAATAATAGTAAAAACGGACTGGTAGAAGTGGTAAATGATTTATACAAAATGCCCGACACCATGAAGCAGCTGGCGGTGGTACAGTTCTTCACCTGGTTTGCGTTATTCGCTATGTGGATATATGCCACACCAGGACTGGCTCAAAATATCGCCAACACTACAGACACTTCTTCAAAAGCTTATAACGAAATAGGAAACTGGGTGGGTGTTTTATTTGGTTTTTATAACGGCTTCTCCGCTTTTTTTGCTTTTTTGTTACCCGTACTGGCCAAGAAAACCAGCAGGCCAATGACACATTTAATCTGCCTGGTTGCCGGCGGCCTGGGGCTGATTTCATTTTTTATTTTTAAAGATAAATACCTGCTGATACTTAGTATGGCTGGCATCGGTCTTGCATGGTCAAGCATTCTATCCATGCCTTATTCCATGTTGACCGCAGCGTTGCCTTCCAATAAGATGGGTGTTTACATGGGCATTTTTAATTTCTTTATTGTAATACCTCAAATTCTTGCGGCAACATTGCTGGGATTTTTTACAAAGCATTTGTTTAACGGCAATGCCATTTATACGCTTGTATTGGGCGGCGCACTTATGATCGTTGCTGCTCTCTTAACCCTTAGAATAAAAATAAAATGACAACTATGAAAAAGTTTTTTGTGATGAGTGCTTTTGTGTGTTTCGCTTTTATGGCTACCGCACAGCAAAGTAGCTACAAATGTTACCCCACGAATTGGTGGACGGGTATGAAATGGAATAAAGTACAAATCATGATTCATGGCGATAGTATCGCTAATGCAAAGGGCGGTTTCAGCATTGTGTATCCCGGCATAAAGCTGGAAAAAATAAACAAGGTAGAAAATGCCAATTATGTTTTTTTAGATATCAGCATTGCTGCTATTGCGAAACCAGGAATTGTAAAAATTAAAGTAAACAGGGAGAGCAATCCAGTTACAATTGATTTTGAATTAAAGGCCAAACGACAGGGAAGGGGCGTGGACTTTGCGCAGGGAGTTACCTCGGCCGATTTTATGTACCTCATTTTGCCAGACCGTTTCAGCAATGGCGACCCATCAAATGATCGTGTTGCAGGGATGCGGGATCAGTCACTTAACAGGGATACGGTGTATAACCGCCATGGTGGTGATTTAAAGGGAATAACCAACCATCTTGAATATTTACAGCAACTAGGTGTGACCACGCTTTGGCTGAATCCGGTAATAGAAAATGATATGCCCGGCCGAACGGAACATGGCTATGCATTTACTGATCATTACAAAATTGATCCACGACTGGGTGGAGAAAAGGCCTACCAGCAACTGATAGATTCAGCGCACGAAAGGGGCATGAAAATTATACAGGATGCTGTATACAATCATGTAGGTTTATATCATTTTACAGTACAGGATTTGCCAATGAAAGAATGGCTGCATCAATGGTCGGAGTACACCAATACCAACTTTAAAGATCAAACCTTATTTGACCCCTACGCCGCATCCATAGAAAAAAAGAAGATGGCAGATGGCTGGTTTACACAACAAATGCCCGACCTGAATGAAAGCAACGCTTTTGTTGCCAACTTTTTAATTCAGCATGCCCTGTGGACCGTAGAAGAATTTGGCATAGACGGCTGGCGCATCGATACCTACGCTTACAACGATCTCGACTTTATGAACCGTTGCAATAAAGCCCTGATGGATGAATATCCGCATATAACTATGTTTGGCGAAACCTGGGTGCACGGTGTTCCGAACCAGAGCTACTTTGTACAAAACAATTACAATATTCCTTTTAAAAGTAACCTGCAGGCAGCTACAGATTTTCAGGCACTTTGGGGCATACAGGATGCTATGACCAAAGATTTCGGCTGGTCGGATGGTGTGAACAATTTGTACACCACGCTGGCGCAGGATTTTGTTTACAAAGATCCAATGCGCAATGTGATCTTTCTTGACAATCATGATATGTCGCGTTTTTATTCCGTGGTAGGAGAGAATATGGATAAATATAAAACAGCTTTGTCCTGGTTGTTTACCTGCAGGGGAATACCTGAAATATATTATGGTGATGAACTTGCTACAACTGGTGTTACATCGCCAAACGATGGTTATGTAAGGCTCGATTTTCCGGGTGGATTTCCGGGTGATGTGCTCAATAAATTTGAATTGAGTGGCAGAACCGTGCAGGACCATGAGATATGGAGACACGTGTTTGAACTGGCTAATTTCAGAAAAAAGTCTTCAGCCATCCGCTTTGGAAAAATGATGCAATTCTATCCGGAAGATGGCGTGTACACTTACTTCAGGTATGATGATAAACAAACCGTAATGGTGGTAATGAATACTGCTAAAACAGATAAAACAATTTCATTTACCAAATATGCAGAAAGAACAAATGGCTTTACGGTGGCGACGGATGTGCTTACAAAAGCAAAAACACCATTGAAAGATTTTACACTTGGTTCTTATAAAGCAGTTGTGTTAGAGTTAACAAAATAAATAGTAAAGAATAGAAAAGATAGGGATGGCAACAATAGCCATCCCTATCTTTTGCACCAATCTTTACAATCTTAATTTAAAAAATGCCTGACCAAAAATTATACAGTAAAGGTGTTATGCTGAGAAATAATTACAAAAAGAATGTTTAATGTTTTAAATAAACCGGCTAAATTGCCTTCTCTTCATAACGATAATTAAAAAGCCATCTATGTATAAAATTTTAGTAAGCAGTATACTCGTGTTCCTTTCAACCATTATTACTGCGCAAACCAATAATTACTTTTCCGTTCAAACTACCGTCCAAAATGGTGTAATAGAAGGCAACTACGATACAAAAACCGGCATGCAGTTTTACCTGGGTGTTCCTTTTGCGAAACCGCCGATTGGACAGCTAAGGTGGAAAGCTCCGCAGCCGCTGGAAAACTGGAAGGGTGTAAAACAAACAAAAAAATTTGGTCCAAGGGCCGTGCAGGGCATTGTGTTTGGAGATATGAAAAGCCGCTCGGAAGGACTGAGTGAAGACTGCCTTTACCTGAACGTATGGACAAATGCAAAGAACAATACCGCTAACCTGCCGGTGCTGGTATATTTTTTTGGAGGCGGTTTTGTAGCAGGTGATGGTGCTGAGCCACGCTACGATGGCGAAAGCATGGCGAAAAAAGGAATTGTTGTTGTTACGGTTAATTACCGGCTGAATATTTTTGGTTTTTTTGCTCACCCTGAATTGAGTGCGGAAGCGCCCTATAAAGCTTCCGGCAATTATGGATTGCTTGACCAGGCAGCTGCATTGAAATGGGTACAGCAAAACATAGGCGCTTTCGGAGGTAACCCTAAAAAAGTAACTATTGCAGGAGAATCTGCAGGATCAATTGCTGTAAGTTACCAGATGGCTTCGCCGCTTGCAAAGAATTTGTTTGCCGGTGCAATCGGTGAAAGTGGTGCCGGCATTAAGCCAACACTTTCGCCCGTTCCTTTAGCTGAAGCTGAAAAAGAAGGAGTGGCGTTTGCAAAAAAAGCAGGTTATACATCCGTGGCCCAGCTGCGTAAACTTAGTACCAAAGAAGTGTTTGAAATGTACCAGGAATCAAAACGATTTGGTTTTCCGGTGGTGATTGACGGTTACTTTTTAACGGCCACAGTGCCCGAAATTTTTGCCGCGAAAAAACAGGCCCTGGTACCTTTACTTGCCGGATGGAATTCGGCTGAAGTACCTGCCGGTGCGTTTATGTACGGTGCCCCTCCTTTTACTAAAGAAGTCTATATCTCCCGGCTAAAAAAGGAATATCCCAATGATTATGAAACCGTATTAAAATTATATCCGGGTGATTCTGAAAAGCAAATTGAACTTTCTGCCACTGCATTGGCTTCTGACAGATTTATAGCTTATAGTACGTGGAAGTGGTGCGACTTACAAATTGCCAACAGCAACCAGGCGGTGTATCGCTATATGTTCAGTAAAATTCATCCTCCGTTAACTGACGAGCAATCAACGCCGGGCCTTGCCGGAGGTACGGTAAAAAAAGACGCGAATGCTCCAAAGCAGCCAGCACCGGTAGGAGCATCGCACGCCAGTGAAATTGAATACTGCATGGGCAATCTGCCACTAATGACAGATTTTATTTTTAGTGAAAGCGATTTGGCGGCATCAGCAACCATGCAAAATTATTTTGCCAACTTTATCATTTCCGGTAATCCCAATGGAGAAAAATTGCCTGTATGGCAGGCAGCAAAACCCGGCGATAATACGCCTGATATAATGATAATTGATGCGGTGTCAAAGCCGGAAAAAGCCGTAAATGATGACAGGTATCGCTTTTTGGACAAGGCCTATGGCAACATAAAATAAGCGCATGAAACATTTTATAATCTTCTCACTACTGTTACTACCATCATTGATCCATGCTCAAAAAACAGATAAAAAATTACAGCATCAGGTAGAAAGTTTAGTAAAGGGATTTAATGGCGACATTGGCATTTACATACATAACCTGAAACACAATTCCATAGCCACCATCAATGCGGATACGGTTTTTCCAACTGCCAGTATTGTAAAGATTTCCATTCTTACAGGCATCATGGATAAGATCAGGAAGAATGAACTGGAATACCATCAGCAACTGGTGTATAGAGATTCATTGTTGTATGCAGGCGAAGATATTTTGGGATCGTTTAAAGAAGGCGAAAAGATTAAGCTAAGCAAAGTCATGATGCTGATGCTAACCACGAGTGATAACACCGCAAGTCTCTGGCTGCAATCACTGGCGGGCGGCGGTTCCAGAATCAATGAAATACTGGACAGTCTTGGGTTTAAAGCCACCAGGGTAAACAGCAGAACGTCCGGGAGGGAAGCAAACAGGAACCTGTATGGATGGGGACAAACCAGCCCCCGGGAAATGGAAAATTTTATGAACCGGATTGTTCAAAAAAATATTTTGGACACTGCAGCAAGCGACAAAATGCTGCGCCTGCTATCGAGACAATATTGGGATGAGCAGGCTATAAGCCAGGTGCCGCCGGGCATTTTTATTGCAGATAAAAATGGCGCAGTTGACGAAAGCCGCAGCGAAATCATGTATGTAAACAATGGTAAAAATCCTTATATCCTCAGCGTCTTTACAAAAAATAATAAAGATCAAAGCTGGCAGGATTCAAACGAGGCCTGGGTGCTTACACGCAAATTATCTGCCTTGCTGTGGAAATATTTTAATTGATGATCGCTTTGAATTTGTTTGTAAAAACTGGCAATCTCAGGGAAAGATCTTTGTCAATGACCATCATAGTTAAAGATCAGTTTTGACAGATCAGGTTCAATTTTCTTTTGGCGGTTTAGTTCAAGCTGGTATATCACTTCTCCCAGGTGTTTCATAAAGGGGAAGCCCGTATTTTCATAATCATACTTATCATCATTCAAAATACCATCGCTGTTGCAATACATGGTGGCTGATAAAAAGAATTCAATCTTTTTATCAAAATCAACAATATAAGCCACGTCGGTAAGCTGTCCGTATGCATCACCCACTTTATTAAAAATGCGGATGTTTTTTGGAATTGCTCCTGCTTCGGAACCAAATAGTAAAAACTTACAATAGGCTGGCCAATAAGTTACCGTGTCAGCGGCATATGGCGGATACTGACTTTCGGTAGGTAATTCACTCATGTACTTTAGCAAAAAAATCCTGTCATCAGCGGTAATATTAAATCTTTGAGAAGCCGGCACTTTCTCAGGGAATACAACACTTAATAAAATATTGTGCAGGTCTTGCAGGCTGACCCTGTTTTTATCAGAAAAATCCATAGGCATGTTAATCAAAGCACCGTCTTTCAAATAACCCAAACCCAACGAATCAGATCTTTTTACATAAAGGGATGAATCATATTGCGGAGGTTGACTAAAAATAATCCGGTTATCAGGCCCAAAAAAATTGACCGGATTTGTAGCCCGGTTTTGTTGCTGCGTTAACGGAATATCCAGCCGGTGTAAAATTTGTATATCCCTGTATCCTTTTTGGTGTAGCTGTTCGTTGATATATTTTCTGCCCAAAAATTCATATAACCTGTTGAAGGCGTCATTATCGCTTACAAGCAATATTTTTTTGATGTATTGGGCAATGCTTGGCTTGCCATCCGGCGTGGAAGGATCGTTATACACAGGCGTTTGTCCATCCCCTTTTGCCTCAGTAATCATCGTGCTGTTTTTGTCAATACCCTGTTGTTTCAGTTCATTCAGGCGTTGGAGCGCCAGCAGACAGACAGGCAATTTTACAGTAGAAGCGGGGTAGAAATAATTGGCCGGATTAACATTAAAATAATAATTTTTCAGGGCTGGAATGCCATTAGCGCCTTTATCAATGCGGGTGTATATGAACTGCACATTCCATTTTTTTGTATTCTTTAAAACAGTATCAAAATATTCCGGATATTGTTTTAACAGCTGCACCAGCACACTATCTGTTTTACTGCTATCTGTAAATGGCGCAAATACAGTGGATTTTAAAGAATCGGGATGCAGTAGACCGACAGGCTTTGGGACCTGTGCAGACAGGCGGCAGCAACACAGTAAAAACACAATAAAACCAGCTGACAACAGGTTGCGGATTTTTAAAAGCATATGGATAATTTCAGTGCAATTTGACGAAAAATCTAAAATAAACCACTAACATCCTTCAAACACTTTTTCCCCTATCTTTGCAAACTTCTAAAAAATTAACAAAGTAGCTACTAAAAGTAACCAATTATGAAATTGAAAGGCTTAGTCTGGTTTTTTGCGATTGCACTGATTTTAATTTCCATCTGGGAATTATCTTATACCGTAGTAGTACGCAATTATGAAGCGAAGATAAAAACGCAGGCGGAAAAACTGGTAAAATCTCAATACCCGGATTTAACAGGTGAGGACAAAAATGCATTGGTAAAAACAAGGATGAGACGCATCCTTGACAGCACCAAGGAAAAAAGTATTTATCCTATAGTTGGAACGAGTTACCAGAAATGCAAGGAGAATGAATTGAACCTTGGTTTGGATTTACAGGGTGGTATGAGTGTTACGATGGAAGTAAGCCTGGAAGGGTTGCTTAAATCAATCAGCAACAACCCTAAAGACCCTGCTTTGGTAAAAGCAATACAAACAGCCACGGCGCAAAAAGTTGCTGCTAATTCTGACTATATTACCCTGTTCGCAAAAGCCTTTGCACAGCAAAATCCGGGCACGCCGCTGGCCTCCAAATTTGCAGGCGCAGGCAAATCAATAAAAGTTACAGATAGCGATGACAAAGTGGCGTCGGATATCCGTACGATGGGTAAAAGCGCCATCAACGAAACTTACAAAATATTATTGAAGCGTATCGACAAATTTGGTGTTGCGCAGCCTAACATCAATTTGGATGAAAATAAAGGCATTATACAAGTAGAACTGGCTGGTGTAACAGATAAGGAAAGGGTAAGAAAATATTTACAAGCAAGTGCTAATCTTGAATTTTGGTCTGTGTACAGTTTGGAAGAAATCGGAAAGGGATATGAAAATGCAGCGGCATCTTTAGCGTCTTTTTTAAGTGGAACTTCCGACACGAGCGGCATTGCTGATTCTGCAAAAAAGGCTAAATATGCAGGTGCTTTGTACCAGGTAATGTCCCCATTGGATTATACACAACAAAAAATTCCTGCTAACAGGCAGTTTAGTTTTGTAACCCGTCCACAGGATACAGCCATGTTAAACTATTATCTTTCGCTGGATGTTGTAAGAAATAATTTCCCGACTGATTCAAAAATTTTATTGGGCAACGAAGAAGTAGGCGAAAAAGGTGCTAAATACATGTATGTGTATGTGGTAAAAACTTTGCCTGGTGGCGAAAAAGCGCCGATGGACGGAGAAAGCGTAGAAAAAGCTTTCCAGGGGTATGATGAAAAGGGGGCGCCGTCTATCAAGATGAATATGACCAGTACAGGTGCAAAGAAGTGGTTCGATCTTACTAAGAACAACGTCAATCGCCCTGTAGCAATTGCATTGGATGACATTGTGTATACCGCTCCAAATGTAGTTGGCCCTATTGAAGGTGGACAAACTGAAATATCAGGTAAATTCACAACAGAAGAAGCATTGGATCTTGCCAACATACTGGAATCAGGAAGGGCGAATGCACCCGCTAAAATTGTGGCAGAGCAAATTGTGGGCCCCACATTGGGAGAAGCGTCAGTTAACGGTGGTATGATGGCTTTCGGTATCAGCTTCCTGGTAATATTCAGCTTAATGATTGTGTACTACAATACAGGTGGCTGGGTGGCTAATATTTCATTGATATTAAACCTGCTGTTTACAATTGGCGTATTGAGTGCAATGGGCTTTACTTTAACAGCTGCCGGTATTGCCGGTTTGGTGTTAACGGTAGGTCTTGCTGTAGATACCAATGTAATTATTTTTGAAAGAATTAAAGAGGAACTTACAAAAGGGAAATCCTACCCGCAGGCAGTCAACGACGGCTACAGGCGTTCACTGGCACCTGTAATTGATGCGCACGTTACTACTTTTTTAACCGCAGCTATCTTATTTATATTCGGCCTGGGACCGGTATTAGGTTTTGCAACCACGCAAATGCTGGGTATCGTACTCTCTTTGTTCTGCGGAATTTTAGTGTCAAGATTAATCACTGATTTCTGGACTAACAAGAACCGTCACTTCAATTATTTTACCGGCATTTCTAAAAGAATTTTTAAGCATGCCAGCTTTAAATTTATTGAATACAGAAAGGTAGCATACGGTATTTCAATTGTTGTTCTTTTATTGGGTGTAGGTTCTTACTTTAATGGATTTCATGAAGGCGTTGAATTTAAAGGGGGCCGTAGTTACACTGTGGCATTTCCGCAGGCTGTGAAAAATGACGCTGTTAGAGACGATCTGAAAACTGCTTTTGAAGGAGATTTTCCGGTAATTAAAACGGTAGGAGACAGCAAACATTTGAATATTACTACGTCTTATAAAAAGGGAGTAGATAACGCGGATAGTCTTGTACAGACCAAGTTATACCAGGGCTTGCAGAAAGTGTTGCCAGGCATTTCTTATGCTGATTTTGCAAAAAACAATATCCTGAGTTCACAAACTGTTCAGCCAACAATTTCTGAAGAGTTGAAAAAAGGAGCGATTAAGGCAACTATTTTTGCCATGCTGATTATCTTCCTGTATATATTCGTTCGTTTCCGTGACTGGAGATACTCTGTAGGAACAATCGTGGCTCTTTTGCATGACGTATTTGTTACGCTGGCTGTTTTTTCTTTTCTTAAAAACATAGTGCCATTCCCGCTTGAAATTGATCAGCATTTTATTGCTGCCGTATTAACGGTAATTGGTTTTAGTATGAATGATACCGTAATTGTATTTGACCGTATCAGGGAATACAGTGGCATTGCCAAAAAGGGAGAGTCAAAGGGTTCAATCATTAACCGTGCAATCAATGATACACTAAGCCGTACAATCATGACTTCACTGACGGTGTTCCTTACCATTTTGATTTTATTCATCTTTGGTGGCGAAGTAACAAGAGGTTTTGCATTTGCCATGCTGATAGGTGTTATCACAGGTACGTATTCTTCTATTTTTGTTGCTGCACCAATATTGGTAGATTTAAAAGCAGACAAGGCATTGGCTGAACCTGTTGTTGTTACCTCTGAAAAAGCAGTGGTTACTAAGAAAGCCTAATAATGTAGATTTTACAATAATCCAATCCCGTTCCTGCTATGCACGAACGGGATTATTTTTAATAAAAGCTGCGTTTCCCAATAACTATCCCCGATCCACAAAAAATGTTTCGTAGCTAAATTTATTTAAATCCTTGAGGTCGATCTATTAGAAAAGCCATTCGGAACTTAATAAGTCTTACCCGGTAACAATTTTAGTTTCAAACCCATCAGGTCAACGGGTTTACAAAAATACGCTGACAAATGAGCGTCATTAATAACATTCCATTTGACGAGCAAACTGACAATGGAATGGATATGGTTAACTGAATTGTAAATGGCAACGAAACAACGCAAAAAATAATAGTAAACAAATAAATTAAACACGCTGATTTAAAAAGAAAGACACATCTTAACCAGATGTGTCTTTCTTTTTTCAAGCCAATATTTCTTATAATTTACAACCCCATTCCTCCATCCTGTTTGGTACGTAGACCAGATAAAGAGGGGTCCATTTTAATAGCCGCATCACACATGTTTTGGCCTTTTTCTTTTGACCCTTTTTTGATAAAACATAAACCTGCCTGGTACAAGGCCTTGCCATCCTTATCATCCAGCGTGATTAGTTGCTGACAATAATCGAGTGATTTGTCATACATTTTTTGTTTGTACGATGCTTCCGCAATATCGCGGAGGATATCCTTGTTACCCGGCTTCTTTGCTAAAATATCCAGTAACATTTTTTCACCTTTTTCAAATTCACCGCTGAAGATGTAAGCGTACCCCAGATTTTCATTGAAGTCGTTATTAACCGGATAGCCACTTTCAACAGCTTTCAAAAAATACGTTTTGGCGTGCGCAAAATCGTTGAGGTTATAAAACAGTAAACCCAGTTCATTCATCCAGTGATATTTTGTTGCATCCAGTTCTACTGCCTTTGTATAAAACGGAACAGCTTTTTGATATTCTTCCATATCAAGGTAGCTGCGGCCGATTGTATAAGTCGCTTCAGCATCCGAAGGGTTTTTTGCTATCACATTTGTCAATCCTTTAATGGCAGTAGCATAGTCTTCCTGTTTGTAGCTGGCCATTGCAATGATCTTTTCCGAATTGGGGCAGTCAGTACATTTTTTAGCCAACTCAACTGCTTTACTATATTGGTGATAACTGAAATAAAGATCTGTCAGTTCTTTGATGGCCGCTTTATTGGATGGTTCCAACTCATACAATTTTGAGAAATTGCGAATGGCTGCATCCTGTTTATTCATCGACAGGCTGGCATAACCGTTTGCCTGGTAAGCAGCAGCATAATTTGGATCGAACTTAATGGCTTTATCAAAATAGTTTGCTGCAACTAAAAAATGTTTGGCCTCATTTTCAACCAGGCCTTTCTGATAAAATAATTTTGCACTGTCAGCTGTTTGTGCAAATGAAGCTTGGGCAATAGCCACAACTGTAACTAGAAGTGTATACTGTTTCATTAGGGTGGATTTAACAAAAATTGTTCCGGTTACCGGAAAACTAATCCTGATAACGCCGGGAGATGGATATTTATTTCATACAAGTCCGTGTCTTTATCTAATAGTTTGGTTTTTACGGCCGGGTTGTATACATCCCCTGTTCCCCAGAATGCAGTTTGATCGCTGTTAAAAATTTCTTCCCATGCAGCTTTACCGCTTACTTTTATTTTCCAGTCCCTGCGAACCACAGGTGTCATATTCAATACTACCAGGACGTCCTCTTCTAGTTGCTTTCCCTTTCTCTTAAAAACAATAACCCCTTCCTGCCGGTGGTTCAAATCAATCCATTCAAATCCGTGTATATCAAACTGTAGTTCATGCAGGGCCGGTTGGTCGCAATACAGGTGGTTCAATGCTTTCACGCAATCCTGCATTTTTTTATGCGAATCGTATTGAAGCAATTCCCAGCTGAGTTCTGTTTTATAATTCCACTCCGTTGTTTGCGCAAATTCATTACCCATAAATAATAATTTGGCACCGGGGTGGGTGTACATGTAAGTGTACATCAATCGCAGGTTGGCAAATTTTTGCCATTCGTCGCCGGGCATTTTGTAAACCATCGGGCTTTTGCCATGTACAATTTCATCATGACTGAGAGGAAGCATAAAATTTTCATCATAAAAGTACATCATGCTGAATGTAAACTTGTCCTGGTGAAACTGGCGAAAGTAAGGATCCATTTTAAAATAATCCAGTGTGTCGTGCATCCAGCCCATCATCCATTTCATTCCGAAACCAAGACCATCCGTAAATGTAGGCCGGCTTACTTTTGGCCAGTCCGTTGCTTCCTCGGCAATCATCTGCACATCCGGGAAATCGCGGTAAATGGTTTCGTTCAGTTCTTTGATAAAAGCGATGGCTTCAATGTTCCCGTTGCCGCCAAATTCGTTGGGTTCCCATTCGCCCTCTTTCCTGGAATAATCCAATTGCAAAATAGAACTTACAGCGTCCACACGTATGCCGTCGATATGAAACTTGTCGAACCAAAACCGGGCGCTGCTGATGAGGAATGATTTTACTTCGCCGCGTTTATAATTGAAAATATAACTGTTCCAGTCGGGGTGAAATCCTTTACGCATATCTGCGTATTCGTAGGTGTGTGTGCCATCAAACATAAAGAGGCCATGTGCATCATACGGAAAATGGGAGGGCACCCAGTCTAATATAATGCCTACGCCCGCTTTGTGAAAAGCATCCACCATGGCCATAAAATCTTCAGGTTCACCAAACCGGGACGTTGGTGCAAAGAAACCTGTACCCTGGTAACCCCAGCTTCCATCAAACGGATGTTCCATCACGGGCATAAACTCTACATGTGTAAAGCCCATCTCACTTACATAGGGAACCAGGCGATCTGTAATTTGCTGATAGGTATTGTAACTTTCCTCATCAAATTTATCGGGGCGCATCCAACTGGCCAGGTGCACTTCATATACACTCCAGGCTGCGTCAAGGGCATTGTTTTTTTTTCTGTTGCTCATCCAGTCCTTGTCAGCCCAGTTATACTGCATGTTCCAGCTTACGGACGCTGTTTCGGGCCGCATTTCCCAATAGTTGGCGTATGGATCTCCTTTGTCAATCGCGGCGCCTTTATAACCTTTAATATGGTATTTATAAGCTTCCCCTTTTTTTAGATTGGGGATGAACCCTTCCCAGATACCACTGCTGTCGAACCGTACAAACAAAATATGTTTTCCTTTTTCCCAGTCATTAAAATGGCCTACCACGGAAACCTCAGTAGCGTTGGGCGCCCATACGGCAAAATAAAACCCTTTGGTATTTAATACCTCTATCTCGTGGTTACCAAATAATTCATAGCCATTGTATAAATTACCCTGCTGGTAATTGTTGATGTCAGTGTCAGAAAACAAAGAATAATTCCAGACAAGTTTGGTACTGTCAACAAAATGTTCTTCTTCGTATTTTTTTTTATGGAAAGATGGTTCGTGTTGCATCATTGATTTTTTTTACCACCTGTGCATCCTCTGCACCACTGATGGAATAAGTTTTATATTATAAAAAATAACTTTAAGATTTGCTTAACGTAAATTTAAGCATACCCTTACAGAATGTGAATATATTTAAACTGTTTTAATAACCCCTTTTTTTTTACCATTACTAATACCTTCATGATGCATCCCTTCCGCCCCGTTTTATTAATTATTTTTTTGTGCCTTTCATGTTTTATTGCCAACGCCCAGAACATTACCGGATCTGTTACTGACACAACAGATAAAAAGCAGGTCAGTAATGTGGTAATAGCCATTTTAAAACCTGTAGATTCAACCCTTATCAAGTTTACCCGAACCGACAAAGAGGGAAAGTTTGCGCTAAAAAATCTTCCCGAAGGAAAGTATATTTTGATGATGACGCATCCTGCCTATGCAGACTTGCTGGACGATATAACCCTTACAGATAAAGGACTTGAGCTGAATAACCTGGCCATCCTGCCCAAAATTAAACTGATGCAGGACCTTATTATTAAAAGCGGTGGTTCAATGCGGATACATGGTGATACCACCATTTTTACGGCAGACAGTTTTAAGGTGAGCGCCAATGCCAACGTGGAAGAGTTGTTGAAAAAGTTACCAGGCATACAGGTAGATAAAGATGGTAAAATAAAAGCTATGGGCGAAACGGTAGAAAAGGTATTGGTAGATGGGGAAGAATTTTTTGGAGATGATCCGGGAATGGCAGTTAAAAATCTAAGGGCGGATGCGGTAAAAGAAGTGCAGGTATTTGACAAGAAAAGCGACCAGGCGGAGTTTACAGGCATTGATGATGGTAAAACAAAAAAAACAATCAACCTTAAATTAAAGGATGACCGCAAGAAGGGATATTTCGGTAAGATCGATTTGTCAGGAGGATTGAACAAAGATTTTGGTGACCGGTACAACAATAATATCCTGCTTAGTTCCTTTAAGGGCAAACGAAAAATTTCGGGATATTTCTTAAGCGGCAATACAGGGCAGGATGGTTTGAACTGGCAGGACAATGATAAGTTTGGCGGGGACAACGATAATTTTTCAGTTAGTGCCGATGAAGACGGAGGCATAAATTTTAACTGGCAGGGAAGCTCCGACGATGAGCCTTATGTGGACACCCAAAACGGATTTTTTAAAAATAATAATGTCGGTCTCCAGTATAGCAATAAATGGCATGACGATAAGCAAGGGCTTTCCTTTTCACCAAAATACAATTACCAGGATTACATTAATACAAAAAAGACTTTTACACAAACTCAGCTGGCCGATTCTTTTTTTAATGTAAATGGTACTGAAAATATGCACGTTAAAAAGGAAACATTTAAACTAAAAGGAGTCTATGATTTTAAAATTGACTCTGCAAATTCGCTGAAACTTACAGCAAAATTAAATGCCTATAATACAGAAAGTGAATCGTACGCTACCTCAATTAATACCAACCAGTTCGGTAAAACAAACAACACCAGCCAGCGTGATTTGACCACAAATTCCGATAAACTTGCATTTAACGGAACGTTGCTTTTTAAACATAAATTTCAGAAGTTGCGCAGAACGTTTTCGTTAACCGCAGACTGGAATACATTGAATACAAATGGCACCAATTTCTTAAAATCGGATAATGAAATTTACTCAGGGGGAGTCGTATCCTTCAGCCAAAAGTTTGACCAGCAGAAAGACTTTGACCGAAGCACCGATCAGTTTTTAGCAAAAGCGGTTTATACCGAACCGCTTGGTAAAAAGTATGCTTTGGAACTGGATTATGAAACAAGTATTGGTACAGGAAAAAATAACCAAACAACTCATTCCTATTCTCCATTGTCTGGTAAATACGACGATGAAGTGGATTCTTTAACCAATTTATTCGATCAGCGCATCACAGTTAATAAACCTGGATTTAAGATTAATTACAACTATAAAAAATTAAAATTTAATATTGGCTCAGGTGTAGGATTTACCAGGTTTGATTTGAAAGATAAAACATTCAACAAAGACTATGCACGCAGCTATACTAACTTTTTCCCCAACGCAAATCTTACATACGCTTATAAATCTGGTCATAACCTGCGATTTTATTATAATGGAAATACGACGCAGCCGCGGATTGATCAGTTGCAACTATTGAGAAATAATAACGACTATTTTAACCAGGTTTTGGGAAACCCTTTGCTAAAACCGTCATTCAGCAATAACTTCAATATTTCTCATCAAAGCTTTGATTTTATTAAAGATTTTTTTCTCTATCAGAATCTTAATTTTACTCAAACAAGCAATGCCATTACAGATAGCCGTGTAATTGATGCATCAACCGGTAAAACCACGAGTACGCCTGTAAATACCAATGGCAATTTTAATTTTAACTTGTATGCCGGTGCCGGTTTTAAAATGAAAAAACTCAATATACGGGTAGATGTTGGTCCAAATGCAGGGTATAACCACAGTACGGAAATTATTAACGGATTAAATAATGTTACCAAGAATTTGAATGCAGGTGTAAGGCTTTATTTAAACAAAGCAAAGGACAAGGCTTACGATGTTACTGTCAGCAACGAATTTAATTATAACAGTAATAATACTCAACAGTACAATAGCAAAATAAATTACTACACAAATGAAACCGGTCTGTACGCTACGTACTATTTAAAAAAGGTTTGGTCGTTGCAAAGTGATTTTAATTATTTTGTAAGGCAAAAAACACCGCAGTTTCAAAATAATTTAAGCAACCAACTTTGGAATGCTAAACTACAACGCACTTTTAAAAAGGATGAATATACACTCTACTTCAGTATCAGGGATATTCTGAATCAAAACACGGGCATTCAAAGAAATTTTTACAGCAATACTTTATCTGAAGTTAGACAGGACAGGCTAAAAAGATACTGGATGCTGGGCTTTACCTGGAATTTTAAAAATAAGGCGGCAGCACCCACTCCAACCAAATAATCAACTTTAAAAATACTATATGAAATATATAATAGCTTGTCTTTTTATCTTACTGCTCAGCACCGGGAGCTTAAAGGCCCAACAGTTTATCAATAAGGGTACTATAGAATTTGAGGTGATTACCAATGTTAAAAAAACCATGGGGAATGATCCGTTTTGGGAGCAGTTAAAAGATCAGATACCCACTTTTAAAACGGCATATTATACTTTTACATTTGCAGATAATAAGAGCATTTATAAGTTTGATCATTATGACGAAAAGAAAGCAAAAGTGCCGGAATTTTTACGCAGAGGGGAAGAACAAAAAGATTGGTATAATGACTTTAATACCGGCCAGAATATTGTTCAGAAAACCCAATGGGGAAGTCTTTTTAATTTAAAAGACAGCATACAACCCATCCAATGGAAGCTTAGCAATGAAAGCCGTATTATTGCCGGATTCAATTGCCGTAAAGCAGTTGGCAAAATTCTGGATAGTGTGTATGTATTTGCTTTTTATACTGATGAAATCACTATCAGCGGAGGCCCCTGCAGCGTCAATGGGTTACCCGGAATGATTCTGGGGGTTACCATTCCCCGCATGTACGTTTCTATGCTGGCTACCAAACTTTCAGTAAACAATGTTGACGTTAACAGTATAAAGCCTACCAACGCTAAAAAATATTATTCCTCCAAAGAGTTGAAATCGATTTTGACCACAAAAATTAAAGATTTTACAGCTAATTCTGAGGACAATGAGGATAATAAAAATTGGATCAATCAGTTGATGTGGGGCATTTTATTATAGCAAGCAGCATAAGTAATTTTTATAAAGCAGGCATATAAAAGCAAAAGGAGAAATTAATTTCTCCTTTTGCTTTTAACCTACTTGTCAGACATTTCGTTAAAAAGTTAGCTTTCTCCTACAACCTGATATTCACTCCCAGCATACAGTTAAAAGGTGCCATTGGAAAATAATAATTTTCTGTTGTAAGGCCACCGCTGTAGTAGCTGAACGTATAGCCATTGGCTTCATATTTTTTGTTGAACACGTTGTTCAATTGTAAAATGAAAGTGGTTGTTTTTAAAAAATCAATGGATGATAATGTATAAGTCAGTCGCACATCCTGAACGTAGTACGGATTCAGGCTCCGGCTTTGTTGAGACGTATTGTCCATGTACTGACGGCTTACATATTTGCTCAGCAAACTGATTTCACCGTGTTTTACCGGGATAAAATTAATGCTGCCACCGGAGACAACTGCGGGCGAAAAAGAAATGTTGGTTTGATTATACTTGTTGGTTACAGTGCCCCCATTGTCATAGTCATCTATCAGTTCAGTAAAGTGGCTGATTTTGTTTTTGCTTAGTGTTAAGTTGGCTGCTAAGTTTAAGAAACTGCTGATTACCGCGGTTCCCTGTAACTCAATCCCTGCCCGGTAACTGCTGGCAATATTTGTCCTGGTGTATGATCCAACGTCATTGATATTTCCTATCAGCACCAGCTGATTGTGGTATTGCATGTAATACAGATTTGCGCCAACTGAAAAAAGCTTGTTCTTCTTTTCAACTCCCAGCTCAACATCATTTAACTCTTCCTGTTTTGGCTGTTGCGTTTTACCGGCTTCAAAGTCGTCGCGGTTAGGCTCTTTACCAGCCCGGGCATAAGACGCATATACCTGCCAGTTATTATTGTTATAAGTGATACCCGCCTTCGGATTGAAAAAGGTATAGTTGTTCTTAACCTTCAGTGTTGGATTATCCCTGAAACCATTGATGGTATAATTTACATTTCGTACCTGCATATCAGCAAACAACTGCCAGTGTTCGTTCAACTGTTGCGCAAATTTTGCATAAAGGGAAAGGTCTTTTTTGTGGGCGGGCAAATCACCATACCACTTATAATTTTGCGGTACAGCAGCTTGCACAACCGCATGCGTAATATTGCCAAAATGCTTGCCGTCGTATTGGTTCCAGCCTCCGCCAAAAGTAAACTGTGTTTTTTCTTTTTTATACTGCAAAGAAAAAATGCTTCCGTAAAAATTATTGTCTAACCATTCCTGTCTCACCATATCGGTGCTGCTGGTTGTATCGCCATTAGCAGTATAATCGGGTAACCCGTAATTGGATAAGGATTGGTCTGCACGGTACTCCTCATAATAGCCTTTCCCTTTTGTAAGAAAAACCGCTGCATTGGCTTTCCAGTATTGATTAAACTGGTGATTGTAAAATAACTGGTAGTGTGTTTGCGTATAGTTATCCGTTTCATTCGGATAGGGTTTTCCGGGTTGTTCCTGGCCCGAAATATTATATGTTCGGTCTGTCTTTAACAATGCTTCCGGAACACCGTTCCATGCCTGGTAAGTTTTTTCTTTACCAGAAAAAATATTGAGCCGCAGCGAATTTTTTGCATCCACCCATGCTGTACTGAAATAAAATGATTTAAGGTTACTTGCAGCACGGTCAATATAGCCGTTGCTGCTGATGCGGCTGAGGCGACCATCAATGGTAAAATGTTTGCCTAAAATACCACTTCCAAATTTAAGGGTGTTTTTCCAGGTATTGTAACTGCCGTAACTGTTGTTTAATTCGGTGTAAAATTTTTCATTTACATCATTGGTAGATAAATTGATATTACCGCCAAAAGAACCTGCTCCGTTACTGCTGGTACCCACGCCCCGTTGTATCTGAATGCTGTTGGCCGATGAAGCAATGTCCGGCAGGTCTACAAAATAAGTACCCTGACTTTCCGCGTCATTATAGGGTATGCCATTTAGTGTTACGTTAATGCGGCTTGCATCCGTGCCGCGGATGCGGAGACCGGTGTACCCAACTCCATTACCGGCGTCAGAATTGATTACAACTGAAGGCGTTTGATTTAGCAGGAAAGGGAGGTCCTGCCCCACGTTATTTTTTTCGATGTCTTTTTTTGCCAGGTTTGTTTTGGCAAATGGCGCTTTTTCGCCAGCCCGGATAGCGGCTACTTCAACCGGCTGCATAAACGAGGTGTCGTTGAATTTTTTTGTTTCCTGTGCAATTGTTGTTATTCCCATTGCACACAGCATACCACTTAACAGTAGTTTTTTCATTTTCAATAAAATTTAATGCTGAACATCCGGATGAGTATCCGATGTGAATGATTGCTCCCTTCGCAGGCATTATCCTGGGCAGGTTAACGGGTATAATCTCAGCCTCCAATTTGAAGCACCCCGGAAATTCAGACGATGAATAAGAACAGTTTTGAAACACGAAGGTAAAGCAGTTTTGAATTATTTTTATTTTTTTTTGTAACAAACTGTTTGGAGCAAGCGTATCAATAAAAAAATAAAATATGAAACAACTATTTATTGTACTGGTTACACTAATCAGTTTAAACAGTTTTGCACAGGACAGGGTAGAGGTAAATGATGCCAACGCTCAAAAGCGTATATTAACGTCCGGTTTTACAGCCATTACAGTATCGGATGGCATCAGTTTGTATCTTACACAAGGCAAAGAGGAGTCAATCGCCGTAAGTGCTTCAGAAGAAAAATATATGGAACGTTTTAAAACCGTTGTAGAAAACGGTACTTTAAAAATTTATTATGATAACAGCGGTATGAACTGGATCAGCAGCGGAAAAAGGAAACTGAAAGCCTATGTTTCTTTTAAAGCGCTTGATAAACTTCATGCCTCATCCGGAGCTGATGTTATTTTAAAAAGTACCGTAACAGTTAATAAATTACAATGTACCCTAACCAGTGGATCCAGGTTTACGGGGCAGGTAGATATTGGGGAAATGGAAATATCGCAAAACAGCGGTTCAGAGATCGAAATATCCGGTAAAACAGACAGGCTACAGGTAGAAGTAAGCAGCGGTGCTATTTTTAAAGGATACGATATGGCAGTTGATTTTTGCGAGGCAAAAGCAAGTAGTGGTGGTGGCGTAAGAATCACAGTGAATAAGGAATTGAATGCGAGAGCAAACAGTGGTGGCGGAATTAGGTATAAAGGCAATGCTGTTATTAAGGATTTGAATGTTGACAGTGGTGGAGTTGTAAAAAAAGCATCTATTTAAACTTATAAAAACCTAACACATGAAAAAGATAATCTTATTTCTGACAGTTATAGCTTTCGTCGTCTTCGCCCAGGCACAGAATAAAGCGTTTGTAAACGATGCCAATGCAGAGCAAAGAACATTAAACGGAAGTTTTAATTCCATCAAAGTGTCGGGAGGCATCGATTTATACCTTTCCCAGTTTGACACAGAATCCATTGCTGTCAGTGCCTCGGAAGATAAATACAGGGAGCACATTAAGACAGTAGTAGAAAATAATACACTGAAAATATATTATGACGGAGATCGTTTGTGGAACAGCGGTAATAAGAAACTGAAGGCGTATGTTTCTTTTAAAAATTTGGAAAAATTACAGGCATCCGGCGCCAGCGATGTACAGGTAGCAGGCACTATTAATGTACCTGCCCTGCAACTGGATATGAGCGGGGCAAGCGATTTTAAAGGCGCTGTAAAAACTGAAAGCCTAAAACTGGAATTAAGCGGCGCATCCGATGCAACCATCAGTGGCGTTACCAACTCGTTAGCTATTCATTCCAGCGGCGCCAGCGATTTCAAAGGATATGATTTGGTGACAGATATTTGTAGTGCCAAAGCGTCCGGAGCATCGGATATCCATATCACAGTGAACAAGGAATTGTCGGCCGATGCCAGCGGCGCCAGCGATATTTCTTACAAGGGCAATGCTGTAATTAAAGGTCAGCATAGCAGCGGCGCCAGCAGTATTGGTAAAAAGGGGTGATGCAGTAATTCATTCTCTTTTGATCCAAATGTCGCAGAGAGGAAGCTGGTTAACGGGAGTGTCCGGCGATAACAAAGAAAGCGTTTTTAATTGCAAGATCATTTTACACAGACCTTAAGAATAGATTTACTTAACAAGGTTAGCGTAGGAAACAGGCTATATCAATCAAGATGCAGCCTGTTTTTTATTTAGTTCCTTCCGATTAGCAATTAACGATGCAGATGCGTTCATTTCTGTAAAGAAGAATTAGCAAACATAGTGGCTGAAAAGTAATGACAATTCAGCTTTTTTACTAAGGAAGCGCTGCGAATATCATTTGACGAATGGCCAGATAGTTTGTTGTTGATTCGATGACAGGTTGGGTCCTGGCAAATAAAAAAGAGGCTGTATCATATTTATACGATACAGCCTCTTTTTTTATGTAGTAAATGTTGCTATTAATATTTAACGAAAGGCAAATTGGTTGTTACTTTATCCGCTGTTTCGATTCGGACAATATAACGGCCTGCGGATAATTTTTTTACATCCAGGTTAACGATGCTTTGGTTCGCCAGGGTGTAATTTGATTTGTAAACAATTTGTCCGGCTTCGGAAATAATTGAAACCGAGGCCTTACCTGTCTGACCAGCCTTTGTCTGGATATTCAGGTAATTAACTGCAGGGTTTGGAAATATGCTCATTGATGCACTAGCATCTTTTCCATTATTAACTACAGCGACAGTGCTGAAAGTAGTAGCACCTGATTTTTCTGTAATTTTTAAACGGTAAAAATTCAATTTTTGGAAAGGGGCAGCATCTGAGTATGCGTAGTTGGAACTGGTTGAAACATTAAGCGCTTTTACAGAACCGCCTGCTATGTTTTTAAAGCTGGCGCCATCGCTGCTATGTTGAACCTCGTAGCTTACGATATCAGTTTCTCCTGCAGTTGCCCATTTCAACAAATTTCCGCCTGATGATTTCTCAGCAGTAAATGATACCAATCTCACTGGTAATGGCCCTGGTTCTGTAATCGTTAAAGTATAATCGCCCGCTAATGGTGGCTTATACGTAGTCACAACTATAGTGTAGTTGCCGGCAACAGTGAAATTGTACGTCAGGGCAAAATTTAAAGTGCCGGGACCAGAATCGTCGTCACCCAGCAGAACATTGCTTAAAGGACTTAATGGATTAAATCCTCCAGGGCCATATAAAAAACCAACCATGTCAAAATTGACAGTTGAAGTAAGGCTGGTAATGGTATAAAGCCCCGGTGTGGTGATTACTAAAGGAACAACATCATAGTATACTCCTGTTCCCTGGGATGACAGTGTTGTTGGAGGGTTACCGGGATCTGGCCGGTTAAATGTTGGATCTGTGGTGGAGATGGTTCCGCTGTAAGGGAACTGGGCCTGGGCTAATAAAGAGCATACGGCAAACGAACAAAGAAGTAAAGCTTTTTTCATGTTAAATGTATTAAAGTTAGAGATAATAAACCAACCTCATTCATACAGGTATGTAATACATTAGTAACCGGTACAAATCAAGTAAAACGGCTTTAACAGGCAGGGACTAAGGAAAGCAATATTGAAACGCAGGATGAATACGATGATTAATTATTCAAGTGAGTTAAAATAAGCTAAGTCTTTGTGGAGGAATTGTGATTTTGCAGGTGTGACAGGCCATAAAATTAGCTTAAAAATTGGCATTACCAAATTATTTTTTTTCAGGGGTACACCAGGAGAAAAAGTATTTGCCTGATTTATTTATATTTTGCAGAGTAGATTATGTTTGCTTGTGGAATACAAACTAATCAATTTATCAGTTCATTTTTAAAAACAGGGAAAGAGCCATTTACTTTTTAGCCTCATTAATAATTAACCTGCCATTTCTTTTACATTATATAACATGACAGTAAAATTCAAAGCATATAACCTTTTGTTTAATCACGCTTTTACAATTTCAAAAGGAACCAAAACTCATCAGCCAACGCTTATTGTAGAGCTGGAATACTTTGGTATAAAGGGATATGGCGAAGCACCCGCTATCAGCTATTATAATATCCCGGTAGAAAAGATGATTGAAGATTTGGAGCGAAAAAAGATTTTTGTTGAGAAGTTCGCCTTTTCAGATCCCGAAAGGTACTGGCATTACCTGCATCATTTATTTCCCGCCAATTCATTTTTAGTTTGTGCGCTGGATATGGCTGGCTGGGATTTATTTGGCAAACTGAAGGGAAAGCAGCTGCATGAATTATGGGGATTGGATACAGCAAAGGCTCCGCTGACAGACTATACCATTGGCATTGATACCATCGATAAAATGGTGGAAAAAATGAAAGAAAAACCATGGCCAGTTTATAAAATAAAAGTAGGGGTCCCTGATGATATTGCCATGGTGACGGAATTACGTAAGCATACTGATGCGATATTCAGGGTGGATGCCAACGCCGGCTGGAGCCTGGAGGAAGCGCTTGAAAAAATCCTGTTGTTAAAAGACCTCGGGGTGGATATGATAGAACAACCTTTGGCCAAGGATAACTGGGATGGGATGAAAATATTATTTGAAAAATCACCCTTGCCACTTTTTGCTGATGAAAGCTGTGTTGCGGAAGCGGATGTGGAAAAGTGTTATAAACACTTTCATGGCATCAATATTAAATTAACAAAATGCAGTGGGATAACGCCTGCCAGGAGAATGATTGCAAGAGCCAGGGAACTGAACCTGCAAATAATGATCGGCTGTATGAATGAAAGTTCAGTCGGCACTGCCGCAATTGCACAACTGGCGCCATTGGCAGATCATATTGATATGGATGGTCCGCTGTTATTGGCGGAAGATACTGCCAGCGGTATCAGTTATGATTTTGGCCGGGTTGTGTACAGCGATTTGCCCGGCCTGGGAATTAAAATTGACCCATTGTAGAAATTTTATTTGGTAAAATAATTTATCAGTCTTTACTTTGCGTCATCAATGAAAAAAATCAATCACATACACCATCATCATACTTTACCACAGGGTAAGCAATGCTGATTTGTATGTAATTAAAACATATTTTCAAAAAGGGCTTACTCGAAAAGTAGGCCCTTTTTCATTTGTTTTTGATTATAAAAAAGGTAGCTGGTTGAATACTTGCTGCACAGTGGTTTGTGGTATAAATGAGTGACACAACGATGTTAAATAGAATTACTAAAGTCTGGACATTAAAAAAAATACAATGCTAAAAATTGCGGTTCAAAAATCAGGAAGACTGTACGAAGATTCCATCAAATTATTGAAGGAATGTGGTATAGAGTTAAACAACGGAAATAAACAGCTGAAAGCAGTAGCTTTTAATTTTCCTATAGAAGTGTTTTTTTTAAGGGATGATGATATCCCGCAGTATGTGTATGATGGAGTTGCTGATATTGGCATTGTAGGAGAAAATGTTTTGCTGGAAACTGCAAAGGATATTGACCTGGTTTACCGGCTTGGTTTTGGTAAATGCCGTTTAAGCGTTGCTGTACCAAAAGCTATGCAATACAATGGTGCCGGTGACTTGAACGGATTAAAAATCGCCACCACTTATTCAACCATCTTACAAAAATATTTAACCAGCAATAATATTAATGCCGAGATCCATGAAATCAGCGGATCGGTGGAAATAGCGCCTGGTATTGGTTTAGCGGATGCAATTTGTGATTTGGTTAGCAGTGGCAGTACGCTTTTTACCAACGGGTTAAAAGAAGTGGAGGTAATATTGAAATCGGAAGCGGTACTGACAGCCAACAAAAAATTATCTGTGGAAAACAAAGCCATTCTCGATAAATTGTTGTTGCGCATTAACGCAGTTAAAACAGCGAAAAATAACAAGTACATTTTATTAAATGCCCCCAATGATCAGCTGAAAAATATCGCGGCTTTACTGCCCGGTATGAAAAGCCCTACGATTGTGCCACTGGCAGAAGATGGATGGAGCAGCGTACAAAGTGTAGTGAATGAAAATGATTTTTGGGAAGTGATTGAGAAATTAAAATCTTTTGGTGCGGAGGGAATTATTGTATTGCCAATAGAAAAGATGATTGTGTAAAAAAAATGTTATGGAAAATGTTTTTATAAATCCGGGTAAAGGTGAATGGAAAGGCTTACTTCGGCGGCCGGCCTTTGATAGTGTTTCACTGGAAAGCATTGTTGCTCCTATTTTGCAGGATGTGAAAGAACATGGTGATGAAGCCATTAAAAGATTAGCTGAGAAATTTGATGGCGTTATTTTGAACGACCTGAAAGTAACCGCATCAGAAATGGATGAAGCAGATCTATTGGTGAGCGACGATTTAAAAACTGCGATTGAGCTGGCAAAAAATAACATTGCTGTTTTTCACCAGGCTCAGCAGGAAAATGGTAAACATATCGAAACTACGGACGGCGTGGTGTGCTGGAGAAAATCCATCGCTATACAAAAAGTAGGATTGTATATCCCCGGGGGAACAGCTCCTTTATTTTCCACCTTGCTGATGTTGGGTATACCGGCCGTACTGGCGGGTTGCAGCGATATAGTCGTTTGTACGCCGGCGGATAAAAGTGGTAAAGTAAATCCTGTTATTTTGTATGTTGCCCGGTTGATAGGCATAAAAAATATCTACAAAACAGGCGGTGCCCAGGCCATTGCTGCAATGGCTTATGGCACGGAAACCATTCCGCAGGTCTATAAAATTTTTGGCCCAGGTAACCAATATGTAACCTGCGCCAAGCAACTGGTTAACAAAGAAGATACGGCAATTGATATGCCTGCGGGTCCCAGCGAAGTGGCGGTGTATGCAGATGAAACAGCTAATCCAATTTTTGTGGCTGCAGATCTGTTGAGCCAGGCGGAGCATGGTGCCGATAGCCAGGTAGTGCTGGTAGCAACATCAGGCAATATAATAGAAAAAGTAAAAGCTGAAATTTATAGCCAGCTGTCCGCATTGCCTAGAAAGGAAATTGCAGCAAAGGCATTGAAAAATACGCGTTTTATAATCATGGAAGAAGTGAATGCAGCCTTTGATTTATTGAATGAATATGCTGCAGAACATTTGATCCTCGCTTCTGACAATGCTGTGTTACTTTCAGAAAAGGTCATCAATGCCGGCAGTGTTTTCCTGGGACACTATTCGCCTGAAAGTGTTGGTGATTATGCATCCGGCACCAATCATACCTTGCCGACCAACGGCTATGCAAAAGCCTATAGCGGCGTATCGCTGGATAGTTTTGTGAAGAAAGTTACCTTTCAGCAATTGAATAAACAGGGAATAAAAAATATAGGAAACGCAGTAGAGTTAATGGCTGAAGCAGAAGGGTTGGACGCACACAAAAATGCAGTAAGTGTCCGGTTGAAACATGTTGGTGATAAAGAAAATTAAAATTTAAAATATGATTTCTTTTAGATTATTAACGGAATCAAATAAGCCAGACATTATCCCATTTCTCCGGTTATTGAATGAAAAAATTGCGGAGGATATTTTACAGAGTAGGCTTACTGAAATGTTTCTGCAGGGATATCAATGCGTTGGAATTTATAAAGATGAAAAATTGGTAGGTCTGTCAGGGTTATGGATCATAACAAAATATTATGTGGGAAGACACATTGAGCCGGACAACGTGATCATTCATCCGGATCACCGCGGGGAAGGAATCGGAGAAGCCTTGATGCAATGGATTTATGATTATGCGATTGCCCAAAATTGCATTGCTTCAGAATTAAATTGTTATGTAACAAATAACGGCGGGCAAAAATTTTGGATCAACCAGGGATATAAAGTAATTGGATTTCATTATCAAAAAACGCTTAGCCCATCTTCTTAACTTCTATTTTAATAAACTATGTTTGATTTAGATACACTCATTCGAAAAAATATAAAAGCATTAAAACCTTATTCATCGGCCCGGCATGAATTTACAGGCAAGGCCTCTGTTTTTTTAGATGCAAATGAAAACCCTTTTGGCTCTCCATTGCCGGAAAAATTTAACCGTTATCCTGATCCTTACCAATGGCAACTGAAGTTTCAGCTCGCCCGTATCAAGGGTGTTCCGGCAGAAAATATTTTTGTAGGCAATGGTAGTGATGAAGTGATTGACCTGGCATACCGCATCTTTTGCACGCCTTGTGTAGACAATGTGATTGTTTGTCCACCTACCTACGGAATGTACGAAGTGAGTGGCGATATCAATGATGTGGAAATTAAAAAAGTAAATCTTATTGATGGCTTTCAGTTAGACGTGGAAGGCGTTTTATCTTCAGTTGATGCCAATACCAAACTGATTTTTATCTGCTCCCCCAATAACCCGACCGGCAATAATATGCGGCGGGAAGATGTTGAAGTGATATTGAATAATTTTTCAGGCATTGTAATTATTGATGAGGCATATATTAATTTTTCAAAACAAAAAACATTCATCCAGGAATTAACGGAATATCCCAACCTGGTTGTGATGCAGACCTTATCAAAGGCCTGGGGCCTGGCGGCATTGAGGCTGGGTTTGTGTTATGCCTCCATGGACATCATCGACCTTTTTAATAAAGTAAAGCCACCTTATAATATCAATGATGCTTCCCAGCAACTTGGCGTAGAAGCACTGCAAAATACCGAACTCGTAAACGAATGGATAACCACCGTGGTAAAGCAAAAGGAATGGCTTATAAAAGAAATGGGTAATTTTACTTTTGTAGAAACAATTTATCCGAGTGATGCTAACTTTTTTTTAATGAAAGTAAAAGACGCTGCTGCATTATACACTTACTTATCCGACAATGAAGTAGTGGTGAGAAACAGAAGTAAAGATCCGGGTTGTAGTAATTGTTTACGGGTAACCATTGGGACGCCTGAAGAAAATCAACAACTTATCGAATTATTAAAAAATTATAACCAGTAAACGAATATGCCCACAACCGAAGCCAAAAAAGTTTTATTTATAGACCGTGACGGAACGCTTATAAAAGAAGCACCGCCTACTTACCAGTTGGATTCTTTTTCTAAGTTGGAATTTTACCCGGATATGTTTTATTATATGCGCAAAATTGCGGCAGAACTGGATTATGAGCTGGTGATGGTTACCAACCAGGATGGCCTCGGTACGGCGTCTTTTCCGGAGGATACTTTTTGGCCTGTACAAAATTTTGTGATGACAAATCTTGCGAATGAAGCCATTCTTTTTTCGGAGGTATTCATCGACAAGACTTATCCTTCCGAAAACGCACCTACGCGAAAACCCGGTACAGGCATGCTGACAAAATACCTCAATAATCCTGCATACGACCTTACCAATTCATTTGTTATCGGGGATAGAATTACAGATATGCAGCTGGCTAAAAACCTGCAGTGCAAAGGCATTTGGTTAAACATTGATGCCAGCCTGGGTGCCGCTGAAATTAATGATACCATTGATGATTTGAAAAAGGAAACGATCGTTTTGGAAACACCGGACTGGGCGCTGATATATGATTATTTAAAATTGCCGCCACGCAAAGTATTGCATCAGCGCAATACCAATGAAACAAAAATTTCAATTGAAATAAACCTTGACGGAACGGGGAAAGCGGCTAACAATACAGGTCTTGCTTTTTTTGATCACATGCTGGATCAGTTGGCAAGACATGGCAATATGGATTTGTCTGTTACATGCAATGGCGATATACACATTGATGAACACCATAGCATTGAAGACACGGGTATTGCGTTAGGAGAAGCCATGGCTATGGCTTTGGGAAATAAGCGGGGTATTGAAAGATACGGGTTTTTATTACCAATGGATGATTGCCTGGCGCAGGTAGCCATTGATTTTGGCGGTCGCAACTGGATAGTTTGGGAGGCTGAATTTAAAAGAGAGAAGATAGGCGAGATGCCAACGGAAATGTTTTTTCATTTCTTCAAATCATTCAGCGATGCGGCAAAATGCAATTTGAATATAAAGGCAGAAGGGGAAAATGAACACCATAAAATTGAAGCCATATTTAAAGGTTTTGCAAAAGCAATCAAAATGGCGGTAAAAAGAGACATTAATAATAATGCGCTTCCAACAACAAAAGGATTGTTGTAAAATCATTCATTCAAAAAATTATTACCTCTTTGGGGTGGGTATGATAGCAATAATAAAATACAATGCGGGCAATGTGCAGAGTGTGCAATATGCGTTGCATCGGATTGGCGCCACGGCAGTAGTTACCGATGATTTTGATATTATCAGAAAGGCGGATAAAGTTATTTTTCCGGGAGTTGGTCATGCGCAATCGGCCATGCAATATCTCAGGGAAAAAGGGCTAGATCAGTTGTTGCTTTCTTTACAGCAGCCCGTGCTGGGTATCTGCCTTGGTCTGCAGCTGATGTGTAAACATTCAGAAGAAGGCAACACAGATTGCCTTGGTATTTTTGATACAGATGTGAAATTGTTTTCTTCAGCTGAGTTAAAAGTGCCGCAGATTGGCTGGAACAATATCTATGGTTATAAATCTGTATTGTTTAACGGTTTGTCCGAACAAGCCTTTATGTATACCGTGCACAGTTATTATGCAGCACTTTGTAACGAAACAGTTGCCACGACTGATTATATAGTGCCGTTTAGTGCGGCATTACAAAAGGATAATTTTTACGCAGTGCAGTTTCACCCGGAAAAATCAGGCACCGCAGGCGAAACAATTTTGAAAAATTTTATACAGATACCATGACCATTATTCCTGCCATTGATATCATTGACGGTAAATGTGTGCGACTCACAAAAGGCGATTACGCCCAACAAAAAATATACAATGAAAACCCGGTAGAAGTAGCCAAACAGTTTGCTGATACCGGTTTGGAACGGCTGCACATAGTTGACCTGGATGGCGCCAAAGCTGGCAAGATCATTAACTTGTCAGTACTGGAAGCTATTGCATCGGCTACAGGACTGGTGATTGATTTTGGCGGTGGTATAAAAAACATCAATGATGTTGCCAGTATTTTTAATGCGGGCGCTTCCATGGCTACGATTGGAAGCCTTGCAGTAAAACATCCTGAGTTGCTGGAAGAGTGGTTGATGGAATTCGGCGCAGGCAGATTTTTAATTGGTGCAGATGTCCTGGATGGAAAGATAAAAATAAGCGGCTGGCTGGAAGATGGCGGCATTGATATTTTTAGTTTTATTGGTAAGATGATTGGCCTGGGGGTAACCAATATTTTTTGCACAGACATATCTAAAGACGGCGCCATGGAAGGCCCATCTGTGCAACTATACAAACAAATCATGGAACAGCATCCGGAAATTAACCTGATAGCAAGTGGCGGGGTTACCACCATGGATGATGTAACAGAACTGAAAGCAATTGGCTGCAGTGGCGCCATCATCGGCAAAGCAATTTATGAGGGCAACATTACTTTACAACAATTACTAGAATTTAATTAATGCTTACAAAAAGAATTATACCCTGTTTGGATATCAGAGATGGCCGCACTGTAAAGGGTGTGAATTTTGAGAATATCCGTGATGCAGGAGATCCTGTTGAGTTGGCTTTATTATATTCCCGGCAGGGTGCGGATGAGTTGGTTTTTTTAGATATTACGGCAACAGTAGAAAAAAGGAAAACGTTGGTGGAACTGGTAAAAAGGATTGCGGCCAATATCAATATTCCATTTACAGTTGGAGGCGGTATAAGCACAGTGGAAGATGTGGCAATATTGCTGCAACATGGTGCGGACAAGGTTTCCGTTAACACAGCAGCGTTTAAAAATCCAGCGTTGATTGCAGATTTGAGTAATCGTTTCGGGAGCCAGTGTGTAGTGTTGGCCATTGATACAAAAAAAGAAGCCGATGGCGAATGGTACGTTTATTTAAATGGGGGCCGTACAAAAACGGATACAAAAACAATTGATTGGGCGAGGCAGGCTGTAGCTCTGGGAGCGGGAGAAATATTGCTGACTTCAATGAATAATGATGGTACCAAAGCAGGCTTTGCGGTTGACATAACCTTGCTATTGTCAACAGCATTATCTGTGCCTGTAATAGCTTCAGGAGGCGCCGGAACAATGGAACACTTTAAAGAAATCTTTTTGGAAGGAAGTGCAGACGCTGCATTGGCAGCCAGTATTTTTCATTACAAGGAAATAGGCATTCCGGAATTAAAGCAATACCTGTCTGCGCAAGATATAAGCATCAGGTTATGAAAATATTTTTCTTCCTCATTGCATTGAATTCTATCGGGACGATAATCAGTTTTGCTTACATGCGCAACAGGCTCGCTCAACGTAACGATTACAAAAGGCAACGATTGGAAGAAAAGACAGCAGAAATAATTCAACATTTACAACAGCATAACTCTTTATAAAATAATATTTACAGATGACGATCGATTTCTCCAAATACGCAGATGGCCTTGTACCCGCAATTATCCAGGATGCAGCAACGGCTAAAGTACTGATGCTGGGCTTTATGAATGCGGAAGCTCTTGCAAAAACTAATGAGTTACAGAAGGTAACTTTTTACAGCAGAACTAAAAGCAGGCTATGGACAAAGGGAGAGGAGAGTGGCAATTTTTTGTTGGTAAAATCGATCAGCATTGATTGCGACAATGATACCCTGCTTATAAAAGCCAATCCTGTCGGGCCTGTATGTCATACCGGTGCAGATACCTGTTTCAATGAAAAAAATAAAGGCATTCATTTTTTGTCAGAACTGGAAGAGGTTATTAAAGACAGAAAAAATAATCCTACAGATCAATCCTATACAGCTTCTCTGTTTAAAAAAGGAATTAATAAGGTGGCCCAAAAAGTGGGTGAAGAAGCGGTGGAGTTGGTGATTGAGGCTAAAGATGACAATGCGCATTTGTTTAAGGAAGAAGCCGCAGACCTGTTATTTCATTACCTTATTTTATTACAGGCAAAAGGATTTTGTTTAGAGGATGTTGTTGATGTGTTGAAAGGGAGACATGCGGCCAAGTCTTAACCCCCATTCCCTGAAGGAGAGTTATTTGTAGTGTATAAACTTTTAACCAAGAAATCAGTAAACGAATTTTGGAATAGTTTTCGATTCGAAAGAAATCAGATATCAAAAAAAATCAGACTTCAGACATAAGGAGTCTAATTCATCATCAGCACATTGACGCTGCGCTGTAAAATATTAAAGGCGATTTCAGCCATCAGGTTTTCTTTATCAAGGGTAGGGTTTACTTCAGTTATTTCAAAGCAACAGATCTTTCTGTTCTGCATAAATTTGCTGATCAGGTCTTCCGCTTCTCTTTCCCTTAAACCATTGCTCACAGGTGTTCCTGTTCCTCTTGAGATCGAAGAGTCTAGGCTGTCTACATCAAAACTTACGTAAATGTCGGTACAATCCGAAAGATAACGCAGCACTTTCCTGCTCACGCTTTCAGCTCCGTTTCGTCTTACTTCACTGGTGGTAATTACTTTGATAGCATGCTTTTCTATCAATGCCTTTTCTTCTTTCTCAAAGTCACGAAGCGAAATGAATACTACATCTTCCGGTAATACTTTTGGAAAAATACCGCCAAGGTTTTTTAATTGTTCCCAGAATTTTTTGGTCTTATCATCCAGCGGATGTGTTTTACATTCTTCGTTGTCTTCCCCAATAGCAACGGCCAGCGGCATACCATGCATATTGCCGGTTGGCGTGGTATAGGGCGTATGAAGGTCAGCATGAGCATCTATCCAGATAACACCCAGTTTACTTTTTGGTTTGGCAATTTTAATACCGGTAATAGTACCACCGGCACTACTGTGATCGCCACTTAATACAACAGGGAAAAAATGACCTTTGATAGATTCGCTTACTGCCTGGCTTAGCTTTTCATAGATGTTCAGTACGCCATGAATTCTTTTAGCGTAGGGAGATTGTATCGGTTCAAACAGAAGGTTATTTTCTTCCTCTATTTTCTCCGAAGGAAAGTGCACAAAGAAATTGCTCATAAAATCCAGGGCGGCAATTTTAATAGCAGCCACACCCAGGCTTGCGCCACGTGTACCGGCGCCTATTTCGCTTGGAACTTCAATCAGTTTAATATTCTTCATACAATTTTTATTTAGACAATTAAACAGATCAGGTAATGATGATGCTGAAAATGATTAATGGCGCTGCAACGGGTGCATAACAAATTTATAACTTTCCTTCCAAAGGATCGCTTCCGTTGAGCGTACCAAATGTTTTAACTGGCTTAAAGCGAACAAACATGTCTTCGCTGTACCATTTTTCTTTTCGTGTTTTCTGTATGATTTTTTTGTGGTTATGCGTGTTGTAGGCGAAGGCTTTCATATCGGCCGTGTTATTCCAGATACTAAAGGTAGCCTGCTTTACATAGGGCAGTTCGCCAATACCGACCGATGTAATAAAGCCAGGTGCGGATGCCATATCATTAGCGGCAGCCGCTACATTTTGCCAGAAGGCTTTTAATTTGGATAAACGTATTGTTGCCCGCGTGAGCACTGCAATAAGTCCATTGTATTCCGGTTGTTTTACAGGCTGACCGAAAGGTTCTTTATTGTCCCATTTGCCATGTCCTTCCAGCGGTTGGAGCAAGATGGTCCAGGTTTCACATTTAAAAAAGCGGAACCATTTATTGATGAACGCCCCATACAAAAGAGCAATTACTGGTTGCTGATGAATACTATTTGCTTCTTTATTCTGCACCGTTAATATGCCCCATTGCTGCCAGTCGGGGTGTTTGTCAAAGCTGCCGCTTTTGCCGCAGCCCAGTAATTTATAAAAAGAAATATTTTCATTTAACCACAGCGGAAACCGGTGTATGGCCATAGCTACCAACGCAAACCAGGTGTACCGCTTCGGATATCGTATAATAGTTAAAGTAACGAGCATGCTGCAACATAACAAGAATATGTAAACAAAGTTGAAAACATACAAAGAGATTGTAACCAACATACCTCGCTTAACCATTGTATTATCAAAACACCTGGGACGTTATTGGGTCATTACTTTACCGTTATTATTTTGGAATTGCTGCGCACAACAGAAGTTAATTAATTTAGCCGGATGAAAGCTGCGAGCATCAATTATATTAAACAAGAGTTGACCAATATTCCGCCGGCGAAGTTGCTTGAATTGTGCGTAAGGCTGGCCAAGTATAAAAAAGACAATAAAGAATTGCTGAACTACCTGTTGTTTGAGGCCAATGATGAACAGGCCTACATCAGCAATGTAAAAAGCGAAATTGAAACAGACTTTAAAGCCATCAATACAAGCAATTTATATTTTGCCAAGAAAAGCCTGCGTAAAATTTTACGGAATACAGCTAAGCACATCCGTTATACAGCATCAAAACAGGCCGAAGTAGAATTGTTGCTGCACTTTTGCCACACGCTGAGGCATTCGTCAATTCCAATACAAAATAGCCAGGTACTGATAAACCTATACCGGTCACAAATAAAAAAAGTGGCCAAAATAATAGCCACTTTACATGAAGATCTTCAATATGATTATTTAAAAGAGCTTGAAAAATTATACATATAATATGGGCTAGGGCTTAAATCTTCCTTCCTTAAAAGTTGCCTTGAAATGTAAAAATTCTGGTACAGAAACATTGGCCACATAAGGATTGTCTGTATTATGGCTGATATATTCCTGGTGATAATCTTCTGCAGGATAAAACTTTGTTAGTGGTACAACCTGTGTTACAATCTTATTACTGTACACTTTAGCAGCAGTCAAATTTTTTATGGTGGCGTCAATTATTGCCTTTTCTTTTTCATTGTTATAAAAGGCAATGGACCTGTATTCAGTTCCGGCATCATTGCCCTGCCTGTTCATTGTCGTTGGATCCTGGCTGGCAAAAAATGCTTTCACCAATGTTTCGTAGCTTATTACAGCTGGATCATAATGCACCTGCACAGATTCAGCATGACCAGTTTGGCCGGAAGCTACCTTTTCGTAATCAGGGTCAGTAGTAGTGCCGCCGGCATAACCACTTACCGCATCTCTCACCCCGGCAAGGCTTTGAAACACTATTTCCGCGTGCCAGAAACAACCTTCGGCGAATGTAGCCACGGCCTCGTTTGCGCTGGCAGATTTCTTTTCTGCCAAAGGTATTTTTAATGATTTTTGGTTGGTTTGTGCGCAGGAGCAAATAGCGGTACCTGCAATGATTAGTGTAAGAAATAATTTCATGTAAATTGTTTATATACAATAACGTTACAAAAATGCGCCCGGTTTTGTTGACTTGTTAAAATTAGCAAAAAGAATTTTCAATACATCAGTTACATAATTTTACAACTATATAAACCATTTAATGACTGTTTTGTAATGTAAGAAGATAAAAATTATTTTATGACCAAGAGAGAAGAATTTGACCAGGCCGTAGTAGATAGCAAAGCGTTGCCCAAAGCGCCATCCAATGATATATTGCTTCAGTTATACGCTTTATATAAACAAGCGACTGAAGGCGACATTAACGTAGAGCCGCCTGCCAACGTATTTGATTTTGTTGCAAGGGCTAAATATGAAGCCTGGAATGAAATGAAGGGCAAAACAAAGGACAGTGCTATGCAAGAATACACCGCTCTTGTTGAAAAATTAAAGGCATAACATTGTCCACGGTGCTGCATAAAAAAAATAAAATCGTATTAATCAATCAATACTCATATATTTGCAGTGTGATAATAGCTCTATGAGCACAATGTTTTAGTTAGATTCAATTTTTTACTTCTCCAACGTATTAGTTATTCTTCTTAAAAATTTTGTCTTTAGTATCAGTTACCGTCACAGGTATTTTAATTTATTTATTTTTAATTTTTAAGAAAATGAACATTTACGTTTCAAACTTAAGCTTCAACACAACAGATGTTGAATTGAACGAACTTTTTGCACAATTTGGTAATGTAACTTCTGCCAAAGTAATTATGGACAGAGAAAGCGGCCGCTCACGTGGTTTCGGTTTCGTAGAAATGTCTAACGACGATGAAGGAAAAGATGCAATGTTAGGCCTTAACAACAAAGAAGTTGAAGGTCGTGCAATGTCTGTTTCTGTAGCAAAGGAAAGAGAAGAAAGAACAGGTGGCGGTGGAAGCCGTGGTGGATATTCAAACAACCGCGGTGGCGGTGGTGGATATTCAAACAGCCGTAACAGCGGTGGTGGTGGTAGCAGATGGTAATATTATAATCAGCATATCATTAAAAAGAGCGTTCAGTAATGAGCGCTCTTTTTGTATTCTGCCAGTTTAGCCGGGTGGCGTTCAATTAAAGTAACGTATTGGTAATTTTTGTCCAGTAAGTCAGTCTTTCGTTAAATAATATCCTTGCTTCATTGATAATATCGCTGTAGTTACTGATCACATACCGGTGAGTAGTATTATTCGTTGTTCCGCTGATATTTTGCGAAAAGAGCAGATCCAATGCGGAAGTGTTGCCGAAGATATCTTTCAGATCCTGTAGTCTTATTTTATCACTTTCTTCATTCGATGATTTCAATGGTTCAATATGCTTATGGAAAATTTTGATGGCGATATCGTTAATGGCCAATCCCTTTTCCATGGTCAAATCGTCTTTGATATTATTCTCAAAGTTGGAAAAAGTTCCGTCGAAAATTGTAGAAAGCGTATTACTGCTGTTGTAACAGCAATAAAAAAAATATTTATCTGGCAGTAAAAAACTGTATTTGCTTTGATCGCTGTTTCCAATGGCGGCGAACCACTCGTGCAACAACATCGGCCGGTGGTTGTTGATAGAAGGATCCAGTACCATGGTCTCAATACGGTCATCTATTTGTACTTGCACCGCAGGCGCAACATGGTAGTTCCATTCAATCCTGTTGTCAGGAGTAAGGTGATTGATGTCTTCTATATACAACGTTCTATAGTCTCCTATGTACAAAGCAACTGGCGGAAACAGCCAGACTTTACAATGATCTGTGTTGAATTTCTTAGACAAAAGCATGGACATAATTTGTGCCCGTTGCTGGCAACCACCCTGCGGATAATTAAATTCTATTTCAAAATCTTTGGTAATGCTGTCGAATGCTTGCTGAATAGCTGCAATACTGTATACGGTTAAATACGCTAAATCTGCATTCGGAAAGTAAACAGGCCCCATGGCTGCATAATACGGCTTTTTAGCGACAAACTGTGGCCCGTTTAGAATAACATAATACAAATCAACTGGAGGTTGCATATGAATCGAAAAAACGGACAACGAATTTGCTGTCCGCTTGTAATGCAGTTGCACATGATCGGTTTTTGCAAGGCCCCAATCCCTGGTGTGGGTTAGCGCCCTTGGTACATTATAGAAATTCGATTCATTTTATATCGAATCGGAAACTGTAATCACGAAGCCTTCACATAATTCTGTGAGCATTATTTAGTAAAAGGAAATAATTGCAGTATTTGCTGTAGTTAATTTCACCAGCTCCTTAGATAATATTCACCAATCACGCCTAACATGTCTTTTTTGTTGTACTTATAGCCAGGTAGTTTTACCATCAAAGTGTTCCTGAAAGGGCAATTTTTTACAAAAAAGCAAAAGAAAATTCGACCAGGTAGTAAATTTACCGGGTAAAATACCGCAGCTTTTCGCAGCTTTTTTACTGTTTTAAAAAAAAATATTTTTTTTGGCAAATTCCGGATTGCAGAATCCACGTACATATCTCAATAGAAAATGTAACTGTAACCCGTTGATAATTAATAGGTAAAATAGTAGTTCTTTAGAACTATTATAATCGTTTAATTTATGCTGTAGCGAAACTACTATATCAATTTTCGTACTTCTACTAACCTTTTCGACGAAAAGTTTTGGTAGTATAAATACCCGCAGTATGTTTGTATCGCAATCGTAGCAATCATTACCCCTGATTAAAACGATTTTAACCCTAACTCAAGAAAACATGAAACAGATTATTACTCTCCTCATTGCCATCGTAATTAGCCATTCGTCTTTTGCTACACTAAAACCTGTGAAATTGGTATCAGCTTCTAAAGCGGTTATCTCTTTTAAAAGCAGTAACGCCTTGAAGGTTACCTTAAAAAATGCGGGTAAAATTAGTCTAGGCTGGAATGCAGGTTATGAAACTACAGGTACTTCTTACCTGATTGAAAAAAGCATCAATGGCGGCGAATTTAAAACAGTAGCAATTTTAATGGGTGAAAGCAATGACGCTTACCACTTTTCAGATAACATTAAAACAACTTCAGGCGTAGTTAACTACCGCATTGTAACAATGGACAACAGTTCTGCTATCAATGCACTTGGTCAGAATGTGGTGATTTTTTAATTGATTACCGGGATAAATCAATACTTAAGGAGTTAAAAATCTAATTTTTTTGTAGCTATTTTTCTATCTGCAACTGCAGCGTGGCAAACTATTGCCCTTAAAAAATTTAAAAGCAGAACAAGTTATAATAACAATTGTATCGATTTTAATACTAACAACACACACAACTTTAAACAACTAAAACCTAAGAAAATGGAACAAATTTACAACGCCGTCACAAAACAAGAAGCTGCAATCAGAAGATTTGGATTAGCGCTTACAGCCGCATCTTCAGTATATTTTGCTTTATACCTTATGCTGGCCAATTAAAAATATCTGCTCAGCAACGATAAAATTTTAAGACTCCAAAAAGCTTTTAACACAACAGGATTTAATACCACAACAACAAAAACTCAACTCATCTTTTAAAACTCAGGAAAATGGAACAGATTTACAATGCTATCACAAAACAGGAAGTTGCAATCAGAAGATTTGGATTAGCACTTACCACAGCAGCATCAGTGTACTTTGCTTTATATATCATGTTGGCAAACTAATACTGGGGTGACTATAAATTAAGGTCCGGAAATCAATTGATGACCTTAACTAAGCATTTCAATAACATAGCATTAAAACTCATTAAAATGGAACATATTTACAATGCTACTACACATCAGGAAGCTAACATAAGAAAATTTGGATTAACTCTTACCGCTATTTCTTCTGTGTATTTGGTTTTATACATCCTATTTGCAAACTAATTAAAACTGTTTGCAGACGACAAGAATAAAAAATATTAAACAAAAAAAGTAAGGTTGAACACAGGATGACAAAATATGTCTTTCTGTGTTCAACCTTTTGCATTTACAAACTATACTGCGTTATTGCCTTGGCACATCTGTGTTAGCAGCCTTGATTGCTTACTATATTATCAATAATTTTAACAGCGTGTTCCCTTGAATTTTCGATAAACAAGCTATGCGTATTCATACCACCGCATATTACACCTGCCAGGTAAATTCCTTTAATATTGCTTTCATGCGTATCGGCATTATAGTTGGGTTTTCTTATTGTATCATCGGATAATTCAACACCTATTCGCTCAAGAAAAGCAAGGTTCGGCTGGTAGCCGGTCATGGCAATCACCCAGTCATTGTCAATGGTTATCAATCCTTCCGGTGTACTAATGTCCACTGTTTTTTCGTGTATAGAAGCCACTGTTGAATTGAAGAAGGCTTTAATTGATCCCTCGCTGATACGGTTGACAATATCGGGCCTTACCCAGTATTTTACCCTTTCACCAATTTCTTTTTCTCTTACCACTATCGTAACGTCTGCACCTTTCCGGAAAGTCTCCAAGGCCGCATCTACGGCAGAATTGCTGGCTCCAACAACAAGTACTTTCTGAAAAGCATAAAAGTGCGGGTCTTTATAATAGTGAGTTACTTTGGGTAAATCTTCACCAGGCACATTCAGTAAAAAAGGCAGATCATAAAATCCGGTGGCCATTATAACGTTGCGGGCAGTATAATTTGTCTTGGTGGTTTGAATAGTAAATTGGCCATTTTCTTTAACAAGCGTTTTTACTTCTTCAAAAAGATGGAGTTTTAATTCGTTTGCAACGGTGACACGACGGTAGTATTCCAGTGATTCATTGCGGGTAGGTTTTATGTTGTTACTCACAAAAGGTACACCACCAATTTCCAGTTTTTCAGAGGTAGAAAAAAAAGTCATATTATCCGGGTAATTATAAAGGGAATTAACCAGTGGGCCTTTTTCAATAACCAGGTAATGCAGTTTGTTGCGCTTTGCTTCCAGCGCACATGCCAGGCCTATAGGTCCTCCGCCAATAATTATAACATCCATTACAGGGTTCATAGGTATCATCAATTGAGTTGGGCATCTGGTATTGAAGCTGCTGTTTCCAGCGAATAATCTTTTACTACATTGTATAAAGTATCTCTTTCAACAGGTTTTCTTTTTACCTGTTTTATCAGTGTCACCAGCTGGGCCGTGCTCATCGCAGGGGTTTGTTCTTCGCTACCTGCCATGGAATATATTTTGGTAGAGTCATCAATGGTTCCGTCAATATCATTTACACCGAACGACAAACTGAGCTGTGCATTTTCTCTGCCCAGCATTGGCCAGTATGCTTTCAGGTGGGGGAAGTTGTCCAGGTAAATTCTGGCAATGGCATACAGCCGCATATCTTCTGTAATGGTTGATTCTGTAACATAACTCATGTCGTTATCCTGGTTACGGAATTTTAAAGGAATGAAGGTATTAAAGCCGCCGGTTTTATCCTGCAGTTCCCGCAGTCTGCGCATATGATCAATACGATGTTCATATTTTTCAATGTGGCCATACAACATAGTGGCGTTGGTATGCATACCTAACTGGTGCGCCGTTTCGTGTATCTTCAGCCAACCTTCACCATCCACTTTATCAGCACAAATTTGTTCCCTTATTTCCGGTGCAAAAATTTCTGCGCCGCCACCGGGCAAACTATCCAGGCCTGCATCATGCAACCGTTTCATTCCTTCCTCAACAGAAAGTTTTGCCTTGCGGAACATATAATCCAGTTCTACTGCAGTGAATGCTTTAACGTGCAGATCAGGTCTATGCGCTTTGATTTTCTGCATCAGTTCAATAAAATAATCCATATTCATTTTCGGATGCACGCCGCCGACTATATGTACTTCCGTTATTGGTTTGCCATCGTAGGTTTTTACAATGTCCAGCATCTGGTCAATACTCAGTTCCCATCCTTCTTCTTTTTTAGCATATAAACGGGAATAGGAGCAAAACTTACAGCTAAACACGCAAACATTCGTAGGCTCAATATGAAAATTCCGGTTGAAGTAGGTTGTGTCACCATGCAATCTTTCCCGGATGAAATTGGCCAATGCGCCGGCAAAAGGCAGGCTGGCTCTTTCAAATAAAATGATGCCTTCTTCGTCTGTTATCCTGATTTGTTGTTTTACTTTTTCGGCTATTGTTTTCAGGGCAGTATCGCTGGTTGAGGTAATTAAGGTGTCAATAGAAGTGCTCATGTGTGCTGTTTTGTGCAAAGTTACTGGAGGCATGGCTTTAAAACAAAAGAGGATGCCTTTTGTTGGCACCCGTCATAATATAGGCTGTTATTTCAAGGAGCGGTTATTGACCCGTCATCGCTTAACAATTTTTTGCACAACTGTTTTATTGCTATACACCAGTTTAAGGATATATACGCCTGCCGCACTGCCAGGCAGGTTAACCGTTATTTCTGTGTTGGCGTTGCCATTGTACCATTTATCATACACCAGCTGCCCGGAGGAACTCAGTACCTGTATTGATTTTAAATTGACCGGAGCTCCAAAGTGGTGAATTAAAAAGCTGTTGTCGAAAGGATTGGGGTAAATAAGATAGCCCTGCGATTTTAATTTTTGCGGCAATTGTTTTGCATAAATATTTACATCATCTAACCACATATTATTTTGTTTGTTGCCCCTCGCGATAAAATAGAGTTGAAAATTATTGCTGCCTGCAAACGGTGTCAGGTAACAAGTAATATTTTTCCAATTTGTTTTTGTTGGTACAAAAGCATGGAAAGATGGGTAATTGGGATTACCTGTAGTTTGTAAATCACCGCCCCATTTTTTCCAAACAGTTTTTGAAGTAGTTCCGCAATCGGTCGATAATTTTACTTCCAGGGTATCGAGCGGCAGGAGCGTAGAGCCGGGATAATTAGCGCCCTGTTCATAAGCAAGGGCAAAAGATAAAAATACAGAATCATTATTGTTACCGTTGAATATAACCGGAGATATCAGCCTGCTCTCAGTTTTGTTTGCGGAATCTTTAAAATTGTTGATTACAATGGCAGAATTGCCCGAGTTAGCCGCAGTGATAGTTTGTATCCACCTGGTAGTGTCATTACTGTTGACTATACCCCAGTTGACCGGTGGAAAAATCGCACTTTCAAAACTCTCGGTAACTGGCAGCGTTGGTTGTGTGCCGATGATTACAAAGGTTCGTTTTAATGTATCGTCTAAGTGGTCATAATCTCCGGTGCCGGTTGAAGTAACAGGGTTCACGCAATAGGCAGTAAACAGATGTTCGCCAATAGTCGTGGTAAATGCATCCGGCTGTACATTCATTTGTTGCCCTGCCGGCAGGGAGATTCCCGTAACAGACTTTGCAACCGGTGCTTCATTGTCAACTGCATACATCAATGTAAAACTTGTGATGGTGTCGATGCCTGTATTGGTAACAGTAATATCAGGGGTAATAGGACCTGTAACGCAGGCGGCCGCAAGAGGCGCATTGATTTTTGTAATTGCCAGGTTTCTTTTATACAATGCGGATATACGTATATTATCAATAAAAATATTATTGCCGTAATCTGAGGTGTTTTCAAAAGCAACAATAATATTTGAAGTTGCAAATGAGTTGTCCAGCACTATCCGCTGTGTTTTCCAGTCATCTTCAACAGGGTTGATATAAGCGCTGGCAGATGAGCCTGCGGTAGCCAAACCAGAGCCACTTTTATCAAATACAGTGACGAAGCTGCTGCCGCAATCTCTTGATACTTTCACTTTTAGTTGGTCGTTTGCGCCGTCGTAATTTTTATGAGCCAGGTCAAAAGAAATAATGACGGAATCTGCACCAGTTACATTGATCGTCGGGCTTTGCAGAATATCTGTTGCACCCGTAAGGTTATTAGAAAAATTATCCATAAATGCAGAAAAACCGCTTTTATAACCGGGCGATTTTCTTGACCAGGTCGCGGCGCTGTCCGGATTAATCACTTGCCAGTTCAACGGCGCAAACGCTTTTTTTTCAAAATCTTCAGCCAGTGGAGAAGCTACAATTGCATTGATGGTAAATTTTTTACTGATGGTATCGTTCAGGGTATTTTCATCTCCTGCGGCACTTGCACTTATTGGGTTTGCAGTAAATACTTTAATGTTATTCAATCCAATTGCTGCCGTCAATGGATTTAGAGTAACTGTTGCAGAAGTGCCAGGCAAAATTGTTTGAGTAAAGCTTTGGTAAACAGGTGCTGCATTATTTAAACTGTAGCCTACTTTAAATCCCGTTACAGCCTGAACACCATTGTTACTTACTTCTGCCTGCGGGGATGCTACTGTGAAAGAACATTCAGGGTCTGCAGGGGAGAGGATGGCGGAGGCTGTAATATCCAGTTTCTTTTGTTTGTAAATCAATATATTGTCAATAAAAATATTATTGCCATAATCCCCTTTATTTTGAAAAGCAATGATAATATTACCCGTGGATAAAAGTGCTCCGCCGATGGTAATCTTTTGTGCTTTCCAGTCGGATGCAATCGGTGTGCTGTAACGCAACGTAGTTGATCCCGCGGTCGACAAATTATCGCCGGATTTTGAATATACCGTTGTCCAGCTGGTTCCGCAATTATTGGAAACCAGTACGCTTAACTGATCTTTTGTACCAGGGTAATTTTTATGCGCCAGGTCAAAAGAAATAATCACAGAATCCGCCGTTGATACTAAAAATTTCGGCGTACGCAATTCGTCTTTTAAACCAATATTATTTTTGCTGAAATTATCAATGAACATGGCGCCGGTACTGTTGTTCCCGGGCGAGAACCGGGTCCAGCTGGCATCGCCATCCGGATTATACAACGACCAGGTTGCGGCCGGAAAAGGCAATACCTCAAAGTCTTCTGAAGCCGGTAATGTAATACCATTTGATACCTGCAAGGCGGTGGTAACTGTATCATTGGAAGGCACCTGGTCAGCTGCAAGTCCGTTAACATTAAAAGTGTAAAATTTCAATACATAATTTCCTGTGGTTACGGCAAGAGAAGGAAAGGTTACAATGGTAGTGGCGCCAAAAGCAAGTCCTGGTGAAGGTATTGTAACTGTGACGGATGGTTTTGCAACACCATTTACCAGCAGGCCGACTTTTAAGGATGTAATTGAATCACTGCCGTTATTGATAATTCTTACTTTAGGGATAATAGACCCAGGGCAATTTAAAAAGGATGGATTGACAATGGTACTACAGCCTGAAGTTTCAACGCCAGGGTTCACCGTTTCTGTTGGCATAGCATCGCGTTTATTAATCCCGGTTGGCGCAATGCCACCTGAAGACGTTGTTAAACCCCCGCGGGCATTCAGTAATACCCACTCCATCCGTTCTACCTGTTTTTGGGTAAACATACTGTAACAGTTATCATACGTGTAGTCCATGTAATTCTGATACATTTTGCCGGTTGTGGCGCTGGTACATATATCAGCCTGGATGCCCGTTAAACAACCCGATGTACTTGTACCTTGGTTAGGCGTATCGCCAATATCATTGGTGGCATTGGCCTGTTCTGTTGTATTAAATAAATCTGCGGGCAATACCGTTACGGAACCGGCTGTTTCCAGCGATCTGAAATCATCGCCACTGCACCCGTTTTCGTCGCCCCAGATATGAAAAAGCCCGAGGTAATGTCCAATTTCATGACACAACGTTCGTCCCTTGTTGTATACATTAATATTGCAGCTACTCACGCCAAAGCTCCTGGCATTGCAAAAAACACCATCATCCTGGGCACTGCCGGATTCGGGAAACTGGGCGTATCCCAAAATATTTTTTCCACTAACATCACTGCCAATCCAGATGTTCAGGTAGCTGGCAGCATCCCAGGCATCTGCTCCTCCAAGTGCGCTTCTTTTAATTGGATCGGTCAAAAGGGTCGCGTTGGACGCAGTATTACTTTTAACTCTGTCTATACCATTGCTCAGTCCCCCGTTGGGAGTTTGCCTGGCCAATACAAACCGTATGATGGAGGAATGCCCACGCACGGGATAAAAATTGGCGGCATTGGAACTGTCGGCATTTATGCCTGCATAGTCTCTGTTTAATTCTGCTATTTGAGATTGGATAACACCATCTGTAACCAGGTAAGGATCTGGCAACACCACATGGAAAATCACGGGAATATTGATAGCGCCATTAATACCCGTGGGCCGAAATGTGGGAGCGCTGGGTAGGGTTGATTTCTTTGTTTTGAATGTATGCTGCTCCAGTGCTGACTTTGCAGTGGGATTTTCTTCAAAATATCGCTGCACCCTTTCCATAGTAAAACACCGGGCTGTTGCCTCATCCGCCTGTTTTTTTTGTGCTGTTGCAATAAAGCAAACACAAATTGCTACAACCAGCAGCATGTTTTTTTTCAAAATGGAAAAGTTTTGGATGGTCAAATATAAAAGATATTTGTTTTAGGCTGTGCAATCAGCTGATTTAATGCTATTAAACGACGGCATGCCGGTTTTATGATGTACAATTTCTATTAATTACCCACAGTATTATTAAGGAGGCAAAATGGAATGTGAAAAGAGGACGAGCCTTATTTTTAAGGGCAGTTTTTCACCTGTTTAAGCAGTTTTTAAATTACCCGCAAAGCGGCTGATTTAGCAATAATTGTATATCTTCCACATTATAAAAATTGATTGATAAAATAGCTATTTTATCGAAACTGTTTGTATACCTGGCAGGTATTGTACGGTTATATTTTAAACAAATAATTTATGAATATCAAGCTGCGACTTATTGTGATGATTTTTTTTCAGTTTTTTATTTGGGGGTCGTGGCTGCTCACTATTGGCGCTTACTGGTTCCAAACGCTACCAGTAATTTATCCCGCTACGGATCCGGTAACACATGCAAGTGTATGGACCAATTCGGCTTTTGGTGCGCTTTTTTCTACCATGGGTATCGCGTCGCTTTTTGCACCTTCATTGCTGGGTATCATTGCGGACAGGTGGATCAATGCAGAAAAACTTTATGGCATTTGTCACATTTTAGGAGGTGCTGTACTTTTTGCCTTGCCCATGGTGAAGGATCCAACAGTAATGTTTTGGGTTTTATTGCTGAATATGATTTTTTATATGCCAACATTATCTCTGTCTATTACGGTGGCTTATACCGCTTTAAAAAACAGGGGCGCCAACGTGGTAATTGATTATCCGCCGATAAGAGTATTTGGTACTGTAGGTTTTATTGTTGCTTTGTGGACGGTAAGTTTATTGGGAATTGAGACTTCAGCAGGCCAGTTTTATGTGGCGTCAGCGGCTTCATTATTTTTAGGATTATATGCTTTTACTTTGCCTAAATGCCCGCCGCTGCTAAGTCTTAAACAGAACAAGTCCCTGATGGATGCATTGGGCCTGACTTCTTTTTCATTATTCAAAGACAGAAAAATGGCCGTGTTTTTTATTTTCTGTTTGTTGCTGGGAGCTGCCCTGCAACTGACCAATGCATATGGGGACACTTTTTTGCATGATTTTGGAAAGGTTGAAAAATACCAGCATCTCACAGCCGTAAAATATCCGGCAATCATTATGTCCATTTCTCAAATTTCTGAAACACTTTTTATTTTAGCAATCCCATTTTTTTTGAGGAGGTTCGGTATCAAATACGTGATGTTTTTTAGCATGGTAGCCTGGGTATTGCGTTTTGGATTGTTCGCCTATGGTAACCCGGGTGATGGATTATGGATGATCATACTGTCGTGCATTGTGTATGGAATGGCATTTGATTTTTTTAATATTTCAGGTTCCCTGTTTGTTGAAACGCAAAGTGATCCCGCGATAAGAGCCAGTGCCCAGGGACTTTTTATGATGATGACCAATGGCTTTGGCGCAGTTATCGGAAGCTTGGTAAGTGGTTTAGTGATACAAAAATATTTTACTTATGAAGACGGAGAAAAAAACTGGTTTGGTATATGGATTGCTTTTGCAGGTTATGCATTGGTAATTGCCACTTTATTCCTGTTTGTTTTTAAACACAAACACGATCCCGATACTATTAAAAATATACACAAGGAGCCGTTACTGGCGACTGAATAAATAATTCCAGGGCGTCTTTCAATAAAAAAATCCCCGGTATAACCAGGGATTTTTTATTGAGCCAGTATTAGCTGATTCATGGTATTTTAACAGCAATTATTTATGCTGATCTATCTTTTTTACAAAATTTGCTTTTGGTTGAGCGCCTACTAATTTGTCAACAACCTGTCCGCCTTTTACAAAAAGAATTGCAGGGATACTGGTAATGCCATAGTTCATAGAAATCTGTGGGTTGTGATCAACATTTACTTTTCCTACGTTTACCTTACCATCATATTCCTTTGAAAGTTCTTCAATTACCGGACCTATTGCACGGCATGGACCGCACCATTCTGCCCAAAAATCTATCACGGATAATTTATCTGAATCTAAAACTTCTGTCTGAAAGTTTGCGTCTGTGAATTCATGTGCCATAATGTATATATTTTTTTGATTATTGTTGTTTAAGAAGTCAAATTTACATCCAAAAATTTAAATGTGTTGTTATGACATATTCACAATCCAATTGGCAGTGTTGATATTATTTTGTTGCCACAAAGACACTTTATTCATAAATATTAACATCAAACTATGCAACAGTTTTTATCCCCTTTTAGGGGATTGAAGCAGCTAACCCGTTACCACAGTCACTTCCACATCTTTGTTTTCCAATAAAAATACCGCCATATCATCATTCATGGTAAAGCCCTTATCTAAAGAATACATGCCCACTTTGTAATTATTTCTAACATCTGCAATGTTAAATTTAATGGACGCCTTACCCGGGTTTGTCTTGACATTATTTTCTACAAAGTCAATAAAATGTTGGTTTACAAACTGAGGTTGTATCTCGACTACCACTTGTTTGGTCAATACCGGTTTAACCGTTTCCAGCAGGTGGATTTTGTTTATCTTAAATTCATACTGCTCGCTGTTGTACCTGGTTTTAAATCCACCTTCCACCAAAATGATCAACCCTTTTTCCAGGTAAGCGGTGTACTTCACATAATCTTCACTCCATAGCATAAATTCAGTTTTGCCACTGTAATCTTCTATGGTAAGGATACCAAAGTTTTTGCCCGTTTTGGTTAACCTGTGCTGGGAATCTACCACGAGGCCGGCAACACGAAACTGCCTGCCAGGGTTGGCGTGTGTATTTACAGCCAGTTTAAACTCATTGTAATCGGCAAGGGGCGTAATATTATAATGCCGCATCTCGAATTTGAAATTATCCAATGGGTGGCCACTCATATACATACCCGTAACTTCTTTTTCAAAGTCCAGTTGCGTAGCCAGTGGCCATGGTTCACAGGGAGACAATTTGGGAGGTACAATATCCGGCATTTGCAAATCGCCAAACAGGGTATTGCTTGCGCTGGCATTTTGCGATTGATAAATGCTACCAAACTTGATGATCTTTTCCAGTCCCTGTACATCGCCGGGCGCTTGGTGAAAATATTGGGCCCTGGTGATATCTTTAAAGCAATCAAACGCACCTGAGTAAATTAAACTTTCCAGTGATTTTTTGTTGGCGGCTCTTGGATTCACCCTTTTTGCCAGGTCATAAATCGATGTATAAAAACCATGTTTGGTGCGTTCTTCAATAATTTGTTCAATGGCATTTTCGCCAACACCTTTCAGTCCGCTGAAACCGAAGCGTATTTCGCCTTTTTGATTGACAGCAAAGCCATTCTGCGACTCATTGATATCTGGCCCAAGCACCGTTAAACCCATGCGCTTACACTCTTCCATAAAGAAGGTTATTTTTTCAATGCTGCCTGCATGGTTCAGCACTGCAGCCATGTATTCGCTGGGATAATGGGCTTTTAAATAGGCGGTTTGATAGGCAACAAATGCGTAGCACGTAGAGTGCGATTTGTTAAATGCATATTGTGCAAATGCTTCCCAGTCGGTCCAAATTTTTTCCAGTTTATCTTTCGGATGTCCTTTGGCTGTAGCGCCATCTACAAACTGCACTTTCATTTTATCCAGTACCGCCTTTTGCTTTTTACCCATGGCTTTACGCAGCACATCCGCATCTCCTTTACTAAAGCCTGCCAACTTTTGCGACAGCAACATCACCTGTTCCTGGTACACCGTGATACCATAAGTTTCTTTAAGGTGTTCTTCCATATCAGGCAAATCATACTCTACCTGTTTTTTACCATGTTTACGATCAATATAATCGGGGATATATGCCATGGGGCCCGGACGATAGAGAGCGTTCATGGCGATGAGATCATCAAATTTATCAGGTTTTAATTCCCGTAAATGTTTTTGCATACCCGGACTTTCAAACTGGAACGTTCCGTTGGTATCGCCCTGCTGGTAAAGCTTGTAAGCCAGCTCATCATCCAGCGGAATATCATCAATCTCTATATGAATACCATGGTTTTGTTTTATCAGGCCAAGGGCGGTTTTTAAAATACTCAGGGTTTTTAAGCCAAGAAAATCCATTTTAATTACGCCTGCTTCTTCGATAGAGCCACCTTCAATCTGCGTCAGCCACAGCTCGGATTCTTTGGAAGTGGCAACAGGTAACAGATCTGTTAAATCTTTCGGCGCAATGATGATGGCCGAAGCATGAATACCGGTGTTTCTTACTGAGCCTTCCAAAATCTCGGCTTCGTGTAATATCTTGCTGGGTAGATCATTTCCAGCATACAGCTCTCTCAATTTTTTTACATTTTCAATGTCATCGCCCTGCAACGACTCTTTCTCTTCCAGGGATTTTTCACCGTTTTTGGCTTCTTTGGCGGTGAACGGCGCATGCAGCAACCGTTTTAAATTAATACCCGGACGCTCCGGCACCAGCTTGGAAATGGCCCTGCTTTCGGCTATGGGCAAATCCATTACCCTTGCCACATCGGCAATGCTAGACTTGGCTGCCATGGTACCATACGTGATAATTTGCGCTACCTGGTTTTTTCCATATTTCTGTACTACGTAATTCAACACCTTCTGCCTTCCTTCATCGTCAAAATCCGTATCAATATCCGGCATGGATTTGCGTTCGGGATTCAGAAACCTTTCAAACAGTAAATTGTATTTTATGGGATCAATATTGGTAATTCCTATGCAATAGGCCACAGCGCTACCTGCGGCGGAGCCACGGCCGGGGCCAATGAACACACCGAGGTCGCGACCAGCTTTAATAAAATCACTTACAATTAAAAAGTAACCGGCGAAGCCCATTTTACGGATGATGCCCAGTTCAAACTGCAGGCGTTCTTCCTGGAGGGGAGTGATGATTTTGTAACGTTCCTTTGCGCCGCTCCAGGTTAAATGTTCCAGGTATTCGTCCTGGCTTTTAAAATTAGCGGGTACTTCAAAAAATGGTAATAAAATATCCCGTTTTAAATTCAGCAGATCGATCTTGCTTACAATTTCATTGGTGTTGTCAATGGCTTCAGGGATATCTTCAAAAACCTTTGCCATTTCTTCGCCTGTCTTTAAATAAAACTGATCGTTCGGAAAGGCAAAGCGTTTGTTCTTGGTCATTACATCATCATCACTAAACTCACGCAGGGCGGGGGTGGACTGCTTTTCGCCGGTATTGATACAAAGCAAAATATCATGTGCATTAAAATCCTGCTGATCTACATAATGCGAATCGTTACTGGCGATTACCTTTACATTGTACTTTTTTGCAAACTTTAATAACACCAGGTTTACTTTGTCCTGGTCCGGTATACCGTGGCGTTGTAACTCTACATAATAATCTTCCTGGAAAATATTAAGCCACCATTTAAATTCATTTTCACCTTCTGCTTCTCCTTTTCTCAGAATAGTTTGCGGTACCAGTGCACCGAGGCAACAAGTAGTTGCAATCAATCCCTCATGGTATTTATGAATGAGTTGCTTGTCTATTCTCGGATATTTGGAGTACATCCCTTCGATATAACCCAGCGATGTAAGTTTTACCAGGTTTTTATAGCCGAGTTCGTTTTTTGCCAGTAATATCTGGTGATGGCGTGGATCTTTTTCGTCCTTGCTGAAGGTTTTGCGGGTGCGGTCGGTAGTAATGTAAAACTCGCAGCCCACAATGGGTTTTACTTTTAAACTGCCGTCGGCATTTTTATGGTTGTATGCTTCCTTTACAAATTCAAAAGCGCCAAACATGTTGCCATGATCGCTGATGGCAAGGGCGGGCATGTTATTGGCAATGGCTTTTTTATATAAATTCTTGATAGAGGCGGCTCCGTCGAGTAATGAAAACTGGGTATGTACGTGTAAGTGAGAAAACTGCATGTTGGAACTTAAGAATGATTGTACAAAATAAACTTCAAAAATCAGCAGACGGTTGAAATTATAAAGGGTTCAGCAATGGTATGACGTACAAGTGTGCGACGCAACAATGCTGCCTGTAAATCAACAGCCCGGACAATAAAAAGTTTGATAACGTGGTCACAAATATCGGTCACAATAAAACGTGGTTCTAATTCGTTTTTCCACAGAACTAACAGTTCGCTTGCAGGATTGGGTATAAAGCTTGCATTTACAGTATTTTGGCTTTATATTTGCAATCCAGTGAAAAATTATTAATAATCAGTTTGTAGGACAGGACTCATAGAAAAGTAAAGCTAAGCAGCGTATTTAAAAGAAACAACAGAGGATTAAATAACACAAGATTAAGTCGTGCATACGCCAAACCAAAAGTTTACGTATGAAAAACTTATTTTTTGTTGCTGTTGCCATTGGCATAGTTTCAGGAACATCTACCTCAGTTACAGCCCAGACCAGTGTTAACCTGGAGAGTGTGGCTACTAAGACAAGTCTTAAATCTTCACCCCATTTTATTGAGAGCATTGAAATTACACCGGAAAAAGTTTCGGATAATATGCCTGCGGATGAATTAGTTGAACGCAGGGAAGCTCCTGTTGAAGTAGTATCTGTAAACAGGAATAGTACATCCGGCAGCAATATTGAAGACTGCACGAAGATGCAGTTTAAATATGCCACGATGATGAACACAGAAGTGGAAAATATCTCCAATACTGCGTTGTATAACTTTATAGATGAATGGTGGGCTACCCGCTATCATTACGGCGGCAGCGATAAAAATGGTATTGACTGCAGTGCTTTTACCGGCAAACTGGTATCCAACATATATGGTATTACTTTGCCAAGAACGGCAGCAGATCAATATAAGGAAACGCAGCGGGTAAGCATGGCCGATTTAGCAGAGGGGGATCTTGTTTTTTTTAATACAAGAGGTGGTGTTAGCCATGCAGGCTTATACCTGGGCAATGGTTATTTTGTCCACAGCAGCGTTAATTATGGTGTAACCATCAGCAGCTTGACTGATGGATATTACAACAAGAAATTTATCAGTGGTGGAAGGCTTAGCAAGTAATGGATAATTGATAGTTTTTAATTGATAATGACAATTTTAAGGGCCTCTTTTTCGGGCATACATATAAATTATTCGGGAGCATTTATGCTCCTTTTTTTATGCCCACTTTTTTGACTAATGTATTCCAGATGGGCAGCACATCGGAGGATAGCTTAAGACTTACAGTCCCTGCCGCATACAATGCAATGAACGCAATGCTGCGGGCAAACAGACCTGCAAAACCATGGATAGAATTAAATAACAAATGGCAGATGTAAAAAGAACCCAAACCTAGCAGGATAGTATACAAGGTTTGTTTTGTAAAGGGTTGCAGGTTAAACTTTTTTTGTAAAAAACAATACCGGATGGTATTGTACAGGGTGAAAGAAAAAAGATTGGCAATGGCTGGGCCAATTATACCGAAATAATACTTTGTTAAGATATAGTTGAGCGGTAGTGTTACCAATAACAAAATGATGCCGGTAAAAAATTCAAAACGCCAACGGGTCGACGTAGCGATAATCTGGCTGTTAACCCCAGTTCCCATATCCACTATGCGCATTAAGCCTATAAAAAAGAAAACCCATTGGGCGTCGATATATCCTTTCTGCATGTGAAATGTAAAAACAGCGTCAGTGAAATTTAACCAGATTAGAGAAAACATGCCGACTGCAAATATTAGCTGGTTGATGGAAGATTGTTTGTATATGCGGTTAATTCTCACCATGTCTTTATCCTTCCATGCCTCAGATAAAGCCCCGATTGAAGAAGAAATAATACCTCGTTGTGGTGCCTGGATTAAGCTGGCAATATTCTGTGCCAGCGTATACACGGCTACTTCTGCAAGACCATTTTTAACCACCGATGCAATCAGGATAGAGTCAAATACGGAGGCGATGGCAAATACAAGCGAACCGCCAAATACGAAGGAAACAAGCGTGAGAATCTTTTTAAAAAATTTTTTAGAAATGATACTTACGGTAAAGGTTAAATGAATGTATCCCTTTGCTATCAGGTAGATCAACAGGATCAGTGCGATACCCAGGTAAGTGAAGGAATATACCTTGATGAACATATCAAATTTTGCCAGCAGGCCTGCAAAAGTGAGTATAATCAGGATGGTTGTAAATAAGCGGAACTGCACTTCGCGTAGAAAATTGGTAAGCACAGATTTTTTCAATTGCCAGGCATAGCTTTCTAAAATGGAATATAATGTGAGACCTAAACCGAACGGAAAAATCCAGTAATAATATGCAACGAGTTCAGGAGAATTTTGACCAAATTTCCGGATAATGGTGTCTTTAAAATATACACCGCTGATGGCAACAAGGCAAAAACCAGCTAAAGAAATTAACAGGGCCCAGGTAAGAATATCATTTCTTTTTTTATCCAGGTTGGCATTATAATACGGATAAAATTTGGCGATATAAGAGGGCATGCCCAGGTTGGCGAAGGAATACATCAGTGTGGCGATGGCAATAAAAATTCCGGTGAGGCCATACTGCTCTTTGGTGAAACCGCCATCTCTTGTAAACAAATAAGTATTTAAAAAGCCAAGTGAAAAGCCAAAGTAAACCATCAATGACGAAATAATACTTTGCCTCCTTATCTGACTCATACAACTATTTGTGTGCTAAATTAATCTACCTTTTTTGTATTGATATAAAAATTTGGATCAACAGAAAACTGGTTGTCACCCTCAGGATAAAGCCTTAGAGTTTGCCAGTTGGCAGTTGGCTTTATCCATCGCTGCCCCTTGAAGTTGATTTTGAGCGGCATTTTAAATCCTGGAAGGCTGTTGGTATAACGGTATTGCAGCGTATACCCGTTCTGTTTATATTCCAGTACCGGAACCTGTGTAGTTCTTAAATATTGATCGAATACTTTACTGAAATCTATGTTAGATTGAGCGCTGATATAATTTTCAACCTGTTTACCGGTGACCGTTTGATGGTAAAAAGTGTTGTTTAAACCGCGTAAGATTTGTCTGAATAAACTGTCGTTGTTAATCACCTGGCGGATGGTATGCAGCATGTTGCCACCTTTGTAATACATGTCGCCGCTGCCTTCTTTATTTACACCGTAAGGGCCAATTATAGGAATGTCGTTGACAATTTTTTTCCTGGTGCCGGTAACATAAGCGGTAGCAGCTTCTTTGCCATAATAATATTCTGTAAACAGGGTTTCGCTGTAGTTGGTGAAGCTTTCATGTACCCACATATCGGCAATGTCTTTGCTGGTAATGTTATTGGCAAACCATTCATGGCCGCTTTCATGTACAATGATAAAATCCCATTTCAATCCCCAGCCACTGCCGCTTAAATCGGAGCCGTGATAGCCGTTGATATAGCCATTGCCGTATGCCGTGGCGCTTTGATGTTCCATTCCTAAATGTGGTGCATCTACCAGCTTGTAACCATCCTCATAAAAAGGGTAGGGTCCAAACCAGTATTCAAAAGCTTTCATCATACGCGGCGCATCTTTAAATTGTTTTTTTGCTTTTTCCAGGTTGGAATCCAGCACCCAATAATCCATTGTAAGATCACCTTTTTCGCCTTTATAAATTTCGCCAAAATGGACATACTTGCCAATATAGGGAATAAGACAATAGTTATTGATGGGGTTTACTACGGCCCAATCATAGGTCGCTGTACCATCGTCATTTTTTACCTGTTCACGAAGATGCCCGTTGCCTACGCAGACCAAAGTATCGGGAATGGTGATGTGCATTTCTGCGCTATCTGGTTCATCGCTTTGAATATCTTTACAGGGATACCATACGCTGGCACCAAGGCCCTGGCAGGCAATACTAACCCATGGACTTTTACTTTTATCTTTTGACCAAATCAAACCACCGTCCCATGGTGGACGTCGGGCTATTGTTGGTTTGCCGTGGTAGTAAATGGTTAATTGTTGTATTGATGAATTGTTTTTATTGGTAATAAAATAAGCGTTGCCATCTTTTTTGAAATCAGCAATTTTACTTGAGATTTTATAGTCCGGACCACTTAGAATAATACTGTCCATAATTAACGGTTCCTGCAAATCAATCTGCATGATGCTTCCTTTCCTCAAGACCATAAACGAAATGTTATTGTACCCTTTAATCGTACTGTCGGCAATATTAAATTTTACATGCAGATCATACTTGGTAACATCCCACCAGTTCCTGCCCGGGCCATTGCTGCCACGCAAGGTATCAGCGTGGGTGAAGATAGTTTTTTTGCTTAACGGTTGTGCCAGCAACTGGTTAAAGCTGAGCAATACTAAACATATAAATACAGAACAGGTGGTTTTCAGTTTCATTGCATAAATTTATGCGAATATTATAAATCAATGCCGTTAAAAAATTATCCATTATCAATTATATCATTATCCATTCTTTTCTTCGTCTCCTGTAAATCTCATCTGCATCCTGATAAAAAAATATTTCATTACAACGAACAAACGGGTATCGCTTCGCTGGATCCGGCTTTTGCAAAGAACCAGTCCATCATGTGGGCAATCCATCAACTGTATAATACGCTGGTAGAAGTAGATGCTGACATGCACCTGAAACCTTCGCTGGCGAAGAGTTGGGATATCTCTGAGGATAACATAACCTTTACTTTTCATCTGCGTACCGATGTGTATTTCAATGACGATGACGCTTTTGTCAATGGTAACGGGCGACTGTTAACAGCCGGAGATGTGGTATATAGTTTTAGTCGCATCGTTGATAAAAACGTGGCCAGTCCAGGTGCATGGATATTTAACAGCCGGGTTGATACAGCGACTCCTTTTACCGCTATCAATGATTCTACATTTCAATTAAAACTGGCCAGGCCATTTCAGCCGATACTCGGCATTCTCAGTATGCAATATTGTTCAGTTGTTGCCGCCGAAGCTGTTGCAAAATATGGTAATGAATTTCGCAGGCATCCTGTTGGCAGCGGGCCTTTTGCCATGGTGGCCTGGGAAGAAGGACAGGCAATGGTACTGAAAAAAAATAGTCACTATTTTGAAAAGGATAGTAACGGAATTGCCTTGCCGTACCTTGATGGAATCAAGGTGTCGTTTTACGATAGCAAGGCCACTGAATTCCTGGAGTTTCAGCAACACCGGCTAGATTTTATAAATGACATTGAAGCCTCTTTTAAAGATGAGGTATTAACCAAAACCGGTAACCTGAAAAAAGAATGGCAGGGCAAATTATTGTTGCAAAAACATCCTTACCTCAACACAGAATACCTGGGAATTTTGGTTGACAGCAGCAATGACCTGGTGAAAAGTTCGCCACTTCGGTTACAAAAAATACGGCAGGCCATCAACTACGGCTTCGACCGGCGGAAGATGATGCTGTACCTGCGTAACTCAATCGGTACGGCTGCTGAAAGCGGGTTTGTGCCTGCAGGCTTACCGTCTTTTGATTCAGTAAAAGTGAAGGGCTATCATTATGATGTAAACAAGGCCAAACAATTATTGTCTGAAGCGGGCTTCCCCGACGGCAAGGGCCTTCCCGTTATAAAATTACTGACTATACCTGTGTATGCCGACCTGGCCGCTTACATTGCAAATGAATTGCAGCAAACAGGTATCAGGGTACAGGTAGAAGCCATTCAAAAAAGTTTACTACTGGAGCAAACATCCAAATCGCAGGCATTGTTTTTTAGGGCGAGTTGGATCGCAGATTATCCCGATGCAGAAAATTATCTAAGTGTTTTTTATGGAAAAAATCCGGCACCGCCAAATTATACCCGGTATAAAAATCCTTTGTATGATGCGCTTTATGAAAAAGCAATGGCGGAAAAAAATGATGCCGCCCGGTATAAACTGTACCAGCAAATGGACCAGTTTATTGTGAATGATGCGCCGGTGGTGCCTTTATGGTACGATATGGCCATCCATTTAGTGCACACCAACATTATTAATTTTGAGCCAACCGGTTTAAATTTACTGGAATTGCGAAGAACGGACATTAAAAAATAGGTGAGACAAAATTTTCAATTTGTTGGACAAATGTCTAAATTTGTGCAAAGAAATTATATGAATAATTCACTCAGCGAAAATTCAGCATTAAAAAAAATTTATAAACAATACGCAGGTTATATTCAGCACGAAGAACAAAATACGCTTTCTGAGCCGGAAACTATTTATGCTTCGGCATTCAATGATATGATTGCTGTAGCCAACTATGATAAAGATTTTGCCGCCGGACTTCTAGATGTTTCTTACAAAACAGTAACCCGTTATCAAAAGGAAAATAAAAAATTCAGTCCGTTACAAAGCGAGTATGTTTTAAAAACGATTGTATTATTTCACAAGGGAGCGAAAGTGTTTGGCACTGCGGATAGCTTCAATCGTTGGCTGGATAAACCTGCTTACGGTCTTGGTAACCTTATTCCACGCAATATTATTACAAACGTTACCGGGATTAATTTTGTACTGGATGAATTAAACCGCATTGAGCACGGAGATCTTGCATGACAGTATACCGCATTACTACAGAACAATGGAGCAGATCTTTGCAAGCCAGTGGCTATCCTGCAAGATGGAACGCGAAGGGACGATTTGTAATTTATACAGCAGGCAGCCGGTCGCTGGCATGCCTTGAAAACCTGGTCCACAGAAGTGGTGAGTGGCAGGATAAAATGTATAAAGTGATGTTGATTGACATTCCTGATAAAATACAGATGGATACCATTGAACCAGGAAAAATTAAAAAAAGCTGGGAGCAGGTTAGCAACTTTTCCTATTGCCAGTCAATGGCTGCAGACTGGTTTAATGGCGCCACCACGGCTGTTTTGAAAGTTCCTTCCGCAATTATAAAAAAGGAATATAATTATCTGATTAATCCCCAGCATCCCGGATTTAAATTAATAAGACTGTCAGGCACCGAAGATTTTAGTTTTGATATACGGTTTTAGTTTTTGTGTTTCACATAAAAATTCATTGCTAATGAAAGATATTACGGCTCATGCATTCGGGTTTAAACCCTGTGAAGACCCCGTGGGCGGAATTGCGTGTCAAACACATTACATGAAGATTTTTAAAAAATAAACGGGGAATTTTTTCCCTGTGTCCGCATTTAACGAATGCTGTTATTTAATTATTGAAAAATATTTTCATTTTATACGCGGTAAATTTTCTCTTAAAATAATCTAGTCCCGGAATGTCAGGACGTCCATATAAAGATAATTACTGGTAATTTCGAGGCCCGGTGTGCCATCTACTTTTTGCAGGCACTATTATTGATGCAGGTTGAAATTTACCGTTATCTTTTAAAAAGACACTGACCACAAGAGGGTACAAATTAAAAGCACAAATTAGAAAATCCAATATGATTCTTATTGTTGATGACAGGCCGGAAAATATATTTGCGCTGAAATCCATCCTTGAACTGCATTCCTTTCCTGTAGATACTGCATTGAGCGGTGAAGAAGCGTTGAGAAAGTCGCTCAAAAATCATTATTCATTGATTATACTGGATGTGCAAATGCCGGGCATGGATGGTTTTGAAGTGGCTGATTTTTTGGCTGGTAATAAAAACACAATGGATATTCCGCTGATATTTTTATCTGCAGTAAATACAGAGAAAAAATTTATCACCAAAGGATATTCTTCTGGCGCTATTGATTATATCACCAAACCGATCGATCAGGATATACTGTTGCTGAAGGTAAAAACATTCCACCGTTTGTATGAGCAAAACAGGGAATTAACACTTGCAAAACAGCAACTGCAGTCAGAAATAGAAGTACGTAAGAAAGCGCAGCAGCAGGCACAGGAAAAAGCCAATGAACTCAATGGTATCCTTGCTTCCATCCCGCAGGTAGCGTTTACGGCGACAGCCGATGGCAACATTGATTTTGTGAATGAGCACTGGTATAACTATTCGTCATCTGTTGATACTTTTCCGGAGGTTCATTCGGATGATCCCTGCATTATCGCAGAATGGCGCAAAATTCTTCAGTCAAAACAACCGAAGCAGCTTGAAATACGCATTGCTAAGCTGCAATCCAAAGAATACAAGTATCACCTGCTAAGCGTTGTGCCTGTTGTAGAAAATGGTATGATTGTTAAGTGGGTGGGCACATTCACAGATATAGAAGAACAAAAGCAGGCGCTTAAAACAAAGGATGATTTTTTATCCATGGCCAGCCATGAATTAAAAACACCGTTAACGAGTATCAAGGGTTATGTACAGTTATTGGAGAGTATGCAGCACGACGAAAGCACAACTATATTTTTAAAACGTACAATCACCCAGGTACATAAACTCGAAGGGCTGATCAACGACTTGCTGGATATTTCAAAAATTGATAATGGGGAACTTAAATTTGAACTGGCGCCAGTTGATTTTGAGAAATTACTTTTTTCGACACTGGAGATGCTACGGCACATACATCCAGAGATAAAAATCATTCATAAAGGAAACGCCGCAGCAACAATCATGGCAAATGATATCCGGCTGGAGCAGGTCATTATCAATTTTATAAGTAATGCGATAAAGTACTCGCCGCAAAGCAAATACATCGAGGTAACATCAGAGCTTACCCCGGCCAATCATTTATACTTTGCTGTAAAGGATTGGGGAATTGGGATTTCACCAGAAAATCAAAAAAATATTTTCAGTAAATTTTACCGGGTTTCTGAAGCAGCGACCTGTGCGCAGGGTTTGGGTATTGGGCTTTACATTTGTGCCGAAATATTAAAAAGGCACGGGGCTGATTTTGGTGTGATAAGTGAACCTGGTGACGGCGCTCTTTTTTACTTCAATGTGCCCGCCATCAATAAAGTATAATTATTCATTTTTTTTTAAACGGTATTATAGTATGCAACTTTCGTTGAAGCGAAATCTTATGATTGGTTTTGGTATTTCATTATTGATACTTATTGGTAGTTCTGTGGCCTCTTACATAAGCATCACCAACCTGCTTAAAAGCGCTGACATGGTTAATCATACCAATACCGTAGTTGCAAAACTGGAGCAGACCATATCTGTAATGAAAGATGCGGAAACGGGACAGCGGGGTTTTTTACTCACTGGCAAAGATGAATTCCTGCAGCCTTACAGCGGCTCTTATGAAAAGGTACTGGAATTGATAAAGGATATTAAAGGCCTTACTGCTGACAATGCTGCCCAGCAGGAAAAAATTAGTGTGCTGGACCAGATAATTAAAAAGCGGTTCTACAGATTGCAGGCGCTCATTGATGAAAAAAAAGCAAACAAACCATTAGCGTTAGACGATTTGCAAGCTGGTAGATTTTTTATGGATAGTGTAAGAGGCATGATAAAAAATATGACTACTGAAGAGAATATCTTGCTAAAGTCAAGAACAGAGAATCTCGTCAAATTTTCTTCCAATACCCCCATAATGATTACGGTCGCCGCATTGCTGGCGATTATCATTACTATACTTTTTTATTTAAAAACAAACAAGGATATTACCATCCGGACTAAACTGCAGGATGAGCTGGTTAAAAAAGATGCAGCTATCAGCCACCGGATTAATATGATACAGCGTGTGTCGGAAAAAATATCGGGCGGGGATTACAGCATACGGGTAAATGACGTGGAGGTAGACGGGCTGGGAAATCTTTCCGGCGCATTAAATAAAATGGCTGCATCACTTGAAAGGTCTTTTAATGAACTGGCAGATAAAGAATGGTTACAGACCGGTATCGCATCGTTAAATGAGGCTGTTATTGGAGACGACAACATGCAGAGTGTTGCACAGAAAATAATGGCTTGCATAGCCGAATATACCAACAGCCAGGTAGGTGCATTCTATATCCGTGAAAGCGAGCAGCAGCTTAGCCTTGAAAATAGTTATGCATTGCAGGAAAACGCTGCAAAACAAAAAATTAAAACAGGAGAAGGATTGGCAGGCCAGTGTGCTTTATCTAAAAAGCAGTTGATGGTAACCAATATCGCTGACGATAATTTTCATATTTCTTTTGCCGCGGCAAAAGTGAAGCCGGTTAGCCTGGTTGTATTTCCTGCACTGTTTGAAAACAATGTCAATGCCGTAATTGAATTGGGAGCACTGCATACCTATACAAGCAGGGAACTCGATTTTTTTAAACAGATAAGCGGGAATATTGGCATTGCAATTAACACCGTGCAAAACCGTCAGCGCCTGCAGGAGTTGCTGGAAGAAACACAATCACAGTCAGAAGAACTGATGTCTCAGCAATCGGAATTGGAACAGATTAACAGCGAACTGGAACTGCAAACGCAGCAGCTGCAGACTTCAGAAGAAGAACTGAAAGTTCAATCGGAAGAACTGATTGAAACCAATACCTTACTTGAAGAAAGATCAGCCGCACTGGAACAACGCAACCAGCTGATCATGCAAAAGAATGCAGAGATTGAAAAGAAAGCTGCTGATCTCGCATTGTCTACAAAATACAAATCAGAATTCCTGGCCAACATGTCGCACGAGTTGCGTACACCATTGAATTCAATTTTATTATTATCCAGGCTGATGTCTGAAAACAATGAACAAAATCTTACTAAAGATCAGGTGCAATACGCTCATGTAATTGAAAGTTCCGGAAAAGGCTTGTTGCAGCTGATAGACGAAATACTGGATTTGTCCAAAATAGAATCGGGCAAAATGACCATTGAATACCTGCCTGTAAAAATAAACGAGGTAACCGATGGTTTAAATGCCTTGTTTGCACCACTTGCAAAAGAGCACCAGCTGGAGTGGGAAATTAAAGTCGGTGCAGAAGTACCGGCCATCATCGAAACTGATAAAATGCGGTTGGAGCAGGTATTAAAGAATCTGCTTTCCAATGCATTTAAATTTACTTCCAAAGGCGCTGTTTATTTGAATGTAAGTTTGGATACGCACCGGCCGGGTTTTATCTGCTTTATTGTAAAAGATACGGGCATCGGCATCAGCCCGGAAAAACAGGAACTTATTTTTGAAGCCTTTCAGCAGGAAGATGGGTCTACCCGCCGCAAATATGGTGGAACAGGACTGGGCCTTTCTATCAGCAGGGAACTTTCCAGGTTGCTGGGTGGCGAAATCACCGTCAGCAGTACACCCGGATCAGGCAGCGAATTTGTTTGCTGTATACCTGTGGAACAGGGCAAAAAATTTACAGATATCATAAACGCAGAACAACCCGTCGTAATCCGGACGGAGATTCAACCCTTTGCATTGGATAAAAAAAATGCGGCAGATGACAGATACAACACCAATGTTATTCCCGAAGAAATTCCTGATGACAGAAACAATATTACATCGTCGGATAAGGTTATTCTGATTATTGAAGATGACGTAACATTTGCGGAGGCGTTGCTGGATTATGCAAGAAAAAAAGGATACAAAGGATTGGTGGCGGTAAGGGGAGACGTTGGAATAGTAATGGCTGAGCAATATCTGCCGTCCGGTATATTACTGGACATCCAGTTACCTGTAAAAAATGGCTGGGAAGTGATGGACACATTAAAACATAACATACACACCCGCCATATCCCGGTGCACATTATGTCTTCTTACGAAGTAAGAAAAGAAAGCCTGCTCAAAGGAGCCGTTAATTTTATCAATAAGCCGGTGGCATTTGAACAACTGAATACCATATTTGAAAAAATTGAATTTATTTTAAGTAAAAAGGAAAACAAAGTATTAATTATTGAAGAAAACAACAAGCATGCGAAAGCGCTGGCATATTATCTGGGTACTTACAATGTTAACACCACAATCAACCAATCGGTAAATGAAAGTATTGTTTCGCTTCATAAAAAAGAAGTGGATTGCGTGATCCTTGACATGAGCATTACAGATAATAACACAGATGCCCTGCTGGAGAAGATCAGGGAAAATGACGGGTTGGGGGATTTGCCGATTATATTGTTTACGGGAAAAAGCCTTTCGCAGCCGGAAGAGTTTAAAATAAAAAAATACGCGGATGCCATTGTGCTGAAAACAGCCAATTCCTACCAGCGCATACTGGATGAGGTAACGTTGTTTCTTCATCAGGTGCAGGAACAGCAAAACAAACCGGCAACCGCCAATTTTGAGCGATCTGTGCTGAAAGAAAATGTACTGAAAGGAAAAAAAGTATTGCTGGCCGACGATGATGTACGTAATATTTATTCTATGACGAAGGCGCTGGAAAAATACCAGATGAATGTGATACCGGCCATGGATGGTAAAGAGGCATTACAATTGTCAAAAATAAACGAAGTGGATGTAATACTGATGGATATGATGATGCCGGAAATGGATGGTTATGATAGCATCAGGGCCATTCGGAAAAACCCGGTGTATAAGAATACACCCATTATTGCGGTTACTGCCAAAGCCATGGGTGGCGACCGTGAAAAATGTATAGCGGCAGGCGCTTCCGATTATATATCTAAACCGGTAGATACAGATCAGCTGGTATCCCTGCTACGGATATGGTTATACGAAAAAGGGTATTGATATAATATAGATTATGGACGAACAAAAAATATTGATTGTTGATGATGATGATCGCAACATTTTTGCATTAAAAGCTGTTTTAACGTCAAGACGGTTTCGTTGCGTTGTTGCTTCCGGTGGCTTGCAGGCATTGCAGCTGCTAAAACAGGATTTGGAAGTTACAATTGCGTTGATAGATATGATGATGCCCGATATGGATGGTTATGAACTGATAGGAATAGTAAAAAAAATACCTTCCTTAAACCATGTACGGCTGATAGCTGTTACAGCACAGGCGATGGCTGGAGACAAGCAAAAATGCCTGGCTGCGGGGGCGGATGATTATATAGTGAAACCTGTGGATGTTGATCTGCTGCTGGAAATTTTAAATGGTCAGGTAAAACAACAACCATGATTGCAACCGGGCAACTGGAAGAATTGCTGGAGAATATACTGAGCCGGTATGGATATGATTTTACCGGGTATTCCAGGGCATCTTTAAAGCGCAGAATTGATGGCTTTTACGTCAAAGGTCGCTTTACTTCCTTTGCAGATATGCAGCGCAGGCTAATGGATAGCACTGCTTATTTTATGTACTTTGTTGAGGAGGTAACGGTGAATGTAACCGAGATGTTCCGGGACCCGGCTTTTTATCAAACCCTGCGGGAAAAGATATTGCCGGTGCTTGCTACCTATCCTTTTATCCGCATCTGGCATGCAGGCTGTTCAACCGGGGAAGAAGTATATTCGATGGCCATTCTATTAAAAGAAGCCAACCTGTTGCATAAGTCGATTTTATATGCAACTGACCTTAACCAGGCCGTAATTGAAAAAGCAAAGACCGGAATTTATCCAATCAACACTATGCAGCAGAACTCTGTAAATTATATAAGGAGTGGCGGAAAGGAAGATTTTTCGGGATACTATCATGCAAATTATAATCTTGCAAAGTTTGACGAAGGACTGGCGGAGAAAATGATTTTCTCTACACACAATTTGGTGAGCGATTCTTCCTTCAATCTGTTTCAGTTGATTTTATGCCGAAACGTATTGATCTATTTTGAGCGGGATCTGCAGAAGAGGGTACTGGAATTGTTTGATCAAAGTCTGGATTCATTGGGCTTTTTGGCAATGGGCAGTAAGGAATCGCTGCGATTTTCTTCTATTGCCAGTCATTATCAGCAAATTGAAAATAAAGAAAAAATATGGCGGAAAAGCAGGTAACTAAAACAAGGCGGCTTATTATCATAGGGGGCTCTTCGGGCAGCCTGGAAGCCTTGCTGAAACTGTTGCCTAAACTGCATAAAAAATTTGCCATCCCCATTATTGTCGTATTGCACAGGAGCGGCCAGGCTGATAACGGCCTTACAGAATTGCTGGCGGCAAAAACGTACCTGCAGTTAAAGGAAGCCGATGAAAAAGATCTGCTCCAGCCCGGCTGGATTTACCTGGCACCGCCCGATTATCATTTATTACTGGAAGAGGATGGTTCGGTTTCGCTCGATGCCTCCCAAAAGGTAAACTATTCCCGGCCAAGTATCGACGTAAGTTTTATCAGTGCCGCACCGGTTTATAAAGAGGGGCTGACCGGCGTGTTGTTATCCGGCGCCAATGCAGACGGCGCTCTTGGAATGCAGGCTATTAGTCGGTTCGGTGGCAGAAACATCGTGCAGGATCCTGAAGAGGCAGCTGTAAGTTACATGCCCGAACAGGCCATTCTGTTATGCCAACACGCCGATGTACTGAATGTGGCTAAAATTGTCGCATTGCTGAACAGCATTGCAATGGATTAATGCCCGGTAGTCAACGTGCGCTACGCATTTATTGCAAAGGCCGCCAGCAAATAAATGTTATATTTATAACGGACATTTTTTTAAGATGGCTTTGCAACTTCCATTCCTTTTAATAGAATTATTATGGCATCCATTAATGTAATACCCGGCGTTTATGTTCAGGAACAAAACGCTTTCCCTAACTCAGTGGTGGCTGTTGAAACTGCTGTGCCTGTATTCATCGGGTATACTGAAAAAGCTGTTCGTGATGGCAAATCATTAAAAGGAAAACCGATGCGTATTAGCTCTGTCCAGGAGTACATGGAATTTTTCGGAGAAGGTTATCCGCATCAATTTAAGTTGGCGTCCGGCTCGTTAACACCTTTTAATGCTTCCCTGATCATTGATCCAATTCAGCAATTTTATTTTTATAATTCTATCCGTCTTTTTTACCAAAATGGCGGCAACATTTGCTATATCATGAGTGTCGGAACATACGGCGGTGAAGATGATGGACCGGTCATAACTGAAATTAAATCAGCCAATTTTTCAGATGATGTATTTGCTGTTCTTGTAAATGAACCTGAACCTTCAATTGTTGTTTTGCCTGATATTATTTCCGCATGTAAGCATGACCCTGCAGGCTGTTATGAAGTGTATGACAGGCTATTAAAACACTGTCATGATACGCAATGCCGGTTTGCTATACTGGACGTCAATTATGATGACCCGCAAACAGATGTGAGTAATTTCAGGGAACACATCGGAACTGATTATCTGAGTTACGGAGCCGCTTATTATCCCTGGCTGAATACGGCAGTAGTAGCCGCTGATGATATAACGTTGGCCAATTTGGATTGTCCGCCGGATCAGTTAAAAACACAATTGCCGGAGCCTGCAGCAGGGAATGTTTTTGCTCATTGGAATGCAGTTACTGATAATGATACTGCGGATCAAAAACAAAGTAAGCTTTTACTGCTGCATAAAAATTTGCTCGCCGCCAGTCCGGTGTATGTTCAGATAATAAATGAAATAAAAATAAGGTTAAACCTCTTGCCACCATCTGCTGCAATGGCCGGTGTGTATACAATGGTGGATCAGTCCCGTGGAGTCTGGAAAGCACCCACCAATATCTCGCTGTCTGGTGTAATAACCCCGGCTGTGAACCTTTCTCACGAGGAACAGGAGACCTTGAACGTTGACGCGGTTACAGGTAAATCAGTCAATGCTATCCGTCCATTTCCGGGCATCGGCACGCTGGTATGGGGAGCAAGAACCCTCGACGGCAATAGCCAGGACTGGAGATATATCAACGTGCGGAGAACGATGATCATGATCGAACAATCGTTAAAGCTTGCTTTGAAGGCGTATGTTTTTGAACCGAATGAACCGGCCACCTGGCTAGCGATAAAAAGCATGATGGAAAACTTCCTGATTAACTTATGGAAGCAGGGTGCACTTTCCGGAATAAAGCCGGAGCAGGCATTTAATGTGATGATTGGATTAGAAACAACGATGACGGCCACCGATATCCAGGCCGGCATTTTACGGGTAACAGTATTGGTCGCCATTGTACGGCCGGCAGAATTTATTGAAATCACATTCCAGCAACAACAGCAGCCTGCCTCTTGACCGAGTGGCTGTTTTTTATTGCCACGGCTTTTACCTGCTGTTCAAAATACTTCCCAGGTCAGCCGGTGAATAGTTAACAGACTTCAATGTTTTATGATCATTTTCCCTGAACACCAGGTATAATGATGCTTCTTCCCTCCAGTAAGCTTCACTTTGTTCTTTTGTTTTATAATGGGCAATGGTTTGATGCGCTTCCTCCAGCGAAGTACAGGCCTTGCTCATATTGGAACGGTGCACCTCATCAAACAATGCTTTGAACTTGTCTCCCAACCCAAATTCCAAAATAGCGCCCGCCAGCACATATTGTATATCGCATAAAGCATCCGCAACTTCCACCAGGTCATTATCCTGAATGGCCTGCTGCAGTTCTTTCATTTCTTCCAGCAGCAGGGATACGCGTAAATCACATCGCTGTTTGGATGGTATGGCCGGAGCGTTTACTACCGGGTGTTTGAATGTGCGGTGAAATTCGGCTACCTGGTTTAATGGAGCTGCTTCGTTCATGTGTATTGTTTTTTAATGAAAATTAACCGGCTGAAATTACTTTATTTTTTGTTTCGTCAAATGATTTTATTGGATTGCCTTTATGCTATGGCTAAGAATATTGTTTTATACTTTGATCAGGTTAGCGAACACAAAAAACACGTTGAGTTATTTTTTACTCTGATAGAAATAATGTAAGTCTGGTTGTGTCGCAACAGCCGAATTAAGCTACATTTAAGTAAAATTACTGCATGAAAGCGGCTTACTATGAGTCTTTTAAAGGGCCTGTTACAATCGTTCAACTTCCAGATCCTTCACCGGCTGCCAATGAGGTAATCATTCGTGTAAAAGCAAGCGGACTTTGCCGCAGCGACTGGCATGGCTGGCAAGGGCATGACTCAGACATTCATCTGCCACATGTACCCGGTCACGAGCTCGCAGGTATCATCGTTGCAACAGGCAGTGCTATACGCAACTGGAAAGCAGGCGACCGCGTTACGGTACCTTTCTGCATTGGCTGTGGCACCTGCGTTCAATGCAGTAACGGACAACAGCAGATCTGTGATCATTACTACCAGCCTGGCTTTACAGGCTGGGGATCATTTGCTGAATTCGTGCGCATACCTTTTGCCGATGATAACCTGGTACGTCTGCCTGACACAATGAATTTTGTAACGGCAGCTGTACTCGGTTGCCGTTTTATAACTGCATGGCGCGGCGTAACGGCACAAGGTGCATTAAAAGCAGGCGATTTTATTGCCATTCACGGCTGTGGCGGTGTAGGACTTTCCGCCATTATGATTGCCGCTGCTGTGGGAGCTGTTCCCATCGCAGTTGATATCGATGATACCAAGCTTGCATTTGCAAAAAGTATTGGTGCCGTATTTGCAATCAATGCAAGGGAAACAGAGTCAGTACCTGATGAAATTTTAGCATTCACCAAAGGCGGCGCCCATGTTTCTGCAGATGCCCTGGGCAGCCGGGAAACATGCGGCAATTCGATACGTTGCCTTCGCAAACAGGGCAAACATATCCAGCTGGGGTTAATGGCTGGCTCCGAAGCAAATCCTCCGATACCAATGGGTGAAGTAATAGCCAGGGAGCTGCAGCTCATCGGCAGTCATGGTATGCAGGCGCACCAGTATCCCGCCATGCTGCAATGGATCGGCTCGGGGAAAATGCAGCCTGAAAAATTATTAGGTAAGATCATTACACTGGAAGAAAGTTGTCTTGAACTAACTGATTTAAACAGCTTTAGGAATACCGGTGTTACGGTGATACAATTTGATTGATTGTATTTTTATTATTGCATCTTTCTGCTACTTTACTTTTGGTATTTGTATGTGCCAGGCCTTGCCTTTTTGCCCGGGTAACATGTTGTCTTGCCCGCTGTATCAACCTCACTGAACTATACTTTATGGACTTTAAAAATTCTACGTTCCTGCCGCTGCAATAATCTGGTACGCAATATGTATATCTCGATCTTGAATACAGTATTAAATTGATCCTTCACTTTTAAATATTTATGTATGCAATGGCTCGGAAGAAGAGGCAGTACCAATGTTGAAGACCGCCGCGGTTTATCCGGTGGCGGGATAGCTGCTGGTGGTGGTATAATTGGTGTAATCATTTATGTGCTTTACACTTTGCTTGGAGGCGAAGCAGATCCTTCGCAAATGCCCGTTTCACCAGGTGCGCAACAGGCACCGATGACGACGGAAGAAAAAAAGGCGGATGACCAGAGAGCCGATTTTGTAAAAGTAGTATTGGCCGACACGGAAGATGTTTGGAACAAAATATTTGCAGACAATGGGAAAAAATATACAGAACCCACCCTGGTATTATACAGGGATGCGGTAGCGTCTGCTTGTGGTAATACCAGCTCAGCATCGGGCCCGTTCTATTGTCCGGAAGACAGTAAATTATACATTGATCTTTCTTTTTACCAGGAAATGCAGGACAAGCTGCATGCACCCGGCGATTTTGCTATGGCGTATGTAGTGGCGCATGAAGTAGGGCACCACATACAAAAGTTAAATGGCGTCACACAAAAAATTGCACGGATCCGTCAGCAGGCTTCAGAAGCAGAAGCCAATAAATATTCCGTGATGCTGGAATTACAGGCCGATTTTTATGCCGGTGTATGGGCGCATTACGATCAGAAAATGAAAAACGTACTGGATGCTGGTGACATTGATGAAGCATTAAATGCCGCTAATGCAATTGGTGATGACCGGCTGCAAAAGCAGGCAACCGGTACCGTTGTGCCGGACGCATTTACACATGGAACTTCACAGCAAAGAATGTATTGGTTTAAGAAGGGGTACGATACAGGAGATATCAGCCAGGGCGATACCTTCAAGGAAAACTGATACCGTAATTTTCGATACTGCGAAAAAAAATCCCCATCCAGTGTTATTGCCTGGTCCGAAAATAAAAGTTACCTGAATTTTTTTAGTAAATCTCTTTAAATAACAATCTAAATTTTAAGGTATGGATAAGATGGAATTAAAAGGTAAATGGAATGAGTGGAAAGGTAAACTCAAACAACAGTACGCCGAATTATCAGACGATGATTTGCAGTACGAAGAAGGAAAGGATGACGAATTTTGGGGAAGGGTTCAACAGAAAACAGGTAAGGCGAAAGATGACCTTATTAAATGGTTGAGAGACCTTGGATAATACAATTGAAAGTTCCCCAAACAAACACTAAAATAAAAAGAGAGCAGCAATGCTCTCTTTTTATTTTGGTTACATACCTGTTTACTTCTTATTGTTATATGTTATATAAGTGGAAGCATGCCTCTTGGCTTTAAGTAAAATAAATTGCTGTGTCACAAATATGGTTAAAGAGAAGACCGTTTTTATGGAAATATGTTGCCGTTAATTTCCCTATTTTTAACGGCCTGTAAATTATTGCTGTGCGCTTAAATTAATTGTATGAAAAAATACTCATTGTTTATAGTTTGTTGCCTGTTCATTTCATCCGGGCTCATGGCGCAAAACAGGCCGGCGCCTGCAATCAGAAAAAACGTACCAATGGATTCAATTTTGTTAAGCGATCCCTTTATACTGGCAGATGCCAAAGCGAAGTTGTACTACATGACAGGAACAGGTGGCATGTTATGGAAAAGTAAGAACCTGCATTTCTGGGACGGTCCTTACACGGTAGTAAAAACAGATTCCACTTCCTGGATGGGACCTCATCCGATGATATGGGCTGCCGAACTTCATCCTTATAAAAACAAGTATTATTATTTTGCTACTTTTACAAACAGGGCAGTAAAAATAGATACGGTAAAAGGAAATATAATAGAACGCCGTGCTTCCCATTTACTGGTAAGCGATCAGCCGGACGGGCCCTATGTGCCTATGAAAGACTCCATTTATTTGCCGGCCAATAAACCAACACTGGATGGAACTTTTTGGATTGACACCGATGGAAAACCTTATATGGTGTATTGTTACGAATGGCTGCAGAACCTGAACGGTACAATTGAAAAAATAGAACTGAAGCCAGATTTAAGTGGAAGCATTGGTGAAGGAAAAGTTCTATTCCGTGCAAGTGATGCGCCCTGGAGCCGGGAAAAAGATGAGCAGGGTAATGATCGTCCCAATAAGGTAACCGATGGTCCGTATCTGTTTCGAACGGCAACCGGCCGGCTGGGAATGATATGGACCAGCTGGATTTATGATGTATATGCACAGGGTGTTGCTTATTCAGCAAGCGGCACATTGGATGGTCCCTGGGCGCAGGAAAAAGATCCGGTTACGCCACCCAATTATGGTCACGGTATGTTGTTCCGTTCACTGGATGGCAAGTTGTTAATGTCTTTACACAGCCATAAAAAAATCGGTGATCGTACTGTACGGGTACCGCATTTATTTGAAGTGGATTTATCAGGTGATAAATTAATTGTAGGCAAGCCTTTCATTCCTTAATCACAAAGCTGGCTCTGCAATATAACTGTTAATAAAGCTCAATAACCGCGAAAAGAAAAACGTATTAAATATTGCTGCCCGTCCTGCTCATCCTTCCTGCTATTATACTTACAATAAACAACTGCACCGCATGAAACAACATCAGAGGAAGCAATATCAACCCTAGATTGGCTGAACTGGCAAACAATACTTTAGCCATAACAGAACCATGCACAAGTGATTTTTTAGAACCACAAAAAGTAGCTGTGATACGATCCTGCCGGCTAAAATGCAGACCGTTTGAAACGATCGTTATAATGCCATACACAAGAAAAAATAAAACAGTCACCATCAGCAACAGCAATGCCAAAGCGTACATGGAAAAATTTTTAAAGGCGCCTGTATAAAACGATTCACTGAACGAACAATATACAATCAGCAATATCACCGACTGGTCAAATAACTTCAATCGTTTTTTGTGCTGTGCGGCCCATGTGCCCAATCTTTTATGCAGCAGTAAACCTGCCACAACAGGCAGCAATACCTGTAGCAATAATTTTCCAATCACATGGCCAAGCCCCACATCACCTGTTTGATGATTGATAAAAAAGCTCATCCAGATGGGTGTAACAAATATGCCCAGTAAACTTGAAATACTGGCATTGAAAATAGCTGCGGGAATATTGCCGCCTGCAATTGATACCATCACCACCGAAGAGGAAACCGTGGAAGGTAATGCAGCCAGAAAGAAAAATGGCAACCATACCTGTGCTAAAAATGCCGTAGCAAATAACGGCTTGCAAAGAAGAATGATTAAGGGGAAAAGTATAAACGTAGCAATATGAATCACCAGGTGCAGGCGGGTATTCACCAGGCCCGCTCTTAACTTTTCAGGCCCCAATTGAAGGCCGTAAAATAAAAAGATCACGGATACCCCGATATCGGCAATCGTATCCAGGTGCAAATGACTTTCTTTGGTACCGGGGTAAGGCAAAACATAAGCCATCAATACAACCGTAAATAATGCTATTATAAAATTGTCAACCAGTTTACCCTTCATACATACTGTTCAAATGAACGCTCTTGAAAATGCAAATAAAGGTGCAAGATAATTTAAGTGTCTTGATTTGCATGGTATACCGCAAAATGTGCTTGTGATCGATTTGCAGGCTGGACTGAACGCACCCAAAGTGCATGCTGCACCTGCAGTTGTTTTAACTCGTTTTACTACTTCAATCAACACTGATCGTTTTAATTAGAGAACTGAATCTTAAAAAAAATATTTTTCAGGCCGCCTGCAAGAATTATATTGCTTACTGATGTACGCCAAATAAAATAGACATCAATAATATACTGTTATGAAAAATGCGACAATGATTTTACGCATCCTGCTGGGATTTATTTACCTGGTTTTCGGACTGGATTATTTCCTGCACTTTATTCCTTATCAGCCCATGCATACGGGCAGGGTAGAGGCTTTTAAAGAAGGGCTAAAAGGTGTAGGTTATTTTTACCCGATGATTAAATCAATACAGATAGCGGGAGGCATTTCGTTGCTCATTAACCGCTATGCCGCTTTTTCTGCGGTAGCATTGTTTCCAATCAGTTTAAATGTATTGTTGTTTCATACCATTCTCGTGCCATCCGGATGGCTGATGGGTGTTTTTCTGATAGTGCCCAACGTGTTTTTGGGATTTGCCTACTGGAAATATTATAAACCCATGTTTGTAAAAAAGCCCGTCGTTTGAAGTATCCGATACTATGTTAAAAATAAATCCGGCAATCCTGTTCCGATAGTTCTTTGCCTCTGCATCGTTTAGCATGCCTGCACTATTTGTTATTATTACCCAGTGGAACAACCTAAGTTATGTTAACCGTACGGTGAAGATTGATTCCTGGATAGTGAACCATTGACAATTCACCATTAACAATTCACCATTGACTATTCACCATTCACCACTGACCACTCACCAGTTTCAGTCTGTAAGCTTTTGTGTTTCTTCCTGGCTGGCGTATTCACCTTCGGTTTTGGGCAATGTCTTTACTGTTGACCCCTGCAGACAAATAAAGGACGAAGCCGAGTACAAGCCGATCAGATTACCAGAGAATGTATAGTCCATTAACGTAAGTTTTACGACACCATCTATCGACAATTCGATATAATTGCCATAGCGGATGAGGACGAAATGGAAGGACTTTTTTTCATTGGTTTTAAAAACGCCCGACTGTATATCGTGAAAAATAAAATTTTCTCTTGTATTCAGCGGATTGAATCCCCACGTACGTATTTTAACCAGGCCGTTCATCATATCAAACGAAATAAAATAACCGTTGCCATCGGCATCAATGTCACTTACCAGTCCAAACTTACCCATCCCTTCCACAGTCAATATCCCTTCCCAGATAAAATTTTCAACCGGCTTTTCAAAGCAGAAGATTTCATACCCGCTGCGGGCACCACAAAGCCATTTGTCCGCTTCAATAATGCAGGAGGCGGTGGGGTTGCCCAGTATTTTTTTAACCGTTGTAAAGTAGGGCTGAGCAATTGTTTGTTGTACCATTTCTTGCCAGCGGTAATAACTTTTTAACAGCAGCCGTCCCTCTGCATCCGTGCCTAATTCCTTGGGTGGGGGCAACACCCGCAATGCATTGATCTTGCCATAGGCATAAAAGAAATTGAATACCAGTAAATGCGTTCCATCCTGCACCGTACGGGCAGCATAGTTTCCCTGCGGCAGTATTACATCGGCGTTAAAAGAATGGTACTCTCCAAAAAAATCCGGGGCAAACCAATAGCGCACTTTTATATCTTCGCGGATAGATCCCAGTAAATAAAATCGTCCGTTCAATTCAAAAACACAGGGGCATTCAATATCATCATACATCATGGGGTATAACAATGGCGGCATCAGTTCAAAAACATCGTTCGTAATTTTTACCATCCCTACACAACCTCTTCTTGACACAGGCCCGGCAATGGTCCGCGTTGCAACCAGCAGGTAAACTTCTCCCTTATATTCAAACCGGAAAGGATCACGGAAACTTAGCCATGTGCGGGGATTGGTCTTACTGGTTTCATAAAAAATACCTTTGGGTTCTATGGGGAAAATGCTTTTACGATTCTTTGTCCAGTTGATAAGGTCATTGGATTCTGCAAAGCCAATTCTTGAAACTACCCCACGGTCTTTTCGTTGCAGGCCTGTATAATACATCTCAAATGTATCATTCACTTCCACTACGTGCATGGTCCACAACATATCGTCATCCCATTCACCGGGATGTCCCACAAACAAGGCGTTGTTTACCCTTCTCCAGGATATACCATCTGTTGATACCGCATGGGCAATATAATCGTGATTGGGGATAATGAGGTGAAATAAATGATATATCCCTTTATTAAGTATCACTGTGATATCCCCAATTTCCCAATCACTAAAACCTGAGCCTGAATACATAACCCTTTTTTACGTTTAAAAAAAATGTAAAAATCCTCCTTTGGACTGATTTTGGTGAGTAGAAACAATTGTTAAGCCAATGTTAACCGCCTATAATTATGAAAGAATATTATATACAGTTATACAGCCCTCATGGGCTCATCCGTTTCAACGACCCGGAGATCGGTAGAGATAAAGATACAGGTGGCCAGGTGAAATATGTGCTCGAAATGCTTGAGCATCTTTCGCTTCATCCGCAGGTACGAAAGGTAGATTTATTCACCCGCAAAATCATTGATAAGCGGGTGTCTTCCTCCTATGAAAAAGAGGTGGAGGTGGTGAATGAAAAAGCCCGTATCATCAGAATGGCCTGTGGTGGCAACATGTACAGGCCAAAGGAAACGCTGTGGGATTACCTGGATGAATTTATTGATAAAACAATCCGCTTTATTGATGAAGAAGCAGACTTTCCTGATATCGTACATGGGCACTATGCGGATGGTAATTACCTCGCCGGGCAAATAAGCGAAATATTCGGTATCCCCTTTTTGGCAACCGGTCATTCACTGGGGCGCAACAAAAAAAATATCCTGTTGCAGGAAGGTATGACGGAAGAAAAAATTGAGGAAAAGTTTAACATGGCGAGGCGCATTGCTGTGGAGGAAAACCTGCTTAAAGCAGCGGATGTTATGGTAGTAAGTACACAGCATATCATCGATACGCAGTATGCTTTATACGATAATGTGAATACCGCTGAATTTAAGGTAATTGCCCCGGGAGTGAATGATGAATTGTTCTATCCATTTTACCGGCTGGATATGCCTTCATTTAAAATGTCGATGGAGCAGGAGCAGGCTTTGTACCGCATCAATTCTGATATTGAACGGTTTTTATTTAATCCCGCCAAGCCCTTGATATTGTCTATCGGCCGTGCAGACAAGCGTAAAAATTTCGAAGCCATTATACAATCCTATGGCCAGGATAAGGAGTTGCAGGCAATGGCGAACCTCGCTATTTTTGCGGGTGTACGAAAAGACATTTCACAGATGCCGGATGATGAAAAAGATATTCTTACCAACCTTTTATTGCTGCTGGATAAGTACGACCTGTACGGCAAAATGGCCATTCCAAAAAAGAACGATCCCAAGCTGGAAGTACCCGAAATATACCGGGTGGCTGCCCGCAAAAAGGGCGTATTTGTGAACGCAACACCTGGCGAAAATTTCGGACTTACCATCGTGGAAGCCGCCGCTTGCGGTTTGCCCATTATCGCTTCGCCCACCGGCGGCCCGAAAGAAATACTTGAACAATGTGATAATGGATTGCTGGTAGATGTTGAAGACCCAAAGGCGATTGCAGAGGCGCTCAAAAAAATTATTTCGGACAGCCAGGTATGGGAAAAGTATTCTACAAACGGAATTGTTGGTGCCAACCAGTTGTATTCATGGACGTCCTATGCCAATAAATACATCGAACTGCTCAACGAACTCTTTCAGAAAAAAAATACAGAAGAAGGCAGCCTGTCCCACAAAACGGCCTATGGAAAAAAGTTGGCCAATGCAGAACTGTTCATCATTTCTGACCTGGACGGAACATTGGTAGAAGGGGACGATTCCAAAGGGCTGAAAGAATTTACACAATGGATTGCCGACAATAAAGGAAAGGTAGTATTCGGCATCGCCAGCGGAAGAAACAGGTATATCACGGAACAGGCCTTTGCGCAATACGACTTGCCAAAACCCGATATCTTGATCTGCTCAGCCGGCTCTGAAATTTTTTATACCGATAAATTTATTCCCGACAAGGGTTGGGAAAGCCATATCAATTACCAGTGGAAAAGAAAAGAACTGCAAGCGGCGCTGGAAAAATTCCCCGGTATTTATTTGCAGGAAGAAGCGGCGCAATGGCGGTTTAAATTAAGCTATTATGTAGACGCTCATTTTGACGAAGATGCGATGGCCGACCTGTATAAATTTTTAGATGATCATAAGCTGCGTGCCAGGGTGTTGCTCACCGATAATAAATACCTCGACCTGCTGCCATTTCGTGCCAGTAAAGGCAGCGCCGTACGCTATCTTAGTTACAAATGGAAAATGCCGCTGGAACATTTTATAACCGCCGGTAACAGCGGCAACGATAAAGACATGCTGAAGGGAAAAGCCAAAGGCATAGTGGTCTCTAATTACAGTGCAGAGATGGAAGACCTTAAAAAATACCATTCCATTTATTTTACAAAAAACCCAATGGGCACCGGCGTGCTTGAGGGCATCCATCATCACATTGCCAAAGAGCAATTGCTGGGGAGTAAAAACTAATCAGCCTTGCACCAATAAAAATTCTCGGTTAAAAATATTCATTCAGTCGGGCTGTGATAGGTTATTTCCCAGGCTTGTCAGCATGCATGTACGTTATACAGACGATGATGTCACAGTAATAGTTTAATCTGACCCGGAGTTAGATAAAAGGTTCTTTTTTGCCAATGGCACCGACCAACAAATAGAATTTGAAACGAAGAACGATGGAAGCATTTTGCATGCCTGGCATTTTGCGTGGGGCGTTAAAAAAGAACTTAAGAAGGTTAAATAAATTCTGTCCAATTTATTGCAGCGCAAATTTAGCTTGCTCATGATTGCGGGCCCGGCAATTCAAATTATCAATACATTTACAGCAGGCAATTTCAATCAATCATTATCTATTTCATTTATTTTATGAAACTCACCCGCCAGCTATTTTTAGTCGTTTTTATTTTAGCAGCAAGCATAATCGGTATTCAATGTGCGCAGGCTCAGCACCAGGAATATTATCCCGATACGGATACGGCTATACAGCACCGCCTGGAAGAATGGAAAGATTTAAAGTTTGGACTGTTGATGCATTGGGGGCCTTACAGTCAGTGGGGTGTGGTGGAAAGCTGGAGCATTTGCCCGGAAGATTTAAGCTGGGCAACGGGTGGCAGAAAACCGGGCATAGCGGACAATTACAACGACTATGTTAAGGCATATGAAAATTTGCAAACTACTTTTAATCCGATAAAATTTAACCCCGAAAAATGGGCTGCTGCTGCCAAAGATGCCGGTATGAAATACATGGTATTCACCACCAAACACCATGATGGTTTTTCGATGTTTGATACGAAGTACACCGATTATAAAATCACCGATCCTAAAACACCGTTTGCTGCCAACCCGAGGAGCAATGTTACCAAAGAAATATTTTCGGCTTTCAGGAAAGAGCATTTCTGGATCGGCGCCTATTTCTCCAAGCCTGACTGGCACAGCGACTTTTACTGGTGGAAAAAATTTCCGGCAGCGGATCGTAACCCGAATTATTCAGTCAAAAAATATCCTGAACAATGGAAAAAGTTTACTGACTTTACGCACAACCAAATCAATGAACTGATGAGTGATTATGGTAAGGTGGATATTCTTTGGCTGGATGGCGGGCAGGTGAGAAAAACATCAGATGAAGAAATTAAACGCTACCTCTCTGATACATCTGAAGGCTCCAGGTGGGCGCGCAATCCGCAGAGCCAGGATATTGATATGGTACGCCTGGTAAAGGAGGCAAGGGCCAAACAACCAAAGTTAATTGTGGTAGACAGGGCCGTACCGGGCGAACAACAAAACTATCTTACACCCGAACAGCACATACCGGAAAACGGCCTGCCTTATCCATGGGAAACCTGCATGACGATGGGCAACAGCTGGAGTTATGTACCCAACGACACCTATAAAACTGCCAATGAAATCATTGAAAAGCTCGTAGATATTGTAAGCAAGGGCGGCAACTATTTATTGAATATCGGCCCCGGTCCGGATGGTGAATTAGATCCCAATGCCTACCAGCGATTAAAAGAAATTGGTGCCTGGATGAAGGTAAACGGGGAAGCCATTTATGGCAGCCGCATCTTTTCCAGTTTTAGCGAAGGAGAATCTATCCGGTATACACAATCCAAGGATGGCACAACGCAATACATCTTCTTTTTTAATTTCCCGGAAACAAAGCAGCTGCTTACTAAAATTCAGTTTTCTAAAAAAGCCAGGCTGCAACTGCTGGGAAGTAAATCCAGGTTGTCATGGAAGCAACAACAAAATGGAGTGGAGATTAATTTACCTGCTTCGTTAAAGTCCGTTACAGATTATGTATGGGTTGTAAAAGTGAGTAACTGATCATGTAAGATATTTTTATAGCATAAAAAAGTGACGTTTCGTTTATTCAATCTCACCTTCACCTTTTCTTTTTTGCTGAAACCACCAGTACAATGGAACACCAGTTAACATCAGTACCATCCCGATTACGGCTTCTCTCGGGCGGGCAATAATGGTATTGATAAACAGGGCAGCGCAAAACAATATAACAATGCCCGGCACAACCGGGTAGCCCCATACTTTATAAGGACGGTGGGCGTTTGGCATCTTTTTTCTTAAGATAAAAACGCCGAGCGTAGTAGCGCCATAATAAATAAAAACGGCAAAAATAATCATATCTGTCAGCTGGTCAAAGGTGCCGGAAAAAATCAACAGGATGGCCCATACACATTGGTACATTAAAGAATTGCCGGGCACCTGTGCTTTGTTCAGTTTGGCAACCGATTTAAAAAATACACCTTCCCGGGCCATGGCAAAATAGGGGCGGCAACTTACCAAAATGGTTGCATTAGTACAGCCCAGCGTAGTAACACAAATCAGCAGGGAAATCAGCAGTACCCCGGTATTACCACCGAATACACGTACCGCTTCAACGGCTGCAATTTTATTGCCTGCATCATGAATTTGCTCCAGGCTTTGAACAGGAAGCAAGGATAGATACGCTGTGTTTACCAGCAGATAAATAACAATCACAATTAAAACACCAATGGCAATGCCGAGCGGCAGGTTACGGTTTACATTTTTTATTTCGCCACCTACAAATCCCGTGGAAGCCCAGCCCTGGTATGCCCAGAATGCTGCCAGCATAGCCGTAAACACGGCGCTGAAAGTTACCGTAGAACCATCGGTCGTTTTTAAATCAAACACACTGCTGATGCTGGAGTGCGGACTGGCAAACCCAAAGACGATTATCAGGAGTATACCCGCCAGTATCAGGATAATTAAAGCTGTGCTAAATCCGGCACCGGCCTTAATACCCGCGCTGTTGATCCAGGTTAATAAAACAATCAGCACAATGGCGGTCAGCTTTACATTCAAATCGGTAAACGGATGAAACACGCCACCAATACTAACACTAGCCCATTGCGGCAACACATCCGGCAACGCAATAATACTGTTTAATGATTCTGCGAACACATAAGCCAGCGAGGAGATAGCCGCTGTTTGAATGATGGTAAACAAGGACCAGCCAAAAAGGAAGGCGAAAAACTTGTTGTAGATTTTTTTATAGTACACATATTCGCCGCCGGTGCCGGCCAGTAAACCTGCCACTTCCGCATTGCTCAATGCACCCATTAAACTGATGATGCCACCTAATACCCAGCAAATAAGCACCCAGCCCGGTGAATGTAATTCAGCTGCCATGGGAGCCACTTTTTTATATACACCTGAACCTATTATATTCCCCGCTACCAGTACAATAACAAAGGGTAATCCAAGCGAGCGCTTTAACTGGTCGGATGATTGCATGCAGTATGATTTTAGTTAACGGAAGATAATAATATTGCACGTGATTTTTTTACAATAACCTCATTTCTTTTATAGCACCAGAAGCAGGGATATGGTCTTTAGGCAAACCGTTTTGCAATAGTTTCTGCCCTCAACACCCGGTGCAGCTAACGCAACAGCTTACACATTTATTCGCAATTTTCTAATTATCTTCCGCACGGTGTTCAACCGATTCCTGCAAATTATTTTATTACTCAAACCAACATTCGATTAGACAACCATTTCACCCATCGCAATTGTTCTTACTAACAATCATCCTTAAAGATGTATTTGGAATGGGCAACAAACTGGTAAAGCACTGGAACTTCCAGGGAACACGTACCGGCCTGTTCTTCGGCATTCCGGCAACACTTAAAAAAGTTGATATAGATGGGGTAACCCTTGTTCGCATGGCTGGTGGAAAGATTGCAGAAGAAAGAGACTTTCTTGATAACTTAGCATTTATGCAACAACTGGGATTGATCCCGCGGCAATAGAATTGGGTTGAATCATCAGTTTTACTAAAGACTTATTTCAACACATATCCATGTACATTTTGCATTCAGCAGTTAATGAATTGAACAAAATAAAAAAAGAGCAACTGCATCAACGCAATTGCTCTTTCAAATTATTATATCGGAGCTAATTTTATTTTTTCAACTCTGCTATCAATTCAACTGCTGGTTTGTCAGTTGTAATACGATCCGCAGGTTGGTCAACTGTTGCGGGAGATGGAGCTGCAGTCGTTTTAACCGCTACATCATTCAACGAAGCCAGGTACTTATTTCGTTCTTTTTTTGTTAACGTCACCTCACTTCCATTTTGTTCGTAATAAAAATGCGTAGCTATAAAATGTTTTACATGGGCGCTTGTTTCAGCTGGCAAAAAACGTTGCATTTTCCAAAACTCACGGCTGCCCGATTGTTTGATTGCCTTGTATACCTTTCCTGCACCGCAGTTGTATGCCGCCACTACCAATAACCAGTCATCAAATTGTTTGTATAACTCATTAAAGTAGCCAGTTACCGCTACAGAACTTTTATATACGTCCCTGCGCTGGTCTGTTTTGCCATTCACTTTTAAACCAAATGTCCGGGCAGTTTCAGGCATCAATTGCCAGATGCCCGCAGCACCGGCGTTGGAAGTAGCACTGTTTTTTAATTCAGATTCTACGATTGCAAGGTATAATAAACCAGCAGGCAGGCCGCTTTTAAGCAAGACCTTGCGAATGGTTTTAAAATTGGCAGTGTTCTGCTTCTTAACGATGTCGAGCATCTCCGCATTTTCATCAAGATACTGATCAACAGATTTTCGTACCGCAGGTTGCAAAGGAATAGCTGCAAGCTGATTGTTTACGGTCGTTTTAATTGTTACAGAATCGTGCGGCAAATAAGCTAACAGCAATTCAGTTTGCGGTTGAGTATGAGCCTGGAATAACAAAAGCACCAGCATACTCAGCAGACCAATTTCTCTGCGTATTGTCGTTGTCTTCATTGTACTGTTTTTAGTAAAGAAATACTCATAGGAAACCGGGTTTCTCTTTAAACAGTTTTTCGGTAAAGTGTTGGAGGATATTAAATATTGGTGTTCGGGTTAATCAGTGCCATTATGAATATGGCAGTTTTGTAAGCATTTTTGTACGGCTGATGCAAGGCAAAAATAGGGCTAGTTTGTGCGAAAACAGGCATAAATGGGCTGGTAAGGATTTAATTAATATATAAATACATTGCTTTCAGCTTATTAACTTTTCCACACCGAAAAATTGTCAGTAAAATGGACAAATGATGTAAAATTTGGCTCTATTCTTTGTAATTCATTGTAAAACAATCAATTTCTCTCAATAAGCGCCGGAAACCGGAAATGATATATAAATTTGTTTGTTTGTAAGTTTCAGGATTACCGTGACAGGACTGGAAAATTAAAGTCTTTTTTGGACCTGCGGGTTCGTACTTCGTACAAAAACTGCTGATTTAAGAATGCCAGGAAAACAGCTATCATAACCCCTTAGCCACTATGTATAGATATAGTTTTAAAATAGCATTGTTGTGACATTTTTAATTGTTTTCAATAAATAATACTCCTGGCTCCACGCCTGCAGAATCCAATAAAAAACGCAACTATTTCACTTTACTGTTGTAATATGCGTTCACTTAAAACGAAACAAACTTTTTATTTATGATTACAACAAAAGGATATGCAGCACAATCACCGGAAACAGACCTGGCGCCATGGAGTTTTGAGCGTCGTGATGTAGGTGAACATGATGTTCAGTTTGATATTATGTACTGCGGAGTTTGCCACAGCGATCTGCATCAAATTAAGAATGACTGGTTTCCCGGTATTTTTCCGATGGTTCCGGGGCATGAAATAGTGGGTAAGGTGGCAGCAGTGGGAGCCCATGTAAAAAAATACAAAGTGGGCGACCTGGTAGGCGTAGGTTGTCTTGTTGACAGCTGCCGTACCTGCGAAAATTGCCAGGAAGGTCTTGAACAATACTGCTTAAATGGCAACTCCCAAACCTACAATGGCCTTGAGCAGGATAAGAAAACACCTACTTATGGCGGCTATTCCAATACTATCGTGGTGCACGAAGATTTTGTACTAAGCATCAGCGATAAATTACACCTTGCCGCCGTAGCTCCTTTATTATGTGCAGGCATTACCACGTACTCTCCCTTGAAATACTGGAAGGTAGGCAAGGGGCATAAGCTGGCTGTAGTAGGTCTCGGCGGACTGGGACACATGGCCGTAAAATTTGGGGTAGCTTTTGGTGCTGAAGTAACGGTGTTGAGTACTTCACCAGAAAAAGAACAGGATGCAAAAAAATTGGGGGCGCATAAGTTTGTGGTAACAAAAGATGAGCAACAATTTAAGGCTGCAATGGGTAGTTTTGATTTTATCCTGGATACCGCTTCTGCCAAACACAATATCAATGATTATCTCGGATTGTTAAGGACCAACGGCGTGATGATCTGCGTGGGTGCACCTTCCGAGCCTTCCCCCATTTCGGCTTTCGCTATTATTGGCGGCAGAAAAAGCCTGGCAGGGTCGGGTATTGGTGGTTTGCCCGAAACTCAGGAGATGCTTGATTATTGCGCTGAACACAACATCGTTTCCGACATAGAAATGATTGATATAAAAGACATCACTGGAGCCTATGAACGTATGCTAAAAGGAGATGTGAAATATCGCTTCGTAATTGACATGGCAACCTTATAACATTCAAAAAAGCTGTTACTTATTGTGGCCGGCCCTGCGCCGGCCACAATAGTTTTGCGTTGGGCCTGTGCTTTTGGAGCTTTCCTGATGCAAAGCTTTTGAAGGGCTGTTCTTATCTGCTCTGCAATACTTGCTTAAATTTGTCCAAACAAAAAGAATAAAGAATGTTTGATTTGAAAGAAATTAAAGAGGCGCATGCGAAAGTTAAAACCGGTGCAGATTTTCCAAAGTATATACAGGAGCTGATTAAGCTCGGTGTTAAAAAATATAACACCTACGTCAGCAATGGTCGTACTGTATATTTCGGAAATGACAAGTACGAAATCAAATCTGAACGCAAATATGCTACACTAACCATCGCAAATATCAGCGATAAAGAAAGGTTCAAACATTTTTTAAAAAGCCACCAGAGAGGACAAACCGATTACCCAACCTTCTGCAATAACGCAGCAGCAACCGGCGTGGAAAAATGGACGGTTGATATGAGCCTGATGACTTGTACCTACTACGATAAATTAAACAGTACAATGCTGAAAGAAAACATTCCAACTCCCTGAGTTTTTATTAGCCGGTGAGGTTACGGGTTACTAACATTCCTGCCTTAAGGAGGACATATCCGGGGTATGCTGATTGATGGAAGCTTATTAAAGAATATGTATTGGGTCAATCAAATCAGATGATGTAAATATATAAATTCCCTTTATTTTCAGTATTCATATAATCTGTTATAACCGCTACATCATTGTTATGTCCCTGGTTTTTTGCTCATTTATAAGCGACCATTATCCTGGTGATCTTCAATCTGCAGTACTTGATTATTACAATAAATATCCCGGCGAAAAAATTTACCTGCAAACAGATGGCGCTGTTTATGCAACAGGCGAAACCATTTGGTATAAAGTGTTTTGTACGGCATATGATATGCCTTCCGGCATTAGCAAGATTGCCTATGTACAACTTGTAAATGACAAAGGCCATATTGTGTTGCTGAATAAATTGCCACTGCTGTTTAGCAATGGTAAAGGGGATATCCAATTGCCGGATTCTCTTGAAACCGCCAATTATACCTTACGGGCATTTACTGCATGGATGCTGAACTTTGAAGCGCCCCTTTTTGAAAAAACCATCTTCATAAAAAATATGAATGATGCGGAGGAACAAGTAAAATACAAGAAGCAATCGCCGGAATATAACATCCAATTTTTTCCGGAAGGAGGTACTATTGTTGACAGTAATGTATGCCATATCGCTTTTAAAACAACAGACCAGTTTGGTATGCCTGCTGCAGTTTACGGAGAAATAAAAGATGATAATCAAAAAGTAGTTGCGTTGCTTAAAACATTTCATGATGGAATGGGAGAGTTTGATATAACAGCATTCCCTGGTTTGCATTACAGCGCCTATGTACATTTCCCTGACAGCAGCATGAAGCGTTTGGAATTGCCCGCATCCGGCAAAGAAGGCATTTCAATACATGTAAGTAACCAGGCAGATTCTTTTGATTTGTCCGTAAACTATAAAGGAAGTGAGTTTGCCAATTATAAAAAACTTATGCTTGCTGTCTGCCAGAATAATGGCAGGGTGGCAACTTTTCCGTTAGAGATCCATCGCAGAAAGAATGTGTTCACCATCCCTAAGACAGGTTTTGGTACCGGTATTCTTCGCCTAACAATTTTTGACAGCAGCGAAAAAAAGCCGTTGGTGGAACGGCTTTTTTTCAACAATAATAAAGATGTGCTAAGTGCAATGTACAAAAGGATAGCGTTGCTGTAAATGCAAAAAACAAATTATGCTATACTGTAAAACTTTTAGCCGCAGATGGAGGGCAGGTAAAAAAAGGCAGCTATGCTGTCGCCGTTACCGATGCAGACAAAGATGCGCAGGATGATTTGCAGGGAAATATTTACTCCAACTTTTTTCTTAGTTCAGAACTCAAGGGGTATATACACAATCCCGGTTACTATTTTAATAATACCAGTGACAGCACGTTAAAAGCACTTGATCTTATTATGCAAACAAATGGATGGAGGCGTTTTAAATGGCAACAGGTACTGAATCATGAGCCTGTTGCATTGCGTTATAAAGCAGAGCAGGATTTGTATGCAGCAGGAGAAATAACAAACTATTCAAAAATAAAAGATAAGAACCTTTTTGCTTTAAACATACTTGTTGAAACACCAGATTCATCAAGTTATGCAGGCTATGTAAGGCCAGACAGTACCGGAAAATTTGTATTAGAGAATTACAATTTTTCCGGAAAGTCTTCTGTATATTTTAATTGGGCATTGGCAGATAAAAGTATTGACACTTCAGGAATCAGGGTGAAATTTTACAACGTCTTCAATTGACAGTATAATACAGGTTGCAACTTTAAATTTGCCACTGCACAACCAGGAATTGCTTACTTCAAACGAATGGAAGAGCCGGTTCAAAAAAGAACAAAATGAGCACAGGCAACCTGTAAAACAAACAGCACGCAACCATAACCCGGTTGATACGACCTCAACAAGCGATCTTATAAAAAAGTATACCAGCGGATATTTTAAAACAACAAATACCTATACTGTTGATATGATCAACGATTCTTTTCCAACCATTCCCGGGTTTTATAGTTTTCTAAAAAAATATATGCCGTCAGTAGGTGTTGGTGGAAACGAAAAAAATCCCCGGTTCTTTTCCCGTTCGGTAAACACCGAAACAGCTATTTCTGCCACGCCGGATGAACAGCAGGCCGGGCCCTTTTTTTATATAAATGAAGTGCTTGTTTCTTACGAAGCTTTAAGAAAATTCCGTTGGAAAGTATTGCCCTGGTTAGATACATACCTCCGCCTTTTGCAATGGCCCCAAACAACGGGGGACGTTTGGGTACAATTGCCGTGTATTTAAAAAAGGGTAAGGCTATACGTTATAGGAGCTTCTCTACAAAAGGAAAAACGGCTTTTATTTATAATGGCTATTCCATCACCCGCGAATTTTATGCACCCGGTCACGGCAACACATCAAACAATATCAAAAACACCGCAAGAACGTTGTACTGGAACCCGGATATCGGTACTGATACCAATGGCAACTTACATTTTTCTTTCTCCAACTTTTCCAGCGCAAAAAATTTCAGGATAACAATAGAAGGAATAGATGACAAAGGAAAACTATTACATTACGCTGCTGTCGTACAATAATCTCATGGTATCGTACATGAATTATCCGATTGCTGCTTCCGTGGTGGGTGTAAACGCTTCCACCCGGGGTCCGACTGGCACATCCGTGTAACAAAATGGACTACCTTACAAATAAATGAAAACAGCTGTCTTAATTAGGCGCAACAACAATGTCACCTTTTAAGGGCCCGGTGCCATAAGCAACACGGTTACCATTCCTGTCGTGTATACAAAACCCCACTATATCAGGCGTACCTTTATTTTCTCTTGAATTATTGGCTACCATTACCCAATACCTGCAACCACGTAAGGGTACGGCGGCGGCTGCGTCCGATTTACATTGCCCGGTAAGGTAAATGGTGGGGGTATGTTTGCCGTACGAGTTGATTAATTCAATTGAAGAAGCAATAAAAACACCCTTTGCACCATCACTCATGTCCGTTTTAATTAACAGCGAACCGGCGGGATAATTATCTGCACCGGCAGGATCAAAATGAACATCCATCTCAATATGAAAAATGCCGGATGATGCCGCATCTTTCCGGCTGTCAATAAATACATCGCCTTTGCCTTTCGCCCTGGAAAATCCGGAAGCATGAAAGGCTGGAATTGTTGTGCTCATAAAAAAAGTTTTTTTGTGAATTGATTTTTTTGAATTGCAGGCCAGGGCCGGTTATCAAAAAATATGACCTAACGAAATTACCCTGACTGCCTGCCATTGTCAATACCCCAAAGTGATACTTTTATTGATGGTCAAAAGCAAAAAAATCACTTTTGCTGACAAACAACAGCCCAATGCATACAAACAAATGGCTGAATCCTGCGTACGAATGGCTTTTGCTGACGTACAACGCCCATTATTGCCGAACCCAGAGGTTTTAAATACAATATTGTCCGAACGTCTTTGCCATGTGCAGCTTCATTGGCGTCGCACCCTTGTACTGAATACCGTTGAGGAGCTTTTATTTTAGCGGTTGTGGGTTTACCAAAATAAAAGGCACGTTTACGTAAAGTTTTATTTTGGTGTTTATTTTTAGTGTACATTGTTCGCCACTTACTTCTTATATCCCGGCAATCAATTTTTAACCCTAAACAACTTTTCCATGATAATAAATACTACTGTTCGTTTGTGGCCTGCACGTTCTTTTTATGTGCATCAGCCACGTAAATCTGAATGGGCAAAACCGGACAATTTATAAAAACGTATTGTACAAACAACAATACAAAATGTATAACATTCATCCATCGATTTATAATTCGGATTTTTTGAATTGGTAAAATGTTATATCATCTATTTGTGTGTTGGCTGTAACCATACGACGACTCCCTAAATTTTCATATCCATAAGAATGTCTGAATCGTTATTTAAATTCTTTCGACGCAGTGGGAAAAATAAACTCTACAAAGAGATCGATAAATCTATAGAAGATTTTATGAATAGACCGATTCATAAGGTCTTGACAACAGAAATAATTGACACGACCTCGGATGATGATCTTTTACAAACTGTTTTTGACAATTTAATTGAAAAATTTCCGACTGACCATACTAAACATTATGAAACGGTTTTAGGGTGGACAAAATCTCAACAAGCAGTGTATATAATTTGGTGTTTGGAAGCAGAAATAAATAATGGCGGTTATAATCAATTTTATTACAACCCAAGTGGGCAATTTGCTGACTTGACGCCATTAGCTTTAAATCTTGTTGGAGCCTTAAATTTTTCAGATTTGACAACAAAAGCTAATGAAGTTTATAGGATAGAAAATGCAAAAATTACCGAGCATCAAAATGGCACTCTAGAAGGATTTAGCAAATCATATAGTGACAATCCATTAAATAGATTTGACAGCGAATTTTATGAACTAAATAAGAATGAAGACCTCCAAAGAATTCTAGTGGAGTATATTAGGAATCACAAATTGGATTTTATCGCCACGTAAATAAAAGGGTACAGCCAACAAGCGGTTTGCTGCCATGCTGGCGCGACGCAATAACAATGGGTATTAAGGCACTATCAGCATTTGTAAGAGGGGACACGAATACTTTTGGTAATTGTATTATCTTCAAGTTTAGTAATACTTATCGGCTTTAGTTGCCTGGCGCAACGTGTTTCAAATGTCAGCACAGCAGCAAGTCGTAGACGTTGTGCGCTATGCTTTGGAGATCCTACTACTTTCAAACATACAAACAATTGTAAGCTGCTTCACAAAAATTTAAACCCTCATTTGCTGCATTATTTGGTTACCTTGTTTACCTTAAAACTTCGATTATGAATCTTATTCAACAACCACGTAGAAAATTTCTACAAACAGGGGTGCTAGGATTTTGTACAGCATTTCTCGCCGGACCACCAAAGATTAGTTTTGCTAAGTTCACTTCGGATAATGATTTAGTCCTGGCGGGGTTTTCACAGAAGTAATAACAAATATAAGACTGTAACTGTGAAACCCCGCCCCTTGAAAGAGGTGCAAACAGTTTGCAGTCACGCTTCAACTATTGAGACTTACCTCTTTTAGAAAGTAGTGCTTCCGGCGTCGGGTTTTCCCTGAAAGCATATGCATATTGTTGGCTTAAGCTGTGAAAACACCGCCGGGACAGCAAGCTGCAATTATATGGAAACACGCTACAATAGCATCTATATATGCTATGATATTGAAGACAATAACTATAATTTGCCTGACACTTATTTTCGGTTGCCACCAGCCGGCGAGCAAAGTTGACAATGTGTTTATTGTTCCGGCAGACTCAATGCTTCTTCCTAAAATGACAGGCAATCAGCCACCACCACCACCTGTAAAAGAGTATTACTTTCCATCTAATTTTATTATTGACCCAGGGGGACACATTTATTTCTATCAACAAAGAATTAAATCAGGCTGGCTTTGTGGGACAGGAATGGAATGGAATACACCGCCCTCATTTATTGATTTACAACCAAAGGATATTGTTGAAGTTCCTGCTGAAAATTTAGAAGACTTCATAAAATTCAATATTCAATACCTTGATAATTCTGACAGGCAATTTGCTGTTGCTTCAGTTACCGATACGATCGCTTCTTCCGGACTTGCAAAAATATTTTTAGTCTTTGGTGATAAGGCTAACCACATTAGCTGGACTTTTAGACGAACAACACAAGAAGAAAACGTTGTGCTGCAATATAAAAAAAGCAAAGAAAAAGATTATCATTCTGACGAAATAAAATGGGACTCAACCAAAACTCTTTTTCCGCCAAACATGGAGAATATTAATTTTACTCCGCCCAAAATAGGGAAAGAATAGCGGCTGCCGGACGTTGAAGCATTCTGCCATGACGGGGCATTTGCCTAATCTCAATAAACCAAAATATGTTACCGCAAAATCCCGACGCAGAAAAGTGCTTAATCTTTTTGCTCCCAGGCCTGCAACAATTTTTATGGTTCAAAATGAATGTGGCTAAGTTTAACACTGCATAAATTTATCAGGGGCAACAAGGCGGGATGAGCCGCCTATTCTACCTTAAATACAAAAACCTGTTTACTATCTATTAAACTTTCTGTAGCTCCGGCGGGTGATTCTCCTCTTGAATTTACGGGTATGCTCAGATAGACATCTTTGTTGCAATCTGTAAGATTAAATTTATAGAGAAGTGATGAAAAAGGAAATATGGTACTACGGTTTGCGCAGGCAGCTACGCCTCCAGCTGCTGTCGCAAGATATAGACTGAATATGCCGGTTTGCTTTGGTACAATGGCTACTTTAAAATTAAGGGTATTATCCGCATTACATAAAGCAAGCCTGTTAAGGTTGCTGCTATTATCATATAAAGTACGATCTGCATTAATGCCACTGGCCGAAATGAAATCACAATAGCCCTCAGGAGGATTATAAGTTTTTACAAAACGTGTTTGGTAAGCTATGTTAAAAGACAAAGCAACTGAATCTGCAGCGATTAGTTGACCGGTATTTTTATCAAACAGCTTTTTATCCGGATTGGTATACTGTATCCAAATGGTATCTCCGGTTTTATATGTTTTTTGAGCAGGGAAGAGATTTACTTTTTCAACAAAATTATAAGTATAACTAAAATCATAAGACTTATTGCATTGCATCCCCATACAAACAAAAGTAATAAACACGGCAAAGGTGGGTACAAAATATTTTCGCATAATCAAGGGAAGGTTGTTTTAGGTAAGGGGATGCTGATTAATTTTATTTTCAATCTAAATATAGCAACAATTAACAGATATGTTTTGCAGGTATGCTGAAAATCTCTATTTGCATATTCCATATACCAGGCAAAAAGCTACAACTTTTTTACGCCCTACCATGACAATAGCAGCTATCTCATTAATTTCAGCAATCTTCAACGTTATCTTTTCATAGTTGTTATTCGTACAAATTACAATTAATCAACCCAAACAAATTTGTAAACCATCCCACAAATAAAAAAAGAGCCACCCATTACAGTCGACTCCTTCCATCTTCATGCCGGAAGAAAAACTATTGTATAACCCTGCTGATGGCATTGCTTACCGCTTCCAGCTGGTAGCTGCCCACCGCAGTAACCCCCAACCAGTATTGTTGAGCCAGCTGCAGGTTTTTAAACGTAACAGGGTGCGCTACCTGCCGAGCGAGAGTTGTCAATAAGCTACCCTTTTTTTTAAAAATTTATTAACTTTAATATCGTCTTCCTGCCCCAATTAAAATAGTGCCGTGCTGCATTGAATGCTACCAAAACCTTTATCATGAAACAGCAATTTAACTGGACATTGGTTGTAGCGGCGTTCATATTTTTACCGGCTGTTGTTAAAGTATATGCGCAAACCGGGACAAAAAATCAAGTGAGCATTGCTGTTGCGGGTATTGAATATGATGATGCCGGTTTCGCAAAACTGAAAGAGGGCATCCGTAACAATAAAAAGGTACAGGAGCTTAAGCAAAGTTTTTCGCAAAACACTGCCCGGCTTTCCCTTACCTACCCGGGGG
>NZ_JAQBNR010000065.1 GCF_028288465.1 Ferruginibacter sp. | reverse complement strand
TAGGTATCCCTTTTTGCATAAAATTACTGCTGCAGTTATTCCGGAACGAACTAAAGACAACTCAATTGGCAAAAGACAATCTGCAGTTAGAGTTTAATTTCCTCAAGGCGCAGATCAATCCACACTTTCTGTTTAACACCCTCAATAACATTTACGGCCTCATCCTGCAGGGAGACAACAAAAAATCAGCGGGCCTTGTGGCCCGGTTGTCAGAATTACTCAGGTATATTCTGTATGAATCAGATCACCAGACGATGAGCATTGAGAGTGAGATTAAATTATTGACAGATTACACCGAACTTGAAAAACTGAGGCTCAATAATACATTTGTTAGTTGCACTACCAATAGTGACGGCTCCATCAATGAAATAGCGCCACTCTTGTTTATGCCCTTAATGGAAAATGCGTTTAAATACAGTGCTGACAAACCCGGCTCAGTAATTAATATTTGCCTTGATATTCAAAATGGGCTGTTCCTTTTCAAAATAAAAAATAGCATAGAAGTAAACAGGTCATTGAATAACCCCGGTGGTATCGGCCTGAGTAATTTCAGGAAAAGATTGGATCTCTATTACACGGGGAAATACGAATACACGGTTGAGATTGTGGAAGACACATACATTGTAAACCTTCTCATTAAAAGCTCATGATTTCAAGCTGCATGATCGTAGACGAAGAACCGATAGCGAGGGACATCCTGAAAAATTATATAAGCCGGTTGCCGATGCTGAATTTGGTAAAAGTTTGCAGCAATGCTACAGAGGCCTATGAAGGTTTGCACGTCGATAAGGTTGACCTGCTTTTCCTGGATATTCAAATGCCGGTAATATCAGGTGTGGAATTTTTAAAATCTTTACGAAATCCACCATCAGTTATTTTTACCACTGCCTTTTCAAAATTCGCAATAGAAGGTTATGAGCTAAACATAATAGATTACCTCTTGAAGCCCATTACCTTTGAACGCTTTAACCAGGTTGTTCAAAAATTTATGGAAAGAACTGCAAAGACTACTGCCGATACCAGGATCACAAATGAATTACCTGCCTATACATTCATTAAACATGAATCAGGCCTTATTAGGATTGATTATGACGAAGTGAATTATATAATGGCCGATAAAGATTACTGCACTATTTTTTTCACCAACGGCAAAAAGTTGTTGATAGGAATGCATTTAAAGTTATTGGAAGGCTTGCTTCCGGGTAACGCGTTTGTTCGTGTGCATCGTTCCTACATTGTCAATCTCAAACACATAAAGTTGATCAAAGGCAACATCATCAATATAGCCGATGATGAAATTCCCATTGGTGCTAATTATAAAGAGGCGTTGTTTGATAAACTTCGGTTACCGTAGAGATTCTGTACTAAAATGTTGACGCTACTCTTGCATTCTCTTTCAGCGCAGTAAAACGCTGGCGCGAAATTCTATATAACTGGATATTTTATGAGTCTGGAGAAGCAAAATTATAAGTGGGTTTTAATGGCATAACTATTCAGAGAATTACGTTGTTAGGAAATCGCCCAGGCATTTTCAAAGTTCAATTAAAATTTTGTGCCATGATATAGTGATTAAACTGCCTTTGAGTAAAACGTTTCCTACAATCGTTGTAGTTGTGGCTAAACAATACCTGTATTGATTGCAAAGGGTTCAGTATTTAGTTTTTCACACTTTTTATCAGGAAAATATTTCTTTATTATTTTATCGATTTTTTCAGGTGTCAGCGGCTTATTTTCAAATCCCGAAATCTCAGGCATACTACCTGCCTTTATTATATCCTCTGGAAAAAGCGAGGTTGTAAGCATTACTAATATTATTTTACCCTTATGCTCTTTTTCAAGTTCTTTATATTTTTCAAGAAATTCCCACCCGTTCATTGCCGGCATATTTATATCCAGGAATATCAGGTCAGGGCAGGGGTATCTTCCATCATTACGGGAAGCATACTCTCTGCTGATAAGATAGTCAAGTGCTTTTTGCCCGCCGTCCATTATTTCCACATGTTCAGTACAACCGGTTTGTTCTATTATGAAGCTATTGTAACAGTTTGTAGGCTCATCATCATCGATAAGCAATACACAGTTAAATTTGTTTTTCATGATTTGATATTTTTTAAAATGGTAAAGTAAAAAGTAGTGCCATTTCCCAAAGCAGATTCAATCCAGATTTTGCCGCCATGCATTTCAACTATTTTTTTTGAGTGGGCAAGACCGATCCCCGATCCTTCATATGCAGTTTTGGTATGTAAGCGCTGGAAAATTAAAAATATTTTTTCCCGGTATTGTTCTTCTATTCCGATGCCATTGTCTTTCACCGAAAATTCCCAGTAATCACCGGCACTTTGTACGGATACTTTTATTTCAGGAGCGATATCTTTTTTTCTGAATTTGATGGCATTGATCAGCAGGTTCTGAAAGAGTTGTTTTATCTCTACAGGATACACAGTAATAACCGGTAACTGATCTGCTGTAATTATTGCATTTGCCTGGTCAATGGCACTGCCGAGATCAGCGAGCACCTTCTGCAGTATTATATTACAATCAAGCTTTACACATTCTTTTTTGGCACCGATCCTTGAATAATCAAGCAGGTCTTTTATCAGCGTTTTCATCCTGTCGGAAGCTTCTGCAATAAAGTTAAAATACTTATCTGCTTTTTCATCAAACTTTCCATTGTATTGCCGTTGCAATAGTTCCACAAAACTGGTAGTAGTACGCAAAGGCTCCTGAAGATCATGTGAGGCTATATAGACGAATTGCTCAAGTTCTTTATTTTTCTGGATCATTTCCTTGTTTACGTATTCCACTTCCAGCTTTGCTTTTTCAGCTTCCTTCCGGGCCTTTTTTTCTTCGCTGGCTGATTGTATTAATTGCTTCGTTTGCTCATTCACCTTTTTTTCAAGCTTTATTTTTTGGGCCTTTATTGATTTTATACGGAATTTATAAAACCCAACCGTTGCGGCGATAATCATTAACAGCACTGCTGATTTAAACCACCATGTTAACCAAAACGGCGGCGTGATAGTAAGCTTCACTTCTATTATATGGGTTGACCATTCGCCCTGGTTATTCAACCCCTTCACTTTAAATATATATTTTCCGGGGTTCAGATTGGTATAGGTAGCCGTGCGGTGAGTGCCTGTATTATTCCAGTCTTTATCAAATCCTTCCAGCCTATAGGCATACTTCTTTTTTTCATCTACTGTATAATTCAAAGAGGCAAACTCAAATGAGAAAACTGAGTTATCATAGGACATTGTGATCTCCCTGGTTTCGGAGATTTCCTTTCGGAGTGGAGAAGGATTATTGTTGCTGGCAATAGCCACCTCTTTATTAAATACCTGGAAGCTGGTTAATACTAAGGGAGGTTCAAAAGCATTCTGCGTTATTGCAGCAGGATCGAATTCATTAAATCCGTTGATTCCCCCAAAATACATAGTGCCCGAAGCGCTTTTGCAAAAAGCCCGCATTTTAAATTCATAAGATTGCAGCCCATCCGCCACGCCGTAATTTTTAAATGCGGATGTGTTGGCATCAAAACGTGATAAACCCCTGTTGGTACTGATCCATAGGTAACCGTTAGTATCTTTTAGTAGGCCAAAGATCACGCTGTTGGGTAAGCCATCTTCAGTTGTATATATTTTAAATACCTGTTTTTTAATATCAAAATAATTCAATCCCGCCATAGTGGCTATCCAGAAATTTCCCTTCTCATCTTCATATGCATTGTTTACACGATTATCGCTAATGCTGTTTTTATTATCATTGTGGGTAAATGTGGTAAACGTTTTAGTTTTTTTATTAAACACTTGCAAACCCCCGCCATCGGTACCCAGCCATAGGTTATCTTTACTGTCTTCAGTGACCGAATACATTCTTTTAGCACTTATACTGCCTGTATGATCATCCATGCGTATGAAAGAATTGGTGGACGGGTTATAGAGATTCAACCCTCCATTATAGGTGCCCACCCAGATATGCTTATCCCTGTCCTCGAAAATTACCCAGGCATTGTTGCTGCTCAAACTTGAACTGTCGCCTGGGACATTTTTCAAATGAATAAAAGTATTTTTTTTGGGATTAAAAATAGTTATTCCGTCCGCCCATGTACCAACCCACACATTGCCTTTGCTGTCTTCCAGCACACTCAGTACATAATTGCCGCAAATACTTTTTTTGTTTGCAGCGCTATGCAGGTAATGAGTGAAATATTTTGTTACAGGATCAAAAAGGTTTAAACCACCACCATCCGTACCGATCCATATTTTTCCATTTTTACTTTCCAGCATGCACAATACATTATTATTGTTCAGGCTGTTGATATCAGAAGTATGGTAGTAATGTGCAAACCCGTTTGCATTTTTATTAAAAATATTCACACCGCCTGCAAATGTACCGGCCCACATATTGCCGCTAACATCCTTGTAAACAGAATAGACAGAGTTATTGCTGATGCTTTGATTATCTATGTCATCATGCACATATCTCTGAAATATCCCCGAAGTGGAATTATAAATAGCCAGCCCTCCATTTTCACTACCTATCCAGAGATTGTGGCCGTTATCCTCACCAATTGCAAATACTGTATTGCCAGGTAAACTATTTGCATTATTTATATCGTTTAAAAAATGAGTGAATTTCCCCGTAGTTTTATCAAAACTATACAAACCGTTTCCTACTGTCCCAATCCAAAGTTGCTGTTTACTGTCTTCAAAGATCACTGCCACATTATCGCTGGCAGATAATGCACTATCTTTTGCATTATAGCGGGCAGGTGTAAATGTTTTTGTTTTTTTAGTAAAAAGGTTCAAACCACCTTCATTGCCGCCAACCCATACATTCTTTCTGCTGTCTTCAAAAACACATCTTGCATTAAAGGAATAATGTTCAAACCGGTTTTTACCGGGGTTGAAATAATTTAATCCCCTCTCTGTACATATCCACAAATTATCATTACTATCTATTGATAAATTAGTAGCAAGATCACTTGAAATGCTGTTTGGATTTTGAGGGTCATTTTTAAAATGGGTAAAACTATTTTTTTCTTTATCATACCGGTTAAGGCCACCACCACGTGACGCTACCCAAATAACTCCTTTGGAATCTTCCAAAAGGCCTGTGATAAAATTATTACTGATGCTGCCGGAATCCTTTGCATTATTTTTATATACAGTAACCCTGTAACCATCATATTTGTTAAGCCCGTCACGGGTTCCAAACCACATAAAGCCACGGCTATCCTGTAAAATGCTCATGATATGGTTTTGTGAAAGTCCGCGATTTATATCAAGGTGCTCAAATTGTATATTCTGCTTTTGTGAAAAAACAACCATATAGGCGGCCTGTGAAAATAATAGAAGCAGTAAATGCAAATTTTTCATGTGTGTTTTGTTTTCATACCGGCACGGAAGCCATCGTTAAATCTAAGCGTTACGTTTTCATATTTCTTAAACAGAATTATTTAAGTGCCAGGGTTATTAGGCAGATTGACTATTTTCAACTTTGTCTGGAAAATATTTTTGCATTATTCTCTCCCATGCTTCAGGAGTCAGTGGTTTATTTTCAAAACCGGAGATTTCGGGGATTGCTTCTGCCCTTAATTTGTCTTCCGGAAAGAGTGATGTTGTGAGCATCACCAATACCACTTTAACTTTATGTTTTATTTTCAATTGCCTGTATTTCTCAAGAAACTCCCAGCCATTCATAACCGGCATATTAATATCAAGAAAGATAAGATCAGGACAGGGGAAGTTGTCATCATTCATTGTAGCGTCTTCACTATTGGTAAGGTAATCAAGTGCGATTTCCCCGCCCTGTGCCACCTGTATATGCTGGGCACAGCCGGTTTCTTCCACCAGCATCTGGTTAAGAAAATTTGTAGGCTCATCATCGTCAACAAGCAATACGCAGTTCAATTTGTTTTTCATGTTTTTATTTATTTTTGGATGGTAAAATAAAAAGTTGTCCCGTTTCCCGGTTCAGATTCAATCCAGATTCTGCCGCCATGTATCTCCACAATTTTTTTAGAGTGGGCCAGTCCTATTCCAGAACCCTCATATTGGACCTTGGTATGCAAACGCTGGAAAATCAAAAATATTTTTTCCCTATGTTGTTCTTCTATCCCGATGCCATTATCCTCTACAGAAAACTGCCACTGATCGCTTGTATCGTGTACCGATATTTTTATTTGGGGAGCTATGTCTTTTTTCCTGAATTTTATAGCATTGATGATGAGGTTCTGAAAGAGTTGCTTGATCTCTGTAGTATATCCTGAGATAACCGGGAATTCTTCCGCAGTAATAACTGCCTTTGCCTGGTTGATGGCATTACCAAGATCGGCCAATACACCCTGTACTATTACATTACAATCCACGGGTACAAATTCTTTTTGGGCACCTATCCTTGAATAATCAAGCAGGTCTTTGATAAGCGTCTTCATCCTGTCCGAAGCGTCCATTATGAAGTTGAAATATTTATCCGCTTTTTCATCGAGCTTTCCCTGGTACTGCCGTTGCAGGATTTCTACAAAGCTTGTAGTAGTACGCAAAGGTTCCTGCAGGTCATGTGAGGCTATGTACACAAACTGCTCCAACTCTTTATTTTTTTGTTCCATTTCTTTGATTGCCTGCTCGGCTTCCTTCCGGGCTTTTTGTTCTTCATTGGTTGATTGTATTAACTGGTGGGTTTGTTCATTTACCTGCTGTTGCAGTTTGATTTTTTGATTTTTAATGACATTGATACGAAAGTTGTAAAACGCAACACCAGCACTAATAATACCCGCCAATGCCAACAGCTTAAACCACCAAGTTAGCCAAAGGGAGGTGTGATAATTACTTTTACAGATGTTCCCTGCATATTCCATACTCCATCATTATTACTCCCTACAACATGAAAAATGTATTCCCCGGCATCCAGGTTAGTGTAGGTAGCAGTTCTTTTATTGCCCACGTAGTCCACTCTTTATCAAAACCTTCCAATTTGTAAGCGTACTGATTTTTTTCGGGTAATGTAAAATTCAGTGCCGAAAATTCAAAGGTGAGAACGGATTGTTTGTAAGAGAGAATAATTTCTTTGGTTTCACTGATCTGCTGCTTCAGTAAATTGCCGGTTGTATTTCCAACAGCAACAGGCTTGTTAAAAATTTGAAAGCCGGTAATATAAACAGGAGGAATATAATTATTGTCTGATATACTATCCGGGTAAAAAACATTTAGCCCATTTGCCCCTCCAAAAAATAGCTGGCCGTCCGGCGCTTTATAAACACACCCTGACTTAAATTCATCGCCCTGCAAGCCATCAGAGGCCTCATAATTACGGACGGTTTTAGTATGAAGATTCAATTTAGACAGCCCGTGGTTTGAACTTACCCAAAGATCTCCGTGGTTATCTTCCAGTATACCCCGTATCATGTTATTTGAAAGGCCGTCTTTCTCCGTGTATATTTTAAAACTGTTTGTTTTCGGTTCAAACAGGTTTAAGCCACCACCTGTTGCAATCCAGATATTCCCGGCTTTATCAGTAAGCATTGATTCTACTGCATTATGGCTTAAACTTTTTGTATTGACCGAATTATTGGCATAGCGGATAAACTGTTTCGTTTTCCTGTTAAATAAATTTAACCCTGCCTCTGTACCCACCCATATATTACCGGTCTTGTCTTCACGGATGTTATTAATAAAATTGTTATTGATACTGTTACTGTCTGCAGGGTTATTTTTATAATGTATAAAAGAGTTTGTTTTCCGGTCAAATACATCTATGCCTTCTCCCCAGGTGCCCAGCCACAGCAACCCCAACCGATCTTTAAAAACAGCATTTACAGTAAGTGCAGATAGACTATTTGTATTATGCTTATCCGGCAGGTAGTGTGTAAAAACACCTGTTTTTATATTATACAGATCAAAACCGCCACGGTGGTAACCGATGCCAAGAATGCCCGGCTCCACTTCAACTACTGATAATACATAGTCGCTGCTAATGCTATTTTTGTTCCTGCTGTCGTGCCGGTAATGACTGAAACGCTCCAGTTTTTTATCAAAGCGGTTTAGCCCGCCACCATCAGTACCGATCCATATAGTCCCATTACTATCACCGGTAATACACAAAACAATATTACTGCTTAAAGCATTTTCGTTCCCTGGTATTTGCCGAAACTTCCTGACCTTATCGCCGTAAAAAGGTAACATGTTAATTCCTCCTGAAAATGTGCCTACCCACAAATTATTTATATCATCTTTATAAATACAGTAAACAGAATTACTGCTGAGGCTGCTATTATCATTGATGTCTGACTGGTAATGTGCAAATGAACCCGTTGCATAATTAAGCACACTGATCCCCCCGTTTTCGGTACCCACCCAAAGATTCCCTTTACTGTCTTCCGCAAAACTTAAAATATCATTGTGGCTGATGCTGTTGGATTTTGCATCATTATGCCTGAAGTTGGTGAAACTATTATCCTTTGAATTGAATAAGGCAATTCCACTTCCCTGTGTACCTGCCCATATATTACCCTTAGTATCTTTATATACCGACTTTATCCAATTGGCCCCAATACTTTTATTATTTCCCGGTTCATTTTTATAGCAAAAAAATTGTCCTTTTTCGGGATATAAAACATTTAAGCCATCCTGTGTGGCGATCCACAGGTTGCCATCTTTGTCTTCTGTTATCCGGTAAATCATATCATTACTGATACTGTTTTCATCTGCCTTATGCCTGTAACCGATAAAACTTCCTTTTGCTGTATTAAATAAGCAGAGCCCGGTAGTAGTACCGATCCATATCCTGTTTTTATGATCTTCGTAAATATCTTTTACAATAACACTACCTGCTTTTCCCGGGCTGTAATGCACAAATGAGTCTGCTTTCCTGTCAAACTTATCCAGTCCGCTTTTAGTGCCAATCCACAGATTTCCGGATTTATCTTCCAATATATCAGAAACAAAATTAGTGCTGATGCTGGAAGTTTTTTCAGGATTATGTTTGTAAGTGACAAACCTGTACCCATCGTATTTGTTAAGCCCTTCATCAGTGGCAAACCACATAAAACCTTTTTTATCCTTCAGAATTGCACTTACATGCCCCTGGGAAAGGCCATCATTTGTATTGAGGTGTTTAAATTTGGGTGTATTGTTTTGAGCATACCCATACAGGCATATAAAATACAAAAAGATCAAAACAAAAAAACAAGAATAATTCTTCACAATATAAGTTTAGCGTTAAGTTTCATTGGCATTTTTCAACAGGTAGTATTTTTATGATAAAAAAATATGATCATGGTTGGTAACAGTAATAATAGTGACATTTGGGTATACGGTACCGTCAACAGGCAATAGACAATTCCTTTGCTCTTTCAAGACCAATTTTCTTATGAATGGTAAAATGAAAAGTAGTTCCTTCTCCCGGTTTGGATTCGATCCAGATCCTGCCGCCGTGGAGTTCAACGATTTTTTTACAATGACTAAGACCTATACCAGACCCTTCATACACTGTCCTGGTATGAAGCCGCTGGAAGATCAAAAATATCCTGTCCTTATGCTGTTCATCTATCCCGATGCCATTGTCTTTTACTGTGAATTCCCAGTAGTCATCATTTTTGAGTGAAGCAATTTTTATTTGGGGGGATACATCTTTTTTCCTGAACTTGACAGCATTCATTATTAAGTTTTGAAAGAGTTGTTTGATCTCGCTGTTGTAACCATTAATCAATGGCAACTCTTCAACTATGATTTCTGCATGTGCTTCAGCAATAGCAGTTCCCAGGTCAGCCTGCACTTCCTGCAGGATTGAATTGCAGTCAATTTTTTTGAATGTTTTCTTGCTGCCGATCAGTGAATAATCAAGCAGGTCTTTTATAAGTACCTGCATCCTGTCCGAAGCGTTCATAATATAAGTAAGGTATTTATCTGCATTGTCATCCAGTCTTCCCCGGTATTTCCGTTGCAGTAATTGTACAAAACTGGACGTGGTACGCAATGGTTCCTGCAGGTCATGTGATGCCACATACGCAAATTGTTCCAGTTCTTTATTCTTTTGAAGCAATTCCTTATTATTTATTTCAAGGGAGGCTTCTGATTGCCGCAGTAATTCTTCATCGGCTTTGCGTTTTGTAATATCCTGAATAATTCCAAAGGTTTTTTCCGGTTCACCCAATGCACCCAGCACTATTTTTGTTTCTACAAAAACATATTTGATTACCCCTTTAGCAGTAATGATCCTGCATTCATACGGAACAGGTTCCATGTATAAGTTTTCCCTGTTGATGGTCATTGCATGCTCCACATCATCCGGGTGCATTAATTTAATTATGCTTGAAAAATGAAAATCAAAAGTAGAAGGATCAACTTCAATTATATTAAGCATCTCATCCGACAAGGTCATTTTATTTGTTTTAATATCCCTCTCCCAGCTGCCTATACGAGCTATGTGCTGTGCATCATTCAATTTAGCATCGCTCAGTTTGATATTGTCACGCATGGCAACAAGAGCTATTCCTAAACTATCGTCTGCACTGAGTGGTTCAAAATAAGTATTGAAATTTTTTTGACCTATTTCCGAAGCAAAAGTTGCCATTGCCTGGAGTTTTTCAGAAAGATTATTGACAGAGAGTACCATGCTGCCAATTTCATCGGTGCTTACTTTGTGATCTACTTTACGGATGATCCCTTTTCCAAGATCGTTTACGATATGCCTGATCTTATTGATGGGACTGATGATTGCTTTACTCATGTACAGGGAAAGAAAAATCCCGATCCCCACAATAATAAAAGCCAATACAGAGATCAGCGTTCTCAAGGTCATGGAAGAATGTTCCAGCGAATTATTATTTTGAGTTCTTAGCTCCCGCTCAAAAGAAGCAACCTTACCAAGTGCATTCATCAGTGCCGAAGTTCGTGGAAGCAACTCATCTTCTACTATTGCTTCTGCTTCCAGCTTAATAACAGGATCATCATAGTCTTCAAATTTTTTCAAAGAGGCCATCAGCTTTTTTTCCACGAGCAGGAGTTGTTCGAAATTTACAAACACCTGCTGTAAACTGTCTGCCATTGACCTGTTATCCCAATCCGGAATCAGCGAATTCAATTTTGCTTTCAGTTTTGGATACGCTGTGTTATGAAGTTTTAGCAAGGCATCTTTATCGTTCTGGTTTGATCTCAGGAATACCCAGTTGGTAGTGTACATTTTAGAGTTGACAAGTATATTTTCAAAATCTTCAATTGATTGAAGGGAAGGTTCGATAACTGCAGAGATGTTATTGGACAATTTTTTATTACTGTTTAAAGTAACAATAGTTATGATCCCATTCACTACAAATAGTAATACCAAAACTGAAAAGCTGAGGTAAATTCTTTGTTTAACGCTGATACTGATCCGGCTTTTTTTTTTCATACAATTAAAAAGTAAAGTTGAGCCCGCCCAGCAACATAAATGGCACAGCATCTGTTTTAAAAAATTCCCTGGATTTGTTATTCAACATGTTTTTTGCACTGCAAAACAGTTGTAAGCCTTTCACCGCCTCATAGGATACGTTTGCATTTAGAATCAATTTGGCAGGAATATGATCAATGCCCCTTACTCCGTCATTGAATACAGTGTTAGATACGTGGGTATAAGTTTGGCCAGCATAGTAATAAGCGTTCAGGTTAAAATTAAATTTTTGCGTAAGCACGTAATTGACAACAACTCCACCAAATACAACGGGCGTACTTTTCAGCGTTACTGTATTTCCCATTCCTGAATAGATATTGTTTTGTGCCGGGTTAAGTTGTATTGGCCCAGGCGGTGCGTCGGCCATATTTAGAAATGGTGAATAATTTTTCGCCCTGGATTGCTGTACTGTTACAAATGGTTTTACCTGCAGTTTTTTTCGGTTATAAATTATTGAAACAGTAATGCCCTGCTGCCGCAGTGTAAGCGGAAGATTTGTTGGAACAAGGGGCAATATCATCAACGTATCCCCACCATTGAGTTTTATGTACGGTGCATTATTCACAAGGCTGTTATAATTTTTCGACCTGATATCGAATACTTCCACATCAATAGACAGTGTGCGTGTAACGCTGCCCCGGTAACCAATTTCCAGCATATCAGCGGTAAGCAGTTTGAGGTTTTTATTGCTCTCAACAGCATACCTGGTAAATTTTTTATACCCTGATTGATAATAAGCAATTGTCTGGTCAATATAAGTGTCGTAAATAGTGGAGGATCTTGGCGAACGGGAGTAAACTGCCCGGAACAAATGGTTTTTATTGAGTTTATAAGTTGTGGCAAACTCATACGAAATGCAGGTAGTATCCGGATAATTGAATGTATTGGCAGAGAGCCCTGCTACTAATCTCAGCTTATTTTTTATAAGTTTGTATTCTCCCCGGAGGGATGCAGATCGTGAAGTGATCTTGCCCCTTCCATTGAAAATCCCCGTTTTGTTTATGATGTCTGAATATTTAGTGTCATCATAGATGGCGCTGCGGTAACTCAGCCCCGGTTTAAGTGAAAATTTACCTTTGGTATAATTATATTCTATATTGGCATCTAAAGTGTGGAAGTCGTACTTGTTGCCCGGGTTAAAATTCGTTATTTGAGTGCCTTCATTATATGAAACCTGGGCAGTAATCTTTTTTATATTTACCCTGAGGTCGGCATACCTGCTGTCTGAGGCTACAGTGCTCAAAGGTGTAATTCCATTTTCAGCAGAAACTGTTTGTGCCATTGAATGCTGGACGCCGGCAGTAAGGTAAATCTTTGTTTTTTCAGAGGGATGATAGTTCAAAAAAATGTTACCGCCATATTTCTCCATTGCAAGGCTGGGGTCAGGATACAACTCATTTACATTAGATGTCGTATCACCCAAAAGACCAATAAAGTATGACGGATTATTTAACAAGCGGTTTCTGTACATTTCAAAATAGGAAGTCTGCGTCCGATTACGACCCTGGTAATTGCCGGAAGCTACTACACTCCATTTCTTTGACCGAAAACCGACCGATGCATTATTAATAAATGTTTGATAGCTTCCTTGTTTGGCATTTGCTACCAGGTACAGTCCATTTTTTTCTGCCTGCCGGGTAATTATATTGATAACGCCACTTACAGCATTAGGGCCATATAAAGCCGCTGCAGGCCCTCTTACCTCTTCTATCTTCTCCACATCATTAATGTCTACCGGTAAAGTTTCCCAGAAAGTGCCTCCTTTGAGATAGTTGTATATCGGGCGACTATCTATCATAACCAGCGTAGTAGTTGCATTTCCGTCAAACGGGGAATTGGGAGGCACATTGTCCATCCCACGCAGGTGAATATCATAATTGCCATTGCTTTGCTCCCTTACTATCATTCCGGGTATCAGTCGTAATGCCTCCATAATAGAGGTGCATCCCGTCTTGCGTATATCTTCTTTGGTAATAACGGATGCGGATAATGGCGCATCAAACAGCGATTCAGAATTTTTAGAAACAGAAACGATTTTTAAGTTGAGCAGGTCCTTTAGGCTCAGGTCTTCGTAAGCGGCTGCTTTTACGGTATCAATTTGGCTATATGCCTCTGCAACCATCAGCGTGGCAGCGGCGAGCACTAAAAATATTTTTTTTCCAGTTCGGTTTTTCATTTTAGTAGATTTTGGATCTGATCCGATCTTTTTTATCACGGATAATTTTTATCGCTTTCTAAAATTCATAATGCAAGCCTCCCTGCAGCATAAAAGGCACTTCGTCTGTTCTAAAAAATTCCCTGTCCTTATCATTCAATAAGTTTTTCCCGGTACAGAAAATACTCACTCCTTTCGACGGTGCATAAGAGATAGTTGTATTTAAAATCAGCTTTGCATGAATATTATCAATACCTCTTACACCATCGTTGTATATAGTATTGGAAAAATGAGAATATACCTGGGATGATGTATAGAAACCAGAGATATTGAAATTCCATTTGTTACCGGCAATGTAATTAATTGAACCACCTCCATACACTGCAGGGGTATTTTTTAATTCTTCTCCTGTTCCCATTCCTGAATAGATATTGTTATGCACAGGGTCCGGAGTTACAAAAACACCTGTACCTCCATTTGGCATGGTAAGAAAGGGAGAATAATTTTTTACATGCGAATGCTGAACGGTAATAAACGGCGAAATTTTTATTTTCTTTAAATCATAGGTCAGTGAAACCGTTATACCACTCTGTACAATCCTGATTGGAACATTAGTAGGCACAGAAGGATTTACCTCAATGGTGTCTGCATTTATAACCTTTGTATACATTGCCTGGTTAACAAATGACCGGTAGTTTTTTGACCATGTAGTAAATAATTCTATGTCAACATGCAACCTGTTATTTAAATTACCACGATAGCCTACTTCTATCATATCACTCACCTGCAGTTTAAGATTTTTGTTTCCGTTCACCTCTACTTGTCCATACCTGTGATTGCCCAAAGGATAGGTAACCAGCACCCTATTCACATAGGTATCAATAATAGTAGCGGACCTTGCAGCGCTGGAGATTACTGCTCTAAATATATGTTTCCTGTTTAGTTTGTATGTAGCAGCTAACTCATAAGAAAGATATGTGGTGTCCGGGTAATTAAATTTATTGGCCATAATTCCTCCCACCAGCCTTAGCTTGTTGTTAAACAGTTTTTGTTCTGCCCTCAGAGATGCTGACTTGGTTGTGATCAGGCCCCTGGCATTGAACATGCCTTTTTTATTTGCAACATCTGAGTACTTAGTATCGTCGTACACTGAACTGCGATAGTTTACACCCGGTTTCAACGAAAAATTATTTTTTGTATAATTGTATTCAACGTTTAAATCAATATTTTCAAAATGGTATTTCGATCCTGGATAATATTCGGATAGTTGCAGGCCCCTGTTAAAAGAAACCTGTGCAGTGATCCCTTGTAAATAGGCATCTACGTTAATATACCTGCTGTCTGATGAAGAAAAACTAAATGGTGTGGAAAGATTTTCAATACTGGTTCGTTGCGCTACACTGTGCTGGGAGCCTGTGTTTACATTAAACTTAAAATTCTCATTTTCCCTGAAACTTAAAGCCAGGTTGCCTGCATATTTTTCCTGGGCAAGAAGAGGCGCTGGGTAATTATCTTTAGTAAAGGTGGTATCGTTAAGAAAACTCAGAAAATAATCAGGGTTTGCCAGGTAGCTGTTGCGGCTGTATTCATAGTAAGATGTTTGGGAGCGATTGCGATGCTGGTAATTTCCCGAAGCAATAGCACTCCATTTTTTTGACTGAAAGCCTGCTGATGCATTGTTGATAAATGTTCCAAGACTACCCTGCCTGTTATTTACCACCATATACCAACCCTCCCTTTTGGTTTTAGCAGTAATGATGTTAATTACTCCGTTTACTGCATTGGGACCATACAAAGCCCCGGCTGGTCCCCTAATCACCTCTATCTTTTCTACATCATTTAAATCTACAGGCAAGGTTTCCCATAATGTGCCGCCTTTAAGATAACTATAGATGGGCCGGTTGTTGATCATCACTAATGTAGGTGTTGAATTTTCTTCAAAAGTAGGATTGGGTGGTATGTTTATTCCACGCAGGTGGATTTCGTAATTTCCATTATTCAGCTCTTTTACAATAACACCCGGTACTAATCTTAACGCTTCCATTATAGAACCGCTACCCGCTTTTTGAATATCTTCCTTTGAAATTACGGAAGCAGATAATGGTGCATCAAACAGTAATTCTGCTATTTTTGAAACAGAAACAATCTTTGTGTTTAAAAGATCTTTTAAACTCAATGCCTCGTAGTCAGTTACTTTAGAGGTATCCTGGCCATACGTATGCAGCGTAAAAAGTCCGCTTAAAACAAGGGCTAAAATCAAGGATAGGTTTTTCATTGTAGTATTTGAATGCTGGTTTTGTTATTTTACAGGAATGCCAAGTTGCAACAGTTCCGATGCAATTTTTAAATGCCTGTTTTCTATATTTCTTTTATTTATTTCCAGTTTGAGGTGATCTTCTGCGATCACAAAATTGATGCAGGAACCTTCGCTGGCAAACCCTTCAGATTCAGAAATAATTAAAGTGGGGGTATTGACAGTTTTGGCTAAAATCTTTTTAAAACGGTTGCTTTCATCATCTGGTACAAATAATATATGGCAGTTAAAAGCGGCTGCAGATGCAGGAAATCTTGTAACAACAATTTTTTGCTTACCTGCTTTTTTTCCGGCAACAACGCTGGTAAGATCATCAAACAAAGGAGTATCACCAACAATGCCAATAACAAAATCACCGGACCCGCTATTAGTATTTGGCCAGTTTATATATTTTATAACCCGGTAAATGATATTTGCATGCAGGGAATAATTTGTGTTTTGCTGTGCATGTAACTGGCAATAGGGCAATAACAATATTGCACTTAAACATACTTGTTTAAGGATGGGTTGAAAGGATATTGGGTTTAAATAATTCATCTGGTCTGCTCATTTATCATCCTGCGCTTACCTCGCATACTTTTTCGTATGAATTTATTAAAGGGTACGACAAGAGCTGAAAGTGAATTTATACATTGCAAATTGATTTATAAAAAAATGATAATGTTAGTATTATATGTTTATCGTCTATAGAAAGATTATTACATTTTAACAGGATTGTATAATAACGCAGAAATAAAATTATTACCGTTGTATATTTTTTTTACAGAAAACCTGCTAATATATTTTACGGGTTCTATAATATATTGCCCAAAGTGGTAACTGAGTTGTTTCACATAAACAGGTAACGAATAATTTATTATTTGAAATAGTTATTTGCAGCCTTCCGCTGATGATCCGTTTAATACAACTTAAACTGAAGGAAGCCCCGATTATACTGTTTAAAGTACAGCCGGACTATTTGATGTGTTGTTTGACTTTGCAGAACCGCACAAAACAGATCTTGCGGCATTTATGGAACAGAACTTTCAGTTAATCCTCCTTTGTCGAAATTTGGCTATCTCAGAAGTCGCAGTTTATCGCGATTTAAAAGAGATTTTGAAAGTATACCAGGAATCACCAGCCAAATGGTTATTGAAAAAACGTCTGGATACTGCTTATTTTTTATTAAAAGAAAAAAGTTAAAAGTAGCGGATGTATGCCAATAAAAAGCTGTAAAAACTCCTACATCTGTACGCCATGACAGCCTTACAAAACGACCCGGAAATGAAAACATATTTTGAACCAAAAGTGAAATAAGGAAAAAACAAAATGAGCATGATCAACGCAGTCCGAAATCAGCTTATTTATCGTGTCTTTGCAGTAATAAGAGATGAACGCATGTTTGAGGAAAACTATGCAACTAAATGAGCATAAATTACCCGTGATGAAGGAAAGATTAGATTTGTTTTAGCCATAGAAAACTTGTACAAAACCAGGAGTTAGCGACAGGTTTCAAGTTTTGAAATCTAGTATGTAATTCTATTGATTTAATTTGACCGAAGGCGCTAAAGTGTGAAACCATTCCATGAGTACCCAAATAGCTAAAGGCTTTATCGTCGCCGGTGTGTTCCAATTTGATTGATCGGGAAAGCATATTATTAGTTATAAAACTTCCTCTCAGGTTTTGCAAGCTTACAGGCTGTCCGTCTTTTCCTTTTAAGTATTTGATTTATGTGTACGAATTAGGTACTTAATAGGTGAACGTGGAGTCTGTTGTTGTTACACTCCCCGGCACTTTTTCTACTTAAAGCAATTTTCCTTGCTCATAATAGAAACCGGTTTTTGAAATTATAAAAACTTACCGTCTACTTACATAAACTTAAAAGCTTTTCAGCCAGTTCCTGCACGCCAAAAGGTTTTGAGACAAATCCACCCGCCCCCGACTGCATAATTGATTCATCAGGAATATTCCCGGCAGAATAAAGTATCACAGAAATATGGGAAAAATCTTTACTCTCTTTAATTTGTTTACAAATTTCCCTCCCGTCTGCCGTACCTAAATAAATATCGATTAAAATGACGTCAGGCGGCCTTGTCGCCAACTCAGAAAAAAAATCTGCACGCTCCGAGACACACATAGTTGTAAAACCATGCATGGTTAACCCGAAACCAACCATCTCCAGTAAATCTGTTTCATCATCCATGATTAATACATGTGGCATTAGTAGAATTTTAAGTATTCAGATTCAAAACTTCAGCCAACACTATGTTTTTTGTTTAAAATTTTTTAGAAAGCTGCTAAAAGAATAAACGATTTACTAATTTCACTGAATGATTAAAGAACAAGGAGAGCATGAAGCAAGGCTTGCGGCTATTATTAACTCTTCAGACGATGCCATTATCAGCAAAAATCTCAATAGTATCATAGTCACCTGGAATAAGGGTGCAGAAAAGTTGTTTGGTTATACAGCAACAGAAGCTGTTGGTAAACATGTGTTTTTAATTATACCTGAACAGTTGAGGAGTGAAGAGGAAATGATTATAAATAGTTTAAAACAGGGAAAAAGAATTGAGCACTACCGGACAGAAAGAGTAAAAAAGGATGGGACATTAATTCCGATTTCGTTGACGATTTCCCCCATTACAGATTCAGAGGGTAATATTATCGGTGCATCTAAAATTGCAAGGGATATCACTAGGGAAAAGAAAAACGAAGAGGTTATTAACCGATATGCACGGAGCCTTGAGGTAGTAAATGAAGTCGCAAAAAAAATTTCTTCCAAGTTAGAATATGAAGGTATTTTGCAACTGGTGACAGATGCTGCTGTTGAAACTACAGGTGCAGCATTTGGGGCATTTTTTTCAAATAAAACGGATGCAAGGGGTGAAACGCTTATGCTCTATACGTTATCGGGAGCGCCACGAGAAGCATTTGAGAAGTTCGGCATGCCCAGGAACACCCAGATTTTCAATAAAACCTTTTCCGGAGAGGGGATACTCCGTTCAGATAATATTACAAAAGACCCCCGTTACGGTAAAAATGCACCACATAAAGGTGTGCCACAGGGGCACCTTCCCGTAGTGAGTTATTTAGCTGTGCCCGTGCATTCTCCCAAAGGTATAGGTATTGGTGGATTGTTTTTAGGCCATCACAAAGAAGCTGTTTTTAAAGAGGAGCATGAAAGAATTGTGAGTGCTATTGCTGCTCAGGCAGCCATTGCTCTTGATAATTCCAAGCTATATGAGGATATTCAGATTCTCAGTTCTAAAAAAGATGAGTTTATCGGAATAGCCAGCCATGAATTAAAAACACCCTTGACAACCCTTAGCGGCTATCTTGAAATAGCTGAAATGCAACCCGGGCTTTTAGAGGATTTAGTACCTAAGATGCGAAAGCAGGTGAAACGGCTCGATAAGATGATAACGGAATTATTAGATATTTCAAAAATCCGTGCAGGCAAGCTTAATTTTAAGTTGGAGAAATGCAGCCTTCACAAAATTTTAAAAGACAGTATTGAAAGTATTACGGTAAAAGAACATGAAATAAGGCTGCAGGTTCCCCTAGACGATATAGCAATAACAATTGATGGTAATAAAATAATACAAGTGCTTGTAAACTTGCTTTCTAACGCTATGAAGTATTCATCACCAAATGATCCCGTAGATGTGAACGCAATAATTATGGGTGATCAAATTCAGGTTTCGGTGACTGACAAAGGAGTAGGAATTTCCCAGGAACACCTCGACAGGATTTTTGACCAATTTTACCGTGTTTCAAAAACAAGCGGAAAGGTGGATGGGATGGGCCTCGGATTATTTATCTGTAAAGAAATAATGGATTTGCACCTCGGTAACATTTGGGCCGAAAGCGAAGTCGGAAGTGGGTCAACTTTTTATATCAGTTTCCCGATTGAGAACATCAATGCATAAAGTATCCTTCTACAAATTTAATAAAATTCTATGCAAATTATAATTGAACCAAAGTGCATTTGCTCAGCAGGATAATAAAGTGACAGTCGGAACTATTGACAGCATCCAATCAAAAATTCTGAATGAACAACGAAAAATTTGGAGATATCTGCCAAACAGTGGGCAGGCGGATTCTAAACAGCGATACCCTGTATTATATTTATTAGATGGTGATGTCCATTTTTATTCAGTAGTAGGTATGATTCAACACCTTAGTTAGATAAACGGTAATACTATTTGCCCGGAAATGATTATAGTTGGTGTTCCAAATACGGATAGAACAAGAGACCTGACACCAACTCGTGTAATTGCTGACCCGCCCTTTGTGGACAGCGCATCTTCGAAACTTCGGGAGGTGGTGAGTAGTTTGTTTCCTTTATCGAAAAGGAACTGATGCCTAATATTGCGGGAGTTAAAAGATCAAAGACGACTGCTGCCGGCTGCAATTTGATTACTGCCTTTGGTAAAAGCCAATGCCTGTTTACCCGTTTTGATATCCAGGAAATTATTCATCTTTTGAAGAAACATGTCAAGTTTAAAGATCCCGCTATGGGGCCTCTGATGATTGTAAAACATTATCCATTGATCAAGATCCTGTTGAAATTTTCCAGGGTATCGTACAGTTTTTTCCTGAAAGCAACGGCGTAAAATTCCTCCTGCATAGTTCGGTGAAGACGGTCGCAAATGACATTACTCCGTACATGCCGACCTTTGTTTTGCTGTGATCAATGACTTCAATCTGCAGGTACCGGCATTTTTGAAAAGGTTTGAAAATACAACAGGCATGCATTACGCCACAAGGCTAAATGTTTCATTAAAGAACGTTTACTTTTTATGCCAGCCATGTTAAATTAAGATCAGGCTTTCCTCCATAAATTTATCCCTGCAAACTTTGGATCCTTTCAACCATGTATATTCATAATTTTCATTTATCCGCAATCCGTTGGATGGGCTGTAGTATCGTGGGGATCGATTAGTTTGATAATAAACATCCGTTTTCCATGGGTGATTTTGAACAAGATAAAGTTATGCGACAACTGCTAAAAGCGACGTAATAATTTTAAAATATTTCAAACGATTTTCTACGTATCTCAAAATTATCCTCCTTTTCTGTTCTGATATTTGACAATTTTCTATTACACTTCAATTGAATGGTTCACTGCAGACTTTCAGGTGAAACATTCTCCAGTTGTCTTATGTAATCACACCGGAATTCAAAATAAAAGATAAATTATCCATGATAGGAAATGCTGAATTTTTGTGTCGTTTTAATTTCTTAAAATGAATATTATTTTTTAATCAAGCCAATAGAGAAAGTTTCAGAATTTCCCGTCACATTAACCTGGTATTTTCCGGCAGCTAAATTGTTACCGGTTAAAAAATCATGCGTACCATTGCCACCGTCATGGCTAATATCAACCTGCTTCAGCAGCCTTCCATCCATGCTAAACAACTGCATGCGGTAATTGTCTTTTTGAACATTATTAAATTGCAACACCACTTTATTATTGCTGATGCTATTGCCGTTTACAACGATACTACTGGCTGCTGCAGAGTTATCAATACTTACTTTTACAACAGGGCTGTATTTTTCATTCCCATCTATTTCCAACAATCTGATGCGGTAATAATGCCATCCCGGCTCAGCATTCTCATCAAGCCAGTTATATGCAGAACCAGATGGGTTTTTGTTTATAACTGCCACTGTGATAAAATTGGATCCTGTTGCAGACGATTGTACTTCATATCCTTTGGTATTTAGTTCGTTGATGGTATTCCATTCAACCCGAATGTTTTTTTGTGTCCGGCTGGCTTTAACGCCGGTGAAAGTTACAGGCAATGCTATCTGTTTTGCAAATACAATGCTAAACCTGTTGGTGGCATATGAAGCCGGATCTGAGTTGACGGTAAAGGTAACATTTGTAACACCTCCCATATTTACCATTGTATTGTTGGTAGTTGCGGCATAGTTATCTTTCACCACCGCATACAAGCCACTGTTTTCCATAGCTTCAGCGGTTATTTGAAGCATGTAGGTTTGTTTTTTTAGGCTGTAGAGATTTAAAAAAGTAGTATCATTCCCATCAATTGTTTTTCTTCTTTCTATGGCCAGGTTTTTATTGTTCCGGTTTATGCAGAGATTTTCGCTCTGGTTAAGGATTTTGGCCGCATCGTTCCTGTCTACATTATTGCTGTTGTTGTCATTATACGTAGACAATACACCGTCCGTAAAAGAGGCCGATCCATCTGTGTTTACCCCCAATAAATTAACCCGTATTTTTTCGTTGCCATAAACAGGCCTGAAGAGCTGGTCGCTGCCTCCGGCGTTTTTATCTGTTTCTTTAAACGTTATTGTGCCCGGGTTAACGCCATCCAGCGATTCAATAAAAAAAGCTTCACCACTGGGAATATACCTGCTGGCCGGGCTAACGGAAGTTGTTGCATCATAACCGTTTGTTCCATTCCATATCAGCGTAACATATCCGCCGGTTGTGCCCATTTTGGGATCCCATAAATAGAATTTATCATTTACATTGTTTTTGGTTAAGGTATGAAAATCGATTGCAGCGGGATAAGGATTTCCTGCCAGTGTGTAGTTGAGCGCATTTACATTTACCGCTACATTGCCGGTTAACACTTGTCCCTTCACCCTTAATATAGTAGGGGTAAGTGCAGCATTAACCCCAAGGGATAAATTAGTGCTTCTATCGCCGCGGATAAATAAAAAATAGCCATTGTAACTGGTAATGGGCGCATAGGTACCCGGCACCGCCACAAAGGAATTGGTAGTGTTATTATAATACTTAAAGGCCGCGTTATTATTAACGCCCTGATCAAAACCGTTTGCACTGGTACCGCCCGTTATAGCGGTTCCATAACCTGGGTTTGGGTTTCCAGTGGTTACCCCTTCCTGCCAGGCCGCATTGATTGTAGGTGCGGTACAGGTGCAAACTGGCGCCGATAGTAAACGCCATTCCCGTCCTGCAGATATGTATCTTTCAATGGTCACGTTGCCGGCAATGCTGTTGCCGCTGATTGTTCCACCATTGGTGATATCAGATAACCGGGCTGTACCAGATGCGGTGGACTTCAAAGTTAAATAGCCTCCTGTTGTGAGTGTTGCATTACTTGTACTGAACGAAAGCGCTCCGGTTACATTTTGTTGCCCAGCAAGAGTAACATTGTTTCCAATTATAAGGTTCAGGATATTATTACCGGCGAAGCTACCGGCAGGGATTGTTTGTGCCACAGTGCCCTTCATTTGTACTGTACCTGCCGAAACGTCGAACGTGCCTGCATTATTGATTGAACCACCTATCTGCAATATGCCGCCATTTACTGTAAGCGTAGCCCCGGCGCTGATGTTGATATCATGCACCGGAATAGTACCGGTAATAACCGGATACACTGACAGGCCGGATGGAATAGTAACATCGGCGGAAGAAGCAGGGATTCCTCCGCAGGACCAGTTACCGGTATTGTTCCAGTCATTACTTACTGCACCTGACCAGGTGTTTGCAGTGTCAACGGTTACAGAAGCAGTAGTAACAAACTGGCTGCAATCGCCTGCAGCGGCTATTGTATAGGTAACAGTATATGTGCCGGGTGTACTTGTGATCAAATCAATTGCCCCGGTAGCCGCATTGATTGATAAATTGGTATCGGCAGAAAAAATGCCGCCGGATGTTCCGGTAAGCGTCACACTTGCCGTGCCGGCATTGGTACAGTAAGGCGAGGCGGTATATGAAATGGTTGTACTCCGGTTACAAATCTGGCCGATAGCAAAATCTCCGAATGAGGTAACAGCCGTAGCTTGTATGCTGGTAGCATTCCTTACTGTAGCGGAAGGCCACGACCAGCTGGTTCCATTATAGGCAGCTATATCAAACAGCGTTGTACTGGCACCTGCATCCACATCAGCAGCTGTAAAGTTCAATGTAGCTGTATAATTAGTAAAAGTAATGCCGCTGTTAGTTAAGGTAAAATAACGGTTCACACTTTTTGCCGCGTTGATATTAGATGTGCTGATGTTGGGGTGTTCTGCACCGGTGGTAGATGCAGTAAGGTTACCCGCTGTAGTAATAGTTGAAAAAGCCAGTAATGCAGGCGTATAGTTGGACGCATCTCCTATTTCAAATGTTTTACTGGTTGCACCAGTCGGCATGTACTTCTGTAATTTACCATTTACCCAGCCTGTGTTTTGGGCTGCGTTGGTAAGTGTTCCTGTTGATGATTGGGTAAGGGTGTTGGTACCCGTTTGAATGTTGCCTGCAATAAAATTCAATGCTCCGTTTACAGCCACATTAGATGACAAGGTTACAAAGCCTCCGGTGTTATTGATGGATAAGTTGTTGAAAGCTGAACCGGAATAAATATCCTGTGCGGCGACGCCATTCATTGTAAAGGCAGACGTACTGCTGTTGATGGTTCCGTTATTAAGTATGTTACCGCCAATAGTATAGCTGTGATTGCCTGCATTTAAAACAGACCCGCTTACAACCCTCATTTCATTGGTGATAAGCCAGTCAGATGAAGGAGTTATCCCTGCGGCATTGGTATTGTTGATGGTTACGTTTTTAAAAGATACAGGTGTACCCGCCAAAATCATAGCTCCTGCACCGGAAAAATTTACCCTGCCTGTGCTGGTGAAATTACTGCCCAGGTTTACAGTAACCGCAGAAGAAGGCGTAAAAGTAATGGTACCGTTACTGGTAATGGTACCGTTATTGGTTACATAACCCAGGATGGTATGTGAAGATGGACCGCCATTAAAAATTCCTCCGCTGCTTACTGTTAATCCATAGGCAACTACCCATCCTACACTTGGGTTTACACCACCGGTATTGTTGATGTTGAGAAATCCGTATTGAGGAACAGAAGTAGAATTCAATACCGGTGAAACCGAGCCATTGAAATTAACGGTTATGGCAACCGTTTGAACCGCATTGATTAAACTCAGTGTTTGTAAAACATTGCCCGTAAAAGTAGTGCTGCCCAGGTTATACAATATGCCGCTGTTTATCAGATCACCATTCATTGTAACGGCAATACTGCTGCCACCGCTTAATGATCCTGTGCTTGTAATATTCAACAGGCCGTTGATCGTCATGTTATTCAAAAAGGTATAGCTGCCTGAAACAGTTAAGTGGTTAAAAGTAGTGCCGCCGGTAACAGTTTTAGCAGCGCCTGTGCATACAATTGTACTGGTAGATGATATAAAAATTCCGCTGTTTGTCCAGTTGCCATTTAAGGTAATGGTATTGGAGCCGGCATTGAATGTTGCTCCGCTTTCTATAGTAAAATCGCCTGTTACGGATGTAGCCGTGTACAATATTTTGGAGCCGCTATTCCTGAATATTAAATTGCCATACACCAGCCCCGGCAGCAATAAATGCTGCGTGCCCGTACCATTAAAAATTATCGTACTGCCCGGCGATAAATAATAATTGGCGAATTTATTAGGCGCATTGTCAGCGGCAATAATCAGTGTGGCTGCATTCGCCATCGTAGCGGATCCCCCGGTAACATCCCGGTTAAAAAAGTAGGAGCCGATATCCAGTGTTCCCGATGTACCTACCAGGTTGCCTTTTAAGGTTACATCTCCGGTAAGTATTGCAACGGAACCCACCGGTTTATTAAATTCTAAATTATTAAAAGTAGTGGCGGATATGGTTTGTGTTCCGCTGCCATCAAATACCACGTTTATTCCCGTACCATTATAAGTGCCATTGTTATTCCAGTTACCACCCACATGTAAAACATTGAAGTTGCTCATGATGGCTCCCGAAGCGATGGTAACATTTCCTGCTATCGTTGTGGTGGTGAGATTGTCTAATTCACCTGCTGTAACAGACAGGTTGCCACCAACCGTAAGTGCATTGTTAACAGAAGCGATTGCGGCCGCCTTGTTAATGGTAAGATTATTATACGTAACAGCACCGATTGCCTGGTTAGCAGGCCCGCTATAAGTGACTGTACCCGTACCAGGGGTAAATGTTCCGTTCACATAATTATAATCTGCTGCTATGTTTAGATTGCCTGCACCACTAAAGGTGATATTAGCTCCGCCAGATTCAGTCAGGGAGCCTCCGACACTTACAGTTCCTGTGCCTATAGCAAGGTTGATGGCATGGCCACTGGCGCCATCGCTAAGCGATAGATCTCCATTTACTGTTATGGTTTGATTATTGGCGTTGATGGTATGCGTTATACTGCCCGCCCAGCTGCCATGTATATCACCGGATATAAGGGAACCGCCACCGGCCATTGATAGGGTGAGTGCCTGTACACTTCCGAAAATGATATTCTTTACGGTTACCGCAGTGCTGATAGTGGGATGATTTGAAAATGTTGCCGTACCCAAATCTACAATGTCGGTAGCCGAAGGAGGCGTTGATGCGGACCCTTGCAATACGGTCCAGTTGGCGGCTGTATTCCAGGCCGTACTTACGCTGCCATTCCACTGTACCACGTTTGAATTGTCCGAACAGGTCCAGCGGTTGGTTATATTGGTTAAGGCGCTTTGCTCCACGTAGTTGGCAGTGGTACTGTTAGCTGTTTTGCCTGACGCCGCCCATGCTGATCCGTTATAATTCCATAATCCCATTGACGATTCATTACTACCATTCAATTCATCATCTTCATAATGCAGGCGGAGTGTTGCATTATAAGTACCGGCCGGCACGGTAATATTGTATACCCTGCTGATGGAGCCGCCGAAAGGGAAGTCACTGATGGTGCCTTTTGCTACCGACACCGTAACACTGCTTACAGAAGAAACCGAAGAAAAACTAATGCTGTTATCAGGCCCTTCAAAAGCATACGCCACGCCCGTTGTAAAAGCATGTGTTCTTTGAATGGTACCGAGAATAATTCCATTGCCTGTTCTGGTGGTTGTTATTGTAAGGGTGTTTGATCCGGTAAGGATGGTTCCCATCGTCATGTTGACTGTTGCCGCAGCTACATTGTTTTGTAAAATAACAGCCGTGGTGGGAGAGGTATTATTAACCGTTAAAATATTGAATGTGGTAGCACCGGTAATATTGGTATTCTGGCTGCCTGAAAATTGTATGGTGCCGGAGCCTGCGATAAATGTGCCATAATTATACCAGTCGTTATAAATAACGTGCGTATAAGATCCCGGAATAAATGTGGTACCGGTTGCAATGGTAATATCGTTATTTACAGTGATGCCTGCAACGGCCGTCTTGCTGTTTCCGTTTGACAACGTAAGATTATTGTAAGTGATCGCATTGATATTTTGTGCTCCCGTACCATTAAAATTTACCGTGTTAGGTGTAGAGGAAGTCACATTCAGCGTGCCGGAAGTTATTGTTAAAACACCTGAGATTCCCGCAACAGAGTTAGCAGATAATTGCAGTGACGTGCCATTAACAGTAAGATTAAAAAGATTGGCTGTTCCGCTCAGTGTAGATGTGCCTGTAAAAGTGGCAGTGCCAGCCGAAGCTGTTAAACTTCCGGCAACAATCAGGCTGGATGAAATTGAAAAACCGGCATCGGTTGTAACGGTACCCGTAACAGATAATACAGCAAAACTGAGGATACCCGCACCCAAAATATTTTTTGATGCACCGCTCATTGTAATGGTACCGGTACTTGCAGTTAAGCTGCCGCTTACAGATAAGTTGCCGGTGATGGATAAAGATGCAACCGTGCTTACTGATCCGCTGATGGTTAAATTGTCTGGCGAAATGCCGGTACCGCTGATGGTTGTGCCAGCACCCGTCATCAGTAATGTACCTCCCGAAGCCTGGCTGAAAGAACCCGACCCTGTTGTGGCAAGATTACCGGTTAAAGTAATGCTGCTATTTGAAAAACTAATAAGTACGGCTGCCACAGTAAGGTTATTAAAATTCTGTGTTCCGGCACCGCTAACCGCGGCACCTGCTCCTGTAAAAATGATGGTGCCGGTATTGCCATTGAACGTGCCCGTGTTTACCCAGTTGCCACCAATGCTGCATGAAAAACTACTGCCGTTAAAAGTGGTGGAAGCACCGATGGAAACATTTCCGCTAACAGTAATGTCTGACGCTGCAGTAAATGAAACGGAACTGCCTGTTCCCAAAGTGCTGCTCAAATTTCCAACTACCGTTAAGGCGCTGCCGGGAAATGTTTTTATTGCCGTACCTGATGAACTGCTGAGTTTAAGATTGCCATACAATTGGTTGGCTACTGTTTGACTGGCACCCGCATATTCAACCGTACTTGCCACCACTAAAGTATTGGTAGTATAATTGGCCGGGTAAGTATTGGTGCCGCCTATTTTTAAAGTGGCATTATTGGATACGGTGAGTGAGCCACCGGAACTGGTACGGTTGGCTGTAAATGCGGCCAGGTCCAAGGTGCCACTGCTTATAGTAAGGTCGCCGCTGATACTGGTATTAACGCTTAAGCTAACCCCACCGGTTGTATTTGAACTTATTAAATTATTAAAAGTGGTTGAGTAAATACCGCCGATTATTTGTGCTGCCGTTCCACTAAAACTAACAGTAGATGTACCCGCTGTAAATGCGGTTGCTGACACATTATTGGTCCAGTTTCCTTTTACTATAAGGTTAAAATTATTCGCACTCAGTGTGCCTGCTGTTAGCAGCAACGCATTGTTTACGGTAACTGCTCCACCTGAAAGCAAACTGCTGGTGTTATTGACCGTTAAATTATTAAAGGCCGTTACTCCCGTAAAAGTTTGCTGTCCGGCGGTGCCGTTAAATACCGTGGTGCCATTATCCGTATAAGTGCCATTATTGGTAAATGTGCCGGCGATATTTAATGTACCGGTATTGGTATTAGTTACCGTAGCTCCGGAATTTATTGTAAGCCAGTTACAGGAAACACTACTGGTAACAGAAGGCATCCTGGTGGCTGTTGATGGTATCGCCACGCTTGTTAATGAACCAGGCACCGTCCCAGTGTTCCAGTTGCCTGCAGTGGCCCAGTCGGTGCTGACATTACCTGTCCACTGCGCCGAATTATCCATAGCGGTGAAATCGCCAAAGGTTGTTAGCGAAGGTGAAGTAAAGGTATTGGTGAAGGTGTTTAACGTAGCACTGGAAAAGGTTACCCATGGACTGGAGCCGGTCCATTCACTCATCAGTAAATTGGCTTCTGCGCCCGTAACATCAGCTTCAGCATAAATTACAGTTACCGCAGCATTCGTAACGGTATAACCCGTTGTGGCAACCGGCCAGTACCGGCTGATATAATTGATGGTGCTTGTATTATTGGGATGCTTTGCATTTACAACCCTTACACTTGCTGAGCCGCTGGTATAAGTACCGGAAGTGAATGTAAGTGTTACAGGAGAATATTCGGGTGTACCGGTATTATCCCCAACCGGAAAAGTGTAAGAAGCCGATGCGGCGGATGTGCCATTTTTTATTACAGCTCCGGTGCCCGAAGCCACGATCATATTAGCTGCCGAGAACGGGCTGCCGACTACCGCCGGTACCGTTGCGGCGAGGGTTAAATTGTTGCTTCCCAATATTAAATTGCCGGAAGTTAACGTCAATAAGTTATTAACTGTTACCGGTTTGGATAACAATACACTCCCGGCGGCATTGTCTAATTCCAGCTGGTAGCAGGTTAAAGCACTTGTTGCACCATTCAAATTTTGCACTACCCCGTTGCCGGTAAACACAATCAGTCCATTGTTGTGATTCAGCGTGCCGTTAACTGTAAGGTCTCCATCAAAATCAGTTTCAGAAGCAGGCAGGGTAAGGGTTTTGGTTGAATTAACTATCACCGTATTAAAGTCTGTTACAGACGCCCCGCTTACAGTTGAAGTTCCGTTAAATATAATATCACCATTATTGTGATCAAAGTCGCCATCATTGGCCCAGTTGCCGGAAACAACTACTTTGCCGGCTGAGCTATTGGAGATAAGAAACCCCGTGGTTGTTATGGCGACTGTACTAAAACTGGTAACCGCACTGCCGGATATGGTATCAACATCATTGAAACTGACTGTGCCGGTAGAAATAAATGGTGTTGCATTGGTGCTGTTGTTGATCCAGTTACCATTGATGGTAATGCTGTTTGCGGACACATTCAGCTGGGCTCCGCTGGATAATTGAATATCATTGTTTACAATAATTGCACTGGCCAGCGACTTTACACCTGCTGCTGAACTAGCCAGGTATAAATTATAATAAGCAGTAGAAGGTATTTTGATCGTTTGATTACCCGATCCATTATAGTTAACCGTGTTGGGAACAGCGGAAGCATCCAGTGAACCGGTAGCCATCAATGCGGCGGTTGATCCCCCCATATTAAGTACGGAGCCGGCGGCATTTATCCATGCGGCATTTACACCTCCACCGGTAATGCTGTTTTGCATGCTTACGGTTCCATTGTTTGTAACGGTAACTGAGTTGCTGATATTAATTACGGGCGCCACCGTAAGGTTTGAGCCTGTAGGAATTGTTTTATTTACTCCCAGGGTAATAATGCCCGACCCCGTTATAGTTCCGGTGCCAGATATAAGTGTTCCTGCCGCGTTTGAACTGGTAAGGTTAGACGTGGCCAGCGCAAGCGTACCATCAACGGTAACGTTTCCATTAATTGTTAATGCGGCACCGCCGGTCATTTGATAAGCGGAGCCCGTTCCTACGTTCAGCGAACCTGTTAAAGTAAGTGCGCTGGAGGAAGCGGAGGTACCTGTACCGCCGGTGGTCAGGTTATTTAATATCCAGGCCGCCGAGGCTGAAAAAAGCCCTGTACCTGATGTGCTCAGCGTATTGTTTACCGTCAATATTTTTCCGGCGGCGTTGGTAAGGTTGCCACTGTTTTGAACAGCTACGTTGTCTACCGTGTAATTGTTATCAACAGTCACGGCGTGATTCACATATACAAAACCATTTCCTCCGATGGGTGCGCAACCGCAGGAAGCTCCCCCCGAAGTACGGCTCCATATAGAGGTGTTGCTCCAGTTGCCGGTGGCAATAGAATAAAAATTATTGGTGCTGATGGTACGGCTGCCAGCGGGGTTGCCGAAAGCTGTGGTAAAAGTAGAACCGGAAATTACAGACGATACCAACTGGGCATCCGTAACATCACCACTTACAGCAGTTGTGGCAATAGTATACGTTAACCAGAAATAATAAGTGCCTGCGCCCAGGCTAAGTGACTGGCTTCCGGTTATCGTATAGCTGCCGCTGGGATTACTGGTACTTCCAAAAAGCGTAGCCGTAGAAAATAAATTGGTGGTACCCGTGTAATATAAACTGGCATTTGATATATCTGTAGCCGGGGCTGTTGATCCGGTAGTATTTAAATTAAATGCGGTAGCTGTTAAATTAGCACAGGTACCGGTAATTACAACCTGTATGCCAATAACCTGGTTATCGGCCGTACCGGAAAATACTGAAGACGTTACCCCTTGTGTTGCAGAAGCCGATGAATACGCCATTGGTGTACCCGCAGTTAAATCAGCAAAAGAGGAATTGTAGGGATTGGTAGCTTTATTATCTATTCTGAAAGTACCGCCGGTTCTTTTGATATACCCGGTGGCGGCGCTGGTGGCTTTTACTTCTATATTATTGAAGTTGATGGTATTGAGTTCGGTATTAAATGACCCTGTATTGATTGTAACGGTAATGGAAGTGGAAGTAATACTGTAGGATACGATGGTTACATCTGTTCCGGTGGCGGTAACAGTACCAATGCCGGGGTTAAATTGAAATGCCGCGTTGCTGAAACCAAGAATGAATGTGGCATTGGTTTGGCCTGCTTTAAATCCCTGTGTGCCGCTGAGGCTTGTTTCACTTAATGCAAAACTAATGCTTGAATAACCGGATGGATAGGTAGTACAAAAATTGGGATTGGCTGCTTTGGTAATTCTGTATTTTGCCTGCAGCGGAGAGGCGCCAATCAATAAAAATAGCAATAGTAAGGTGGCGGTTCTCATAGTGATTCAATTTGCAAGTAAATGAATTTAATGTTGCCGGCTATTATTTCCGGCCAATATATTGGTGGCAATCAGATACAAATTTCATACATCCATTTAACCGTTTCAATTCAACCAATGGTATTGCCTGCTTTCAGCAAACGACGGAAATTAACAGAAAGTGTTTTGGGTATTATTTGTCGACAACCTTCTACATTTTACCAAATAAAAAAGCTACAGAGAAATAGTAATAACTGGAACTGATCAAGATTTTTTGCATCTTATTTAAGTGAACGAGAAAAATAATTTTAGTGGCAAATAAACCCAGTAGGCAGAAGGTTGCTTTGATCGAAAATATTTTCTCCTATTGCATCATAAATTTGCATCGCAATAGTATAAATTGTCGGACTGGCTTCGAAAGAAGAAAAACAAGTGTCGCAGAATGTGCTTGAAATGATAACATCAGCAGAAAACTTAAATGAGTTGTTGCTACTGGCGGCTTATTTGCTGCTAAGGCATGGCGTACTGAGATGAATCAGAAATTGCAGGCCTTGTAGATTACATAATAACATGCAGCTGGAGAACAATAAAGTGTACCTGCTGATACCCGGCAACTATCTAAGTATAAAGAACAGGCAGTTGCAAATTATTCTGGGAGCTTGTTCAGCGAACCGATTAATCATTGCATTGATACTTTCTTCAATCCTTTGCCATGACAAAGCTGCTCTAAAATAGCGGTATTTTTTTCCGGTCATGGAAAGGATGGTGCAGCCGGCGCGGCGCTTGTAAAAAATGCGGGAGGCAAAATTTTGGTGCAGAATGTGCATAGCTGCTATACCAGTAGCATACCTTGCGAATTGATTAAAGCCACTACAGCAGATACCATTGTAGAGCCAGGTGAAATGCCCGGCTGATAGAAGAATACATCCTGCAGGAAAGAATAAAAAACAAAAAAGCTATCCAGCCCGCTTGGATAAAAGTAAGACTTGATGCAGCGATTGAAGTCTCATTCATGCAGATTCAAATCTGGGCGGACTGATTGCTGCAAAAGATACAGCCGGATTGTTTCAACATCTGTGGAAAATTATTATTTATCCCACTGAAAATAAAATATGCACCTGCTAGCTTTCCATATTTGCGTCGTGTAAATTGCAAGTACAAGTTGTATAGTTGTTAAAGGATAAAAATTTTGTGGAGATTATGTTTGTCCATACCATTGCATCTTTTTTTTATACACTTTTACAATGCGCGCAAGCTGGTATCTCCCCGCATTTTTATCAAGCAATGACTTATCAATAGAAATTTGCTTAATGAAATAAATATAAGACAATATATACGCTATGCTTGATGAACCACTGCCCTTATTAACCAATAGAACTATTGCTGAAATCCTTTTGAGGATGATTGAGTACAGTACCGAATACCCCAACTGGCATAGCTTCCATCATTTCTTTTCTGAATATAATCGCCATCTTCGTTTGTTCCTGTAACAATGCAGTAGTCAAGATACATCGGCAGGCGGGTATGTTTAAAGGATTATGGATCTCCCCGTGTTATTTTGAAAGGTTTCTCATTTGAATAAACTACTGCTTTTAGCTTGCCGGTACTTAATTTTTCCGTCAATAATAGTCATTAAACTATAAGTAGCTGCCAACTGCTGAGCAGGTACAGTGAATATATCCTGTGATAAAACAGCCAGGTCTGCCAACATTCCTTTAGTAAGCATTCCTTTAGCTTTTTCAGCAAATTCAGCATAAGCAGACCCTTTTGTATACGCAATAACTGCTTGTTCCCTTGTCAGGTTTTCCTTTGGATTTGCTTGCTGTGCAGTCATAAACATGATGCCAAGAAAAGGATTAATCACTGCATCAGGACCTATGGCTATAGGTATGCCCATCAACCGCCAATCATGTAATGGACTTGTCATCCCATATTGAGGGGTATGCACAATTATAATTCCCATATCCCTTACTGCTTTTGCGGCATTTTCCGTAACCACGCCCACACCATGTTCTATACGTACCCGTTTCTTTCTCCATTGGTCATTACTTGCCAGTTCTTTCATAAGACCTAATACTATATTGGTTGCACTATCACCCACAATGTGCATCATTAACTGCCTGTCACTCGTTAAGGCTTCTTTCAAAATTTGTTTAATAGTGTCCAATGGAAAATCTAATCTTCCATACCAGTTGTCCTTGTTTGGATAAGGTTTTGTCATTAATGCTGTCTGCTCAAACGGAGTTCCATCTATTACATACTTTATTCCGGAAACATAGGTATAAGGAGCTATCTGCTTTCTGATACCGCTCCATTCTTCCAAACTGCGCCCCTTTTCTGAAGTACCCGGCATCGCTATTATTCTTGTCCTTACAGGTAAGTTCGCTTCTGCAAAAAACCGTCTTGCTGCCTTTCCCTGAAAGTTGCCGCTCATGTTTTGAACGGTGGTGATGCCTAACGACAGTTCTTCTGCGGCATGTGCACGAAGTGCTTTTATCGTATTAGCAGGCTCTGATACTGTTAGCGCCTGCCATACCGGAAACTCTGTTCCTTCGTACAAAACACCTGTTACATACTTAGTTCCGGGTGTACGCTCATACCATCCGGAAAGCGGGTCAACTACAGTATCAGATATGCCAGCTACTTTTAATGCTTTGCTGTTTAAAATCATTCCGTGTCCCCACATTATCTGCAGCGCAACCGGATTATCCGGTGCAATACTATCCAATAACCTTCTTCTGATGCTGGTATCATTAAACACGGTAAGCCCAATAGTACCCTGTATCCATTGATTGGGAGAAGCCTTTTTTACGAGCCTTAAAAGAGAATCAATCACAGCTTCCTTTGATGGCCCCGGTACTGAAAATGGTGTGAAGAAAGATTGCCCAACAGGTATTAACCATCCTAAATGGTCATGTGCATCATTGAA
>NZ_JAQBNR010000051.1 GCF_028288465.1 Ferruginibacter sp. | reverse complement strand
AGTTGAAAAGCATAATTAAAAAGCGAACGCACAACATTGGGTTTGCTGCAAGTCTGGCTTGAGGTTGTATCAATGGGCATTTTATCGTTATCAACATCAGCTGTGCAGGACAAGCTTTGCTGGGCTTGTGTTTGTTAAATTTTACTTTTATATTTTTAATCAGCAGCGGTTCCGGGCAGGACAAGCATTGAATTCCAGCCCTGCAGCAAGCCCTGCTCGTTGGCTGCAACCTATTACAGCGAGTAATTTTAAAAATATTAAATATTGATAGTTAGGACAGATGAAGGCGATTTTCCAAAGTGGCTTTTTTTCATTAAGTCGCCAAGTGGGAAATTTGAAATAGATGTTAGAGAAAGTGGTGACGACAAAATGTATTCCGTTACTACAGTCATGATTAACGGGAACAACTGGGGTGCAACTGCATATGACGCATTTGGAATTAATTTATACATTAAAGCTCACTGGAAGGATGATAAAACTGTTGTTATAGAAACTAAAAAAAATATGCGGGTGTTGACAAGACATCTCCAAGTGCAGTTACTCAGGGACATCATTAGAATTGAATATGTAGAAGTATAAATCTAAATTCGAAGGCTGCAGCCAACAAGGGGTATTGCGGCAAGCGGGGCTGGACATTGAAGCCTCAGCAGTTTGCATCGCTGTACTTTGGTTCGGGCTTGACGTTATTAATCTTGTGTATATCCTAATTTCATCAAAATATTTTCAATCATCAGTAGCTCCGGGCAGACATTATAAATATCCCGCCTGCAGCAATACCTGATCGTTGGCTCCAAGCTTATGAGACCCTTTAAATCAGTTGTAATTTTCATTATTTGCATGGGCGTACTTTCATTATTCGGTTGTGCGGACCAATCAAGAAAACATTCTATGGACAAAACATCAGAACTTGACACTATTTCTTTTGAAAACCTGTCCAAAAAAGCATACGAATATCTAAATAAACAGCAAGACATCTGTACCAACGTTTATAAAATTGGTGGCTATCAGGACTGGTATTATGACCAATTTACTGGGGAGTTAACCTTTAGTGACAAGGGCATAAAAAAATTCATTATTGACTATGAAGAAGTAGGTTCACTTTCTTTAAAATCTAATACTTGGCTGTGGGCTTGGGAGAATCCAAATTTGGAAGAAAAAATAAAATCAAAAATAGGATTAGTTCGTGATTATGGACAAAGGAGACAATTTGAAAAATTGATAAATCCTAAATGGACAGCAGACCAATTTGATGGTTGGGAGATGACTGCAATAGCCGCTTACCTAATGAAGGCAAAAGGTGCATATCGAGTACCTTCAAAAGATAGCTTATTATATTCATTTATGATTTACAAGACAATTCGTTGGGTAGACTCTACGAAAATAAAATAATGCAACAGTATTAAGAAGAAAGCCTGCAGCCAACATTGGGTTTGCTGCAAGCCGGGCCTGACGTTGTATCAATGGGCATTTTATCACAATCAACATCAGCTGGGCAGGACAAGCAATGCTGGGCTTTTGTTTGTTAACTTTTACATTTATATCTTTAATCAGCAGCGGTTCCGGGCGGGACGAGCAATGAATTCCAGCCCTCCAGCAAGCCCTGCTCGTTGTACGATATATTTTGAAACACCCTAAAAATTAAACCATAAATGAAACGATTAACTCTTCAACTATTTATCTTGACACTTTTTGCTTCGTGTGATCTGAATAGTAAATCTGACAGATATGCTGAGTATGTTGCCAGTAAAAATCCAAATGACACGGTCACTTCTGAAATGATGAAGACAAAAGATTTTTCAAATTCAATTTATCAGAATGAAATTTCCCTAAAAGATGGCCAAAAACATAGAGCCGGATTGAGTTTTATTATGGAAATGGATACAACAAAATTTATTGTTTCTGCTAAACATTTATTGGGGCCCGATGGAGGTTTTAAAGATAGCATCAAGCTAGATAAAATCTCTGAAACCTTGTCTAGTTGGGAGTTTAATAATCTTTCAAAGACTATTGCTATTTCAACAAATACCAACAATATTTTTGAAACAAGTGGTGATGTCTTATTTTTCAAAATGATAAATAACGCTTCAAACTCAAACTTGAAATCTTTCAAACTGACCAAAAATTATCCACTTACGACAATGGAAGGAATTATTGACTTGAAAAATTCACCAAGTACATATTTTGTTGTTGGTTATACTAGCGAGGGAAAAGAATCATTATTCGAATTAAAATTGGCAGGTGAATACGCAAAGACAGATTATCTTTTTAAAAAAGTGAGTAATTTTGATTTTCACGGTTTAAGTGGTGCTCCAATAATTGATCTAAAAGGAAATGTATTAGCAATATTATCTGGCGGTTTAACTTATAAAGGTGAAGAGTTAATAGTTGGTTCAAAAATAAGGCCCCGAAATTTATAGTACTCAATACATCGTACAACAAAAGTATTTGCAAAAGCTGGGTAGACGGAATAACAATAAGCATTTTTTCATTGTTCGGCTTTGGTTCCGGGCAGGACAAACATCAACGAGCTTTAATTCTTAACTTCAACTAATAATTTTAATCAACAGCGGTACGGGCGGACACAAGTCTATTTCCCAGCCTTCGCAAATACTTGCTCGTTACATGCCATTATATTGGACACCCTACACACAATGACAAACAAAAGCAACAGCAAACTTATTTGGACACTCCCTTATGTTGTTGCAGCGTTCGGACTTTTATTTGCATTTATAGGACTTTCTGAATTTTACAACGTAAAAATTGCAGGACAAGAATCTGCATATCCATTTGGTCCAATAAATGAAAACCAATGGTATTATCAGAACGCTTCAATTTATGCAAACTATAACCTGACAAGCGGAGTTGTCTTTTTGACTGTTTCATTGTTTTTAGTTTGGGCGACAATAAAAAAAAGTAAAACTCTTGTTATTTGGGGCATTGGTTTGATAATCCTTTTTTTCATAGCAGAATTAGTTAGTAGTAAAGTTCAATAAATGACACTTATAAAATTTTTACAAATAATTTCGTTCGGACTTATGCTTTATCTGCTTGCGGACAGTTTTATGCATTTTGATTTTGCAGCCTCAAAAAATAATGCATTAACTAATATGCAAAAAATGGAGGTTGACTCAACTCACAGTATTGACACAGTAAAAGAAAAGGCAAAAAGTTATCTTGACACAATTCGCCGTGTTCATAAAAAATATTCAGCTAAATCTGTCATTAACTTTTGGCTTATAGTTGGACTAATCATCATTCAGTTGTTTCTTTTAAAAAACAAAAACTTTAAGAGGGTGACAGAAAATAACGGCTTGTAACATTGGGTTTGCTGCTATTCCTGGCTGACGAATAAATCCTCATCTTTTTGTTCGCTATCAGCAGCAGTCCGGGCGCGACGTTCAATGTTCGGCTTTAGTTCTTAACTTCAACTCAGTTTTTAAATTGGGCTGCGGTTCCAGGCTGGACATTCGTTGAATACCAGCACAGCAGCAAGCCCTGCCCGTTGGGCGCAAGCAATTTGGAAGTCTATAATTATCGAAATCCATGAAATTACTATTATTTGTGTCTCTGCTCTTTACAACAAATTTTCAACGGAGAGATTTGACGAAGGATTTTGAAACTTATTGTAATGCGAGATTTGGTTATTGTATCGATTATCCTACATTTTTAATACCGAATCCTGAAAGTGAAAATGGTGACGGAAGAGTTTTCGTAAATAAAGAAGGTACAAAAGTATTGACCGTTTATGGTAGACTTAATCAAGACGTTGACGGTAATCCTGTTTCGTTAAAAAGACAATACACTTTGGATATTGAAAACTTAGCTTTATCAAAAGCTAAAATAACATATCAAAAACTTGGTAAAAATTTTTATGTCCTTAGCGGAGAGAAGAATAATAGAATATTTTATCAGAAAATGATTGCTAAAAAAAATTCCTATTGTTACTCTATACTTGAATATAATAAATTGGCGAAGGACGTATATGGTGCAGTATCAGTTACAATCTTCAAATCATTTAATTGATATATTATTAGAGCCTGCGCCCAACATGTGGTTTTATGCTATTGGGGCTTGACCAGCAAACATCGGCTAAAAGCAAAGCCAGTCTTCAGTTTGGGCTTGACCAGCATCTTTGAACTTTAGTAAAAACAATCAACTTTAATTTATAAATTTAACAGCGGTTGTGGGCGGACGGAAGGAAATATCCCAACAGCCTTTGGATTAATTTCTTAGAATTTTATTAATATCTACTACTATTATAGTGGGGGTTGCAAGGGGGTGTTAATAACTACCAATAATGTTGACAATTTTGAAAGTAAGGGGTGGGTGAACTTGCCCAACAGCTAGTCATTAAGGACTTTTTTATGTATTAGTTCCCTCCTTTACTTTCTTGCTCCAGGTCCAGCTAGAATTATTTCTTTGAATCATCAAAGGTTTTTGACAAGAGCAAGTTTTTATCACACTTAAAAACTTAGACGATGAAAAATTGGGATTTAACTTTAGGGGTAGATGTTTCTAAAAACACATTGGATATCTATTGTGCTGAAATATCTGAGCACATCAGAATTCAAAATGGTACAGAAGGATTTTTGCAATTTCAAAAGTGGTGCAAGCATTTCAATATTGATTTGCAAAAAAGCTTTATCGTACTAGAATATACAGGAGGCTATCAATACAAATTGCTGCAGTTCTGTCAATCACGACAAATCTTGTACACAAGAATTCCTGGGTTGGCAATCAAAAATTCCTTAGGTATTACGAGAGGAAAAAATGATAAAGTAGATGCAAGCAGAATTGCACAATATGGGGAAGAAAAGCATAAATCATTGAAGGCCGACGAGCCACTAAATCCAGCAATAGCAAGCCTTAAAGAGCTTCTACATTTCAGAAAGCGATTGGTGAGGAAATGCGGGTTACCAGTCAACCGTTAAAGAGCGCAAGCATATGTATGAAGCAAGTAAAAAGGATATTGTCATAAAAATGTTAGAGCGAAAGCAAAAGGAAAATAAAGAAATAATTGCGGCACTTGAAGTTGAGATGATGAAGATCGTAGCCAATGATGTAAAGATTCAAACCAGCTATCAACTAATAACCAGCATCAAAGGAATTGGCAAAGCGAATGGATTAATGACAATCGCCTATATTGAAAATTTCACAAGCTTTACCAACCCAAGAGCCTATGCTGTATATGTAGGTGTAATACCCTTTGACCATAGTTCAGGAACAAGTATTAGAGGAAGGAAAACAGTAAGTCATTTAGCAAATAAGGAATTGAAGCAGGAGCTAAACCAGGCGGCCAAAAGCGCGACGGCGTGGGATAAAGAAATTAAAAATTACAGTGATAATAAAATTGAAAACAAAGTGCTACAAAATCGTTTTGAACAACATAAAATTTAAATTGATATTACGGATGTTTGCGGTAGTGAAAAAAGGGGAAATGTATGTGGAAAACTACCAGCATGCAGCTTGATTTTAAAACAAATTTGGTAGTTTAATAATCCTAGAATACATAAAGCCCTGGACGTTGTGTGCCATTTTATGGCGACATTACAAACCAACAAAGTAGCGACATTAGATTTGCAAACAATAAAAATCAAACTTTCTCACTAACAATTTAATTTTTAGACAAAAATGACAACAACAAAACAAGCAGTCGGAAAAATATTAATGACAGTGACAGCCGTTATTTATGGTTTTATACCACCATTTGCCGACTTCAACCAAACTCATGCAGAAAATCCACTATGGCCGGGACACGCCAGGTTTCATGTAGTTTGGCAAGTAATTATCACATTTGGGCTTTCGCTTTTAGGGCTTTATCTTTTATGGACAAAGAAAACTGAAAAAGATTTTTCAATTAAAATTTCATTTATTTTGGGGCTTATCGTTTTAGGTGGTTTTCTTTCAAATGCGACAATAACACATTTGTACGGTGGTGCATTATCAGACCCAAATGGAGTTCTGCCAATATTTGCCAACATAGACGCCAATCTTTTTATTTTTTCTATTGGGTTTGTTTTTTTACTTGCTGGATATTTTATGACTAAATTAAAGACAAAATAGTTATTCGAGTAAATCATGCCATAACAGGTAGACAGTACCATTTAGAAAACCGTACACAACATGGGGCTTTATGCTATTGGGGCATGACCAACAATCTTCAGCTAAAAGCAAAGCCAGTCTCCAGTTTCGGCTTGACCAGCATCTTTGAACTTTTGTAAAAAGAATGAACTTTTAATTATAAATTTAACAGCGGTTGTGGCCTGACGGAAGTAAATATCCCAACAGCATACAGCCCTGGACGTTACCTGCTACCCTTTCTGACACACCCTGATAATCAGAATGTGACAGAAGCTAAACAACCAGTTTACAAAGTATTGAAACCCTATGATATACTATTATATGGAAAAAATAACTAATTTTAACTTTTAATAAATTGGTTTGTGTATACTACTTTAAAATATGAAATCAAATAACAATCACATTACCCAAAACTCTACCGGCATTGCCGGATTAGATGAAATAATTGGAAGCGGATTTCCAAAAGGCAATCCATCATTAATAAAATCGATTCTGTTGCCGGGAAAAAATTCTCATGGGCCCTTTTGCCGACACTGAAAAAGTAATAAAAGGATTAGGCATAATAATAAAATAAATGGAAACAATCCTTCAAAGCTTGCAAAATATTTTTCAGAATGCCCCTGCTGCCATTGCCGCATTTGAGGGGCCCGACCACGAGTATATTATGGCAAACGTGGCTTATCAAAAACAGTACAATCGAAAAGAAAGCGATTTTTTAGGTAAACGTTTGCGTGACGTATTTCCTGAATTTGAAGGTACAGGCACTTTTGAAATATTTGATAACGTTTATAATACTGGTGAAACATATACTGCAAACGAGTATGCAGTTATGATGGATGTCGACAATAACGGTATCCTCTCCAAGCGTTATTTTCATTTTTCTTTGGATGCATTAAAAAATGAATTGAATGAAGTAATAGGCATAATCGGAATGGCTTATGATATTACAGAGCAGGTGGAAGCAAGAAATAAAATTGAGGAAAGTGAAGTAAAATACCGAACCCTTTTCTTTTCCATTGATCAGGGCTTTACCCTCTGCGAGCTAATACGTAATAAAGAAGGTAAAGGAATTGACCTTACTATACTGGAGGTAAATCCAACCTATGAAAAACAAACAGGAGTTCCCAAAGAAATGGTGATTGGTAAACCCCTGATGCAGGTTTTTCCTTCACTTGATAAATGGATGGTAATCTATGCTTCCGTGGTGGATGATCAGCGTCCTGTTGTATTTGAGCACTACTTTGAAGATACCGATCGCTGGTTTGAAATTAAAGCTTTACCTATTGAAAAGGAAAAGTTTGCAGTTTTGTTCACCGATATTACAGAACGCAAAAAAAATGAAGAAAAAACAAGAGAAATCCAAAATGCCCTTAGGCATCAAAAGGAGTTGTTGGAAAGCATTACGGCTAATACAGAAATGGCTTTGTTTTTAATGGATGAAAAGCAATATTGTGTTTACATGAACGAATCCGCAGAAATAATGACTGGTTTTACCCTGGAAGAATTGAAAGGAAAACAGTTACATTATTATGTGCATCATTCCTATCCTGACGGATCAGCGTTCCCTTTGGAAGAATGCCCGATAGACCAAGCTCTACCTTCGCAAAGTAAAATGAAAGGCGAGGAGTTTTTTGTACACAAAAACGGCTCCTTTTATCCTGTGGCTTTTACAGCAAGCCCTATTACGCATAACGGAATTGCCAAGGGAACCGTAATTGAAGTCAGAAACACTACAGAGGAGAAGAAAAAACAACAAGAGCTGAAAGAAAGTGAAGAACGCTTTCGCAACCTTGCGGAAACCTTGCCCCAAATGGTATGGGTGATAAATAGCGAGGGCAATATAGAGTACGGCTCAAAAAACTGGAAAGAATATTCAGGTATAGATGATGTAGCCGAAGCTTGGAACTACATGATGCACCCGGATGACCGGGACCGTTTGACAACGCATTGGAATCAGGTATTTACCAGTGGAAAAGGTTATAAGTATGAAATACGGCTAAAAAACAAAGAAGGTATATACCGATGGTTTTATTTGATAGGTGGACCCTTTTTGGATCCTGCTGGAAAAGTAATTAAGTGGGTTGGCTCACTAACTGATATACATGAGCAAAAACTAAATGAAGAAAGAAAAGATGAATTCATCAGCATTGCCAGCCATGAAATGAAGACACCACTCACCACCGCCAAAGCTTACTTGCAAATGCTGGAACTTTCTGTAAATGAAAGCGAGGAAGATGCAAAACTGTATGTAAAAAAGGCAAACGCGTCTGTAAACAGGCTGAATGAATTGATAAGCGAATTGCTGGATGTAAGTAAGATAAGGCTTGGCAAGTTAAATTATAATATCTCTACTTTTAATTTTAATGAAATGATTGAAAGTGCTGTTGAAAGTGTACAACTTACTTCGCCAAATCATAAAATTATAAAAACCGGTAAAGTAAATGACGAAGTAACCGGCGATAAAGCAAGGCTGCAGCAAGTGCTGATAAATTTATTAACCAATGCTGTAAAATATTCTCCCTATGCAGCAAAGGTTTTTATCCTGGTAGAGCAGGAAATGGATGTAATAAAAGTATCAGTAAAAGATACCGGTATCGGTATTGCCCAACAAAGCGTTGACAAAATATTTGAAAAATATCATCGGGTAGAAGAAAATGCAGTACAATTTCAGGGTTTGGGCGTCGGATTGTATATTTCGTATGAAATTATTCAACGTCATAACGGCAAATTGTGGGCTGAAAGTGAACTGGGGAAAGGCAGTACATTTTATTTTACGTTACCGTTAAGATCAAATACGTTAATCTTATAAAAAAAGAGTTATGGAAAAGTGTATTTTGATCTACGAGGATGACATGGACATTTTGTTTTTCTGTAAACAATTTTTATCACAAAATCAATATCGGGTAGAAACATTATCCCGATGTGAAAATGTAATTAGCGACATTGAATCCATTAAGCCCGACCTTATTTTAATGGACCTGTGGATACCGGTAATTGGCGGTGAAAAAGCCATATTCCTAATAAAACAAAATCCTTCGACACAGCACATTCCTGTCCTTCTCTTTTCAGCCAATGCAGAAATTAAAGAGATATGTAAAAAAATTAATGCGGATGGTTATATCGAAAAGCCGTTTGACATTCAGACTTTAAAAGAAACAATCGCACAAAATATTTTAAGGTATGACACTTCACAAAATGCCACAACCTCATCAGTACATGACAAGGGGCAGGAGGTAACAAAAGGTTTGCCGTAAGGCTGGCGGACGGAATAACAATCGGCAGTTTTACTACTATCAGCTAATATCGGGCTTGACCGAATTCTATTTGGCTTTCAGTTGTTAACTTCAACATCAGTTTTTTAATCGGCTTCAGTTGCCGGGCTGACACAGCAACAATTCCAGCCATGCGGCGAGCCTAGAACGTTAGCAACAATTTAAATGACACAATTCGCAACTTTGAGAAGTGACTTAGAAAAGAAAGACGATTAGCCTGGTTCGACAGCTTCTGTGACCTATTGAAACGTGACAAATTTCCATCAACTCATCAACTCGTACAATTTGTTGGAGTTGAAAAACCAAATCCTAGCAAAGAAATTCGTGGCTCGAAGTTTCTAATTCCCTTTGACAAAAGATTTGTATGGGCTTGCATAAATCCTGACTTGTTACCTACCGACGCAGATAAGCCCATTGACTGCTTCGCAATTGCAGGTGAAGATTTCTCTTTAAAAATGTAGGACATTCTTGACCGCTTTCCAGACTATAAAACAAAGAGAAACACTTACGACGGAGGCACACAGATATTCTTTTATCCTTTTATCCAAAGAATTTGAATTCTCTGGAATTTCATTTGACATCCGTGAAGAACCTGAAGATATTTCAGACATAAAATCATTAATCTTTAATAGTGTGACATTCAAATTCGGCGACAGATTGATTGAAGCACGGGATGGTTACAGTTTACACAGCTAAACTGTTGCTAACAAAAGTATTTGCAAAAGCATGGCGGGACAATGTAACATCAGCTAGATGAAAGCGCCAGCAGCGGGTCAGGCTCGACATTCAACTTTCAACTATGAATCCTAACTTCAACAAAATAATTTCATCAGCAGCGGTTGTGGGCGGACGGAATTATAATATCACCACCTCGCCAATCCCTGACCGTTAGCTGATATTTTATACGAACCCTAATTTCCAATTGAATATAATGGCACAAATTGAATTGATTCCCCATGTACCTGAAACTGGTAGTTACAGAATTTTCTATCCAAAACATTTTGTCCTTGAGGAAACTGAAGATAATATTGTTACGATAACATCTCCTGAAACTAGCTCAAACCTAACCTTAACCGGTTATCAGGCTAGTTTGGATGTGGATGAAAAAGTACTAACAGATTTCTTTCAAGAATTTACTGGAAACTACATTCCTGAATCAGAGATAATAAAAGAAATCTCTAACAAAAGAATTTTTCTCGAACGAAGATTTAAAAAAGATAACGTCAATTGGGTATGGTGGGGATTGGCAGAAGAAAATCAAATAATTTTAGTATCGGCAAATTCTGAAGACCAATTATCTGTTGAAGATTATAATCTATATAGGTTTATGATAGATGGGATGGAAATATATCCTTCAGCATTTGAGGAATAAAACATCAGCTAACACGGGTATCTTGCAAAAGCTGGGCAGACGGAAAAACAATCTGCAGCAAATCTTTAATCAATTTCGGTTCCGGCGGATACGGAAACAATCAGCATCAATTGTTATCTTCAACAAAATAATTTCAATCGGTATGGGGTATGGGCGGACGGAATACTATTGCCCAGCCTTCGCAAATACCTTGGCCGTTAGCTGCAAATTTTGTGGAAACACTCTGCGATTGAATCTTTAGTTAAAAATTCTAATGACAAGACTTCTTCTCTGCCCTATAATATTTATTTCAACATTCTCTTTCGGACAAAACTTAAATGAAATTGAAACAAGAGTGACAAGGTTCCAGGACAGTTTAAAGGAAAATAATATTGACACATTTTTCAAATATTCTTTGGTTTGTTCGGGCAGCGTAAATATAACAGATACCTGCAACGTCTTTAACGATTGTTACCTGCTTTGGAAACAAAAAGGAAACACATTTCTGCAAAAATTTGACGGTTGTAAGCTCTATAAACCTTTGCTGCTTGACACTATTAACCCGCTGACTTTTTACATTACCCACCGAAAAAAGATTGACGGTGAAATAATCTATAGTCCAACTTATATTCAATCCAAGCATGGTGAGACAGTAACAACAATTAGTCAGACTATTGACCACACCTGTTTTTACGAAATGACTTTTTTTATCAAGAAAAGAAAGGTATGTAAAAGAGCCAGTGACTTCGATTTGTCTTTCAAAGAGTTTGACAACGGCAGAAAGAATATGTATTTCAACTATAATAGCCAAACACAACTTAAAAAACTTATTGAACAAATTACGCAGTTTGTAAAGCAATTACACACGGACAAACTATTTGAGGTTCAATAAATCTGCAGCTAACATTGGGTTTGCTTCAAGTCTGGCAGGACGTTGTATCAATGAGCATTTTATCGCTATCAACATCAGCTGGGTGGGACAAACATCCTCCCGGGCTATTGTTTGTTAACTTTTACTTTTTTATCTTTATTCAACAGCGGTTCCGGGGCAGGACAAGCAATGAATTCCGCCCCTGCAGCAATACCTGGCCGGCTATCGCTATTTTTTTGAAATCTCGTATAACTTGAAAGATAAGTTTAATTATATAAAATCTTCAATCAACAAACTAGCTTCTATTATTGAAGCCCCAGAAAAATTAATTCCAACTTTTGGCAATTCGACTGATTCGCATCCAAATATAGAAATAAGCGACACAGGGCAATTTTCGTATGAAATCTTTGAAAGAGGACAAGAAATTAAAAGAGATTATGCACTTGATCTTGATCACTTGCTTTATATAGTTTTTCGAGACATTACTGGCTCAATGGCAATTGAATTTGCATCTAAAAATTCACAACCCAATGTTGACATCCGTCGAGTACGATTTCAGAAACAACTGGAACTACTTGGTAAACTAAAAAGGGAATGGGAGCAAAAAGAAAAAGAATATCAAGCCGGCATTGCATCTCAAATCCAGTTTACCGATTATGCTGGACAGAAAGATGCATACTTGAGATACTTAATAGCAAATGGTTTTCTCTATAGCGAGGCAATAGAAAAAGCTAACACTAAATTCCCATAGAACAGCGTCCAACAAAAAGTTTTGCGCAAGTGTGGCTAGACAAACTAACTTCAGCATTTGTACAAATCCAAACTTCAGTTCCGGGCTGGACAAACATTGCTGATCATTAATTTTTAATTTCAGTAAATTATTTTCAATCATCAGCGGTTTTGGCAGGACACAATCTTAATTCCACATCTGCGCAAAGCTTCGGCTCGTTAGCAGTAATGTAATCGAACACTCAATAAATTTAAAGTATGAAAAAGCTTACAACATATTTGACGATAACTGTAATTACATTTATAAAAATTGCACAAGCACAGTCTAAAGTAGATTCAACTTTTATCAGTCAAATGATGCAGCTGGCTCATAAGCGAATAGAAGCATTTGATCTAGGCGACACAAGTATTTGGTCACCGTATGTCGCAAATGACTATATTATTAGTACTCCAACCGGAAAAATTATTAATAAAGCCGAGGTCATGAAAGGGTTTGGGCCTCCGTTTAAAGGATATAAAGACGTGTTTAATTTCGAAGATGTCTATTTAGTCAAGGAAGAAAATGTTGTTGTGATGAGTTATAAAATTAAAGAGCATGAATGGTGGGGGAATAACGAAAACGAAGTGCCGGATCTTAGAAAGACAGATACGTACATAAATAGAGGTGGGAATTGGCTCCTTTTAGCTTCACATGAAACATTTTATCCTTATATAAAAAAAGCCTCTGCACCTAATTGGAAATTCTATGACTCCTATGTGGGACAATATCAGCTAATGCCCTCTCTTTCTTATATTGTTTCAAAAGAAAACAATAAACTAATGATGCAGGAAAATAATAATACTGAAAAAATTGAACTTATACCATGTTCTGATAAGGAATTTTTCTTCAAACCTAACATAGGCTTTTTCAATTATGGCGGGACTGAAGAAGTTTTTTTTGTTAAAGATAAAAGCGGGAAAATAAAATATCTAATATTTAAAAGTTATGGGATCGGAATAAAGGCTAGGAAAATTAAATAAGTATTATAATTCAATGTTTATAAAGCACTACTGCTAACATTGCATTGGCGCAATACGTGCGGACATTTATATTATCAGCATCATATCGCTATATTTCTTCAGTCTCGGCTTGACCGATAACCAATTAGCTTTTGTAGTTTAAATTAAAAATCTCATCTTTAATTGGCATCAGCACCAAGTGGACACAGCGACTATCCCCGTACTGCACCAATGCCTTCGTTGTGCGTCAGCTTAAAAGACCTTCACTATCATTTAACAAAATATGAACCAGGAAAGTAAAACGAAAGACGTCACACCCAAAGCATTTTTTATAGCAATGGGATTCTTATTCGTTTTATTGCAGGTAGCCTTTCATCCTGAATACACTAAATACTTTCCTCAATTTAATGGATTTAACTGGTTACATCATACTCATGGAGCACTAATGGTTTCATGGATGATTATATTATTTATTCAGCCCTATCTGATTTATAAAGGCAAATACAAAGCACACAAATTTATAGGGAGAGTATCTTATTTCATAGTTCCATTAATGGTCATCTCAATGTTTCTGGCAACAAGGCAGAATTATCTTACTACCATAGAAAAAATACCGTTTAACGAAGTAGCTAGTATACAAGCATTAAATTTTATTGCACCACTGATATTTTTGCTTTTTTATTCGCTTGCTATCATAAATAAAAAAGATGTTTTCAATCACCAGAGATACATGATTGGCACTTCATTTATTATGCTCACAGCCATTCTAAGCAGAATTTTGCAACACAGTTTTGAGCCTGATAGCATTCAACCGTACGACTTTTTTATCCCATTATATTTTAGTGTTATAGTATCAGCACTACTTTTAGTAAATGATATTATAAGGAAGAAAAACCCAATTCCTTACACTATAGTAATGGTCGGCTTGCTTGTATATACAATTTTCTATCATGTTCGTTCCACAGAGGTTTGGCAATCTGTAGTGCGTTCCGTTGGAGATACTATTTTTTGAAAAGAGTTTTAATATCTAATCATTTCCTCACTTGAAAGAATAATTATACTATCACCGACAAACAAGCCGAAGGCACAACAGTGGGTTTATGCTATTGGGGCTTGACCAACAATCTTCGGCTAAAAGCAAAGCCAGTCTTTAGTTTCAGCAGAACAAGCACCTTTGAACTTTAGTACAAACAATGAACTTTTAATTATAAATTTAGCATCGGTTCCGGGCAGGACAATGGTAAATATCCCAACAGCCTAAAACCCCGGACGTTAGCTGTAATGCGCTTACCAATGACTGAACACATTAAACAATCATAAAAATGGAAAAATCCTATAGGTATCTCGGTTATTTCTTTCTACTATTAATTCCACTAATATTTGTAGGGTTTTACAAAACATATATTGTTCAATTTCCTTCATTTGAAAAAGTAAAACATACGTTCATTCATATCCATGCAGCTATTGCTGTGGTATGGGTTACACTAATCATTGTACAACCATTTTTGGTAGGTAACAAAAAAATGGCATGGCATAGAAAATTAGGCAAATTATCCTATTTCATTTTCCCTTTACTGATGCTGTCATTTATCCCCAGTATAGTCAACAACTTAAATTCTGATACACCCAAGTATGCATTTTTTGCAATTGGTGATGGATCTTTGCTTATACTTTTTTATTGCATGGCAATTAAGTATCGAAAAAAAAGCTCGTTACATATGCGGTATATGATTGCAGCGGCAATGGTGCTATTAGGACCTACAGTGGGGCGGATCTTACCAAACATTTTTGGTTTTTCTGATTTAGCTACTCAAAATATTCAGTTTGCAATTATACAATCTATATTGATAGCCCTTATAATCTCTGACATTAGAAACAAGAAAAAATATTCCCCTTATTTAATTGCTATTGTTTGCTGGTGTGTGCACCAATCAATTTTCTATTATTTGTTTCTGATTTAATTTAGTGATAAAATGCATTACGGCTAACATGTGCTTTTATTCTATTGGGGCTTGACCAACAATCTTCAGCTAAAAGAAAAGCCAGTCCTTGGTTTGGGCTTGACAAGCAACTTTGGTCTTTAATTCAAACAATGAGCATTAATTTATAAATTTAGCATCGGTACCGGGCAGGACAATGGTAATTATCCCAACAGCATAAAGCCCTGGCCGTTACCTGCCATTTTAATGAGACACTTCATATACTTTACAATTTTGACAATGCTTTTTGGGCTTTTAGGGTGCAAGGCGAAGGCGAAGAAGGATTTTGTATTTGACGAATTTAAATCACAAATTGAAAAATACGGAATGCGTATTGACTCCTTTGATGAAACAGAACTAATTTATATTTCGCAAGGTGAAACAACGTTAAAAGTCAGTTTGGATAATGTAAGAAAGAACTATGAAAGGGATAAAGACACTTCTCACATTTCAGACTTGGTTCAAACCTTAATATCTAATTCCCTTGAACTTCCTTCAAAGTGGACAGATGTACAAAATGACATTTATATCTCATTGTTCCCAAATTACTATGAATTTGCTGACTCTTTGCATAGCAAAGTCACTGATGAATTTAGTAAAGTTTATATTCATAGTGGACAGGGAAAATTAACATGGATAACGCCAGATGATTTAAAAAAATGGAATATTACGGAGGCAGATCTTGATAAACAAGCGAATCAGAATGCTGACAAGCTTTTGGCTGTAACTCCCATTTCTTTTGATACAATCGAAAATCGTAAGGTTGGACTTATTGAAGTTGAACACACATCATTAAAGCCTGCGTTACTTTTTGCTCCTTCGATGAAAGAAAAGGTAAAAAAGGATTTCGGATTTCCATTTTATGCAGTTATTCCAGTTAGAGACTTTTGTTACATTTTCTCAGAAAAAGATTTTAATTTCTTTTCTGCTAGAATTGGGCAGATAGTAATTGATGAATACAAAAAATCAGGCTATCCAATAACAACAGAAATTTTAAAGTTTACAGACAAGGAAGTAAAAGCAGTAGGTAAATATCCAGTTAAATAATTCGTTGAAAAACGGCTGGTAACAAAAGTATTGCTGTCAAGCGGGCCTGAACAATCAAAACTTCAGCAGTTTGCAAAGCCGGGCGTTGGTTCGGGCTTGACAAACATCGCTGAACTTTTGTTCTAACTTCATCAAATATTTTTAATCAACAGCGGCTCGAGCGGACGTAATCCTAATACCACAGCTGCGCAAGGCCCTGTCCGTTAGCGGTCATTGTAAAACGACACTGCAAAAACCAATGAAGTACCATAAAGTAAAGCCGTACAAAGAATTAGAACCCTTTATTCATTTCTATTGGGAACTGAGAGGAAACGAACTGGAAAGACAGTGGGAACGGGTTTTTCCAGATGGTTGTGCTGGTATAGTAATGAACTTAGGAGATACTTGTTTGACTGACAACGGATCGATTTTAATGGAGTTTGGGAAAACTTACATAGTTGGTGCGATGACTACATTTAAAGACAGCTTTATTGACACCGATACACATTTAATAGGTGTGTGCCTGAAACCTGCAACTTTTGATAATTTCTATAGTTACGCTTCGCAAAATGAGTTAACCAACGATACTATTGAATTTGAAAAATCCAATTCATTTAATGTTGATAAGATATTTGACAACCCATTTAATTATTTTGACCATTTCTTTTCAGAGAGAATAAAAAGCAAAAACAAACCACTACAATCAGTTATCAACGATATCCATTCAACAAATGGACAAATTAGTATTTCCGAACTATCAAAACGAAATTTCACTACGGTAAGACAATTGGAGCGAAATTTTAAAAAGCTCATTGGACTATCACCAAAAGAATATTCAAGTATTATTCGTTTTCAGAATGCTTTAAGTATAATCAAAAATTCAAATCAAAAACGCAGCTTGTTAGATATTGCATTTGAATGTGGCTATTATGACCATTCGCATCTTAGCAATGAAATCAAGCGTAATACCGGACTTTCACCATCACTACTTTAATTTGTCGCATTTTTACAAAGTGTGATTGCTTGTCTGAAAGTAGATTTGCAGAAACGTTAAAATTTAAAACAGATGCGAAAAATATCACTTTTCATTGCAATGAGTTTAGATGGTTACATTGCAAAACCAAATGACGACCTTAGTTTCTTAAAGCTTGTTGAAAAGGAAGGCGAAGACTACGGTTATTCAGAATTTACAAACACAATTGACACGATAATTATTGGCCGAAGAACCTATGATTATGTACTTAAAGAGATCGGACCATCTCACTACGATAACGGACATCGAGATATTTATGTTATAACAAGAACTAAAAAATCTCAAGTCGGTAGAACAATCTTCTATACAGGAAACATAACCGAATTAGTCAAACGACTAAAGTCTGAAAAAGGAAAAAATATTTATTGTGACGGTGGTGCAGAAGTAATAAATGAACTATTGAAACACGGCTTAATAGATGAGCTAATAATTTCGGTTATACCAGTGTTGTTAGGATACGGGACACGCCTTTTTAAAGACGGACGACCTGAGCAATTATTTGAATTTGTGACAGCAAAAACATTTGATACAGGATTAGTACAATTACATTACAAACAAAAAATTAAAAATGAGCAAGATCATATTTGATAGCGGAATATCACTTGACGGCTTTTTCGCAGGAGATAACAGAAGCCCTAAAAATCCTATGGGAGGTGTGTCAGGACAAATTCACTCGTGGATGTTTAATCAAAAAGCTTTTTGGGAATACCTTGGGTTTGAAGGCGGAAAAGAAGACAGTGCTGACGGAAAATACATTAGAGAAACAATTGCGAGGACGGGTGCATTCATTATGGGTAAACGAATGTTTGAAGAAGGCGAAGCCAGTTGGCCAAATGACTTATACAAAGCAGACGTATATGTTTTAACACACGAGATACGAGAGCCTTGGGTTCAAGAAGGAACAACAACTTTCTACTTTATAAACGATGGAGTAGAAAGTGCTTTGGACAAAGCAAGACAATCGGCCAAAGGAAAGGACATAAGAATTCAAGGTGGTGCAAACACTATCCAACAGTTTTTGAATGCCGGGCTTGTAGACGAGTTTTTCATTCACATTGCACCAGTTTTTTTAGGTAGCGGTATCCGTCTGTTTGAAGGTATTGACAAAGACAAATATGACTTGCAAATTACAGAAGTTATACCATCCGACTTGACAACTCATTTGAAATATAAACTGACAAAAAAATAAAAACAACGAACCGTTAACATTGGTATTGCCAATAGTGGGGCTTGCCATTGCAGCAATCAGCAGCGGTAATTCTGTTGTGCTGTGGTTCGGGGCGTGACGAATAAAGCCCGACTTTAGTTCTTAATATTTAACTTTAGCAAAAAGCCAGGCAGCGGTTCCGGGCGGACGAATATAAAATTCCCCACCATCGGCTATACCTGGCCCGTTGTGCGTCACTTTACATAAAGTTCAAATCCCTGCTTCATGAAATATAAAAAAATAGGGCTAGCCTTAATTTTAGTAACTACTTTTTTCTTGTCCGCTTTCGCCCAGAGGGCAAAAGCTATCATTTGCCTAACGTATGACGACGGCTTGGAAACACAACTTTCAACTGTAATTCCTCAATTAGACTCGGTAGGTTTCAAAGCAACATTCTTTCTGAATTCAATTCAAGGTTCATCTCAATCTGATGTCGTTGGACAAACTCCAGAAGCTGTTTTAGGTTGGACGAAAGCTGCTAGGAATGGACAGGAACTCGCAAACCATACACTATTTCATGCATGTCCTGAAAAATTAGGATGGCAAAAATCAATTTCAATTGATACTTACACAATTGATAAATTAATAACGGAAATTAAAACCGAGAATTCTATTCTTGCCTTGTTAGACCCGAATAGAAAAGAAAGGTCTTTTGCCTTTCCTTGCAATAATTTTTTAATTGGAGATACGGATTACACAACTATCATAAAAAAGCTAGGGTTAGTAAAGTATGCTAGAGCCGGTGGAGACAGTACAAGCATAATTTCAAATTTCAAAAATCTGAACACAATGAAAGTTCCGTCCTGGCATGTATGGACAGGAACAACGCTGGAAGAACTTATTGCCTTTGCAGAGAAAGTAAAGAAAGTGGGTGGAATGGGTGTTTTTCAATTACATGGTGTAGGGGGGCAAGTTTTTCAAATTTCAACTGCAACACATAGAGCTTTCCTTGCCTATTTAAAAGCACATCAGGACGACTATTGGGTAACTACTTTTTCTGAAGCAATGGATTTCGTGACAAAACAGTAATTCGTTACAATTATAAATTGACACAGGCGAACGCACAACAAAAGTATTTGCAAAAGCAGGGGCGGGAACAATTTAACATCAGCTAAGTAAAAGCATCGGCAGTGGTTCAGTCTCGACGTTCAATGTTCAACTTTAGTTCCTAATTTCAACAACATAATTTCAAATGGGCATTTATATCGGGCTGGACAATCAATGAATACCCTGCCTTCGCAAATACCCGATTGTTATGTGCTATTCTAAACGACACCCTACCATGACAAGAACATTGATATTTTTTCTTTCTGTTTGTTTATTAATCTGCAGTTGTAGCAATTCCAAAAAGACAAAGGACGATGACACCAATGACAAAGCAGGCATAACTATACTTAATTATGCTTTAAAAAAATTCGAAGAGCCTTCGCAAACATTTAAAGTTTCTGGTGACAAACCAAGTGTTGTAACAGGGCGAAGAGGAACAAAAATTTCAATCAATCCCAATGACCTTATTACAGAGAGTGGTAAACTTTTAGGACAAAATATAGAAGTTGAATTAAAAGAACTAACCAATACAGGGCAGCTATTAAAGTCTAACGCTCAAACTACCTCTGATGGAAAACTACTTATATCAGGCGGTGCATATTTTATCGGTGTGACTTCAAATGGTGAGCAGCTAAAATTAAAGGAAGGCAAAAATCTTAGTGTTCAATTACCAAAATTGTCAGACAAAGAAATGGCACTCTTTTACGGACAAAGGAATGATTTAGGACAAATGAATTGGCAAAAAGCAACTGAAACATTTAAGGCATCAAAGCAACCGGCAAACACTACAAAAACAAATGACACAACATCAATTTCATATATAGTGTGGGATGATGAAAAGAAATCAGACATCGACAAAATTATGGATTATGTGGATAGCGGTTATAATCCAACACCAGAAGAAAAAGAGAGAAATATTAAGCAACGGAAAAACTATGTTGTTAGCCAAAAAGTATATGATGAAATTGGAATAAGTAAATTAGGTTGGATTAACTGCGACAGATTTTTAGAAGCTGATAACACGACCGAATTGTATGCAACTTTTAATCCGCAAGACAGTGTGAAAAATGCAAACGTATATTTAGTCTTCAAAGACATAAACAGTGTAATTCAAGCCTCATACTATTCGGACAAATCACCACAATTTGAAAATATGCCTATAGGTTACAAAGCAAGGCTAATTGCATATACCGTAAAGGACGAAAAAGTATTTGCTTACTCAACTGATTTGACAATTACTAAAGGACAAAAAATCACTTTGCACTTGAAAGAAATTAATGATAAGGACTTTAAAAAGTTAATCAGCAATTAGTGGGCAGACAAAGAGCGGCACATAACATTGGTATTGCTGCAAGTGGGGATGGACGTTGAAACTTCGGCTGTCTGCATCGCTGTACTTTGGTTCGGGCAGACGAGTTTCAATTTGGCTTTTTGTCGTTAATTTCAACTTTATGTTTTCAATTGGGTGGCGGTTCCGGGCTGGACATTATAAAATATCCCACCTTCAGCAGGACAAGGATCGCTGGGCTTTTATTTGTTAACTTGTACTTTTATATTTTTAATCAGCACCGGTTCCGGGCGGATGAATGGAAATATCCCAACATAAAGCCATGGAACGTTGGCAGCAATTTTTAAACATAATTATGTTGACTCTATGGAAGACCATATTTTACCAATAATTCCGGAATCGAAACTTTACAAAAAAAGAACGATTTTAATCTGCACTTTGCTCACTGGTCCTTTAGTTGCTGGCTTTATGATCGCCGAAAATTTCAAAGCCCTTGGAGAAAAGTCAAGTCAGGTTCGCACTTTGATAATCTCTATAATTATAACAACTGGATTGGTTATCTCTATCATTGGTTTACCACAACTGGAAAAAGTGCCGAACTTTATTTTGCCAATCTGCTCTACAATAATTGCTTCTGCTTGTGTTCAATTTTTTCAAGTAGAAAAAAATGAGACTTTATATTTCCAATGGTGGGACATTTTATGGCTCAGAAAGAGCGATTATAGCTAGTATACTAAGCCTTATAATCACGATTGCATTTGCATTTGGGGTCGAAGTTGTTATAGGTTTACTATATCAGTCATAAAAAAATGCTGTCAACATGAGGCTTTATGCTATTGGGGCTTGACCAACAATCTTCATCCAAAAGCAAAGCCAGGCATCAGTTTCCGCTTGACCAGCATCTCTGAACATCAGTACAAACAATGAACTTTTAATTATAAATTTAACATCGGTACCGGGCAGACGGCAGTTAAAATCCCAACATAAAGCCTGGTACGTCAGACTGTGAAAAAACTAAAAAAAAGGCTTGAGAATCGCTTAAACGATAATCATTCTCTAATAGGTGTCTTTGACATTAATAAAAATAGTTTAGTTTTTTCACAGTCTGACGGTAGCTGCAATCTTTAACCAGCCACTAACCTGACAAATATTATTTAGAAATCTGATATACATCACAATTAAAAAATATAGGAAGTTATACCTTAATGCATATTTATCAGTATGACAAAGAAAAAAGCAATATTTGAAAAATACGCTTCCAATAATTTAGGTGAGTTAGCAATAAGAATATCAGACCATATTGACGCAATGCTTGCATATTGGGATAAAGATTTGGTATGCCGGTATGCAAACAGTGCTTATGTAAATTGGTTTAATAAATCCAAGGAGCAAATGATCAACAATATGCGTATTGACGAATTACTTGGTCCCCTTTATGAAAAAAACCTGCCTTATATACATGCTGTTCTTTTAGGTCAAAAACAATTGTTTGAAAGGGAAATACCATTGCCCGATGGCAGCGGCGTCAGACATTCACTTGCCACTTATATTCCTGATATAGATAGTGGTGAAGTAATCGGTTTTTTTGTTCATGTTGCAGATGTTACTTCTTTAAAAGAACTGGAGAAGAAAATTAATACAGCGAAAAGAGATACTTTGCAAATGATCATTGAAACAGAGGAAACGGAAAAAAGGCAGGTGGTTGAAATTTTAAGAGAAAGTGTAAATCAAACACTTGCTGCTTCCAAAATGGAAATAGAACGAAGACGAAAGGAAGAAGGTAACATTAACATGTATACAAACCTCAGCTCAAACCTCAGCGAAATTATTGGGCAACTAAATCATTTATGCGAGAATCTGTCGCCCACAGAAATTGATTTACTTGGTCTAATTGAATCTGTTGAGCATTACATTGCCAGATTGTCCAAACAGCATCAAAAGAAGATTTCATTTTGTTTTAGAGGAAATAACATCGAAAATATTGGCTTAAAGGATAAATATGCAATTTTTAGAATACTCCAGAATTGTATAACCATCTGTTTTGACTCTGGGGATATTAATAACATTGAAGTGTCTTTAAAATATACTGAGTCCCAGGTAATAATAAAATTTGTCACCGATAATAAAATCGAACTTAATAAGGATTCAAAAGAATATCATACAATTGCAAGCAGGGTTGATTATTATTCAGGAAAAATATCCAAAACTATAAATCAATCTCAAACTCTTTTGATAATTGAACTTTTTATAACAGAGATGCGATGAGCGTATAAAACCCATGACTGCAGCTAACAAAAGGTTTGCTGCAAGGCTGGCCGGACATTGGAGCAATGGGCATTTTATCGCTATTGTGCTTCATCTGGGCTGGACAAACATCGCTGGGCTTTTATTTATTAACCTGTACTTTGATATCTTTAATCAGCAGCGGTTCCGGGCGGGCGAGCAATGAATTCCAGCTCTGCAGCAAGCCCTGTTCGTTGTACGTAACTTTAAAAGACATTTCGTTTTATTTAAAATATATTTTTATGACAAAGGCATATTTTTTTATCGCAGCATCAATAATTTGCTTTTATATTTCGTCTTGCAAATCGAATAATTCTGAAAAATTGCCAAATCTGGAAGCTGAAATTCAGGCTTTAGACAAACAATGGGCGAAGTCATTTATAGACAGTATCAATATGAAATTTTCAGAACAAATTGCAGCCGGTGATTCTTCTGCGTTAGCGTCTCATTATTGGCCAGATGCCGAATTATTGCTCGACAATAGCGAAGTTGTGAAGGGTAATGATATTCTCAATGCTTGGGGTTCTGCTATTCGGGCGGGAATCAAAGAAATGACGTTTTCAACCACAGATATCACCGCAAGCCCAGCGCTTATAATTGAAACGGGTAACTATGAAATGAAAAATGAAAAAAAATTATTAATCGACAGAGGTAAATATGTTGTCGTTTGGGAAAAGCGAAATGGTGATTGGAAATTGTATCGTGACATAGGGAGTACAAGTATGCCAGCTGCAAAATAAAATCTTTGTTACAGTTGTCACAACTACATTCCGGCGAACAGTTGTTAACTCGTACTTTTAAATTGTTATTGGGTGGACGTTCCGGTCTGACATAGCTGCAAATATCCCACCTGCAGTAACACTCGATCGTTGGTATCAATTGTAAACTGACTTCATGACTCCTAAACAAATCGAGAAACTTCAGAAAAAAATCACCGACATTAAGCGGAGACTTAGCGCGGAGAAAAGAAAGTTTGGTTGCTATGATGACAGTCGTGGGCTTCGTTACTTACCGGTAAAATATTTTATTCAACTTACCGACTATAAAGGCGGCTTGACCTATACCAAGTGGTTTGATAAAAACTTTCCAGACGATAGGGGGTTTCCCGACTTTTTATTCGAGTGGACCATCATTTTGTTTAAAACAGGTAAGACAAAGGAAGCCGAGAAGAAGGCATTTCAAACTTTTTGCAGCAATACTTACCTGTTTGACAAATATTTCGGAAGGCAAATCATTGCGATTGACAAATGGGAAGGCTCTAATCTGGAAATTCCAGATTTTACAAAACACTTTGACTACTCAAGAGAACAAAAAGAACTTGGTGATTTTACTAAATGGTTGGACACCTTCATTTCGACCGAGCACTTTATCAATAGAAGCACTAAGTATATCGATATACAAAAGCGTCTACAGACTGAACGTGACGGAGAAACCCGACACTATTTGGTTAAGGCAGCAAGCGAATTAGAACAATCATTATAACGTAAAACAACTGTTATCAACAGCGGGTTTGGCTAATGGAGCTTGACAATGAACAGTTTTGACTTGAACAGTGTAGACAATAAAAAAATGACAAGCAGGGTGAGATTTTTCTAAATTTGTTGCAAACTAGGAATTACATGGATAAGCGGTTTGTTGTCATTATTGAACTTATAAAACAATCCCGGGTTAATGCCATAAGAGCAGTTAATGCTGAATTGATAAACTTATACTGGAACATCGGCGAATATATTTGTAAAAGACTTGAACTTGCCGAATGGGGAGAATCGGTTGTTATTGAGTTAGCAAAATTCATCCAAAAAAATGAGCCTGAGATTAAAGGTTTTTCTGATAAAAATCTTTGGCGAATGAAGCAATTTTATGAAACTTATAAGGATTACCCAAAACTCTCAACACTGTTGAGGGAAATTAGCTGGTCTCATAATTTGGCTATTTTTTCAAGGTGCAAAACGGCAGAAGAACGTGAGTTTTATCTGAAGGTGGCAAAACAAGAGAATTACAGTTTCAGAGAACTGGACCGGCAGATTTCTGCAAGCCAATTTGAACGGACAATAATCGCTAATTCAAAACTCTCAACAATGTTGAGAGAAACCCGGCCTGATTTAACAAACACATTTAAAGATAGTTATGTATTTGATTTTCTGAATCTACCAGACCCTCACACAGAGAGCGACCTGCAGCGGGGCCTTATCAGGCAGATGAAAGATTTTATTCTTGAGTTAGGAAAAGATTTTCTTTTTATTGGTGAAGAATACAAATTGCAAGTTGGCAATAGTGACTTTTATACGGACCTATTATTTTATCATCGTGGCTTACAATGTTTAGTAGCGTTTGAACTAAAAGCGGACAAATTCAAACCTGATCACCTGGGTCAATTAAATTTTTACCTGGAAGCTTTAGACCGGGACGTAAAAAGACCAAATGAAAATCCTAGTATTGGAGTTTTGCTCTGCAAAGACAAAGACAGTGAAGTAGTTGAATATGCTTTGAGTAGAAGCCTTTCTCCGACCATGGTCTCAGAATATAAAACTCAACTTCCAGACAAAAAACTATTACAACAAAAGCTGCATGAATTATTTGACAAAGACGGTGAAGCTTAAGAGAGCTACTGCTGCTAACAAATGTATTTGCGAAAGCTGAAGTTGATGGATGCTGTGTTTCAGCAGTTTCATAGAGCCAATTTTAATTCTGACATTTTTCTTGCTTTGACTTCTTGCAATTTTGGTTACAAAATAAGTGCAACCGTTGGTAACACTATAATTATAGCAACTTGTTATTGTAGGTTTCGACGAAGCAAAATGTCTAAGAGTTAATGCAAAAACTGTTTCGGGCGGTAAAAAAAATGTCTCGTGTGAATAAGTGCGGAGATGACATGTTTGAGTGCGATCTTAATTTATAATAACAAACTTTATTTACCTTTACTAAAATTGATAGTTTTTTTGTTGTAAAAACGAGCCGGTGCGTAAAAAGGTGAGTTCTTCAATTTTAATTCATAAGATATTCAATCACAATATGGTAGCTAACGGAAATGACTCCCTGCAGCTCCACCTGAGGGGGAAACGGACAAGTTTCCCCCTTTTCGTCTATTATAAGCAGTTGCTTTTCCTTTAAAATACATGTGTTGCGGGAGAAGGCATCAGTTATGCCCCTCGTGCCAAGTTGATTTTTTAAAATCTTCGTAAGTTGTTCCATGCTCCGCCAGCAAGATACTGGACAATAATAGTTTGTGTGGCGCAGAGAAATGACTAGTTTTAAAGCGTACTCAAAAAGGCGGGCCTTGAACCCTGTTTATTATTCTTATTTTATTATTCCAGTTTAATTGACGCGTTATAAATGATAAAGAATATCACTTTTTTTTGTACCATGCTAACTGATTAATGATTTGTTGTCAATTTCACTCATCGTTGCAAGGGCTTTTGCATCCCACCAAGTCTAAGCACTTCTTCAAACTAGTAAACAACGGCACTGCCGGAATATCTTGCGCAAGTATCCCGCCAGTGAATGCGCTGTCGCGGTGGAGCAGGGATCACCCTCTGTAATCCTCAGCCAAATAAGCAATTGGTGTTATCAAGACTGCTCCTTTGTTTTTTATCAGTTTCATTTTTAATAATTCAAACTGGTATTGAAACAATAAACCCGCTCCCCTCACCATCTTTTGTTTCCACTTTCAACTCCCCCCCATGTGCTTTTACAATATCATAACTTAAGCTTAATCCTAGCCCTGTTCCCTGTCCGGAGGGTTTGGTGGTAAAGAAGGGTTGAAAAATTTTGTCTATTATGTTCCGTGGAATACCATTGCCATTGTCTGCAACTTTTATTTCCACCTTTCCATGCATCTTTTTTGTACTTATTGAAACGGTTGGTTCATAGTTTTCAATTCCTGATTTCTTTTTTTCATCTACAGCATAGAATGCATTTGTAATTAAATTTAAAATTACCCTGCCAATATCCTGTGGAATAATATTGATATTACCGATGCATTCGTCAAAATTTGTTTTTAATGCAACATTGAAAGATTTATCTTTTGCTCTTAACCCATGATAAGCAAGTCGTAAATATTCATCAGCCAGTTTATTGATATCAGTTGGTTCAATCGTAGCATTGCTGTTGCTACGGCTGTGCTGAAGCATTCCTTTTACGATATCGCCTGCCCGTTTACCATGGTGATTTATTTTTTCGAGGTTTTGTTTCAAATCCCCGGCTATTTCTTTTGCTTCCTGTATATTTCCTTTGTTAATTTCCTCGTTCATTTCATCGACCAGCTCGGCACTTACTTCACTAAAATTGTTGACAAAGTTTAAAGGATTTTGAATTTCGTGTGCAATGCCTGCGGTAAGTTCTCCAAGGCTCGCCATTTTTTCTGACTGAATTAACTGCGACTGCGCCGCCTTCAGTTTACTAAGCGTTTCTTCCGCCGTTAATTTCTGAGCGGCAATCACTTCGTTTTTGTGCTGCAGATCTTTATAAGTATGGTTAAGCCGGTTGCGGCTGCGGCTGATTACCCATAAAATAATTGCGAGGGAAAAGAGCGCCGCCAGTGCGGAAAAAATTAACCATTGTTGCTGCAGTGTTTTACGCTGAAACGCAATTTCTTTTTTTGAAAATTCGTAGCTGGTTTTTTCTATCGCTACTGCACGCTGACTTGCCAGGCTATTGAGGCTGTCTGAATTTGTTTTATATATCCTGTAATAGGCGATGGCTTTTATCCCATCACCCATGCCTTCATAAATGGAAGAAACTATTTCACTGGCATCTCTTATCAGCTGCACCTGGCCCATTTTTTCAGCTCTTTGCAGTGCCTCCAACCCATCAGCCAGCGCCTCTTTCAACATCCCCTGCCGGTTGTAGGCTTTTGCCAAACCAATTAAAGCATTGCAAATATGCGTGCCATTATCTTTTTGTTTTGAAAGCGCCAGTGCATTGTTAAAAAGGTAAACTGCTTTTTGCAAACTGTCTGTCGCGTAGTAAATTTCTGCAAGGGACAAGGAGGTAGTTAACAGCATTTCCTGGTCGTTAATTTGTAAGGCCAGCTTGTTCGCAATAGAAAGGTTATGCAGCGCCTTAACCTTGTCTTTCATTTGCAGGTTTGCTTCACCTATGCCGTTATAAGCGAGGCTCATGCTGCTGGTATCGAGCATGGCTTCTGCCACTTTAAGTTTCTTTTGATAATCATTTTCGGCTTCCACAAAATTACCCTGGTGAAAATGTACAATGGCTATGTTATTGAGTGTGGCACCAATCAATGCTTTGTTGTCGGAAGCTTCTGCGGTCTTAAGCGATTCATAAAATTTGCTCAGCGCCTCTGCATAATTACCCTGGTTAAGATGTATCATGCCAATCCGGTTCAGTACAAGTGGCAATACATCCCGGGGACTATTTTTTTGTGCAAGCAGCAACGCTTTTTCATAATAACCCAGCGCTTGTTTATAAATTCCTTTTGTTTGAAAAGCATCTCCCAGAATAATAAAGGTATTCGTTTCACCTTTAAAGTATCCGGCTGAATGGCTACGTTCGGCGTTGCCCGCAAGCAGGGCAATTGCACTGTCAGGATAGCTGTAAGAATAAATATAAGCGAGGTCGTTCAACGTATTTACATAAGCAGTATCAGACGGGTAGACCTGCCGCTTTTCAAACTGTTTCAATTTTTCTTTTAACTGAAAAACATCTGCATCATTTTGTGCTGTTACAAAAACCGGAGCACCCATTGCAATCAGTACAGCTAAAACTGTTATTTTAAATAATAACTTCATAACTAAAATTGGATGGGTACTGATGTAAAACTAATACTGATCAAACATTCTTTAAAACATATCATTCAAAACGCTTAAAATTGTTTTTCCTGAACCAGTATACAATTTGTATAGTGTCTGAAAAATAGAACAGCGGTTGATCTTACAGATGATAACCGGAATGACAAGATTTTTAATTGGGAATAATCAAAAAAAATGTTAGGTTTAACTATAAATATGAAGATATGGAAAATTCGATTGGTAATTTCTTAGAAAACACAACTGGCTTCGCTGAATCAGAAAACCAGCTTTTAGATTTTTTTCCTGACACTGTTAATTTAGCCGGCCCGGGTGATGAAGAAACAGATGAGGGTGAACCAGAAGTGAGTGACGAGGATGCTCCGCCACTTGACCCGACAATTGTTCATTCGCCGGTTCCACCGCAAACTGGTGGAAAACCGCCGCTGCAGCCCTAGGGGTTCTGTAGTTTGATTCATTTAATACTTCACATTTATTCTGTGGCGCAGCTATGCTTCACTGATAAGATTGCTATCGCTGTTTAATTCCTCCATTTATACGACGTTTTTTTATTACAAACAATTGCAGCTGATATTTTCTGATAGCAAACAAGCTGTTTATTTTTGCGGCGCCAACTGTTGTTATCAATTAATTTGGGTGCAGGTTTAAACACTATTTTTTATGAATAAAAAAACGATTTACCGCTTTGCCAGGCCTTTTAAAAATTACTTTGTAGGATTGATAATGCTTGTATGTTGCTTACCGGTGCATGCGGGCGGTTATAGCAATTACTTTGCATCCGGGGATGTTATCAAAAAGCATAAAAGCGATGACAAAGCCAGGCTGTTTTTAATAACAGTAATTGATTCAGATGATGAAATTATTGGACAAAGATGTGAAACAGACCTTGAAGAAATAACAGCCAGCTTTGAAGATTTTTCTTCGTGGCTTGATATGGTTACTCTAGTTCCAAAAGTAATTAAAGGCAAACAATATAGTAAAGCTGCAGTAAGCTATGCTATCAATATCTGGCTAAAATCAATGGCGCCAACCAAGGCAGATATCGTGGTATTTTATTTCAGCGGTCATGGATTTCGGTTTCAAAACGATACAAGTGTTTATCCCCGGATGTGGTTAAAAACACCCGATGATCAAAATACGGCCACTGCCAACCTGAGCCTGGAGGAAGATATATTTAACCCCATCGTAAAAATGGGAGCCGGCGTTAATATTGTTTTAAGCGATTGCTGCAATTCGGTTCCCGGAGCCAGGGCCGGTTCCGCAGAGAAGATGACCAAACGTAAACGACAACCGCCGAAACCCGATGAAATGGAAAATGACACGAAGGATTTTGATAACCTTTTTATGCCAGATAACCCGCTATCCATCATCGCTACGGCCTCAGACTCCACAGAACTTGCCGGCGGAACCCCAACAGAGGGGGGATTTTTTACGCATTTCTTTCTGGAAGCACTTGATGAAAGTATATACGATGACGAACTGCAGCCTACATGGGAAAGCATTCTGAATTTTACCAAAGACGAGGCCCGCAAGAAGGCCCTTGCCTCTGAGTGTCCGGAGAATAAGCACAATGAAAGTGGAAGATGTATTCAGATAGCAAAATATAGGATCCTGGAAGAAACAGCAACACCAAAATAAAAATTTCCCTGTGTTTTTACTTTTATAGGAATGCAGGAGTACCTGACGCAAGTACATCTTCAAACAACTAAACTTTTCCATTGTCGTAAGGTTTGCGTCAAGTTGCCGCGGTTTGAGGCGGTAGTCATTTATCTTTTGTTTTACCTTTTCACCGGATTGTTAAAATACAAAAGGCTTAACCTGGGTCATCGTTTATCCATTATTGAAGTTGGAATTTGCCTCATTAAATAAATAAAAAAATGAGACAATTATTCATCACTTCAAACATGTTGGCAATGGCAACAATGAGCAGCTTAAACGCACAAAATCAACAGTCAGATTTTTAAATAGTAAAAGCCTGCGAAGATCATTCAGCTGTTATAATGGAGCTAATTGATATAACCGGATTACAATCTAAGTCAATGAAGTTGAAGCAGATTACAAGAAAAACTCCAACGAAGCTAACAAGGTTCAGCTTGGTATTTTTTACCACGAACAGGTTTAAATCTTTTATTCTTTTCTGAAACAGTATATAAAAATATTCCGATTAAAAAAGAAGCATTACCCTCCCGGATAGCAGAGCCTCAATATGCCGCGTTGAATTATACCTGATTTCCGGCATTGCAAGCAAGTATGATCTTTTGTAAATGCAATGAAGGGATAAACTTGATTTTGAAAATAGCATATAATTCGGCCGTACAATTCTAACCAGCGGACGAATAATTTGTTTTTAAAACCGTCCTGCACGTGAGCAGTTTTAATTGAATCACCCCTGATAAATAATACCCTGCTTTGGGACAGTTTTAAGCCCTGTTCGTCCCTGCTGTTGTTGTTGTCTTGTCTACTAACAGTATTTTTATTCAGTCATTGTATAAAACTCCTTCAATAAGATATTGACCAGGCAATATACACTCAATGATATGAATGAATATTTCCAAAGATGCAGGCTGAAAACTCGCCTGTACCTGCACGTGAAATGAATATCAGGAAGTGCAAAAAAAGTAAAGCACTTTGTTGATACCTGACCGCCCCCTACTGAAAGCTCCGAAATTTACGTCTGCTTCCAACAAGAATTACTGTCACCATGTCTATTATCTGAGTGTTTGCCAGCCGCTATTATATGATAGCCTGAATACGCATAGCCAGATATACCCCTTTCTTTTAATCAAACCAAAATACACCCCCAATGAGCTTAGTATTTACAAACCACACACCGGCAGTACGTCAACACAGAGATGCAGCATGTAACAAGCGTATTGGCAAACTACTCAGAACAATGCTTTTGTTAAGCATCTTTTTTTGTACGTCGGTCACATTGGAAGCCCAAACTATGTGGGCGCAATCCAGAACTGGCGCTGCTTCTGCAGCTTCCCAATTCAAAGTGAGTTTTAATATCACCAATGGTTCCCTTCATATTGAAACGTTTGCGCACCACCCGGATTACTGGATGCAGGCGCTCAGCCACTACATGGCATACCTTCGAAGTGCAACGCTTTCATTCACAACGGACCGCGTTAACTGGACTCCTTTTTTTCAGTTTGGTAATAGTCAGAGCACGGTAGCCTATACCAACTTTTTGCCACCTTATAACCAGGTGTCGAATACCATACAGGTAGATAATGCACAGATACGATACATTGACCTGTACCTCGATAACAATATGAAAAATATTAAAGCCATAAAGATTGACTTTGAAATGTGGGGCGAAATTTGTTGCGGCAATCATGACTGGTATATTGGCTCTGATACAAAAGATATCGCCATTCCACAGTTTACGGCAATCAATACGCCGACAGTTGATTTTGCTACGGTTCAAAACAACGGCGTTTTTGAACCGAAAGCCATATTTAGCTATACCAAAACAAGCCTCGGTGACATTGACAGAATTAGCAATATGGTTATAAATGAGTCAAGTCCCCCACAAGACAAACGCCTGACAGGATACCTGCCGGTGGCTACCAGCGGCTCCAACCAACTGCCTGCATTGAACGTTGCAAAAAATTATTATTACCAGCAACTGGCGTATAACGAAAGGTGGTACAACAGTTCCATACCAGTTGCGGTACCTGCTTTTACCTTTCCAAAAACCGCGGCAGCTGCTTATGATCCTGTCGCTCAAAAAGTAACTTTTTCGTGGACCATCGACCCGGTAAGCGGAACCAATTTTATCAACGACAAATTTAAAATACAGGTGGCCAACAATGCCAATTTTACGGATGCAAGAGAAGTAAGTTATGATTATGATCCGGCCCAGGCATCGTTTAGTTATGTTGTTGATAACAACCTTTCACCGCAGATGTATTTCAGGGTGGCAAGGGCCCATACGGGCTTTAACTGGGAGCTTGCAAAACAGGCCACCACTGCCGTTGCTTTTACAACTATTCCTTTAACTGCTACCGCTGTTTTACAAAACAGCAAAACAGCCGTGCTTACATGGAACCCGTTGGCGACAGCCTGGTTGCCGGGATCAACATTTATTATCACCCGCATCAATAACACAGCAAAAACTCAAAGTGAAATACGACTTAATAAGGCTGATTTTGATAAGGGCACTTACAGCGATGTACAAATTTCTACCTGCAACAGTTATAATTATACCCTGCAGGTAGTACCGCCTGTTGGCTCCAGTTTCACTGCCTTTGCGCCGGTGCAGATACCCAATGAAATATTGCCAACCGAAATTGGTTCGCTTGTTAAACTGGACGTTTCAAAAGGATATTTTCCTGACAGAACGGAGCTGCGTTGGTCAACGAATGGCAGCTTTGATAACTTCATTATAAAACGTGCTGTTTATGGAACTACCAATTTTGTACAAATGGCAACAGTACCAGGTTCCACCAACAGTGAGTACCAAACCGATGATGCAAAAGGAACGCCCGGTGTGTATTATACGTACCAGGTAATAGGTGCTGTAAAATGTAACAACACAACCGTGTTCTCCAAAGAAACATTGGCTGGCGTTGGCTTCAGGAGCCCTACCGGCAATATATACGGCCGTATTACTTACGAAAACGGCCAGGCTGTTCAGGATGTATCCGTTCGGCTGCAAAGCAACGATCAGGTGCAGTTGGGTAAAAGTGTATACCTGAATGGAACAGCGAATAGTTACCTGCAACTGGATAGTACAACTGCGCCATTTTCCGACTCTTCCTTTACTATTGAAGCATGGATAAAGCCGGATGTTACCAACCCTGCCAACCAAACTATTTTTTACAGAAACAACCAGTATGCGCTGGGTTTTGACGCTGCGGGAAAATTATTCTTTTCTTACAAAGGAATCAGTGCAACAGGAACCTATAGCAACGCAGCTAATATATTTGTTCATGTTACCGGTATTCATACCAAAGATTCCTTGTTTATCATGCTGAACAATACGGTGATTGGTAAAATTGCGGCGCCCTACAGTGCATCGGTTCCCGACAAGAAAGTGTACATAGGCCGTGGCCTCACCACGCAACAATTCAAAGGATACATAGATGAAATGCGTATTTACAATATAGCCATTTCACAAGCTAATGCAATTAAAAACCAAACACGTTTGTTTAGTGGCGATGAAACCGGTCTGGCAGCGTACTGGCGGTTTGACGAGGCGATCAAAGACCAGTTTTATGACCTGTCGTTTCATGGAGAAAATTACAACAGAAATAACGGAACTATGAGCGTGGCTGATGTTACGCGGTCGGGTATTATACCGACCGCCGATCAGCTTGCACTGAAGTCATATACAGATCTTTCAGGCAATTATTTTATAGCCGGCATACCCTACACTGGCAATGGTACTACTTATACCATTGTACCGTTAAAAGGTACACACCAATTTGATCCGGTATCTGTTAACAGGCTCATCTCACCATCATCTACCCAATTTACGGTTGATTTTAAGGACAAGTCGTCCTTCGCCGTTTCCGGATTTGTGTATTATAAAAACAGCACCGTGCCGGTACCTGGCGTTCAGTTTAAAATTGACGGACAGTATGCGCAACAAAGCAACGGCACCATTTTAGAAACAGATGAAAATGGACGGTTCAGCATATTCGTGCCGGTCGGTACGCACGAAGTAAAAACGGTTAAAGCCAATCACGCATTTGCCAATGATGGAAAAGTTACCGATAAAGATGGTCACAATTTAAACTACCAGGATAATATCGCCGGACTTAGTTTGACAGATACCACCACCATTCGTTTTATAGGCAGGGTTGCCGGTGGAGCTATTCAACAGGATTTGCCGCTTGGTCATTCCGTTTCAGTCAACAACCTGGGCAAAGCTGTCAGCATAACCTTACTGTTACCTACGGGAAATAAGTATTCATTAAACACATCTCCGACAATCCGAACCGTTGCAGTCAATCACCTGTTGCCTTCAAATGTAACAGACTCATCAAAAATTCATAAAACAAAAGTTACCTACAATACCAACAGCATTGTTATCACTCCGGATTCTTTAACAGGTGAATTCGTGGCCGATCTTATCCCGGTAAAATTTATTGCTTCTGCAGTAAATGTTACTGGTTGGGGCGATATATTAAATGGTAAACCTGTGCTGCTGGACTTCATCGATAAATTCAGTGTGCAAAGCTCGGTCCGCCATTATGCTGATTCAACACTAAACAGTCAAAACGCCTACGATACAAATAACTATTTTGATAGCCTTACGTATAACGCATCGTATAAATTTATCAAACGCGTTACACCTTCGGTAGAAATTTTACAACAGGATAATAACGGTAAAGGCTTGCCGTATTTTGGTAACCTGGATTATGAATCCGTATCGCTTACGGGTCAGAAAGAGAACGTTGTTGTTGTGGATACCACGGGTACAGTAAAAGCCATCTATAATTTTGGAAACCCCGTGTTCATTCAAAATCAGCAATATACTTTCGGTGTCAAAGCTTTTGAGCAATATCCGTTTTATGCCAGTGTGGTAAATGGTGTGCCGGTGATACAGCAGGTTGGCGGCAAAAATGTGTTGGATAATGTACCTACAAGTGACGGTTTTGTATCTGTATTAAACAGGATACGCAATGGTACGGTGGCACCCGATACATTCAGGCTGGATGACAAAGGAATGGCCCAATATGTATTTACAGCAGGCGATCCAAGCCCCGCAACGCAGGGCATAAAAGATTTATCCACCAGTATTCGTTTTGGAGAAGCAACTACGATCAACTGGACATGGTTTGGTGATCCACAACTGAAAGGCTTTGTAATTGGAGGAAAATTGACAGGTACTGATTTTGTTACAGCGGGACCAGATAAAGTATTAATGGTGCTGCGTGATCCTCCGGGCTCCAAAAGTTTCTCTTATGCCGAAAAGGGATCTACCATTACTAATTCAACCACCTATAGCGGTAAGGTTGACCAGGTGGGCGACCTAGACCTGACTCAAAAACTGGGTGCTGAGCTTGTAACATTTACCGGCTTTGGCGTAGGAGTTATCAACTCCGCGGTAGCATCTACCGGTGCCAGTATTGGCATTCATCACGAAGAGCACTACTCCAACACCAGTACCAAAGAGTCATCCACCACACTTACAACAAAGTTTCAAACAAGTGATGACCCCTTATTTGTTGGTCCTGTAGCGGATGTATTTATTGGGTATTCAACCAACATAACTTACGGACAAAGCAATAACATCACCATCATTAAAAGAACTAACCTGAAGGCATCCGATATTTTATTGTTTCAGTCTTCACCCACCAGTACCTACATTGTTATTCAAAGGGCCGGGATTAATGTTGGTGAAACATTCGGAACCTTATTTGCCTTTCCACAACAGCATATTGAAAAGGTGTTGATTCCGAATCTTATCAATATAAGGAACATTGCGCTGTTACCGCTTGGCACTTCCTTAGCGGATGCCCAATCCCTGGCTGACAGCAAACAAAAACCAGTGTATATTTCTAAACTCGCTAATGACGATACCAATTTTGCCAAGTCAAACAATGATACGACCGCGTTTGGACCAACTGCCAAAACCGATGCGTTTGATAATGGAAAAAGCTACCGGATATTGTTTCCTGCGGGCTCGCAATACCGCACGGATACCATCATGATCCTGAACCAATATGTAGCCAACTGGGAAAAAAGAATGGCCGATAATGAAAAAGCAAAATTGGAATCTTCCCTGATTCAAAACTACTCTTTCCACGCGGGTAGCCCGATAGAATATTCAACCACTACCACCATCAACGAAACAAAAGAAAACGCTTTTAATTTTATTATTGCGTACCAGGGCGGTAATTCCAGCACTGTAAAAATTAATGGAATCGGAATGGAATTTAAATACACGGAGTCGATAGGAACCGACCAGGGAGGCAGTGTCGGCAGCAGCACGGAAACAAGTACAACATTGGGCTTTAACCTTATCTCCGAAGGCACCGATGATTATTTTAGTATCGATTTGAACAAAGCCGCCGATAACAGCCTCGTGTTTCATACCAAAGGTGGCGTGAGTGGCTGCCCTTATGAAGCGGCTACCATTTCCAAATATTATCAGCCGGGCACGTTAATCGATCAGCCTACACAACGCATTGAAGTACCGGTTTTGATAGTGGACAACCCGGTTGTAAATGATGTACCCTCCAGCCGCAAAGCCACTTACAACCTGACATTGCGCAACGAATCAGAAGCCAAACTGCCGGCAACATTTGTAATCGGCTATGTTGACAACGATTCAATAAAAGGCGCTACGATTGCAGTAGACGGCAGCCCGATAGGAGGCGCAGGCCGTGCGGTGTATTTACAATATGGTGAAAGCATCACTAAAGTATTGACCATAACAAGGGGCCCCAATGCTATGGATTATAACAACATCCAGATATTGCTGCATTCCAGTTGCCAGTACGATCCTACCGGCTACCGGTCGAACATTGCCGATACCGTGCTCGTTTCAGCACACTTTATTCCTTCCTGTTCGGATATCAATATCAAATCGCCTAAAGACAAATGGGTGCTTAATTCCGAGTCGCCGGTCAATGCGCAGGGCAGGCGTTATCTGCCGATTATCGTAGACCAGTTTGATGTGACCAACAGTTTGTTTGATCACATAGAATTGCAATACAAGCCCACGTCTTCCAGTACCTGGATCACGGCTATAAAGTTTTATTCGGATTCGGTTAAGATGAAAGCCGCACAGGGTGAGAAGCAATTCATCACCAACGCATCCGGCATCATTTATAATTTTGTAATGGATGATGGATCTTTCAACGACCAGAATTATGATGTGCAGGCGGTGAGTTATTGTAAAGTGGGTGCAGGTTTTGTTACCACGGAATCTAACCTCATCACCGGTATAAAAGATACGTATAACCCGCGTTTGTTTGGTACACCGCAACCGGCAGATGGCGTGTTAAGTGTAAACGACGATATAAGGCTGAACTTTAATGAAACAATTGCTGCCGGTCTTTTAACCAACAGCGACTTCCAGGTTACCGGCATCCGCAATGGCGTAAAAGGCGATCATGCAGTGAGTGTAAAATTGGATGGTGCCTCCAATTACCTCGGAACAGAATTTGAAAAATGTTTCACCGGAAAAAGCATCACCACTGAAATGTGGATACTTCCTTCAAAACAGGCCGACCAAACTTTATTCAGTCATGGTAGTGCCATTGAATCATTGGAACTGTCATTGACAGCCGACAATAAAATGCAGATTACGGTAGGTAGCACTGTAATAAAAAGTACTTCAGCCTACGACTATAAACCAGGCGAATGGGCACATGTGGCCATGGTATACAATGATAAGAGTAAAACCGTATCCGCGTTTTATAATTTTGTTGAGATGATACATGCTGCACCGGTGAATCCATATACCGGTACAGGGCACATCGAGTATGGCCGTAGTATCAGCAAGCAGAACAGTTACTTCTCCGGCAAGGTGCACGAGGCCAGGATATGGAATGATACACTCAATTCGATCAAACTTCAGGTGAATAGTTTAAGTATGTTATCGGGTGCTGAAAATTCATTGCTGGCATATTACCCGATGAATGAAGGAAAGGGTTTGGTTGCATTCGATAAGGCACATGGTTCCAACGCTGCACTGAATGGATTGTGGAGCACACCTGCCGGCAAAGCCATCAGCCTCAACGGTAACGGCTATGCGAAACTGAACACATCATTTGCACCCGTGCTGGCTGCCATGGATTATACGATAGAGCTGTGGTTTAAAGGCGATGCCACACAATCAAACAGCACGCTGGCCAGTAATGGTAAAGGCGATGGTACGGAGTTCGGCGGCTCGCTTAACCTGTTCAACCTTGGTTTTGAAAGCGGCCTGCTCACGTTCCAGAACAACGGATTTAAAATACAGGCCACTGGTAATTATCTTGATAACAGCTGGCATCATGTAGCGGTTGCAGTCAACCGAAATTCAGGCAGTGCGCAACTATTGGTAGATGGTGTGCTAAACCAGTTTTCTGACGCCAAAAACCTGGGAGGAATTGCAGCAGCTGTTACTTACCTGGGTGTTAGAACCTGGTACAGTGCAGATGCCACAACAGTACCAAAATTTGACCGCTATTTTAAAGGCTACATTGATGAATTCAGGATATGGAACACTTACATGAACCAAACACTGATATCAAAGAATAACAATGTACGTTTGATGGGTAACGAATTCGGACTGATGGCGTACTACCCGTTTGAGAATTATGAAATGTTCCAGGGCAATACCAGCCTGTATTTTTCACCGAAGGATTTAAAAGTACAGGAAGACGTGAATGCTGTTGTACCTGACGCAGTTTTGGTGAATGCTGTGGCCAGCGATGAGGCAGCACCAATGAAAGATCATGGCCCTGTTGCTAACCTCAACTTTGATTTTGTGGTGAACAACGATGCGCTCATCATTAATATGCAGGAGCCAAAACAATCGATCGATAAAACCGTCATCACATTTCAATCAAAGAATGTACGCGATATGAATGGCAACAAGATTTTATCGCCTGTTACCTGGACAGCTTATATAGATCAGAATCAACTGAAATGGAGCGATAAGGAAATCAACCTGGTGAAGGAAGTAAATGCGCCATTGAGTTTTGAAAGCCACCTGGTAAACAGTGGCGGAAGTTCACAACACTTTACATTGTCCAACCTGCCTTCCTGGCTGAAAGCAGATCCGCTTACCGGAACAGTTGATCCAAAGGGTAATCTGACTATTGACTTTACCGTAAATGACGGACTGAATATTGGCAGCTATGAAGAGATCATTTTCATGCGCAATGACAACAATGAAACAGAAGCGCTGAAATTAACCCTGCAGGTAAACGGCAAAAAACCAAATTGGGTTGTTAAGCCAGGCGACTACCAGTACAACATGAATGTGTATGGAAAAATAAGGCTCAACAATCTTTTCTCTATCAGCAAAGGCGATATGCTGGCTGCGTTCGTAAACGGCAAATGTGTAGGCGTTAGCAACAACACTTACAATGCATCCAGCAACTTGTGGTATGTATACCTTACCCTATTCAGCAATGACCTGGCAAACAACAACGTGGAATTCAGAATCTGGCAGTCAAGTACCAGCAAGACTTTCAGGGCTACGCCATCTACTATTGTCAACTTCGCCAGCAATGCCATTGTGGGTTCACCTTCCCTGCCTGTAATTTTTGATGGCAGCAGTATGTTGTACCAGGATATGGTCGTTAACGAAAACTGGAACTGGGTATCCTTTAACCTCAGCATACCAGTCAATACCCTGGTTGGCACAACCTTAGCCAATGGTTTGTGGACAAGCAATGACTTAATTAAGAATGACCTCACCGGATTCAGCAATTATACCAGCACAGGCTGGACCGGATCTTTAAAGAGCCTTGACAATATTTCACTCTTTAAATTAAAAGCCACCAATGCGCAGTTACTCACATTAAACGGCATACCGGTAAACGTTAGCACCACGGCCATACCATTGAAAGGAGCCCGCTGGAATTACATCAGTTACCTGCCGCAGGTGAATGCTACCATTAAAGAAGCATTGTCCGGGTATAAGGCACTTGACCAGGACGTTATTAAATCACAGACAGGGTTTGCTATGTACAGTGCACAAAACGGCTGGATCGGAAGCCTGAATTATCTTGAACCAGGCAAAGGTTACATGCTATATAGAACAAGGGTAAATGATACGGCCTTTTTCTACCCGTCAATCAGCGGAAGCCTTTCCGGAGGAAGACCGATAACAGGCGGCGGTATCGTAAATCCTGACCAAAGGCCTGTGCCGGGTAACTTCAGCAATGCCAATAACATGACCATTATTGCAACAGTGGCTGCCGACTTCGACTTCAGAAAGGGTGACAGCATCATAGCTTATGTAAATGGAGAGTTGCGTGGAAAGGCTAAGCCTATTCTTAATCCTGAGATAAACAAGTTCAGTTACTTCTTCAATATAGGTGGTGAATCTGAACAGCCATTGGTATTTATGGTAGAAAGGGGAGGAAGCATCATCGCACAATCCAGTACCATTGTCAATTACAATAACAACACCATCATGGGTACCTTGAACCGGCCATTGGAATTGCATTTTGTTAAACAGGCAGGTGCGGTCACCGTGTATCCAAATCCGTTCAACAACACAACCAACATCAGCATCAATTTAAGCGGATTGGCTGCTAATGAAAGTCATGAAATCCGGCTGTCGGTTGTTGATGTAACCGGAAGGGTGATTTTGACAAAACCGGTACAGAAAGTGTCAGGCACTGGTTACACAACCAACTGGAATGGAAGAAATGCGGGTGGCATGATGAGCAGCGCGGGAGTATATTTTATTCACACGATGATTGATGGTGTGCCGCATATTGATAAAGTGATTAAACAATAAATCAGCATTCATTTTGGTTTGCAGCAGCAACGTGTTACTAACCGTTCTGTTGCAAACCTTCTTAAAACGATCTGACATGAAAAGGATATCAGCAATGGTGTTTATTTCCCTCGTCTTTGCAACCTTCGGCTGTAGTAAGAAGTCCGCAGACATGCCGGTACAGGAAGTCGCTACTTTCCCAACACCAGACTGGAAAGCAGATGATACCGGCAAGTACCCGGCCACTATGACCGCCGTAATTGCTTTGCCTGCAGCACTTGCTGCCAATGCGATGGAAAATGATCAACTGGCCGCCTTCATCAATGATGAATGCCGGGGGGTAGGAGTAGTGGTAAAGGTGGATAAACAGAATCTGTTCTTTGTGCTGGTACAGGGCTTAACCGATGAGACAAATAAAATTACCATCAGGTATTACAGCAATAAAACAGCTTACATGTACAAGTCGGAGCCTGTAATCACTTTTTCGGCAGATGCGACCTACGGAACAGCTGAAGATCCGCAAATAGTAGCGCTTACCCAGGTAAAGAAATAATGAATGCGACCGGGGGATTTAGTTTTGATCCTGATGGAAATAGTAATATAGTTGAATAACCTGTTACCTTCTTAAAAAGCAGGCTTTACATACATTGACGGTAAACGTTATCAGTACTTATTAAGCAGATTTGCGACTATCTATAAAGTGTAAAAGCAGCAGCAAGATTTTGGTTGAACGCCGGTAATTTTTTAACCCTTGATTTTTCAGGGGTGTTTTTGTGGGCAGCCGGTGAAGCAGAAGTATACAGGCATTACCTTAAGGGGCTAGCCGGTGGCACAAATGACTTCTAATGCAAACAGGTTTCAATTTTAAAAAACTTAAATGAGGGAGTTAGTCTTAAAAATATTTACCTTGAAACCGAAGACAGCCATATATGAAATCATAAATACTTCATTTAACGGCTTGCGCATTTTACAATTATAACTGACCACCAACACTAAATCTAAATATTGAACCATGGTGAACAAGAAATGCCTTTTATTAACGCTTTTTTTGTGCAGCACATTAGCCGCTGCTATTGCGCAACAACATGCACCGCAACTTTTTGCAGATAGTCTTGTAAAACCCCGGATGCGAATTATCATCGACAATGATTTCGGCGGCGATCCCGATGGCTTGTTTCAACTGGTGCATCACCTGCTGTCGCCTTCTGTTGAAATACGGGCTATCATAGGGTCTCATTTAAGAGCGGGAGATGGTTTCGATCCTTCCAGAGAAACTGCAGCCAATGCAAAAAAGAAAATAGAGGAAGTGCTAAACATTATGAATGCCGGCAAAAGTTTTAATGTATTCCAGGGATCAAACGTTGCGCTGGAAAACGATAGTACGGCACAACCATCAGATGCAGCAAATGCTATCATTAAAGAAGCCATGCGGGACGATACCAAGCTTCCTTTATACGTAGTATGCGGTGCTGGTTTGACTGATCTTGCAAGTGCATATTTAAAAGAGCCTGCCATCGCAAGTCGTTTAACATTGATATGGATTGGCGGGCCCGAATATGCGGAACTGGCAACACCTCCCCCGGGTTACACCAGCCTTGAATATAATCTCGCAATAGATCTTAAAGCAGGGCAGGTAATTTTTAATAAGTCTGCCATCAATGTTTGGCAAATTCCGAGAAACGTTTATCGCCAGGTTATGCTGCCTTACTCATCATTGTTGCTCAAGGTAAAAACACAGGGCAGGATAGGAGCGTATCTAACTGCAGATATTGAACGCGTTATGAAGATGGGCCTTAAATATAATTTCAATGTTGGCGAAACCTACATTATTGGTGACAGCCCGCTGGTGCTGTTAACTGCGTTGCAATCGTCGTTTGAGGCGGACCCTTCATCAAGTTTTTATGTACTGCGTCCGTCTCCGTTGATTAATAGCCAGGGTTTGTATGAAGTAAACCATAAGGGGAGAAATATACGGGTGTACACAACATTGGATACAGGATTGTTACTGGAAGATTTTTTTTCCAAATTGGTCTTGTTTAATCAAAATAAATAAGCGGTTAGCAACGGATATATGAAATTGACCATCAATTTTAAAGCCTGCAGCTTGGCATTTCTGCTTATCTTCAAAATAAATTACCTGTAACGATTAAAAAATTGCAAATGAAAAAAATCACTCTTTTTACTTTAGGCCTGTTGGCCATTGCTAACGCTGCCATCAGCCAGCTGGTAACCGGCGAAAATATTGCGGTAACCAGCACCAATTCCGGCAAAGTGCGGGGATATATTAACAACACCGTGTATACTTACAAAGGCATTCCGTATGCGGAAGCCAACCGCTTTGAATCACCGCGGCCACCCAAACCGTGGGAGGGTGTTCGCAGTTCAATGGTATACGGCCCGGTTGCGCCTTTACTCGACCCCATTACATCGGTTCAGGATGAAGGCGAGTTTATTTTTCATCACGATTTTGGCTATACAAACGAAGATTGTTTGCGGTTAAATATCTGGACAAAGGGTATTGATAACTCAAAGAAAAGACCGGTTATGTTTTGGATTCACGGTGGCGGTTTTACAGCCGGTTCATCGCAGGAGCTGCCTTCTTACGATGGTGAAAATCTTGCGAAAAATGGAGATGTTGTAGTGGTGTCTATTAATCACCGGTTGAATATATTGGGCTTCCTGGATCTTTCTGCATATGGGGAAAAATACAAACACTCAGCCAATGCAAGCATACTGGATATTAAAGCCGCCTTGGAATGGGTAAGGGATAACATAGCCAATTTTGGCGGCGATCCAAACAACGTCACCATCTTCGGTCAGTCAGGGGGCGGGGCAAAAGTGAATACCTTAATGGCCATGCCATCTGCAAAAGGATTGTTTCATAAAGCCATCAACGAAAGCGGTTCGTTCAGATCGAATATGCTTGAAAAAGCAACTACCCAGTTAATTACTGCAGAAGTATTAAAGGCATTGAACCTGCAGCCTGGCCAGGCGGATAGCCTGCAGCATATACCGTTTGCACAGTTAAGCGAAGCAGGTAAAAAGGCCCTTAAAGTGGTAGCTGATAAAATGAAAGCAGATGGTAAATCAGCACCGGGCTTTGGACTGAGCTGGGGGCCCAGCATTGATGGCGAAGACCTTCCCTACCAGCTCTTTTCAAAAGAAGCGTTCGAATTATCAAAAAATATTCCATTGCTGATTGGAACTACAAAAAATGAATTCGCCCCTTTTGCAAACGGCGCCCTGAACAACGCGTCGCTTGAAAAAATAAAGGAAGTAATCAAAACCCAGCGGGGTGATAAAGCAGACACCTACCTGGCCGCCGTTAAGAAGGCATATCCCAACGATACAAAGCCAATTGATTTACTGGATGTTGATGTAATGTTTCGTCCGGGCGCAGTTAGCCAGGCCAATGAAAAATCCGCATTGAATGCGGCACCTGTTTATATGTATTTGTTCACCTGGCAATCGTCTGTGATGGATGGTAAATACAAAGCCATTCACTGCATGGAAATTCCTTTTGTATTCAATAATATTCAACGTTGCAACGAGATGACGGGTGGAAATAAAGATGCCTATGTTTTAGCTGATAAAGTTTCCAATGCATTTATCAATTTTGCAAAAACCGGAAATCCGAATCACAAGGGATTACCCGACTGGCCTGCCTATACAACAGCCAGCACTGCTACCATGCACCTGGATAATACCTGCGAAGTAAAGCCACAAATGGATAAGGAGTTATTTGACCTTGTAAAATAAGTACGGTTAATTTTTTAAGGAGATTAAAGGCGATATCTTATTATTGTCGCAATACATAAGGATGCGGCCGTAAAAGGTTTGCCAATCTTTGCACAAACTAAGTTGAAGATGGTTTAAGGCGCAAGGGTTGGCAATCCTTTTTTTAAGATGGCTGCTAAGGCATATTGTTTTCTTTTTTACCCTGTCATTGGAAGAATTGCCAAAAGGTATTTTTACGGTTTATATCCGGCAAATTTATTGCTGTCGTATACTATAGTATGCTGGCTTGCTATTTGGTGTGAAGCTGAATTAGATCTCGTATAGTGATTTTAACAGGCCAACACATACCATTGAAGAAAGCGCCTTTAAACTGCAACCGCTCAACGCAGCAAATTGCAGCAACTATTTTAAACTGAATACGCATGAATTACTTAAAGGAAATCATAATCAATTTTGAATTGCATTCGGTTGAGGGAATAAAAGCCTGTTTCAAGAACGGGGTAAATCCCAACGAAGTGGTGGATGGTAAACCGCTTATCTACTCCTTAATCAACATGTATACACGCGGACCACTTTTTAAAGAATGCATCCGGGCCTTTGTAGAGTATGGAGTAGATTTCGAAGACAAAATATTACTGTCAGTTTTACTGGATGATGCAACTGCGCTGGATATGCAATTAAATGAAGATAAAGCTGCACTGCTAAAAAGATATTCCTTTGACTGTACTTTTGCACCACTTCGGGAAGCTTCCCTGTTGCACATTTGTGCTGAATACAACCATTTAGATTGTGCGAAAGTATTGGTACAACATGGTGCCAATATAAACGCAACGGCAGGGCTTGATGAAAATGGTTTTGGCGGACAAACTCCCATTTTTCATACAGTAAACCAGGATGCGAATAAGAGCATTGATGTATTGCAATATTTGATTTCTCAAAAGGCTGACCTGTTACGTACGGTAAAGGGGCTTGTGTGGGGCAAGGGCTATGAATGGGAAACTTTCATTCCTTCGGTAAATCCAATCGGCTACGCGATGATGGGACTGCTGCGCCAGTTCCAGCGCACCGAGGCGCATATTTATACTGTTGTTTCCCTGTTGATGAAGGCTGCTTACGGAACTGAATATTATCCCGCGAACGTTCCCAATAAATACCTGAATACATGATAAAATAATTTTGGCTGAACTGTTTTTGCAGGTTCATGTTTTATATTCAGAAAGTTGCTGAAGCCCTGCATAGAGCGTCAGGATTGGTTCTGTAATTTTTTATAAAACCATCGCTTTGCCAGCTCGGCAGATATAATATAACAGCTGATGATCAGCATCATCCATCCATAATAAGACAACGGCAGGCGAACAAAACCGAATAAACCTGCGAAAGGCATTAACGGAATGGACAATACAAACAACACAATCAGGCTCGTTGCGATAGCAAGCCATTTGCCTGGCAAACTTTTAAAAAATGGCAGTCTCGTTCTTACAACCAATACAATCAATGTGGCGGAAATAACTGACTCTGTAAACCAGCCCGTTTGAAATACTTTTTCATTTTCCTTCATTAATAAAAGCAATACACCAAAAGTAAGGTAGTCATACACGGAACTTAACAGCCCGAATACAATCATAAATCGTTTGATTAACTTAATATTCCAACGCTGCGGTTTGCTTACGGAAGCCATATCTACGCGGTCGGTAGCAATTGCCATTTCCGGGAAGTCGGTTAATAAATTGGTCAGTAATATTTGTTTTGGTAACAAGGGCAAAAACGGTAAAAATAAAGAGGCGCCCGCCATACTAAACATATTGCCAAAGTTGGCGCTGCTGGCCATAAAAATATATTTCATAGTATTGGCAAATGTCTTTCGCCCTGCAACGATACCGGTTATCAAAACATTCAGATCCTGGTTCAATAACACAATCGCTGCGGCTTCTTTTGCCACATCTACCGCCGTGTTAACAGAGATGCCCACATCCGCAGCATGCAAGGCTGGAGCGTCGTTAATGCCATCGCCCATAAAGCCAACTACATTGCCTGATCTTTTCAAAAACAAAATGATGCGTTCCTTTTGATTGGGTTCAACTTCTGCAAAAATATTTGTCCGGGGAGCCTTTTCAAACAGCGCTCTGTCGCTCATTTCTCTCATTTGTGCACCTGTAAGAATCACCGGGTTTTCCATGCCAACCTGCTTTGCAAAACTTGCTGCTACGAGTTCATTATCTCCCGTAATTATTTTTAGTGATACACCTAAATTATGCAGGTTGGCAATGGTTTGCTGCGCATCTTTTTTAGGCGGATCAAACAGGGTAATAAAACCCAGGAAAGTCATATTGATTTCATCGGCCCGGGTAAAATTTTTATCAGCTGACCCTTTTTTATAGGCTACACCCAATACCCGCAAACCTGCAGCGCTCAATGTGGTATATTCTGTACGAATGGCTTCCAGCTTATCTTTCATGGGGATAGCGCCTGCTGTTGTTTCAGCCTCATCACAAATAGTAAGAATAGAATTCAATGCTCCTTTGGTAATAGCAAAATTATCAGTGGCGTTCTTCACCTGTATGGTTAATCTTTTCCTGATAAAGTCATACGGTATTTCTGCCTGTATGGTAAAGCCTTTTCCATCACCCGTGTAACTGGAACGGATGGCTTCATCAATCGGGTTTTTAAACCCCTGCTGCATCGTAGCATTTAACCAGGCAAATTGCAATGTTTTTTCTGAGTGATTGCCTTCAATATCCAGCGCATCCTTCAGCGTTACTTTGCCTTCTGTGATAGTGCCCGTTTTATCTGAGCACAAAATATTCATACACCCAAAGTTTTCGATAGAAGAAAGCCGCTTTACAATTACCTGTTGCTTCGCCATAGCCCGGGCACCGACAGAAAGATTTACGCTGATGATGGCGGGCAGCAGTTGAGGTGTAAGTCCGACAGCCAATGCAAGAGAAAATAGAAAGGAATCTAACGCAGGTTTATGCAGCAATACATTAATGGCAAAGATGATGATCACCAGTACCAGTGTAATTTCCATCAGCATGTATCCAAACTGGCGGATACCTTTTTCAAAATCTGTTTCCGGAATTTTTGTTCCAAGCTTATCTGATATTTTACCGAACTCAGTCTGCTTACCTGTTTTTATCACCAACGCTTTGGCCCTGCCGCTGATTACATGCGAGCCCATAAATAGTGAATTGCTTCTTTTGGAAAGCGGCGCATCAACAGCTGCGATGCCTACCGATTTTTCAACCGGGTATGTTTCCCCGGTAAAGGCGGCTTCATCAATAAACAGTTCTTTAGATTCTATCAGTAAACTGTCAGCAGGTATCACGTCTCCTGCGGATAAAACGATGATATCTCCCGGCACTGCGTTTTCAACCGGCAGTTCCATTTCTTTTTCGTCTCTTACGATCCTGCATTTTATCTGCACCATTTTTAATAACTCTTCCACGGCATTGGCGGCTCCTTTTTCCTGCCAGAAACCGAGTATGCTGCTTACCAGAATAATCAGCAGAATAATTACCGTGTCAGAAATGTCACCCAGCGCCATTGATAACAAAGCAGCTGCTATCAGCAAAATCGTGATAGGACTTTTAAATTGTAACAGAAAAAGAATAATCGCGGATGAATTTGATTTTGCCTTGAAACTATTTTTACCGTATTGTTTAAGCCTCGCATTGGCTTCCTTTGTTGATAGTCCATTTGAAGAACAGGAAATATTTTTGAAAGCATCTTCAGGTTTAAGCGCCCAGAAAGTATCTGTCGAAGCGTTTGTAGAATTTTGCTGCATGCGTAAAGTTACCTGAAAATTATTTTTATTCCCTTAAACGTCATTTCATGCAATTTAAAATTGGGCCTGTTGTGCAGTGGCGAAGTTTAGTAAACTGCTTTAACTTAGCGCAATTAATCGTAGTATAAAACAAGATAATGCCTGCTTCAAAAAAGAAACTATCCCTTGTAGCCGACGGACGTATCTGGATCAGTACCGCTGAGGGAAAACTGGTTGGCAAGGGCCGCATAGAACTACTTGAAAAAATTAAACAGTACGGCTCCATTCGGCAGGCTGCTATGGCGATGGAAATGAGTTACAGGCAGGCCTGGCAGTTAATAGATGACATGAACACCAAGGCACAAACGCCCCTGGTAATTTCAACGCGGGGTGGCAAGGGTGGTGGCAAGGCAACTGTCACAGAAAAAGGCGAACAATATATTACCCTCTTCAACAGCTTCAATAAAAAATTTCAGCAATTGCTTGCACAGCAAACACAGCATTTTATTTTTTAAAATGCCATTTTGGTATTATGTTTGTTTTCGTTATACCTCAACAGGTATAACGAAACTTGTTCCAAATCTTCCTCCAATTATGCCGGGACTATAAAAGATAAACAATGAAATTTGTTACAGGAATTGTTGTAAGTTATTTTTCTGTGGCGCAGGTTGCGGCGCAGGATACCAGCCTGGTAAATAAAAATAGCAACGATTCAATGCATGCTGCAGTACTGAATGAAGTAGTGGTAACGGCATCAAGAATACCAGAAAATATATTGCAATCGCCGGTGAGTATCGAAAAGCAAACAACGGTATATTTTAAAAATTCAGCTTCTCCTTCTTTTTTTGATGCACTTGAAAATGTGAAGGGCGTGCAGATGATTACGCCCAGCCTGGGGTTTAAGGTAATTAATACAAGAGGGTTTGCCAACACTACCAACGTACGTTTTGCACAACTGGTAGATGGAATGGACATACAGGCGCCACACCTTGGGGCGCCTATCGCCAATGCGCTTGGACCGGGTGACCTGGACATAGAAAGTGCGGAAATTATTCCGGGTGCAGCGTCTGCCTTGTACGGCATGAATACGATCAATGGCCTTGCCAACTTTATTACCAAAGATCCCTTTACAAGCGAAGGAATAAGCGTACAACAAAAAACAGGTGTCAATCATTTACATGATAACAACAGCAGTCCTTCCATTTTTTCTGAAACCAGTCTCCGCATTGCACATGCTTTTTCTTCCAAATTTGCCTTTAAAATAAACGCCACTTTTACTAAGGGAAATGATTGGGTGGCGGATGATCATACAGATTTGAATACTACCGCAAATTCAAGCGCCGGCCTTATTGGTGCAGATAACCCGGCCATTGATCCGGTAAATGGTTATGGCAATGAATCATCCAACAGGCGAACGCTTGTATTGCAGGGCAAAAACTATGTAGTGGCCCGTACCGGTTATTATGAAAAGCAGGTAGCCAATTACGACCTGCAAAATGCCAGGGCAGATGCAACGCTGGTTTATAAAATCAATAAAAACAGTACACTGACATACGCCTACAAATTTGCCATACTGGATAATATTTACCAGCGGTCCAACAGGTTTAGGCTGGAAAATTATAAGGTGCAGCAGCAAGGCGTTACGTTAAAAACATCGGCTGTTACTGCACATGCCTACTGGAATGCAGAAAACACCGGTGATGCTTATAACCTTCGCTCCATCGCGGAAAATATGGACAAGGCTTTTAAAAGTGATGATAACTGGTTTAGCAATTATACCAGCCGGTTTAACAGTTCGGTTGCGGCCGGCACCGATGTACTGCGGGCTTTACAGGTGGCAAGGGCATTTGCCGATTCCGGCAGGTTTGAGCCTGGCAGCAGCGCATGGAAAACAACCTTTGATAAATTAAAAAACATCAACAACTGGGATACAGGGGCTGCCCTTCGGGTAAAAGCCAACCTGGTAAATATCGACGGACAAATTAATATAACAGACGCGTTTTTATCCAACTTAAAAAAGAATGCCCGGGTAGAATTACTGGCAGGTTTTGATTACAGAACGTATATTGTTGTACCCGATGGCAATTACTTTGTCAACCCGGTAAAGCAGGATCCATACAGTAATTTGGTGTACAGTAAAACCGGCGGTTTTGTGGCGGTAACAAAACAATTCTTTAATAAAAAACTAAAATTGGGCGCTACTTTGCGAGCTGATAAAAACGATTATTTTCATACCACTTTTAATCCGCGGTTTTCAGCCGTATATGCCCCGTCCGTCCAAGGTAATTTCCGTATATCTTACCAGAGCGGTTACCGTTTTCCCAGTTTGTTCGAAGGCTTTAGCAACGTAAACAGCGGTGGTGTAAAAAGAGTGGGCGGGCTGAAAGTAATGTCCAATGGTGTGTTTGAAAACTCGTGGTTAAAATCATCGATTGATGCGTTTAAAGCGGCAGTAATAAAAGATGTGAATACCAGCGGACTCACCAAAGCTGCAGCCATTAAAAAGAACCAAACGATGCTGGCGAAAAACAGTTACACTTACCTGGTGCCGGAACATATCAGCTCGTTTGAGATTGGTTATAAAGGATTGTTTCCTGAATCAAAATTATTGGTGGATGTGGATTTTTATTACAATCACTACCATTCATTTATTGCCCAGGTAGAAGCAAGTGTGCCCAAAACAGCCATTGCAGATTCAATTCCTTTTTATTTAAATGATAATAAACTGCAGGACCGGTACCGCTTATGGACCAATTCAAAAACTACCGTGTTCAATTATGGAGGCAGCCTTGGTGTGAAATATAACCTGCTGCGCAACCTGCTCATCAATGCCAATGTTGCTTATGCAAAGCTGGATAGAAAAACCGGTAATGATGGTTTGGAAGATGGCTTTAACACACCCAAATGGATCACCAATATTACCTTTTCAACGGATCATCTTTATAAAGGCATTGGTGCTGGTATTACTTACAAATGGCAGAGCAGTTATTACTGGCAATCGTTCTTGGTAAACGGCCAGGTGCCTGCATATGGCAGTATGGATGTGCAAATGAACTACCAGTTTAAAAAGCCAGGGGTAAGCGTAAAACTGGGTGCCACCAACCTGTTGAATCGTTATTACTATTCTTTCCTGGGCGGACCTTCTATTGGCGGACTTTATTACTCAGCGGTAACGTATATGTTCTAGCACATTCAACCGGTATAGTTTTCCGGAGTAATTTTTATTGTATTTTCCAGATGAAATGAAATTAAAATGTGGCATAATCTGTCACTTTAATCGCTTTCATATTGCAACGCGAAGTATTTTGCCAGTTCAATTTTACATGCACCGGGAACCGGGGGTTATCTGGTAACTGAAATATAGCAGGGTTGTCTATAATCATCCTTGAACTATCGGTTCCATCTGTAAAATGAAAAACCAGGCTACCACATGCACACGGGCATTGCGCTAAACAGGGGCATTCCCGCAAATCAATGCCTGTAATCGTGCCCTCATTAGCATACACCACAACTTTTTCTTTTTTGCAGGAAGATAACAGGCCCGCTAATGCCAGCAATAGAATATATTTCATAGCTTTTACAGGCTGACAAAAATACAATCAAATTGGTTGCATGGATTTTTTAAAAAGGTTTGTCCATCTTTCAAAACCTGGCCCCCACTTGGGGAAACAAAAAAAATCATCCAACAAAAAAATACCTGCTTGCTATTTGCCTGATTATTTGTTTTTTTGAGTTGCCATAAGGGAATTTGAATAAAATCACCGCAGCTTACAATTCGGCTATATATGATACGTCATTCCGTTATTTTTACCTTAACCTTCTTGAAAAATAGTGCCGAAGAAAAGGCATTCTTTGCAGCAGCTGCAACGCTATCCAACATACCAGGAGTGCTTAATTTTGAAATGCTTAAACAAACAAGTAAAAAAAATAATTTTGATTTCGGCTTGTCAATGGAGTTTGAAAGCCAGCAATCGTATGATGCGTATTCCAGCCATCCGCGTCATCAACAATTTATTCAGCAATATTGGGTAAAGTACGTGCAGGATTTTCTGGAGATTGATTATGAACCATTGCAATAATAGCCCTCAAACAAAATAAATGTCAGTCAGGCAATATGCGTAATTTGTTGCTTGTAATAAAATAGACTATGGAACCCGAAAAATTAAGAAGCGCCAGCTGGTTTGGCCGCAAAGACAAGGATGGATTCATATACCGTGCATGGATGAAGAACCAGGGTGCACCACCAGATATGTTTGATGGCAGGCCGGTAATTGGCATCTGCAACACCTGGAGTGAATTAACACCCTGCAACGGGCATTTCAGGGAACTGGCAGAAGCAGTTAAAAAGGGCGTGCTGGAAGCCGGTGGTTTCCCGGTGGAATTTCCGGTAATGTCGCTAGGCGAAACACTGATAAAGCCAACCGCCATGTTATACCGCAACCTGGTAAGCATGGATGTGGAAGAATCTATCCGTGCCAACCCGGTAGATGGCGTAGTGTTATTGTGCGGGTGTGATAAAACAACGCCTTCGCTGGTAATGGGTGCCTGCAGCGTAGATATCCCAACACTCGTTATTTCGGGCGGTCCTATGTTAAAGGGCCATTGGAAGGGGAGAGATATCGGTACGTCCGACATCTGGCGTTTTGATGCTGCCCATAAACTGGGGCAAATTACAACAGAAGAATTTATGGAGTCAGAAGCCTGCATGGCCCGGACACAGGGCCATTGCGCCGTAATGGGCACGGCTTCTACTATGGCGGTAATGGTAGAGGCGCTCGGGCTTTCACTGCCCAACAATGCCTCCATACCTGCTGCAGATGCCAGGCGGAAAGTATTCTCTCAACTATCCGGCCGGCGTATTGTGGATATGGTAAAAGAAAACCTCACCATGTCAAAAATTTTAACTCGCAAGGCTTTTGAAAATGCCATCATGGTCAATGCTGCCATGGGGGGATCTACTAATTTTGTCATTCACCTGCTGGCCATTGCAGGTCGCATTGGTGTTGATTTAAACATTGAAGATTTTGACAAGTATTCCCAGGGAATACCGTTGCTGGCCAACATTCAGCCATCAGGTGAAAACTATATGGAAGACTTGTATTACTCCGGAGGTTTACCTGCGGTGATCAAAGAAATGAAAGCCATTATTCACAATGATGCGATAACCGTAAATGGGAAAATGATGGGCGACAACTGTGCGACGGCAGAAGTGTATGACCGCAATATTATCAGCACCATGCAGGAACCATTTAAACCAGAGTCGGGCATACTGGTAGTAAAGGGAAACCTTGCACCCGATGGTGCGGTGATGAAGCCATCGGCAGCCACACCGGCTCTATTAAAACATTCCGGTAAAGCGGTGGTGTTTGAAAATATAGAAGACTACCATGCACGCATAGACGATCCTGCACTGGACATTGATGCAACCAGCATTATGGTATTAAAAAATGTGGGCCCAAAAGGGTATCCCGGCATGGCAGAAGTAGGCAATATGACGCTGCCAAAAAAGTTACTCGAACAGGGTGTTACAGACATGGTGCGTATATCAGACGGCCGTATGAGCGGCACAGGTTTTGGAACAACCGTGTTGCATGTATCACCGGAGGCCGCCGTGGGTGGCCCGTTGGCGCTGGTAAAAAATGGCGATATCATCAGCCTGGATGCGCATAACAGAACATTGCAGCTGGAAGTGAGTGAGGAAGAACTGGCTGTTCGCAAAGCGGCATGGAAGCAAACAGAAACGATGCAGACAAGGGGTTATGTGCACTTGTATCAAACACATGTACAGCAGGCGCACCTGGGCGCAGACATGGATTTTTTAAAAGGAGGTTCAGGCAATAAGGTAAGCAGGGATTCGCACTAAGGAGTTATGAAGAAAGTTATAAGTTTTAAGTTATAGGTTTTAAGTTAGCGCACACGGGTTCGAAGCTGTATGCATCTTTTCCGGCTAATAAGTATAAAGAACCATATTGATATCGCTCCTGTGACAACTAAAAAGGATCAAAACATAAGACTCCGCAGCTTATAACTTAAAACTTATAACCTACAACTCTTAAAAACTTATAACTTATCACTTATCATTTACAACTTATAACTTAAAGAACATGTCTTTCAAAAATAAAACAGCGATTGTAACCGGGGCGGGACAGGGTATTGGCCTTGAAATATGCAGCCAGCTTGCAAGGGAAGGAGCCAATGTATTATTGAATGATGTGGATGAAGTCCTTGCTGACCAAGCGGTTCAACGGGTGATAGCTGCTGGCGGTACAAGCTGCATTGCTTTTTCGGGCGATGCAAGCGACCCCGTATTTATACAACGCATGGTAGATACCGCAGTCAGCAAATTTGGCCAGCTTGATATTGTAATCGCCAATGCCGGCATTACTTTATTTGGTGATTTTTTTACCTATACTCCGGAAGCATTCTTCAGGGTAATGCAGGTGAACCTTGGAGGCACCTTCTTTTTAGCGCAGGCTGCAGCCAATCAAATGAAAAAACAGGCTTCGGGCGGATCGTTATTATTTACCTCTTCGGTTACCGGTCACCAGGCGCATAAAGATTTGGCGGCATATGGTATGAGCAAGGCTGCACTGGAAATGCTGGCAAAAAATCTGGTAATAGAATTATCACAATTTAAAATCAATGTAAATACCATTGCGCCTGGTGCAACGCTAACCGAACGCACCATGGACGATCCGGAATATGCAGCCACCTGGAGCCGCATAACACCGATGGGAAGAGCCGCTACGGTTACCGATATAGCCGATACGGCGTTGTTCCTGGTATCAGAAAAAGCGAGGCATATTACCGGGCAAAGTTTGGTGGTGGATGGTGGATGGACCTGTATCAGCCCTTCACCATTTTAGGTTTAGTAAACAATATTTTCAATTATTTTAGTTGGGGAAAAAGAGCCCGTGCACAGGGCTTTTTGTATTGCTTATTTCTTTTCATGCAGTACCAGTTGCGATTCTACGATGATCTTATAATACACTTCGTTTTGACCGCTTTCGTCTTTATTTTTATTCATCAGTTCAAGTAAAATCTCCGTAGCTTTTTGACCCTGTATATACGGGTATTGTTCTACCGAAGCCAGCGGTGGGTAGGCACTGTAGCTGCTGATGGGTAAATTGGCAAAACTTACAAAACAGACATCCTTATTTATTTTTCGTTTTCTTTTTTGCGCATACTGGATGGCATCCAGCGCTACATAGTCGTTAAAGGTAACGATGGCAGTAGGTTTTCGCTTTGAACTCAGCAGTTCTTCCATGGCAAGTTGTGTGCCTGTTAAAGAAAGATCACTGTTTACCACAAGGGATGGATCAAACTTCAAACGGCTTTTTGTCATTGACTGCTGGTAGCCTTCCTTTCTTTCCTGGCTGGCCAGTAATTTTTCCGGGCCATTGATCATGCCGATTACCCGGTGCCCTTTTTTAATGAGGAAAGAAACCGCCTGCAGGGTTCCTGAAATCATGTTGGAACTTACATAGTGTATATCGCTCATCTTCGGAATGCGGTCAAAAAACACTACCGGGATACCATATTTTTTCAGGCTTTCAAAATGTTCGTAATTGACCGTGTTTTTTGAAATGGAAATGATCACACCATCTACCCGGTGCTGTTTCATAGTTTCCAAAATCTTTTTTTCTCTTTCTTCACTATCATGCGACTGGCCGAGCAGTACCGTGTATTTATTTTTTTCAGCCGTATCTTCAATGCCATTGATGGAGGTTGAAAAAAAAGCTTCCGCCAGTTCAGGAATGATAACGCCGATGGTAAAAGTTTTTCGTTGCTGAAAAAAAATTGCTGTTTGGTTGGGCTCATAATTTAATTCCTTGGCCAGTTGCTGCACACGCAGCTTGGTGCGTAAGCCAATGTTCGGGTGATTATGCAAAGCTCTTGAAACGGTGGAAAAAGAAATGTTCAGTTGTTTTGCTATTTCTTTAATCGTTGTTGGCTTTTGCTCCATGGCCCTAAAGTAAATCGTTTTTTATAAATGTGGTTAAAACAGTAAAACGTTTGCGTAGTTTTCTCCGCAAACCTTTGTATAATTTAACGCTTTATGCACATGGATTTTTAATGCAGGATGTTGTACATTTTTTACATCACCTTTTTGTATGGTGAAGTGTATGACCATTGCATAATAGCAATTGCAATAATTTAAAACCAATCAATCAATGACAAAGTTTGTATTTGTTCTGTCAGGCATTTTTACTGTAATGATCGCAGCAGCCCAAAACAAGACAATTGTATATAAAGAAAGCCAGGAAGATATTGTAAATCCTGAAAGAGGTTTCTATATTCCTTCGGGAACAAGGGCCAGCAATTTTGTTGTGCTGGATGCAGAAAAATTGAGAGCGTACCGCAATAACCCGCAACGCAGTTCCAAAGCCAGTTACACAGTTAAAGTTAGTTTGATTTACCGCGGTTATGAACTGGATACGTTTAAAAATCAACCTTTGTCAGCTGCATTTTTAGCCAATCTGCAAAAAGATTTTGATGCAGTACGGTCAGCTGGTTTAAAGATGATTTTACGCTTTGCATACACCAATACTTCGCACGAAGGCAACTGCGGGGATGAGTATAAAATATGTTCTCCGTATGGGGATGCACCACGAAGCATCACGCTCCATCACATACAACAATTGAAGCCATTATTGCAACAAAACGCGGATGTGATCGCCGTGCTGCAGGAGGGTTTTATCGGCATCTGGGGCGAGAATTATTTTACTGATTATTTTGGCGATGCATCCAACAGTGGTATTGGAAAAGTGCTTGACAGCAGCTGGCGTCACCGGAATGAATTGCTGCAGGCTTTGCTGGATGCCTTGCCAAAAAGCAGGATGGTACAGGTTCGCACACCACAGATAAAACAAAAGTTTGTATACGGCCCGTCGGCGCCAACTACAAGCGCACCACTTAAAATAACAGCAGCGTTTAATAATGCCAATGCATCAAGGATTGGTTTTCACAATGATTGTTTTTTATCGGGCCAAGATGATTATGGTACTTTTTATGATTATGGAAGTTCTACCCAGCCAAGACAACCGGCAAACGCAGTACTTAGAAAATACATTGAAGCGGATACAAAATTCACTGTGGTTGGCGGAGAAACATGTGATGATAGTTTTAGTCCGCAGAATGATTGTGCCCCCGCAGGCCATGCAGAAAAGGAAATGCGCAGCATGCATTACAGTTACCTGAATGCAGCGTACAATAATGATGTAAACAATGACTGGGATAGCAGCGGCTGTCTCGACAACATCAAACGAAATCTTGGCTACCGCTTTGTTTTACGCAAAGCAATATTACCGTTGCAGCTGAATAAAAAAAGTTCATTAATAATTGATTTTATAATCACCAATCTTGGTTATGCTGCAGCATATAATGCCAGGCCGTTAAAAATTATTTTGCGCAACAGCGCAACGCAAAAAGAATATTCAATTGTTTTAAAAACAGATCTGCGGTTTTGGTTTAGCGGCACCCACCACGTGCAAGAAAAGCTGCAACTGCCTGCGGGTATCAATCCCGGTAATTACCAGCTATTTTTATATTTACCCGATGCTGCTGAAACCCTTGCTGCTCGGACCGAATACGCTGTAATGCTGGCCAACGAAAATATGGCTGAGAAAACAACAGGCTACAATGATCTTCATCACATCATCCGCATAAAGTAAATTCAACATCACTACTGATAGATTGTATAAAACTGCTTTTTACCCTTAAAGCCGGGGTACAAGTACCTCCTGTAATCTGCGATTACGCAGCCAATTGCTATGCAATGCAAACTTTAAAATAATTCATTTTTGTCACCGCAATAATTGCCGCTTTTAATTTGTAATACATCCTGAAGATTCGGTTTATAAACAACAGGGCAATGAGCTTTTTGCCGGGTAATTCAGTACCCAAAAAATAACTTGCTACGTTATTTAATCGCTTTCTTCTGCAAATAAAATAATGTTTAAAAGTTAAGCAAACGTTTTACCTGTTTACACAAACGATTGCAATTTTAAAAACCACCCGTGTAGTGGTTTTGCCATTTTTTTAAGAAGGGATTATCCTCCAAATTAGCAACACTAAAAGTAACAGCATTTTTATCTGACGCCTTGCGAAGCCGCTGCTGTTTACCACAGAAAATATTGCTTAAATATTATAAACCAAAAACTGAATTGCAATGAAATGTCTTAAAAGAAATTGGCTGTTTATCATGCTGCTCTGTTTTAACCTGACAGCACTGGCCCAGCAACGCACGGTTACTGGTGTAGTAACCGGTGATAAGGAAGGCAAAGCGCTGGCTGGTGTTACAGTGGTTGTGAAAGGTGCAGCAACAGCCACCAGTACCAATACGGATGGTGCTTATACCATCAAAGTCCCTAACGGAAATGCATTACTTGTTTTTTCATCTGTCGGGTATGTCAATTCAGAGATAGCTGTAAAAAGTCAATCTGTTGTTGACGTCACTTTAACTGCTGTTAACAAACCGCTGGATGAAGTAGTGATCATCGGCTATGGCACGCAAAAGAAAAAAGATCTTACCGGTGCTGTATCATCAGTAAAGGCAAAAGACCTGGTAATGTCTTCCGGCCCTGAAATTGGCAATATGCTGAAAGGTAAAGTGGCAGGACTTACCATCCGGCAAAACAGTGCGCAGCCGGGCGGTGGACTGGATATTCTAATCAGGGGTGCAGGTTCTGTCAATGCCAGTAACGCACCGCTGTTTGTAGTGGATGGTTTTCCGATTTCGGATTTGCAGCAACCGGAAAGTGGCGGCCGCTACCAGGCGGGTACGCAGAGTATTTTAAATTCTTTCAACCCAAACGATATACAATCGATCGATGTATTAAAAGATGCCAGTGCCACTTCCATTTATGGATCAAGAGCAGCCAATGGTGTTATTTTAATCACCACAAAAAGAGGTGCTGAAGGCGCTGTTAAAGTGCAGTATTCCAATAATTTTTCTTTTCAGCATTACAACAACCCTTTTGATGTGCTGCCTTTAAATGAATGGATGCAGGTGCGCAATGAAGCCGGACAGGAGCAGTGGGATTTTGACAACAATGTAATTCCTTATGGCACCCGCACAAGGGCTGAAGCAGAAGCCAACCCGGTGAATGGTTTGTACAAAAAATTATATACACAAAATGCCATCAACAATGTGGGCAGGGGCACCGACTGGTTGTCGCTTGTTACCCGTGATGGTGCAACGGCGCAACACAATATCAGTGTTTCAGGTGGTACCAAAACTACCCGCTATTTGTTATCGGGCAACTATTACGATCAGCAGGGTATTGTAAAAAATTCCGGGTTTAAAAGATATTCCGTAAGGGCCAATATCGACCAGGATATCAACAAGTTTATTAAAATGGGTATGAATTTAACTGCCAGCAGGATCGATAATAATAACAGCCAGCTGGGCGGTGATCAATATGAAAACTCCGGCGTTATACGGGCTGCAATTCAGCAGGGACCGCATATACAGGCCATTGATGAAGATGGTAACTATCCGTTGAATCCGCAACTGGCTTTGCAACCCAACCCTTATTCTTTATTAACCATTAGCGACCAAAGCAGGATAGAAAGAATGCTGGGAAATGTTTTTATAGACATTACTCCCATAAAGGATTTGGTGATTAAATTGAAGGCCGGTATGGACAGGGGCTATACCAAAAGACAAAGTTATATCCCTACCACTACCTTGCACGGAGCGCTGGAACATGGAAGGGCTTTTGTCAGCAATGGTGATAAGGATGATTACTTACTGGAAGCAACCGCCAACTACTCCAAAACATTTTTAACCGATCATAAAATTGAATTACTGGCCGGTGTTTCGCAGCAAACATTTGTTAACCGTTTAAGCAGCGCCGGCGCAACCGGTTTTATTACAGATGCTTTTTTATGGAATAACCTCGGCGCAGGAAGCATCCAATTGCCCACCAATTCTGCCGGTTCCAAAAACCTGATCGCTTCTTATTTTGGTCGTATCAATTACAATTTTAAAGGCAGGTATTTACTAACTGCAACTGTGCGCACAGATGGCGCAAGTGTATTTGCCGTTAATAACAAATGGGCTACTTTTCCATCTGCAGCTTTTGCCTGGAATGTAGCAGAAGAATCTTTTTTCAAGCCACTGAAAAACGTAGTATCTCAATTTAAATTGAGAGTAAGTTATGGCCAAACAGGTAATGCCACCATTAACAGCAATGCCTTTGCTGCTTATGGCGCTTACCCGGCGTGGTTATCCGGAAGCGATGCAAGAATGATTGGCGTTTCTTTATCAAGGCTTGAAAATCCAAATTTGAAATGGGAGACCACAACCGGCACCAATCTGGGTTTAGACTTTTCTTTGCTGGATGGAAAAATTGATGGATCGGTAGAAGTATATAACAATGTTATTTCTGATTTGCTTGCTACCAAAACATTGAACTCTTACCAGGAAGTAAATACCATCATTGCCAATATTGGTAAAACGCAAAGCCGTGGTTTTGAAATCACCATCAATACCCGCAACATATCTACTGCCAACTTTCAATGGCGTACCATGTTTGCGCTTTCCCGTTACAAAGACAACTGGAAAGAAAGAGCACCCGACTGGAAACCTACCGTATATGAAAATGCCAATGACCCGATCAGATCCGTCTATAGCAGGATTTCTGATGGTATTTTACAGGTAGGGGAAAAAGTACCTGCATCTCAACCAGAGCTTAAACCGGGTATGATCAAGATCAAAGACGTAGACGGCTTTCAGCGGGATGCCAACGGCAACCCTGCAGTAGATGCCAACGGCAGATTTTTAAGAACAGGCAAAGCAGATGGGTTGATTGATGATGCTGATACAAGACTGTTGGGTACATCCGATCCAAGCTATATGGCCGGTATCACCAACATTCTTACCTACAAAAATTTCTCTTTGAATTTTGATTTCAATGCCTTGTTTGGCCGTCGTTTGGCAGATCCAAATTACACTGCATATGGTATCAGCGCTTATGGTGTATATGCCGAAGGATACAATGCATTAAGGTCTGTAAAAAACAGGTGGACACCAACCAATCCTTCTACCACACAGCCAAGTTCTTTCTGGGGTTTTTCACCTTACAGCGTGGGTGATTTCTTTTTACAGAAAGCCTGGTTTGTAAGGTTGCAGAATGTGTCGCTCGGTTACAACCTGCCGCATACCATTTTAAAACGTGTTTTTTCATCAGCCCGTATTCATGTAGATGCGCAGAATCTTTTTGTGATCACTCCTTATACCGGTGTTGATCCTGAAACAGATTCTTATACTGCGGCCTATCCGTACATCAGAACATTTACGGCGGGATTAAATTTTACATTTTAATAAAATACTTAAAAGATAAAACAGATGAAACTATATAAATTATTACTGCTGCCATTATTGCTGCTGTTAAACAGTTGTACCAAAGATCTTGTGCCGATTGACTATGCGGAGATTAACCCCAGTATTTTTCCCAAGTCTGCAGCTGACCTGGATGCGATGGTGAATGCAGCTTATTACCCGTTACGGGGCGCCTGGTATGATGGCATTTTTTCTACTTCAGAAAGGGGCGTGATGTTTTTAAGCGATGCCACTACAGAAATTCTGCATGGTAAATATGGCGACCAGATGCTGGCCTCGCTGCAAAATTATAAACCAACAGACCAATTGTTCACCCGGTACTATGATGATTTTTATAACAAGATCAGCCGCATGACTTTAACGATTGACCTGATAGAGAAATCAACCGTGAATGATGAGCTTAAGAAAAAAGCCATTGCACATGTTCGTTGTGCAAGAGGTTTACTGACCTATACTTTATTTGATTTGTACGGCCCGCTGGTAATTGCCCCGCTGGAAATTTTAAAGAACCCTTTGCAGGAAGCTCCGCTGGCAAGATTGACCAATGAAGAAATGGTGGCTTTTATTGAAGCAGACCTGGAAGCAGCTGCCATCGACTTACCTGCACCGCAGGATGGTGAATATGGCCGCTTTAATAAAGCGCTGGCAAAAATGATTGACATCAGGCTGAACCTGCATGAAAAAAACTGGGCGAAAGTAAAAACGTTGAGTGACGAAATCATTGCTTACAATGCCTATTCACTCGATGCCAATTATTCGGCCATGTGGGATTTGGATGGCGCGAAAAATAGCCATGAAGTAATATGGGCCATACCCTGCGATTATGCAGGCACCAGCGAAAATCAATGGCAGCTGATGGTGCTGCCCGCCAACTTTGCACCCAAGGGCGGTTTTGGAACCATCACCAGTACCTGGTGGTTTTACGACCGTTTTGAAGCGAATGATAAAAGAAAGCAAATGATGATCACTGAATTTACGGGAACCGATGGCATTACCTATAACAGGGCCAGCCCGGGTGCAATCCTCGATTGGGGGCCAATTCCATTAAAATTAAATCAGGATGCTGACAGAACAACTGGTCTTACAACAGTAGACATTGTGATGTATCGTTACGCTGATGTGCTGTTGTCAAAAGCAGAAGCAATTGCCAATGCCGGTACACCTACAGAAGAGGCTATGGAATTAATCAATGTAGTAAGAAGAAGAGCAGGACTTGCTGATAAAAAATTATCAGATTACAGTTCCTTGTCTGCATTTAATGATTTGATTTTACTGGAAAGAAGCCATGAGTTTTGGTGTGAGAATGGCCAGTACCGTGCAGACCTTATCCGCCACGGAAAATTTGTAAGCCGCTGCCAGGAAGTTACACAGTCCACTTATACAGGACCCAACAAGGTGGTGTATCCGTTTTCTTTAAAAGCAGTGAGTGAAGGCAAGGGCAAGTTTATTCAAAACCCGGGATATAATTAAAACATTTGCGGTCGGCACCGCAGGTCATTTGCGGTCGGTACCGCAGGTCAGACCGCAAATGCTTTCGCAAAAATAAAATTTACGTATTTATCACGGTCTGACCTTCGGTACCGACCGTGATAAATAAAAAAATACGTGCACGTAAAATTGAGTATGAAAAAGAAAAACTGGTATAGAATATTTTTTTCCGGTGTGGTATTGTGCTGTATGGTAAGCTGTAAAAAAAGTAAAACGACAACACCGCCGGTTGTTGACAATACCATTACCTACGATATTTCGGCAGCCATTTTCCCCAACCCGGAAAGGGGCTTTATGCACAACATGGAGGTGCATTCTGAAGGAGCTCCCTTGAGTGCAACTTTGCTTGCCTCCATGCGTGCACAAAATGTATCCATGGTGCTGCGCTTTTTTTATTTGGAAGCATTTAAAGACAAAGCCATCGGTGCTGCGGAACTTAGTTTGATTCAGGGCGATCTGGATAAAATAAGGGTGGCCGGCCTGAAGGCGATACTTCGTTTTGCATACACCGATAGTATTGGTGGCACCGATGCACCGTATACGATCATCGCCCAGCACCTGGATCAGCTGAGGCCCATTTTTGAGGCCAATAAAGATGTGGTTGCTTTCGTTCAGGCGGGCTTTATCGGCGCATGGGGTGAATGGCACAGTTCAACGAACGGGCTTGCCACGGCAGACAATGAAAGGCAGGTACTCAACAAATTATTGAGTGTATTGCCACAGGAAATTATGGTGCAGGTAAGAACGCCCACAGCCAAACAGCAAATATTCAACAGCAATTTACCGGTAACGGCAGATATTGCCTATACCAGCGAAGGAAGGGCAAGGGTAGGTCATCACAACGACTGTTTTTTAACCGGTGGAACTGATTACGGAACATACACCAATGTAACAGCGGAGAAACAATACATCAGCGATGACGCCTTATATGTTCCTACCGGTGGAGAAACTTGTCCGCCTGAAAATGGGTATGACCCCACTTGTAATGAAGGCAGAAATGAGATGAAACGGTTGCGGTGGACGTACCTGAATTTAGACTGGTATCCGGCAACCATCAATGAATGGAAAAATTCCGGTTGCTTTGATGAATTTCATACCTACCTCGGTTACCGGCTGGCGTTGGTAAGTGCTAAGTTTCCCGACCAAGTTGCGGCCAACGGCACGCTTGCTGTTGACATCAGCATAATCAACAAAGGATATGCTCCGCTCTATAATAAAAAGAATGCGTACCTGGTATTAAAAGACAAAACTTCCGGCACGTTGTACGAGGTGGCACTGGCCGCAGATCTGCGTACATGTAAGCCTGCTGCTACACTGGCCGTTAGTGAAACGCCTGCGCTAACGGGCATTCCGGCAGGAACGTATGATATGTACCTGCGCATTGCCGACAATGCAGCCAACTTAAAACCGAGAATAGAATACGCTGTAAGATTGGCCAATACAGATACATGGGTAGAAGAAAATGGCGGCATGAATAACCTGAAACATCAACTGATAATAAATAAAAACTAACACACTAAAAAATAAAAGTATGAAAAGAAATATCATTTATTTATTTGGATTGCTTGCCCTGGTGCTTAGCGGCAGCTCGTGTAAAAAAGACAAAGCGGGTAGTGGTTTGAAAGCTGTATTCAGTTATGTGGCGGATGGCTATAAAGTAAACTTTACCAATTTTTCCAGCGGTGCAAAAGAGTATCTATGGGATTTTGGAGATGGCAGCAATGTTACTTCAACTGGCAAAACGCCGCAGCATGTGTTTACAAAAAAGGGTGATTTCCTGGTGTCGCTCACTGTAAAAAATGGCACCGAAAGCAACACGTTTATTGATACTGTTAGTATCATCGGACCCAATATAAAAATTGACGGTGATTTCAGTGATTGGCAGTATGTGCCCTACACACACGAAAATGCGGCCACCTATGTTAGCAGTATGACTGGCATCAAAACCTTTGCATCCAGCCAGGCAATTAATTTTTACCTTGAAGGAACAACGGATATGAACATGGAGATTATTGATTTGTACATAGACACGGACAATAACCCGGCAACAGGTTTTAGTACGTGGATGTATCCCGCTGGTTCCGGGGTTGAATATTTGTGCGAAGGAAGTCCTGTTGGTGGATGGGGCGACGTACTGCAGCATGCAGGCGCTCCCGGCGACTGGAATTGGGCTTCTGTTGCAGGCTTTAGCGATGCGATGCATTTTTCAGCAATCACCGTCAAAGGCGGTAAGAAAATTATTGAGTTCTCGATCAAAAAGAGTTCGCTGGGTGCAATGAAGAACTTCGTTAATTTCTGCATTGTTGAATCCACATCGGGATGGGCTGAAGTGGGAAAAATGCCTGAAGCTGCCAATGCGGATTCTAAATTTTTGCCGATTCCTCTGTAGGATGCAGAGAGATACATAAAAACAAATTTAATTGACGCCCATGCGTTGCAGGTCATTAAGCAATTGATTTTTTAAATGCTTAATGACTTGTTTGTTTTGTGGCAGCGGCGAACCGGTATTATAACTCAAAGTGTATTTGATCTCTATTGGAAGCAACCTGGTAAGTGATTTTACACGATTCGTGTTTATCAAATTGCCTTATTTACCCTGCTGAGAAATTCATTTTTGCTACGCCTGGATACTTCCACTTAAAACAGATCAGGAAAAGTGCAGAACTTAAGCGAATGCTGCTAATAATTCGGTAGCAAAAATCTGGAAAATGGAACGGCGACAGCTCTGACAGATGGAAGCAAAGATGCACAAGCCGTTTCGGTAGTTGTATCGGGTAATGATGTAGCAAAGTACTGGAAATGGTACAGCTACCGCTCTAACCAATGGCACAAATAGTGCGTATGCAACGGGTATTTTCGTATCTGGCTCGGATGTGTATGTCTCAGGTTACGAATTCAACGGGACTCTTTACCAGGCGAAATATTGGAAAAATGGTGTGGCAACAACGTTGGGCAGCGGCAACAACAATGCATACGCAGCTTCCATTTTCGTTTCAGGCAGCGATGTTTATGTTGCAGGTAAAAATCTGGACAACGGTGAAATAAAATTGGTAAACGGTCAATGTCTTTGCAGCGTTTAATAACGCTGCTTGTTTTTTGATTAATATAGATGAAACAAAATCCCCGTGACGAATGTTGCGGGGATTTTTTGGTTGAGTCACTGCAATGATTTTATAAACTGAAATGCTAAAAGAATAGCGTAGTTTTAAAATCAAAATCTCATAAATCACGGAAAGCCGCTAAATATCTATTGCCATTTTATTTTACTGCAACCAAACATTTTTAAACAGGCGACTATGAACAAGACAGATCAATGGGTGCTCATTATCGTAGTTGCTGTAATAGTTCTGCACTTATCCGTTTGGGTGTTCGGATACCGGATGAATAAGCTTCCTTTTTTGACTGCTATTGTAAACTTGCTTGCCGGCGCCTCTGTTATTATTTATTGGGCTGTAAGACAACTCATGGTTACGCAACACTATATTGAAACGAGAGAGTTGGTTGTTTTAGGCTTTGAGATAATTGTAATTGCATGTGCCGTGTATACAATTGTTGCTGGTCAAAAAAGTATTTTACTGAAAGTAACACAGTATGTTTTTTTCGGAATTCACCTTACTGTTTTGCTAGCGGCGTTGATTTTTTTATTGACTTTTAAAATGAACAAGCTGATGTAATTGATAGTTACATTTCAATTGAATGCAACCTCTCTTTTAATTACATACTTCATCAATATCCATTCTGCAATCAGCAAATTCAATACCCAGCCCAGCCAGGCGATGATGCGGTAACGGTCCATCGGCCCGAGGTTGGTGAAATCAGCCAAAATTACTTTCCATATACGCAATGATATCGCCGATAAAGTCAATGCATAACTCCTTATCATAAAAGCCCTGTGAGCAGTAAAATCTTTTTTAAAGGCTTTAAATACAGCCAGCGATGTAAATATCATCCACAACACCGATAGGGATACAAATGCAATGCGGGAGTATATTCCACCATTCGCGTAAAAACTCATTATTAATCCAGCTGGCCCGGTAACAAATAAAATATTGATTACGTATGCATAACCAAACCGGCGGTGCAGCCTTGGTTTGGTTGCTAGTAGTTTTGTTGAAAACTGGCTGAAACCTGCCATCAATGCAAACATGCTGCTGAACACATGTATATAAAACGAAACCCTCCACACATCAATTAAAATATACGCCTGTTTCAATTGTAAAAAAGCGGCATTTATATCCAGCGATGTATATTGTAAAACAATTTTCAGCATCAGCCAGCTGAATACTGCCAGAACAATCAATGCTATTTTTACAGGTATGTTTTTGCAGGTTGGTTTCAATATCCTATTTTGTATACGCAAAAATAGGATATTGATGTACAGCATGGATATACCTGCCGCTTGCATTCGCTCCAAAATCTATAAAGCCATGATACGATTGAAAAAAACCGGCAGCATTTTTTTATTTATCTCAGTAGTAGTACTGTTTGCCTGTAAGTCCAAAAACAGCAATACGAAATCCGCTGCAGAACCGGGTGGCGCAGAAACCGCTACGCTTGCGGCAAGCACGAACGTGATAGGTTCTTATGCCGGGAATTTTGGCGACAACATGATTACATTGCTTATTACAAAAGTTACTGGCGATAGCCTGGAAGGCAGGTCGATTGTGGGAGGAAATGACCGGCCATTTAAGGGCGTGATGGCAGCAGCAGATGGCGTTATTACTGTTATTGCAAAGGAACCAGGCGGAGAAGTGCATGATGGGATATTTAAATTTTCCTTCGATAACAAAACACCCGGCGTGTTAACCGGAACCTGGGATCCATACCAGCCGACAAATGAATTGGGATCTAAAGAATATACACTGCAAAGCCGGGCTTTTGTCTACAGGACTGAAGTTGGTAGCTACCCGCAGGCCTCTCAACGGCTGCTGAAAGAGGAGGATGTATACAATTTCAATACGGAAGAACTGGAGCAGATGCGCAACGAAATTTTTGCAAGACATGGCTATTGCTTTCAAAAGAAATACCTGCGCCAGTTATTTGAAAATAAAGAGTGGTACATCCCCAATACAACTGAGGTAAAAAACATGCTTACGGATGTAGAAAGAAAAAACATCACGCTGATAAAAAGATTTGAAAAGTATGCAGCAGAATATGGTGATGAGTTTGGAAGATAAATGATAAAGCGGCGCCAACTAAAATTCGATTCAAAACATTTTCATCTTACATTGATAAATTAATACAATGGAAACAATTGATACAACCAAAATTTCGGTTGGGGTAGTGGGGCTTGGCTTGATGGGTTGCAGTATTACCACCTGTCTGCTCATGGCCGGACATCCTGTTGTTGCGGTGGCACCACTGTCCGCCGATCTTGAACATGCAGCTAAACGAATCCACGATCATTTGATTCGCTCAGTAGAACATGGCTTAATTAAACAGCAGCCAGAATATTATCTGCAGCAATTAATTATCACGGAAGATTACAGCTTGCTGAAAGATTGCCAGGTAGTAATTGAATGCACGCTGGAAAGCGAAATCATCAAACAATCAGTGTACAATAAGATTGAGGCAGTTATTGGCAGCGATGCCATTTTAACGAGCAATACATCCGCAATACCTATCAGTATTTTGCAAAAGCTGACCCTGCATCCGAAGCGTTTTTTTGGATTGCATTGGGCAGAACCATCTCATACAACCCGTTTTCTTGAAATTATTTGCGGTGAATTAAGTGATCCGGTAAAGGCTGAATTTTTATACAACCTGTCGCATCAATGGGGCAAGGAACCTACGCTGGTAAGAAAAGATATCCGTGGATTTATTACCAACCGCCTGATGTACGCCATGTACCGGGAAGCAATAAACCTGGTGGAAAATGGCTATGCTACAGTGGAAGATGTGGACCGGGCCTGCCGCAATAATACCGGTTACTGGATGACGCTGGTAGGCGTGTTTCGCTGGATGGACCTCACAGGCGTGCCGGCATATCATACCGTAATGAAAGATCTTTTTCCAACCTTACACAATGGTACCGAAGTGCCGGAACTCATTGATAAAATTGTAAGGGAAGGTGGCAAAGGAGTTGCCAATGCGCACGGCTTTTATAACTATACGCCGGAAGAAGCGAAATTATGGGAGGAAACATTCACAGAATTCAGCTATGAGATACGACAGCTGGCGTTGAAGTACCCGGCGGATGTGGTTGAAAAAAAACTAAAGGCGAAAAATAATAAATAAGGCTGTTTGGTTTTACTCAATAATATACAGGATTTTCCGCGTCTCTTTTTTACAATAACTATTTGTTTATTTCATTAACCCTTCACCTTGCTTGTATACGTATGCATAATCAGGAAAGGTTTGAAAAGAATTTTTGTCGCAGTGCCCTGATATTTGCAGGTTGTAGTGCGTTTGCAGGATTTAACATGTACGCCTGCAACGATTAAATTTCGAAACCGCCACAGCTCATTTTTAAAACAGCTTCGGCTATTTGATTAAATGATTTTGCTTCAGGATAAACCTGTTGTTATTATTCCTGCATCTTCTGTCCATCAGGACGGACGTGGTTTTAATGACGGATATAAGTGTTATGGATTTCCTCCAAAGGAAACAGAGATGTAAACAAACAGGCCCCCTGCACTTGCGGGGCACCTGTTTGTTTAAAGGCTATCATTTCAACAAGATTCCTTTCTGATAGTATTAAAACAACCTTGGGTCAAATACACAGTGCGGACCTGCAAAGAAGTTACCCATATGGGCTTTTCGATGCAACGCAGCGGTTTTGCGATTGTTTACTGTTTTGGAGGTTGCAGGGTTACTTTCTGCCGGTTCAGCCGAGGTAGTAAATACTGCTTTTATTCTTACGAATTGTTTTAAGGGGAATGTTTTCATTTGTTTAGTTTTTAAAGGTGAATGTTAATGTCCTGTTTTACGGCTGCTGCTTTAAGCAACTGCCTGCAGGCAGACAATCGTTCAATTGTTTAACACGCAATACACGGCCTGCTGCACATGCAGGGTGTACAAGCGTACAATCGGGGTACATTGCCTGGCCATTCGGCTAAGCAGTGTACCTGGTAGCAATAATCGTATGGAAAGGTGTAACTGTGTTACAGTATCCTTACACTTTTACCGGCTTCAAGGGCTTCAGTAACAAGGTGCATTCCTTCCTGACCAGGTGAAGAAATAATTACAAGGTCAATTGACCCATCCTGCAGAATCGCGTTTTTATCCTGTACAAATTCTGCATCAGGGTAATATGCGGCGAATGAATGGCTGGTATTTGCCAGTACTTTTTTTATGTGGAAATTGTTCGATTCGTTTTTACTGTCCAATTGAAAAGGCCTGGCTGCATCCCTGCATTCTATCAATCCCACATTCATTACGTTTGCCATAATTTATTTGTTTAACGTGTAATAATTACACAAAGATACGTACTTTTGTTTAAACGATTAAACACGCAGCTTGCTCCGTTGCCATCTGCTTGCATAATCCACTCGTTATCAATTTAATTTATTCAAAAAAAGCCCATTGGTTAACGTAGAATTAACAGCCGGCTGGTTGTTGACTTTACATAACTTTTACAAATTACCATGCAAAAGAGGGTTTCATTAAAGGATATTGCGGCAAAAGCAGGTGTGTCTGCTGCACTCGTTTCATATGTGCTAAATAACCGCCTGCCGAGCAGGATTAGCGTAGCTACAGCCCAAAAAATAAGGGATATTGCAGGACAGTTAAATTACAGTACCAACCAGCTGGCGAAAAGCCTTAAAACAAATAAAACCAATACCATTGGGCTTATAGTGGCAGATATCTCCAATCCCTTTTCGGCTAACCTTGCCCGCATTATTGAGGATGAAGCGGAAAAATGCCAGTACACAACCATCTTCGGTAGCTCCGATGAAGATCCCGGCAAATTTGACAAATTGGTACACACCATGCTGAACAGGAAAGTAGATGGCCTCATCCTTTCTCCGCCAGCAAAATCAGAAGCTGTGATTGAAAGCCTGCAGCAAAAGGATATTCCGATTGTTTTGCTGGACCGGTATTTTCCCGGCATCAAAACCAGCTATGTAATCATTGATAATTTTGCTGCATCAATGGAAGCTGTTCATCATTTACTATCTACGGGACGAACAAGAATTGGCATGATTACCTACGACAGCGAGTTACAACATTTACTGGAAAGAAAAAACGGTTATATCAGGGCATTAGAAAACAATGGTGTGCGGGTGGAAAAAGAATGGCTGCAGCTGGTTGGTATTGAAAATAACCAACAGCAAATTGAAGATGCTGTCCGCGCCCTGCTTTCAGCTACCCCGGGGGTTGATGCCGTTTTGTTCGGATCAAATAAAATTGCAACAAGTAGTTTAAAATTGATTAATTCACTTTCGTTGCGGGTACCGTGCGACCTGGCAGTAATTTGTTTTGACCATACCGAAATGCTGGACCTTTTCTATTCACCTGTTACCTATATTAAGCAACCCCTTGAAGAAATTGGAGAATTGGCCGTTAGCTACCTGCTCAGTAATTTGCTGCATAATGGGACAATCAGTACCAGTCAGCTGAAAGCTTCACTGGTTATACAGCAATCTACCACGCGGCCTGATGAATTGTATCAGGCAAAGTAAGCCCCTGCTGTACAATGCGGTATTTGGTTCAATTAACTATTGCGGCTTGTCGCTTGTTGCACCCTGTTATCCGGTGTTTGCCAAACTGATCCGTAAAAGCGCCTGTGCGGCCCAAAAAAATTATAATGAGGTGGCCGGCCAACGCTGCCTACGTCAGCTTTATAAAATGCATGGCATCCCTGCAATTACAGCTGAAAGTTTTATAGAGGGAGTTAAACTTGCCATTCGTAAATAATTGAAACTTGTAAACGTTGCGTTAGCGAAAATAAGCACCGATGTTAAATACCAACCGGTGCAAAGCATAGAACCTGAAGGTGTAATTACAACTCACGCTATTGCTTGTTAGTTATCGGCAATCATCAGGGCAAAATAAAATTTAGCGCCTTTGCCTGGTTCACTTTCAAGCCACATTTTACCCATGTGTTTTTCAATTATATTTTTTGATATGTATAATCCCAGTCCCATCCCTGGAAAGGTATGCGCTTCGGAAGTGTCAAGTACCCGATAAAAACGGGAGTATAAGTTGGGGTGCTGCAAGCGGCTTATGCCAATCCCGAAATCCTGCACACACAAAATGATCTTATTGTTTTCAATTCTGGTGCTTATAATAATCTTATCCGCCGCCGGCGAGTATTTAATTGCGTTGGAAATAAGGTTGGTAATTACCTGGCCAATGCGGTCTCTGTCGCCATTAACCTTTGCCGATTTCGCAAGTTCCAGTTCAATAGTATGTTTAATGGTGGTCAATTGCATTTCTCCTGCAATCTCTTTTACCAGTACATTAAAGTCGAAGAGTTCATTATCAAACTGCAGTTCTCCACCCTCGGACTTTGTAATGTCAAGCAGGTCGGCAATCAAACGGGTGAGTTTGTTTATCTGATTGTTCATGGTCTCCAGGTACCCGTCTACCAGGTTGTTTTTAGCCTGCTTGTTTGTAAACATCAATAGTTGTGTAAATCCTTTTAAACTGGTTAAAGGTGTTTTTAATTCATGGCTTACCATGCTGATAAATTCATCCTTTTTTTCAAGCTCCTTTTTTTGCAATTCAATATCCGTAGAAGTGCCGAACCACGCAATGATATGCCCTTCTTCGTTTTTGTAAGGCAGCCCTTTACCATAATGCCAGTGATAACTGTCGTCAGGCGCATACTTAAAGCGGTATTCAATGTCCAGGGGCTCGCCACTTTTGATTGCATGTAGCCATTGCGCAGTTGTCTTTTCCCTGTCTTCAGGATGAATCACCTGGATCCAATCGTTCATAAAAAATTCGCTTGCATTCACCCCGGCAAATTCATAAAACCGCTGGTTAAGATAATTGATTGTTCCGTCCGGCAAGGCAGTCCATGCAATTACCGGTATGTTGTCTGCTAAGAATTTAAAATTCTCCCTGCTGATGAGTAAATCTTTTGTTCTTTCCTTAACCATCAGTTCCAGTTCGTCGTTCATTCTTTCTACATAACTGTTCGCCTTCAAAAGCTGCTCGTTGGTTTCTTTTAGCCGCTGTTCGCCTTCTTTTTGTAGGGAAAGATCTGTCAATATCATATTCAATGCCATGCCTTCGTCCAGTTCAAGTGTGCTGAGCGAAAACAAAAGAGGTATGCAATGACCATCACTTCTTGTGATGATTATTTCACCTTTATTATGCGCCTGCCACCCGTTGTTTATTGACTCGGTGAACACCTTTTTATATTCCTGCGGTACAAATTGTATGAAGGGATGACCGATTACTTTAGATAAAGGTAATGCCACCATTTCAGCAAAGCGGGAGTTGGCATATAAAATTAAACCATCAATGTTGAGTGTAAGCGCACCTTCATTCATTTTTTCAATAAACATGCGATAGGTTTGATCTGCACTTTTTACGGTGTAAATCTGGCTCCCATTTTCTCCCTTCACTATCAGCGCATCTATCTGCCCGCTGCGGATGGCTTCAATGCTGTCCGTAGCTTCCTCCAGTTGTAAAGAAATTTTCGCTAGTTCCTCTTCAAGTTCTTTATAAGTTTTCTTCAATTCCATCTGTTGTTTCATTGTTCTTGCCAAGGCCTTTCAGCACTTTTTGTGTGTCACTCATGTCTCCGATTAAACGCGTTTGTGGCAGCGGAGACGATTTTAACAGCATCGGTAACGCAATTAATTGTTGCTTCTCTGCCAGTAATGGTTGCTGGTATACATCTATAATTTCCAAATTGTAATTACCAGCCAGGTATAGCTCGCAAATGCGTTTGATGTTAGCAATAGCCCTAACGGAATTGGGTGATGCACCGGTAACAAATAGTGTTAACACATACTCATCCACTGCAACTGATTCCTGCTTTTTCATTATGATTTGTTTACAGGAATAATGTTTAGTCCCACTAAAACTTTTTCCTTGTTTGAAAGATCGCCAATGATCTTCCTGATTGGTTCAGGTACTTTTTTTACCAGTGTAGGCACCGCAAATATCTGGTCACCTTCAGCCAGTTGTGGTTTTACTAAAAGGTCTATTACTTCAATTTTGTATTTGCCCTTCAAATATTCTTCACAGTACTTTTTAAGGTTGCTTAAAGCTGCAGCTGATTTTATTGTTTTGCCTGCTACATACAATTTTAATTGCCAGGTCTCTTCCATGGTATTTTCTATTAATGATAAAACTATTTTTTTGTGCTTTGCTGCACTTTTTCTTTTCGCAGGTTGATCATGGCTTCCCTGTTTTGATTCAACACTTCCTGCTTCAGCTCCTCCTCCTGGTATATACGGTTCAGCTCGTCTTTTACCGATTCAAACTCGCTGCGCAAGCCACTTATTTTTGCTTCCAGCATACTGCTTTTTCTTTCGATCTCCCTGTCTTTCCTGTTCAGCGAAAATGCTTTCAACGCATTTTCTGTTTTTTCCATCAGTTGATGCGCTACTCTTGCACTGCCTGTAAGTACGCCTTCCGGACCAAGAAACACATCTACCAGTTCCAGTCCATTGTCATTAATCACAAATTCACGTACCTGGTTGCTGTGTTTCATTCCACGACTTTTCATGATATACATCCCGCGGTTTCTTTCTCCGTTAAATTCTATATCCCTTACCAATAACCAGGCATCTACCAGCGACGATACACCTTCATCCGTATTTTCATTGATAATGGTATTTAAAGTAAGCGCCGTAAACAAGACGGTGATTTGCTCTTTTTGTAAATAATCTATCAGCCTCATCAGCATACTTTTTATATCGCTTACCGTACCAACAGTAACCAGGTTGGTAATGGGGTCAAGTATCACTGTGGTTGGCTTAAACTCCTGTATCATTTTGTAAATCACCAACAGGTGCATTTCAAGACCATACAGGGTAGGCCTGCTGGCATGAAATTTCAGTAATCCTGATTTTACATGTTTTTCCAGATTTACATTAATAGATTTCATATTCCGGATGATCTGTTCCGGGGATTCTTCAAATGCAAAATAAATGCAGCGCTCCCTGCGCATACATGCAGCGTTGGCAAAATGTGCAGCGATACTGGTTTTACCCGTACCTGCTGTTCCTGATACCAGTATGCTGCTGCCTTTAAAGAATCCCTGTCCGCCCAGCATATTATCCAGTGACGGGATGCCGGTAGAAACACGTTGGGAGGACACCTTATTTTCCAGGGTAAGTGATGTTACGGGTAATACCGAAATACCATTGTTATCGATTAGAAACGGATATTCATTGGTACCATGCATACTGCCCCGGTATTTTATAACCCTTAACCTGCGGGTAGAAATTTGATTTTGTACCCTGTGATCCAGCAGGATTACACAGTCCGAAACATATTCTTCCAGTCCCTGCCTTGTCAATTGGTTGCTGCCTTTTTCTCCGGTAACAATAGCAGTAACACCTTTCGTTTTCAGCCACTCAAACAGCCTGCGTAATTCAGCTCTCAAAATAGCTTCATTGCTCAGGCTGCTGAATAAATTTTCCAGTGTGTCCAGTACAACCCTCTTTGCTTTTATTGCATCGATCGCATACCCAAGCCGAATGAAAAGTCCATCCAGGTCGTACTCGCCCGTTTCTTCAATCTCACTTCTTTCTATGTGTACATAATCCAGCCGCACCTTTTTTTCCTGCACCAGTTTTTTTAAGTCAAACCCCAGCGAGGCTACGTTGGCCGCAAGTTCATCCGACTTTTCTTCAAAGGCAACAAAAACACCAGGTTCATTAAACTGCGTGGCGCCTTTTACTATAAATTCAATACCAAAAAGCGTCTTTCCTGCGCCTGCTTCCCCACAAATTAATGTAGGTCTGCCTTTAGGTAAGCCTCCTTCAGTTATTTCATCCAAACCTGCAATGCCCGTGGGGCTTTTTTGCAGGCGGATTTTTGTATCCTTTTTAGTTGACAATGCTGTAGCCATAATCAAAATAATTTAAAGTGCCGTATTCAAAAAACCTGCCCGTTCATTCAATACCTCCACCAGGTTAAATGCAGCAGTATTAACGCAGCAAAAAATTTGTTTAAGTGCTGTCCGGAAACATTACGTGATTACATAAACCTTTAATTAAGGCAGAAGAATCTCATGTAAAAAAATAATGAAGTAGTAAACTGCGATAGGATTTTTTCAAAATAAATGCCAATTATTTATTGTTGTTTGCGATGTAATAACGATAACACATCAGTGCTTAAGTACAGTGATTTTGTGGCAAAAATTACACACATTACAACATTAATTCAAGAAAATGACTTTATAATCGTCTTAATTTACAGGGAATAAAGTTTTGCTAAAATTCATATTTGTACAGAACGGTTGCAGCCTGGAATCAAGATAAGTACCGGCCATCTTTATTTCGAAAGACCCTTCGCAGAACGCTTGCTATCACTTTTATACTCAATTCATCAGGTGCTTTCAGCAATTCATTTCACTTGTTATTTGAATCCCAAAAAAACAATAGAAAATTTGTGCTGTAAATTAAAAATTAACGCAAAAAAATAATTATTATGAAAAAGCTACTACCCGGTTTATTTGTGCCGGTAAACAAAAAAGAAATGAATGTACTTACAGAAGAAGTGCATGAAGACATTGCAAACACTGATAGTGGAGCAAAGGGAAGAACCTTTACTACAGTGGACTTGTGGAGCATTCAGCGGAGAAAGAAAAGAATTGCCGTTAGAAGATTTGCAGAGGCAGGAATTTAAAACGCACCCTGTTATTTTTTTAGAAAAGCGAGTTGCCCGTAATGGTACGACAAATGATTTGTTCTGTTCAGAATCACATTCAGCCGGTTCCTGTGCGGCTCTTTTGCAAACGCTTCTTCAGAAACGGCCTTGTGTTTTAACAGCCAGCCTTCAGGCCGCATACTTTCAAAATGTATGGCGAGTGCTGCATGCACTGTTTTCCATTGAGCCCGTAATGTTGCAAGGGTCGGAATAGTGGCCACTGCCCTGTCTGGTTTGTCGAGAAAGGGGTCATTTAATTCCGGGTACAATTGTTCTGATAAATTTAGCAATGGCAGCATCCGGTCGTGCACAGCTATCAAATGCCCGAAGAGGTAAATACCACGGTTGCGGCCAGGGGCAACTTCCTGCATCAGCTGCTCATCTGTAAGACTATTTATCAGGGTGGCGGTTTTGCTGATTTGCTGGTTCCAGCTGTCGAGTATCATTTGGATGATAAGTACTTGTTGATCGGACATCAGGATGTTTATTTACTATTTTATGATAGAAGAAATTTCTTAGCACTCAGCATTGCCGAAACAACAGGAAGTTCTGCAGCTTTTACAATTCAATCCACACCGGTGCATGGTCACTTGATTTTTCCCAGCCACGTACGTCGCGGTCCACACCAGCAGCGGTAAGGCGTCTGGCAATTTTCGGACTCAGCAAAAAATGATCTATGCGCAGCCCTGCATTGCGGCCGTAGGCATTGCGGAAATAATCCCAGAAAGTATAGATGGTTTCGTCCGGATATAATTTTCGGATGGCGTCTGTCCAGCCCTGTGCTACCAGCTTTTTAAAAGCAGCACGTGTTTCTGGTCTGAACAGGGCATCATCCACCCATCGTTCCGGCTTGTATACATCCTGTTCGGTTGGCATCACATTGTAATCGCCGGTGAGCACTACCGGCTTATCCGAAGCCAGTAATTCAGCTGCATGTTCGGTGAATCGTTCAAACCAACGCAATTTATAATCAAACTTCGGACCCGGAGCCGGGTTGCCATTGGGCAGGTATAGACAGCCAATGATCACATCATTTACAATCGCTTCAAGGTAACGGCTATGGGTGTCATCCGGGTCGCCGGGCAGTCCCCGGCGAATTTCTTTAATTTTCCCCATGCGGGAGAGTATGGCTACGCCGTTCCAACTTTTTTGCCCATGCCAGATAGCTTCATAGCCGGCATCATTAATAGCCTGCAGCGGAAATTTTTCATCCGGAGCTTTCAGTTCCTGCAGGCAGGCTACGTCCGGAGAAGTCTCCTTCAGCCAGCGTAGTAAAACGGGTAGCCGGCCGTTAACACCATTTACATTATAGGTTGCTATTTTCATAATTTATTCTTCGGATGAAAGTATGTTTACTCATTGATCAAGGTAGTAAAAATTATATCAGCAATCAAAAATGAAACCGTTTTAAAAAGCGGGAACTCCGCAAAGGAACAAACCAGGGCTATTACTTTTCAGCCTATCTTTGCATCCACACTCAAGGGGTGCCTTACAATTGTTGACAGCAGTATAATAATTGATGAAATAAAGGCTGAGATTATACCCATTGAAAGAAACTGTTTTTCAACAGACCAGTTTCATTTCATGCACCTGATCCGGATAATGCCGGCGTAGGAAAGAGGTTAATACTTTGTATTTATTGCCGTTGTTTTTGTTTCACCCTGCAAAGTGTTTTTAATTTATTACTGATGGATGTACAACACTGGTGGCAATTGCTGCTGCTTCAAATGAAAGAAACAACCTTGATGGAATGGCTGGCAGTAGCCTTTGGCGTGGCAGAAGTTTTGTATGCCAAAGCCAATAAAATATGGTTGTATCCCACAGGTATTGCCAGTACCGTTATTTCAATTTATGTATTGGTTGCGGCAGGATTATATGCCGAAGGGTTGTTAAACGGGTATTACCTGGCGATGAGCATCTACGGCTGGTGGTACTGGATAAAAAAGAAGGATGAGCCGGCCGTAGAAGTGAGCTGGTGCAGCCGTAGCGAATGGAGAACAGTTGTGTTGATTGTGGTAGCGGCATTTACAATTCTATATTACAGCTTAAAAAACTTCACCCCGTCAGCTGTGCCGGCGTGGGATGCCTGGGTAAGTGCCACCGCCTGGGCAGGCATGTGGTTGCTGGCCAAACGTAAAATTGAAAACTGGATATTGCTCAACATCTCCAATCTGTTCGCCATTCCATTATTGGTGTATAAACATTTACTGTTGTACAGCGGCCTCACCATTTTTCTTTTTATAGTTGCCATACAGGGATTTATTGAATGGAGAAAAATTGCCAAAAAAAAAGAAAATCAGTTTACAAGTACCGTTACAGTATGACGATGATACAAACACTACCCATACCTCATCCTGCATCTTTTATTGATGCTGCCGTTGCAGGCACTATCATTGAATATGCTGCGGCGGCGGAACAATTACAACACCTGCATCCGGAGCAGGTATCCGTTATTCACCAACAAAAATGGCTGAAGCTTTTTGTACCGGTAACATTTGGTGGCCTGCAGTTATCATTGCCTGAAGCACTGCAAAAAGAAGAAGGCCTGGCATGGGCAGACGGCAGCACTGCCTGGACAGTTACACTCTGCAGCGGTGCCAATTGGTTTGTAGGATTCCTCGATCCCACGCTGGCGAAAGAACTTTTTTCAAATCCGCAAGTTTGCCTGGCCGGTAGTGGAAGAGCTACGGGCAAGGCAACAGATTTGGGAGATGCCTATGAAGTAACCGGTCATTGGAACTACGCCACGGGCGGTTTTATGGCCACTGCTTTTACCGGTAACTGCGTGATAGAAAAAGATGACCAGCCGTTGCAAAATAATGATGGTAGCCCGGTGATAAAAAGCTTTGTGTTTTTAAGAAAGGAGGTAAGTCTGCATCCTACCTGGAAGACGATAGGTATGATTGCTACGGCCAGCAATAGTTTTGGGGTACAGCGACTGCGGGTCCCGAAAAACCGGAGCTTTATTATTGCAGGTGCATCGGCCATATTGCAGCTGCCCGTTTACATGTATCCGTTTCAGCAACTGGCGGAAGCAACGCTGGCAGTTAACAGTTCGGGTATGGCCATGCGTTTTTTTGATCTATGCCAGCCGGCTAACCATGGAACAAATGCAATAACACTTTCTTTGGACAGATGGATGACGGGCCACACAGCACTACAGACAGCAAGAAACGATTTTTATACAGCCATTGATCAATCATGGCGGGCGCATTTGTTGCAACAGCGGGAGCAGGAACAACTATTAAATGCTGTAGCCAATGCAAGCAGGAACCTCGCTGCAATTGCCCGGCAATCAGTAGATGAAATATACCCTTATTGTGGTCTGCAGGCTGCCAACCCTGCAACAGAAATTAACCGTGTATGGCGCAACCTGCATACCGCAAGTCAGCATAGTCTGTTGCTGATGTAAAACTTTAGTTCACTAAATATTGTGGAAAAAATGCTACGGTTATTACTTGCTTGTTCATGTATTACTATTGATGAAAGGCTTACACCTGAAACAAATTGACTGTTTTACCGCATGGCTTATTCTTTGCTTTAATGCACAGCAAAAACCCCCGGCAACAATGCAAAACAGCACCATGATCCAGTATTTTCACTGGTACACTTCCGATAATAGTTTATGGAAAGAGATAAAAGAAAAAGCCCTGGAAATGGCAAAGCTTGGCATAACCAGTGCATGGCTGCCACCCGCGTATAAAGCCGCTGGTGGAGGTTATAGTACAGGCTATGATGTGTATGATTTATACGACCTCGGCGAGTTTGATCAAAAGGGCACTGTGCGAACCAAATATGGTAACAAGGAAGAATACCTGGCTGCAGTGAATGCGTTACAAAGTGCCGGCATACAAGTGATAGCAGACGTTGTGCTCAATCATAAGGCAGGTGGTGATGAAACTGAAAAAGTGATGGCGGTGAAAGTGAATGAAGAAGACCGGAATCAGCCGCTTGCAGAGCCGGAAGAAATTGAAGCTTATACCAAATTTTTATTTCCCGGCCGCAAAGAACAATATTCTTCTTTTAAATGGGACTACCGCTGTTTTACCGGGGTAGATTACAATCATGCGACGGGCGAAACCGCTATTTACTCGTTGCTGAATGAACATGGCAGTGATTGGGAAGCCATGGTGGATGACGAAAAAGGAAATTATGATTACCTGATGTATTGCGACATTGAATTCAGGAATGCTGCGGTAAGGGATGAACTGGCAAGTTGGGGAAAATGGTACCATGATATGGTGGCATTTGACGGTGTAAGGCTGGATGCTGTAAAACACATTTCGCCCAAATTTTTTAACGAATGGCTGGTAAGGCTAAGGAAAGAAACAGGCAAGGAAATATTCGCCGTAGGCGAATACTGGGCACCAGGCAGACTGCCACTGTTGCTGAAGTATATTGAGATGACAGAAGGCAATATGAGTTTGTTTGATGCAGCCCTGCACCATAACTTACACAATGCATCCAACAGTGGCAGCGACTTTGATATGCGGACTATTTTTGATGACAGCCTGGTAAAGGCCAACCCGTTGCTGGCCGTAACAGTGGTGGATAATCATGATACACAACCGTTGCAGGCACTGGAAGCCCCGGTAGAACCCTGGTTTAAACCGATCGCCTATGCACTTATTTTATTAAGGGTGGATGGGTATCCCTGTATATTTTATCCCGACCTGGTTGGATGCAGTTACACCGATAAAGGAAAAGATGGGCAGGACTATGAAATATTTCTGGATAAGGTAGAGGGAATCGAGTTACTGATGCAGGCAAGGGTAAACAATGCCTATGGAATGCAGCGTGATTATTTTGATCATGCTAATTGTATCGGCTGGACGAGAGAGGGTGACGATGAACACCATGGTTGCGCCGTGGTATGCAGCAATGGCGAAGAAGGAACTAAAATGATGGAAATAGGCCAGCGCTATGCAGGTAAAATATTTAAAGATATTTTGGGAAAACATGCGGCGGAAATAACAATCAATGAAACAGGCTGGGCCGAGTTTTACTGCCCGGCAGGATCTGTATCAGTTTGGACCTTGAGCGGTGATAAGTAGCGGCATGGTTTAATTATGCTTCAACCATGCGATGTAAGGTAAGGGCATTTGTAAAGGCGTTGCCCATGGTATTATTAAAGTAGGCGAACACATCCTTTCCTTCTTTAAGCCAGCCCTTTATTTTGATGGATTGTTCGAGTAAAAACGCATCGCTGTAACTTCCCCTGTAATCGCCTGTTGGTCCATGAAACCGGCAGTAAATAAAACCGGGTGAGGCCACTGGGTTGCTGTTTTTTCCTTTTGATATGTCGTGCAATACGAGTGCCATTCCATATTCATTCAGCAGTTCATAAGTTTCTGCAATATACCAGCCGGCGCTCCTGAATTCAACCGCTTTGCGCCATTGATTTAGTTGATCTGCTGCTGCAAGCTGTTCAAAAATATTTTCTACTTTGGCAAAATAATCCAGCGTAATCTTACCAGGAAACTGAATCAGCAGGCAACCGGCTTTGTTGCCTATGCCTGCCGCGGCGGTCATAAATTCAGTGATCTTTTCAGGGTCAAACCGCAGCTCCTTTCCATGTGTTATTTCTTTGGAAAGTTTAATGGTAAAACTAAAATTGCCATTTACTTCCTGTGCCCATTTTTCAAACGTACTCAAACGTGGAAGTTTATAAAAAGTACTGTTTAGTTCTACGGTGTTAAATAGGGAACCGTAATATTGCAGCCTGCTACTGTGCTGAAAGCCGGTTGGAAAAGATTGCTTGTTGCCGGGCAAAACAACATTGCTTGTTCCCACACGAAAAATGCCGGGACGCTTTGTTTTAACCTTTAAAGTGATTACCTTTTTTACCATGGCTGTTCTATTTTTCTTCTCCTTGGACTGCTCACCTGGTGTATTTTAACAGCACAGGTAAATTATATCGTTACTAAGCTGGATGAAATACCACCTCCAGGTTTATGACTTTTTAGTAGGTTTACGTCATTCTTTTAAACAAATCATATGCCTTTAATGCCAGGTATTTATTAAATCAATTTCCATTTTGTAAACAATAGCGCAAATATGAAACAGCCTTCCGACCAGTACAAAAAAACTAATTACAGCAGAAAATCTTTTTTATCCGATACCGTTAAACTTGCCGGCGGTATCTCATTGTTGTCAGTCAACAACTTTGCGATGGCAGCAACAGCCGGTGCTTCGCTGAAAGAATATACTGTGCAGGAAATAATGGACCTGATTTTAAAAGAAGTACCGGGTGCACCTTTTAAGGAAACCGTGGACACACTTAAAAGCGGGAGTGGCGATCAAAAAGTGACCGGCATTGTTACCACCATGTTTGCCACCATTGATGTGATTCATGCGGCAGTGAAAAGAAATGCCAATTTTATCATCGCCCACGAGCCCACTTTTTATAATCACACCGATAATAAAACGCAGGTAAAAGACAATACAATAGTGGAGCAAAAGGCAGCCCTGCTGGCGAAGCATAGTATTACGGTTTGGCGCTTTCACGATTATTGCCATGCATTACAACCGGATGCCATCAGTTATGGCGTGGCAAAAAATTCGGGATGGCTGCCCTATTATAAACAAAGTGAAAAGCTGCTGGAGCTTCCGGCAATAAAATTTGCTGCACTCATTCAGCACCTCAAAAAATCATTGGGCATTGCGCATGTACGGGTAATAGGCGATCCGCAGCAAAACTGCCAGCGCATCGCCTTGCTGCCGGGGGCCTGGGGTGGCGACAGGCAAATGGCAGCGGTATTGCAAGACAAGCCTGATGTACTGATTATCGGCGAAGCATCTGAATGGGAAACTGTTGAATTTATCCGCGATGGCAGACTGCTGGGGTCAAAGACTGCACTTGTTGTACTGGGCCACAGCGTAAGCGAGGAGCCAGGCATGGAGTGGGTAGCGCAATGGTTGCAACCCATGTTACCTGGTATACCCATTACGCACATTGCATCCGGCGATCCTTTTACGTGGATGTAAGCGCTGCTCCTGTTATTTTAATTTCAAACAGTTTCACTAAATTATTTTTTCAGTGAAAAAATTCACGCTTACGGGATACAACGTTACGGGTTGCTGCCAGATTAAATGCAGGGATTTTAGAGATAAGCCGTTATGTAATTATCCGCCACGGCCTATTGATTTTTTTGTTTCTTTTTATAGCAGGATAAAAGGAAAGTAAGCTTTGCCAAAACAATTAATGTTGCCGGTTCTGCAGCAATTCCAAAAGAATTTTTACGTGCCGATTAGCCATCATAACTGGTGGCCTGCGTTATTGCAAGGATGCTGCTTTTGCTTATCGTTATAAAAATGCACACTGCTACAATAAGGCGCCATCTCACGATATCATAAAATTCATCTAACTCCTGAACGCCGTAGGCGTAGTGCTGGTTTGCTTTTTAAAGAAATGATTAAAATGCGCTGGTTCTTCAAAGCCCAAACAATAGCTGATCTCAGATACGTTCCAATCTGTATGTTTCAGCAATGCCTTGGCCTCGCTGATAAGCCGCTCAAAAATATGTGCGGTGGTGGTTTTACCGGTAGTGTTGCGGATGGCCCTGTTTAAATGATTTACATGTACGTTCAGCTGCCGTGCAAAATCTTTCGCACTGCGCAAACTAAACTGCTGCGCCGGTGATTCAATGGGGAACTGCCTTTCCAGTAACTCAGTAAACACCGCGGTGATTCTCGCATTGGCATCTGTATGCTCATATAAATTTTCCGCTGGCTCCATTTTCAATGCATAATGCACAATCTCCATGATGTAGTTGCGTATCAGGTCGTACTTAAAACGGTAACCGCTGCTGATCTCATCCAGCATCTTGTCAAACACCGCATTGATGTATTGGTCCTGGTGGCTATCCAGCATATAGGCTGGTTTACCACCGGGGGCAAACATGGGCAGGTCTTTTAGGCTGCCACGTATATGCTCGGTAAAAAAAGCATCTTTAAAAATACAAAAGCGTCCTGTTGGCGGGCCTCCTGCCTGTTCCATTTTATACGGCACTGTAGGATTAAAAAACAGCAACGTAGTGCCTTCCGCCTCAATGCTTTTATCTGCATAATGATAGCGCTGGTGCCCCCTCACCAAAGAGATTTTGTAAAACTCCCTGCGGCTGTATTGCATAGGCGGCTTGCCTAAGCCCACACTATCTTCTATGCGGAACACATTGAAATGCCCCGGGTCCTGCTGCGGCCCCGGGGGAAGTTGATTGAATTTTTGCCTGTAAAAATCTTCCAGTGTTTCTGTTGTTGGCATCTTTATTTTTTAGATTTATGCTTTTCGGTCGGCACCCTGTCTTTCCAGCATCCAACCGGGATATTCCGGGTTTAATTTACTTGCAGCATCCAGTTTTATCAGATCATCTGCGTCAAGGGATACCGTTGTTGCTTTGATATTTTCATCCAGCTGCTCAGGCCTTTTAGCACCAATGATGATAGAACTTACCACCGGCTGGTGCAGTAACCACGCCAGTGCAACCTGGGCCACCGATACATTTTTAGTGGTGGCAATTGCCTGCATCACATCTATAATATCATAGGCTTTTTCTTTATTAATTGGCGGAAAATCAAAGGCTGCACGCCGCCCGTCTTCCGCACCTTGTAGCCGGGTGTATTTGCCACTTAAAAATCCACCCGCCAGCGGGCTCCACACCATCAGGCCCAGTTGCTGATCTTTTAACAGTGGTACAAGTTCTCTTTCCAAATCGCGGCCGGCAATGGTGTAGTACGCCTGCAATGATACAAATTTAGCATATCCTTTCCGCTCGCTTATACCCAGCGACTTCATCAGTTGCCAGGCGGCCAGGTTGCTGCAGCCGATGTATCGTACTTTTCCACTATTCACGAGTGTATCCAGCGCATGCAGGGTTTCTTCAAATGGCGTAATCGCATCAAAGCCATGTATCTGGTACAGGTCAATGTAATCCAGTTGTAGTCTTTTCAGGCTTTCATCTGCCTGTTGCAAAATATGTTTACGTGTAAGGCCCGATTGGTTAGGCCCTTCGCCCATTTTACCCCTTACTTTGGTGGCGATTACCAGCTCGTCGCGGTGCAGCCCCAGGTTGCGGATGGCCTGGCCGGTGAGTTGTTCGCTGAGGCCTTCGCTGTACACGTTGGCTGTATCTATAAAATTAATGCCGGCATCTACCGATTTTTTTACAATGGTGTCAACTTCGGTTTGAGGCAGCGTGCCAATAGCGGTCCACATGCCTTTACCACCAAAGGTCATGGTGCCCAGGCAAAGCTCAGATACTTTCAGGCCGGTAGTGCCAAGCAGGTTATACTTCATGTTGCGTTAATTTTTAAATGATGAATGTTGCCGCCCCGGTGGGCAAATGATTGTGCTGCAAAACTACGACAGGCATTGAAGGCAGCGATTGCTGTTTTCAAACCAATGATTGTATAATTCAAACAATGCATAGAGTATGGGGCAGCAAATTGCCTGCCTGTTATTGTACAATGCAAACAACAGGTCAAAAAAAGCCGCCTTGCATCCCAACAAAGCGGCTCTGTAAACCCACAAAAAATTGTTCAATAAATTTTTAAACAAGGCATTCAGTTTCCAACGGCTCCACCATTTGTTGCCGGGGTGAGGGGCATTGGATTATCAGGACAAGAAAGCCCGGTTCCGTTATCTTTTAATTATTTTTTGAGAAGTGCCATTGGCCAGTTTTAAGATATAAATGCCGGCAGGAAAACTGCTTAAATTCAATACATACGAAGTAGATTGAATAGCAAAACCAAGCATTATTTTACCATCGCAGTTGGTAAGTATGGCTTTTGTGTTTAACAGGCTCGCACCTGTGCTCAGTCTTACGAAGCCATCTGTAGGGTTAGGGAAAACCGTCACACTATTTAACACACGTGGAAGTATTTTGCTAACGGGTGAGTTGGAAGAACTTCCATTTTTATTTACCTGCTGTATCCTGAACAAAAGGCCATCGTTGCCTTCCACAGCCTCTGTAAAGGCATATCTTTTTGTACCATCCCCTTTGCTGGCAACAGTACCAACATTGATAAACCGTTTACCGTCGGCGCTTTTTTGTACAATGTAGTGGTCGGTATTGGTTTCCTGTATGGTCCAGTTTAATGCAGCCTGGTGCTGATCGTTTATATCGCCAGACACCTCCAGCCATTTAACAGCCATGGTGGTCAAATGACAAATGTTTACATCGTTTACTATGGGTAAAGCATAGCCGTTAGAGGCAGTTAAGTACGCTTTGTATTGAATATACTGCACATTGGTAAACTGTAAAAGTGAAGCGTTGCTGTTGGTAAAATAGCTGGAGGCGGTGCCATCCGGACCAACAAATGTAAAAGGTCCTGCACTGTGGTTGCTGGCCGCTACCTGAAATTTTATATCTGTTCCGGCAGGTTTGGCAGCGGTAAATCCCAGGCCGCTGAATGTTAATAACGTGCCTGCATCCTGCAACTGTGATGTAAAATCGCCGGAAATGGGGTTGGGGTTTACCATGTAAGTTTTAAAACGTACATCAGTAGAGCCGGGCGTTAGGGGTATTGACCACACCGTGCCGGAAGAGGATCCACAGATATTTGTTCCCCCTGCGTATACATCACCGGTGCTGCGTTGAATGGCATAACTGCCTGCAGATGGTTTTGCCAACGGATGAATTACAATGGCATACATAGTGCCCGCAGTTAAGGTAGCCGGACTTGTAAAATTAGCAACCGCATCTACAGCGGTCCCTGAATTAAAACCTGCAATGGTTCCGGTTGCCAGGGCTGTGCCAGTTGGCTTTGCCGCCGCAGTAGCTTTTATTTCAACAACAAGATCGGGGGTAGTGCCCGTGCAACTGCTACAGAAAAGGCTAACTGCAATTTTGGCAAGGCTGCCGCTGACAGCAGGTGTAAATGTTTGTCCGCCATAACTGGTGGGCGTAAGCGCTGTACCGGTATTGCTTAGTAAGGCGTTTTGCTGGTCTATAACCAATGCCGGTAAAGTAATATCTCCGGGGCTGCTCAACAGATCAACATTGTAAGCAGTGCCTGCTAAAAAATCGGTTTGACTACTTTCCTTCTGGCAAATTTGGGCTGTAGTTGTTTGTATAGAGAAGTTTTGTAAAAGCAGGACGAAACAAAATGGTATGTAATGATGCTGTTTCATAAATGGTAGTTTTATGCGTCGGATTAAATGCTGCGAGGTACAATTACAACGGCTGATGTAACGGTACGAACGCAGTTGCAAATTAGAATTCTGCAACCTGCTTTACTGTAGAATAACTAAGTAAAAACGCCTGTAAATGCGGCTGGTGGGGTAGTAAAGTTCCGCCGCATGATGACCATTTATTGGCAGCTTTTCTTTAAAGTGAACAGTTCCGTAAAAGGGATAGTTGTCTAAAATACGGACGCCTCCTGCGCACTTTCTGTTTCCAGGACACATATGGCCGGAACGTATTCGTGTGGTATATTTTCTTGGGCGGCTTGGTTTTAGCATTGGCTGATTCTTTCGAATCCTATTGCGTGTCAACAATGCAAATTGCATTGTGCTTGAATGGCATAATGGATCCATCAGCCCGTTGGGCAGCTTCCGTTTTAGCAGAAGGTTTTTACAAATTTCCAACTGATAAATTTATCATTCTGCCTTACAACGCTATGGCATTGCGAAAATTATTTATACTTTGATGGTTTATTTTTTTTCCTTAAATGTCAAGGGTGTTTTGTTAACCAATTGTTATTGCATCAATTGATCCCGCTGAAGGCATCTTAAACATGATACCAATCATTTGTATGCTGTAAAAAAGTCATTGGCAAAGGCTGGTATCAGGAGTAGATTTATAAAAAAATAAATTTATGCTGCCTTACAAATTTAACAAAAGCCGTTTTGCTTTATTACAGCTGCGGTTAACCATCAGTATTTTGTTTTTATTATTTGCCGTTATCTCAAAGGCCCAGGTAAAGGGTGGCAAATGGATCGCTCCAAAATCTGCAGATGCGGTAAAAAATCCGGTTGTGCCAGATGCGGCAACTTTAAAGGAGGCTAAAACAATATACACTACGTATTGTATGCCCTGCCATGGAAGCAAGGGCAAAGGCGATGGTGTTGCCGCTGCAGGTTTAGCGATAAAGCCTGCAGACCATACTTCCACCTTTATACAAAACCAAACGGATGGTGCACTTTTTTGGGAAATGAGTGAGGGGCATAATCCGATGCCATCCTACAAAACTACGCTAACCGAAAAACAGCGCTGGGAATTGATCAGCTACATCAGAACGTTTGTAAAAAAATAAACAACTAAAACAAAATATATGAGACAGATAATTCCGGCTATTGTGCTCCTGCTGTTATCGTGCGTATCAGCTCAGGCTCAGGATTCCGTCAATGTTGCCGTTGCAAAGGCATCTCCCGGTTCAAATAAATTTGCTGTTTATGGTAATGCGGAAGCAAGCTATATTTCCAACAGCGCTGCTAAAGGTTTTGGTGAAATCAACTTTAAACCCATTTTTTTATGGCGTATTTCGCCCAGGCTTTTTATAGAAGCGGAAATGGAAATTGAAACCGGCGGCGGCAGTGCAGACCTTGGCCTTGAATACGCCAATATGTGCTATACCGTAAACCCCTACCTCACTCTGCATGCAGGGAGATTTTTACCAAAATTCGGCGCTTACCGCGGGCGGCTTGCCGAAGGTTTTATAAACCGCTTTTCATCTAATCCCACAGGCTTTGGTGATGGCGGTATTGGTGCCTCCGTTGAAACCGGTGTTGGTGCCCTGGGTGCTTTGCCTTTTGGCGACATTAAAATTTTGTACGATTGCTATGTTGTGAACGGGCCTCATTTATTAACGGATACATTAAATGCCGGGCAGTTTGATTACGAAGCTTATACAGCCAATAATAACAGCCTGGCGGTGGGCGGAAGGATTGCTATTGTTCCATTGGCAGCATCTAATCTTGAGTTGGGGTTTTCTTTTCAGCATAAAGCAAAAACCGGCGACGCGGGTACTGAAAATGAGAACGTAAGCCTGGATATGCAGGCGGTAGATCTTAACTGGTACCAAAATATTAGTGCCCTGCAAAGTACGCTGCGTATTACGGGTGAATTAAGGCACCAGAAAACAGGCGCCAACGCAGCTTACCTGGCCGCCGATGGCGTAACAAAATACTTGTTTGCCAATTCACCCAGGGCCTGGTATTTATCAGGGAGTTTGAGGCCTGCGCTGGTTGACAATACTTTTTTCAGAAACCTGGAATTTGCCTACAGGTACTCCAATTATAAACGACCTGTAAACGCCCCATGGGGCGGAGCCGCTGTAACTTCCAATGAGTTTGCGGTTGATTACTGGCTGCACTGGAACAGTCTTATAAAGCTGGCATATCAGTCTAAAAGCGATGAGCCTAAAACATTCTATGCTTCTGTTGTATTTGGTTTTTAATTCCTAAAAAAAATTGTATGAAAAAAATATTGATAATATTCGCGGTATTCAGCATTGTTATTTTAGCAACCAGTTTATTAACCGGTTGTTATGTATCAGCTAAAGTAGCCAACAAATCGGGCGCACAGTTGTGGGGAGAAAACTGTAACCGTTGCCACAATGCACCGGCCCCGGGTGAATTAAATAACGATAACTGGGATATCGTTGGTACACACATGCAAATAAGGGCTAACCTTACCAAAACTGATGTTGAAAAAATTACTGATTTTCTAAAAAGTGCCAACAACTGATAAAAGCGTTTTAGTCTAACAGGACAACAAACTCCCTGCATATTGCAGCTTATTTATTTCAATCCCTCGATTGCAGCCAATAAAAAAGGTCAATTTTTCGCAAGTGGAAAAATTGACCTTTATATAATGAAAGGTAATCCATGTTGTTAATCCCTGCGATGACCATTGTGCCGCCCGCGCTCGTGCCAATCCCGGCCGTAGCCACGGTTGTAGCCATCGTTGTTAACCCACCTGCGTTCGTATGGACGCTCCCGCTCCTCACGGTATCTTTCGTTGCGCCCATAACTTACAAAACGTTCATTTTCGTAGCCACGATAGCCGCCATATCTCCGGCGGTAATAATCGTTCCGCAGGTAAGGCCTTGGCTGGTTGATCATTATTTTGTTACATCGGTACAAATCATAATTGCAATAACGATCAGGTAAGGAGGCACCGAAAATCCAGTCACCACCCTGAAGGTAAATGAACTGTCTTTGCGGTACATCATAGTAAGCGTCAATATCTGGCATATAATAGTATGCTGCCTGCTCATACCCAACGGGGCACCATGCCGGACGAACGCCAATATTTACATTAATATGAACCTGGGCTGCAGCTTTAAATGCGATACTGCCTGTAATCAGCGCCAGTACCAATAGTAGTTTTTTAGTCATGAGGTTGGTTGTATGCTGCTAAAATCAAAACCAATGCCAACTGCGGCAAACGCTGTGTGTTGGTGTGCTGCTTTCAATGATGTGTTTGCTGCATCAGTCGTCCAATGCAGACTGGATGCTGGTGCAGACGTAAACGCTGCTGCAAATTTTTATTTGTTAAAATAAATTGACGGCTTATCAAAGTAGCCATCCTTCCGGCATATACGCCGGGAGACGACAGCCTTGTGCGAATGGCTTGCTATTTTTTTGACAGCAGAACGACCTGGCATTATTTGAATATCAGTAACAACAACCGGCTGCTGTATACAGCAATTATACGATTGCTGCAATGAAGTAAATACAGCATGATGGTGGTGCATTGCCCGGTTAACAAACAGGATTGCCAATGGTAAAGAAATACTTTTCAATTTCAGTTTTTTTTATTTTACTTGCGTGCAATACCATCCATTGAGTTGTTAGCGCCAACATAAAGTGACATAGCCTTAAATTCAAAGCAGGACGAAGATGCTACAAGTAGATTTTGCAAACAGGGTAAAAGAAATCTTAAAAACAGACAATTCAGTTATTGGTTTAGCCGTTGCAGGTTCGTGGCTTACCGATGAACTTGATGAGTTTTCAGACCTTGACCTCATAGTGGTAACCAAGGAAAAAATTTCAGCCGACAAGAATAAAATGCTTGGATATGCCAGCCAGTTTGGACAGCTTTTAACCGGATTCACAGGGGAACACGTTGGCGAGCCAAGGGTTTTAATTTGCTTATACGATAACCCATTGTTGCACGTTGATATCAAGTTTTTGACACGTGAAGAATTTAAACATAGAATTGAGCAACCAGTAATTTTGCTGGATACAAACAATCAATTACAACAAATTATTGAACAGACAGAATTTCAATTTCCTTACCCGGACGACCAATGGATTGAAGACCGTTTTTGGATTTGGATACACTACGCACTTTTGAAAATCGGACGTGGTGAACTATTAGAAGCATTTGACTTTTTGGGTTTTTTAAGAATGGTGGTATTAGGCCCTTTGCTACACATTAAAAACAACAATTTACCAAGAGGTGTCAGGAAAATAGAAACTCAAATTTCAAACAAAGACCTGGAAGATTTAAAAGCTACAATACCCGGCTATACAAGAGCATCACTTTTGGATAGTTTAGAAAATGCAGTTTCAGTTTACAGGCAACTTAGAACTGAACTTTTTAAAGCACACACTATTTTACAGTTTAAAACTGAAAAAAAAGTAATGGGGTATTTTGAAAAAATAAAACAACTTAAAGAATAGCGTGCTGCCAACATTTGGTATTATTGAATTGAGGCCTTGGCTTTAACCAAAGCAAGCCAGTATTTAGTTCCGGATTAACGGGTAACTTTAAATTGCAATTAGAATATTGAATTTTTAGTTATAAATTCAGCACAGGGTTTTGTGCGGACGAAAGTAATATCCCGGCTGTGTTAAGACCTGAACATTAACCTGGCTTGATTTTTAAACAATGCTACAATGGACAAGAATAGAATATATAAACTTGTTTTTGCCAGTGTCTATCCTTTATACATAAAAAAAGCGGAGGCAAAAGGTCGTACGAAGGATGAGGTTGATGCGGTTATTTTTTGGTTAACAGGTTACAACAAAGAAACATTACAAAAACAAATTGACAGTAGAAATGATTTCGAAACATTTTTTGCCGGAGCTCCTGCGATGAACGAAAATGTTTCAAAAATAACTGGTGTTATTTGCGGATACCGGGTAGAAGACATCGGGGACAAAGTGATTCAAAAGATACGATATCTTGACAAGCTCATCGATGAATTAGCCAAAGGAAAAGCGATGGAAAAGATATTGAGAAGGTAACCAAATTTCTTCTCAGGCATATATATAAACAATCATTGCTCTTCCCGGAATCCATGCCTGATAGCACACTGCTTCATGTTTATGCCACCTGTCCGTATTGCTCATTATCGGTTAATGGCAGCAGGTAAATAATTTAGCCATGACAAAAAAAGCAATCATATTTGATCTTGACAATACCATCTACCCGGTTGCGGCTATAGGTGATCAACTATTCAAGTCACTTTTTAGAACCATTGAGAATGATGGGAATTATCAAGGCACAATGGGCGAAATAAAAGCGGAGATTATGCGAAAGCCATTCCAGGTAGTAGCAAAGATGTATGCCTTCAGCGATGCACTGACAACTACCTGTTTGAAATTGCTAACCGAACTTACTTATGATGACACAATAGCTCCTTTTGATGATTATGCGTTGACTACAAAATTAACCTGTTTGAAATTTTTAGTAACAACCGGATTTAAAAAGTTGCAGCTGAGTAAAATTGATCACCTGAATATTAAAGATCATTTTGAAGAAATAATCATTGTTGATCCGATTGCTTCTTCGCTGACAAAAAAGAATTTTTTTAAGGATATTATGTTGCGGTATAATCTTACCCCCAATGAGGTTTTGGTTATTGGTGATGACCTGCATTCAGAAATAAAAGCAGCAAAAGAATTGGGTATTGCTACCGTTTTGTATGACTATCTTGGGGAAAATGAAAGCCTGCCAGGCGAAAATGTAATTACTAATTATCAGCAGCTGAAAAAATATGTATGAAAGAAGATGAGGTGACGAAATGTGGAACCCTTCATCCTAAACAAGTGGTACATTACAATAAATAAAGTTAGTTATGGGACTATTTGACAAACTTTTTGGCGGAACAAAGAAAGGCTCAAACGTTGAGCTGCCCGAAGACACCAGCTTTACTTCCTCAGATCAATTAATGGATGAAGATCCATTCTGGAAAATTATCCAAACAACAAAAGATAAGTCAGGTAGCGACTATGAACAACAACAGAAAGCGCTGGCGGACGAATTGGGTAAGCTAACCGCCGGAGACATTATGTTGTTTGACAACCGGTTTCGTTATCTCAGGGGCCGGGCAAATACGTGGGAGCTTTGGGGTGCCATTTATATTATCCATGGCGGCTGTAGTGACGACAGTTTTAACGATTTCAGGGAATGGGTAATAGGACAAGGCAAAGCCTTTTATTATAAAACGATTCAAGATCCGGAAAGCCTTGTAGAAGTTAACACAGATAAAATAGAGGAGGTTGACTGGGAAGGTTTGGGCTATGTTGCTTCCACTGTTTTCCAGGAGATGACGGGGCAGGACATCCCCTCTGCATTTGAAGAAAACCAGTACACAACCGGAAAAGAATGGACAGAAGAGAGTGATGATTTGAAGCTTATGTTTCCTGAACTGTACGCAAAATATCCGGACAATTTCTGATGAAATAATGCAGCTATATCACTTAGATATAAAGTATTGCCCTGTTAACTTTCGCGGGTACAACAAGATGAATAAAATATGAAACTCTACATAAAAAACATGGTTTGCAGCCGTTGCAAAATGATGGTGAAGGCGCAATTGGAAACTATGGGACATCGTCCACTATCAGTTGATTTGGGCGAAGTTGAAATTGAAAACGAATTATCAAAAGATCAGTTACTCCAGCTGGATACGGCTTTAAAAGCGGTTGGGTTTAAACTGATAGACAACAAAAAAAGTAAGACTATCGAAAAAATAAAAAATGCCATCGTTGAACTGGTACATCATTCAGACAACGACCTGCACACCAACCTGTCAGCTTTTATCACCTCTAAAATTCACCAGGATTACCATTATTTAAGCAACTTGTTTTCAGAAGTTGAAGGCACTACCATTGAAAAATATTTCATTCATCAACGCATTGAAAAGGCTAAGGAATTACTGGTGTATGATGAAATGACAATTTCTGAAATCGCTGATCAATTGGGCTATAGCAGCGTTGCGTATTTATCTAACCAGTTTAAAAAAATAACCGGCTTTACACCCAGCTATTTTAAATCGCTTAAAGAAAATAAAAGGCAGAATATAGAAGACCTGTAAATGTTATAAATCAAATACAAAATTCCGTAACAGGCAGCCCTGCAGCCCAGACTAACTTTGTGTCAAAATAATCAATTATGACACATACATATGAAGTTACGGGCATGACCTGCGGTCATTGCGAAGCCAATGTAAAAAGCAGTCTGCTGAAGCTGCCCAATATTACGGCCGTTGAAGTTTCAAAAGAAAAGCAAACAGCAGTTATCAGTATGGACCAGCATATTCCACTTGCTGTTCTTCAACAGGCACTTGACAAAAAATATGCAATAGCTGAAACGGAACACAACGAAACTGCGGAACAGACAAAAAGCTGGCTGGCTGCATACAAACCTCTCTTGCTAATTTTTGGCTATATCACAACCGTCGCATTAATTGCAGCTACTGCACAGGGCGGGTTTAATCAAATGCAGGGAATGAATGTTTTTATGGCAGGCTTCTTTCTCACATTTTCATTCTTCAAAATGCTGAACCTGAGCGGCTTTGCCGATAGTTATGCGATGTATGATATTGTAGCAAAAAGAATGAGACTATGGGGTTTTATTTACCCCTTTATTGAGCTGTTGCTGGGTATCGCATATGCCCTGAACTTTCAGCCATTCATCACCAATTCAGGAACACTAATTGTTATGGGAGTAAGTATTATAGGGGTATTGCAAAGCGTATTCAATAAAAGAAAAATACAATGTGCGTGCCTGGGAGCGGTTTTCAATTTACCAATGAGTAGCGTTACCATTATTGAAGACGCACTGATGATAGCAATGAGTGCCGGCTTGCTTGTTTCACTTTTATAAACTGTAATGAAAAACAAACTACGATACATGAAAAAATTAATTGGGTTCACTGTACTATTTTGTTTGATGGTCCTGGCGTCAACTGCGCAGCAACATCCCATGCCCATGAAGGATACTCCGAAGCATACAGCTAAAGATACAATGCCAATGGAAATGGATACAATGATGGAGCAAGACCATACGATGATGGACGATGACATGGATATGGGCAACATGAGCCATGCTTTTTCGCTACACCTCCCCATGAGTCGAAATGGCTCCGGTACAGGGTGGCTGCCGGATGCCTCACCGATGTATGGCAATATGTATCATAAAAAAAAATGGATGCACATGCTGCATTACAACCTTTTTCTCAGGTACAACAACCAGGATTTTTCAAACAAAGGGGTAAGGGGTGGCGATAAAGTGGATGCCCCGAACTGGCTGATGTGGATGGGCCAAAGAAAAGCAGGCAACAACGGGTTGTTGCATTTCAATACTATGCTTTCGCTGGATGCCGTCACGATGGGCGGTGGTGGTTATCCGTTGTTGTTTCAAAGCGGCGAAGCTTATAAAGGCAAGCCCATTGTCGACAGGCAACATCCGCACGACTTATTTTCTGAGCTGTCTGTAAGCTATGCACAGGCGCTTTCAAAAAAAGCCGACGTGTTTATTTACCTGGCTTATCCTGGCGAACCTGCGCTGGGTCCGGTTGCCTTTATGCACCGCCCGTCTGCGTTATACAATCCCGATGCGCCACTTTCTCACCACTGGGCTGATGCCACTCACGTTACGTTCGGCGTAGCAACGCTGGGTGTTCGTTTGGGTAATATTAAACTGGAAGGTTCTTCATTTACCGGGAGGGAGCCGAATGATAAACGTTTTGATTTTGATAAGCCACGTTTTGACAGCTGGAGCGGCAGACTATCGTACAACCCTTCCAAAAACTGGGCTTTGCAGGTATCGCATGGTTTTATAAAAAGCCCGGAAGAGTTGCATGCAAGCGAAGACGTCAACCGTACTACAGCTTCTGCCATTTACAGTTTGCCTTTGCCGGGTAGCGGCTGGTTGAATGCCGTTGCACTTTGGGGGCAAAACAAAATAAAAGGCCACGTTGGTGAAAATGCTTTATTGCTGGAAGCTTCATGGCTCCGCAACAAACTTGCCATTCATGGCAGGTATGAGTATGTTCAAAAATCAGTGGAAGAATTAAATCTCGATGAATCGATCTATGGACACAGTGCTGTTTTTCCTGTAAACGCTTTTAGCCTCGGGTTTAATTACGACCTGCTGAAGATTGGAAAAACCAAAATAGCCGGGGGCAGCCAGTTTACGTTCTACCATGCAGATAACAAGCTGAATAATTTATACGGCAAAAATCCGATGGCTTTTGAAGTGTACCTGCGGTTTTATCCGGCTTTGATGAAGATGTGATTTGTTTTTCACTCCTAAAATAAAAAGCTTTAAAGAATATGATGCTTATAAGATGAGCATGAAATTGTCGCAGAATTTGATGAACTATGTAATTATTAACAGTGATATTTGATATCGGTATTAACTGCCACAAACTCCCGTTGTGATAGTTAAAAAGCACTGCTAAAGCAAATTAAAAACGTATTGGGTGTATGCTTTGTTTTCATCATGGCATCAAAGCAAATTAAGGTAAAAATGAAAGTTGTAGTCATCGGTGGCACCGGCCACATAGGCACTTATTTAGTTCCCCTGTTGGTAGTAGCAGGTCACGAAGTCACTTGTGTCAGCCGGCAAAAAAGTGTGCCCTATAGTTTAAACCCGCTTTGGAAGTTTGTCAGGCATGTTCTAATCGACCGGCCGGAAGCTGAAACAGGCGGAACCTTTGGTACAGCTATTAAAGCGTTGCAGGGCGACGTTGTAATTGACCTGATTTGTTTTACGCAGGCAAGTGCTACAATGCTTACAGAAGCACTGATGGGGGAGGTGCAGCAATTTATACACTGTGGCACAATGTGGGTGCATGGGCACAGCGAACTGGTGCCGGCGAAGGAAACCCAGGAGCAAAAGCCCATAGATGAATATGGTATTAACAAAGCCGAAATAGAATCTTACCTGCTGTCCGTTTGCCGCCGGCAGGGCTTTCCGGTTACAATATTACACCCCGGGCATATCACTGGGCCGGGGTGGCTGCCCATCAATCCTGCCGGGAACCTGGATCCGGAAATATTCGTGAAATTAGCAAGAGGCGAATCAGTTACCTTACCTAACCAGGGGATGGAAACCCTGCACCATGTGCATGCGGATGATGTAGCGCAAGCCTTCCTGCATGCGATAGACTACAGGCAGCGCTGTATCGGCGAATCTTTTCATATTGTTTCTGAGCAGGCAATTACTTTGAGAGGCTTTGCCATTGCGATGGCAAAATGGTTCGGGCAGGAAGCCAACCTTTGTTTTAAACCCTGGGAAGAATGGAAGACGACAGTCAGCCAAAGAGATGCAGAACTTACATGGGACCATATTACCCATAGCCCTAATGGAAGCATTGAAAAGGCAAAACTATTACTTAACTATCAGCCCAGGTATAGTTCTCTGCAGGCGGTCCAGGAAGCTGTGAGCTATTATTTTGCGAAACAGGAGGTAACACTATTGTAACCAGCACGCGGTTAACCATGTATTGTGTTTACGGCATTGCATTTCCACAGGGTACTGGTTGGTGCAATCTTTCTTATCCGGATGTTACCCGCTGTAGTTAACTGCATAAAAAGATATCATGTAACCCAAGTGCAACTTTTGTAACACAGGAAAAGTGTTTTTCTTCAGAACTTTATAATATGGGTAATACAACACAAAATCATTGGGATACCATTTATAAAACTAAAGATGCCGGCCAGGTAAGCTGGACACAAGCCATCCCTGTAACTTCACTGAACTTTATACATTCTTTCGGGTTACCGAAAACTGCCAAAATTATTGACATTGGTGGAGGCGACAGTAAACTTGCCGACTATTTGCTGGACGAAGGTTTTGAAAATATAACGGTGCTCGATATTTCGGCCCAGGCACTTGAAAAAGCAAAAAAAAGGCTGGGAGATAAGGCTAAAAAAATTAACTGGATAGTTAGTGACATCACGGAATTTAAACCCAACACCACTTTTGATGTTTGGCACGACCGGGCGACTTTTCATTTTTTAACAACCGGTGAGCAAATCGCTCAATATATCAACATAGCGAAAAACGCGGTGAATGGCTTTTTAACCATCGGCACTTTCTCCGAAAACGGCCCGGAGAAATGCAGCGGACTGCAAGTAAGGCAATACAATGAAGAGCAATTAGCAGCAGAACTACACAATGGTTTTGACAAGATCCGGTGTATTACAGAAGATCATGTTACCCCGTTTGATACTAAACAAAACTTTTTATTTTGCAGCTTCAAAAGGCATTCCAGTTAAGAGGAGGATGGCGAAGAGTGTTGTCCGGCAGTATTTCCTGACATCAAATTATCGAGTATATTTATTACCAGTTACGACGCGGCCATTGGCGAACAGTTCAGCTATAGCATGACGAAATAGAGCGGCGATTGTTGACTGTATTTTATACAAAGTATCGAATTGCTGACAGCTGTTGCTGTTGTACATTTCTTTTGCTTTCCCAACGCTTTCTATTAAAAAATAAAGAGGCGCTTTGTGTAACAAAGCGCCTCTTTACAGTAGTACTAAAAAATATTAATTATCCCACCAAACAGGCGTGGTAACAGTAGCAGACTGCTGAGGTTGAGGATTGCTGGTAATGGATGTTAAAGGATAAGGAAAACGTACCGGTATGGCAGGGTAATAACTGTGTTGCACCGGGGTTAACAAAGGGAAGCCAGTGCGCCTCCAGTCATTGTAATTTTCAACGGATAAAAAGTTAGCCAGCGATTTTTCTTCCATTATTCTTTGCAATGCATTGCCGGCTGTCAACGTACCTCTTTTTACCAGGTAAGCTGCTACAGCGGGAGAGCTGGCATTGAGTCCCAGCTTGGTCATGTGTGCCTTAATACCCGCCTGGTAAATAGGTTGTGCATCGCTGAATCCGGTTTTGATTAAAGTAGCTTCGGCTTTAAGAAACAGCGCTTCAGTATAAGTTAATATATACACACTGGCTGCCGCACCGGCATAAAAATCATTGATGCGTGAATATGCGTCGGGGTCGGGATTGGCACCAGTACCGATTATCCTTCCATGATACCCGCCACCTGTGGCAGCTTCAGCAGCTATTACCGGCAATCGTGGATCATTGCGTGCAACCAGGGAGTCTATCAATGTGGAAGATAGCACTACACCACCGGCGCCGGATAAGGTGTTCTGGAACCATGGACTTTCATTTCCGGAAGTTCCCGGGTAGGCAAATGATGCTTCATCAGCATTGCTGCCAAACCCGTTTTGCAAAGCGGCCAGCGCAAGGTCTGCCTGCGCAGCAGCGGTATAGCCTGGCGCCTTTGTAAGGTGCATGTAATATCTTGCTTTAAGGGTATAGGCAAACTTTTTCCATTTATCCATATCACCGGCATAAATATAATCATCTGAACCTGGTGCTAATCCTGCTGGTTTACCAAAGTATTCAATTGCCTTATCTAATTGTGCCTGTAGGCCTTTATAGATGTCTTCCTGCTTGTCATAAGTCGGACGGATATTGTCGGAGGCTAACGCCTGCGAATAAGGCACATCACCCCACAGGTCGGTAATAATACCCATGGTATAAGCCGACAATACTTCAGCAATGCCAGCGTATGCGTAATTGCTATTGGTTACTGCTTTGCTGCTTAACAACTGCAGGTTCTTAATGGTAGGGTATAAAAAATACCAGTCTACTCCGTCTGTTGTAATCTTGTACCCATCAATCTGCGGCTGCTCCTGGTTCAATGCCAGCTGTTGTGTCCAGTACGAAGTGGTAGTGGATACGCCGAAAGTTACATTGCCTCCCACAATTTCGGTAGCAATTACTGTTTCCACTGCGGGCAGTGAAATAGATTCCGGAACCTCCGTGGGATTGTTGGGGTTTTTATTTACATCCAGGAATTTTTTACAACCATTCGCGGAAATAAAAAATACAAATAGTATGAGGAAATTAATTTTTTTCATGTTGCTTGTTTTTTAAAATGTAGCTTTTAAACCAAAACTGATTGAACGGGTTGTAGGTACCATATAATTCACCAGGCCCTGGCCGTTACCACCGCCCTGCAGGTTTGCCTCAGGATCAGATCCGTAAAAATGTGGTTTGTATATCCAGAGGTTTCTGCCGGCTACGGTAAATGTTAAAGCACTGAAAGGAAACCTGCCCATTTTGGCGCGGCTCAGCGTATAGGAAATACCCGCATTTCTCAACTTCACATACGTTCCATCTTCAATTACGGCCTCGTCGATAGCGCTTAAATCCCTGAAATAAGTTTGGGCTGAGATCTGCGTTGTATTTTCTTTTCCGTCGCTTTCCCGTACACCGTTTATTAGTCTTGGGCTGCGGTCTTCTGTAGCTTTGGGAGTACCGTAAAACCAGTTGTAATGTTCATCAAAGTTGAAGAGATCGCCACCTTTCTTTACATCAAAAACGAAGTTGAAAGAAAATCCTTTATAAGTAATGGTGTTGGAAAAACCTGCTGTCCAGTTCGGATTGGTGTTGCCTACTGGTCCGTTATTGTCATCCAGTATTGCTCTTCCGTCATCATCCACTAAAATTCTGCCGGCAGCATTCCGCTTATATCTTGAGCCAAAAATAACGCCGTAAGGCTGGTCTTTAAAGGCATAGATACCACCGCCTCCTGAAAAGCCACCAAACTGGTAAGAGTTTAAGCCCGGACCAAGGTCAATCACCTTGTTGCGGATGCGGCTGAAATTGAGGTTTATTTCCCAGGTTACATCTTTTGTTTTAATGGGTATACCGCTAAGTAACAATTCGAATCCTTTGTTTTCAATGGTTGCTACGTTTAAATTGGCATTGGTAAAACCTGTGGCAGGATCAATCTGGATTGGCGCCAGCAGGTCGGAGCTGGTACGTTTAAAATAAGATCCCTCAAAAGACAACCTGTTTTTAAGGAATTTCAGATCAAGGCCAATTTCCATTTCTTTTAATGATTCATTTTTCAGCTTATTGCTTCCCAGGGTTGTATTTAATAAAAACCCTGTCTGGCCATTGTAGGGGAACGTGATATTGGAAACAACGGCTGAAGAGTAAGGCGTTGTTAAAGCATAAGGCCCGATATTATCACTGCCTACCAGTGAATAAGAAGCCCTTATTTTACCAAAACTTAAGAAGGATTTATCATGCATTAATTCACTGAAAATGAAGCCCAGCGCTGCTGAACCGTAAGGGTAGTAAGCTTTATCCTGTGCCAGTGTGGAAGTACCATCATACCGGCCGGTTAAGGCGAGGGTTAGCAGCTTCTCGTACTCCAGGTTGGCCTGCGCATAAAATCCCACTTTACGATACCTGTAAAGGTTGCTGCTGGATGTTTGTTTGGAAGTATTGCTGATGTTATAGAAGCCATCTATGCCTAATCCCAAACCTGTGGCCTGGTCAAACCGATCAGATTTTGAAAACAGGTTGCTTCCCAGCAGAAAAGAGCCATATATTTTTGAAGTCAGTTGCTTATGTATATCGGCAATGAAATCATTGTTAAACTGCTTGAAGTTTTCGTTGCGGTTAATCACGCCGCCATCCGGACTTAAACCGCCTACAATGCCCTTTGCTTCATGATAGTCAGATTGGTCGGTGTACATATCCGCACCCAGTCGTTCGGTTAGTGTAAGCCAGGTGTAGGGAGTATAGGTAAGTGCGGCTACTGGTATAAACCTGTTTACGTTGGATTGAAAACCAGTATTATTAACCAGCCATGTAGGGTTATTTCTTGCAGCACGGTACAAGCGTTGTGTTCCATCAGGATTGGTGCTGGGGAGAGGATCCCATGAAATAGGAGCTCCATATACTGTCCACAATGGATTTCCCAAACCGTTACCTTCGTTTGTGCGGTGGTTGTCGGTATTTACGTAGTTCATTTGAAAAGACAGGTTGAGTTTATCCGCCACCTGGTTGGAAAATTTTCCAAAAATAGCATGCCGGTTTAAACTGGTAGTGGGGATCAGACCATCATCTTTTAAATAAGAATAAGAAAAGAAGTAGCGTGAATTGTTGGCGGCGCCACTTACACTTACCGTATTGTCGTAACTATGGCCGGTTCTGAAAAACTCTTTCGCCTGGTTATGTTTTTTTACCGGTACACCGTTTACTTTTAAGGTATCAATCAACGGTCCCCATGAACCAGAACCAAACTGACCATTGTTGCCATCTACATAAACCCCATTCAGGCCCTGTGCATATTTATCCTGGAAGCCTGGTAAAATGGGATTGTCAATGCTGTACGAACTGGAAAAATTCAGCTGTGCCTTTTTATTAAGCCCGCCATTTTTGGTGGTAATTAAAACAACACCCCTGGCGCCGGAAGAACCGTAAATGGCGCTGGCAGCAGAACCTTTCAGAACAGTAATTGATTCAATAATGTTTGGATCAATGTCTATCGCCCTGTTGGCAGATGAACCCGCTGTGAGCGAGCCCGCAGCCGGTGAACCTGTTTCTGCGTTATCCATGGGCACACCATCAATAACAAATAAGGCCTGGTTTTCGCCAGTTAAAGAAGTTGCGCCGCGGATTACAATACGTGAGGCACTTCCCGGCATACCGGTCGAGTTGGTGATTTGAACTCCTGGAATCTTGCCCGCCAAAGAATTTACCACGTTATCCTGCTTTGCGGCAACGATAGCATCTCCTCTTACTTCCTGCACACTGTAGGTTAAATTTCTTTTTTCTCTTTTGATACCGAGGGCGGTTACTACTAATTCAGACAGGGCCTTGGTGTCCTGTGTCATCTTTATATCCAGATCGCCGGAGCCATCATACTGAACTGTTTGAGGGCTGTGCCCTACTTCGCTGATTTCTATTGCGCTTCCCGGCTTTACAATAATTTCAAACGAGCCGTCAGCACCTGATGTAATGGACTTCTTTTCTCCTTTTACTTTAATTGTGGCACCTGCAATAGGAGTACCGTCTTTCATATCCGTTACTCTGCCCTTGACTGTGTTTTGGGCGAACACGGCAGAAATACTGCACAGAAGTACAGTAAAGACCACTGCAATTTTTCTCATGAGAGTTTGTTTATTTTTTAATAATAATGGTGAATTATAATACCTACTTTGACATCATTTTTTACAATTCGCTGCATGCAAATTTTTTAGAACACCTGGGCTACATTATTTCCAGGGTAGCTATAATGCGGCCGGCTGCGATATCATTCTAAAGCTGGGTAAACATACACAGTATTTACGGCAAAGTTGTACAATAAAGCAAATCTTACCGTAATCATTTTTTTAACCGGTTGTGATAGCGTATGTAAGGTTGGTACGGATAACTTATCAAACTATATTGCAGTTAACACCCGGCTGAATGGCATTGGCCGCAATAAGAATGTTCACGCCCGGGCCGAATATTTATAACTGCAAATGATGCGAAGCAGGTGATATTTGAATTATAATTCCGTGCAGCGATTTTTAAAACCTTGTTCAACCTGGGCATACGGGACCGGTTCTTCAACATTATTTTGTACACGGGCTTGCGAAAATACAGCTGAACAACCTGCAATAATTACCACGCTGCAACAGAAGCCGGTGTTATTAAACCGGCACAGGATGGCACGATTACAGCCGGGGTATCAGAGCAGAGGTTTTTTGACTGACGGGATTTACAAATCTGAGTGATGGTAGTCATTGTTTTGATTTCTCATCGTTGCTACTTTCAAACAATAATTATAAACCTTCATAATTATTGAAAATGAAATCACGAATTTGCAGCCATTTAATTGCAATGGTTGTGCATTGCATATATGCCGGGTTCTTTACCACTGCATTTGGACAGTCGGTACTTTTTGATTTTGATAATGCCCCGCTTCATTCAGGTTTTCCAATCAGCCAAACCGCTAACGGCATCACGGACCGGTTAACCGGTACAGGTCAGGGATATTCTATACAAGATGCCAACGTCCTCGGTTTTACGCCACAGGGGTTTTCGGGCAGGGTTATTTACCCTAACAGCATATTCCTTGCAGATCTGCTGGTACGATTCGACACAAAACTTACGGATTTCTCTATCATGTATTCCTGCCAGGAACTGGGCTGCGATGATGCGGCAACCATGCGGGTAACGGCTTACATGAATGGTAGTTTAGTTGGCACCAATACTAAAACGGCAAGCAACCCTGGAACCTGGCCGGTTGATACCCTGCGTTGCAGTTTTCAGCAGGGTTTTGATAGCGTTGTGGTGCATTACGACAGCCGCCCGCCCACCTGCCAGGATTATGGTGTAATTTTTATGGCAGATAATATGCGGGTAACACCGATGCAGGTTGTAACTGTTAATTTGGAGTATTTTAATTGTTCCACAGATGCAAATGCGGCGGTGTTGCAATGGAAAGCTGCAGACGAAATTAATTTGGATAGCTATATTGTTCAATATGCCGGAGCGGGTACATCATTTATTGATTTAGCCAGGGTGTTTGCTGAAGGTGTTAACCATACCTATCGTTTTAAACATTACGGCGTTGGCGGAACTGCTTTATATCGCCTGAAAATGATTTATAAAAATGGGACAAACGATTATTCTGAAACCAGGAAATTGATATTCAAAACCAAAGCAGGTTTAAGGGTTGTACCCAACCCTTCAGGAGAGTTCATTCAGGTTTATTGTGACTATCCAATGGATTTAAAGGCAATTAAAATTGTCTCCGTAGATGGGGTTACTGTAAAAATTGTCAGCCCTTATGTTGACGGACAAAAAATTGAGATCAGTCATTTATCGAAAGGAAGCTACGTTGTAAAATTGCTCTCCTTAAATGGAAAAATTATATCTGAAAAATTATTTGTAAAAATGTAGCACCAGGACAAACAAATATGTTGGTCATTTTTGTGAAGATTTATTTGCAGATCGGGTTCTTCTCTTGTGGTGATCGATAGCAACAATGGCGTATTAAAAAAGTGGCTATAAACTGTTGCGCCAGCAATTGCTACTTTTAGCAGTAAACCAGCGCCATGGTATACGGAAAGTGAAATAACTATTTATAAAAAAGGCTGGTATTGTACCAGCCTTTAATTACTTGTTTTGTAAAACTAGTGAGAAATTAATACGCCTAGCAACACTCCGGCAACTGCTCCTATTGTTACGCCGGTGCCGAATGACGCACCCCTTCTTTGTTGTCTTCCCTGGTTCATACGGCCGCCTCTTTCGCGGCTATCCATGGATCGGTTATTTCTGTAGTCATTGTTCCTTTCATCATATTGCCTGTCCATACGATCACGGTTATGCTCATCATTGTTGCGGCTGTTTTCATTGTAAGCGTAGTCATGGTACTGGCTGCCGTAGCGATCGTTGTGGCTTGTGTTATTCATTTCGTACGGATCATTTCTGTAGTTGCTATTATTATGTTGTTGCGCAGAGGCTGCATTAAAAGCCACCATTGCTGTAAGTATTACGACTAATTTTTTCATTGTGTTTGTTTTAAATTGTTACTACTATAAAATAAGCATCTGAACTCAGGTTACCATTGATGGTGATCGTTTTTTTCGAATCCAACATTGTGGTGATTGCTTGTTTCGTATCTATATTGTACCTGGCTAATTGCTTCTTTGCGTTGGTTTTCCAGCATGCGGATTTGTTTGTTTTTTTCAAAACCTCTTAAATGCCTGTTCATTTTAACGGCGTCAATTTTCCAGTCAAATGTGCGGTTGATCTTTTCAATCTGCTGTTCTTTTTCTTTAAAATAAAAGGAAGGAACATTGTAGGCATCGCCTTTGTTTTTATCAAAACCCCGTTGGTGATTGTAATCGATTACCACAGCATTTGTTTCATTTTTATTACTGTTATAAGGATTGTATCTTTTATCTTTTGATTGTGCTGCAGCGATACTGATAGTACCTGCAGTAAGTAAAGCAAGTGTAAAAATCTTTTTCATGATTGTAAATTTTAAAAAGTGATTCAATGTATATAAGATGTTGAATGGAGCCCTTCGTTTAAATGCAACATGTGCTCTGCGTCGCAGAATAAGGGGCATTCGTCGCACTATTGGTTAAAAGGTATTTTTAAAGGTGACGTGTACTGCTGCCACCCTTGTTTTTTAGTCTTATATTCATAGTTTAAAACAGCAACATGAAAAGAATAATTTACCTGGCGATCACGCTCATGTTTTTTGCGGGATGTAATTCAAACTCAACAAACAACACTAAAGCCCTATCCGCCAATGCTGCATTAGCTACAATGCTGGATACCTATTTTAATGAAAGAATGGAATTGTTTCCGGTGGAAGCAACCGTAAACGGGGACCAGCGCTTTAATAATTTGTTGCCTGCAGATTTTACAGACAGCTACCGTTCAAAGCTGAACCATTTTTTTAGCCGATATAAAGATTCGATCAGCAGGTTTGACCCGGTGACGCTGAATGACAATGATAAAAAAAGCTACGCCATTTTCAAGTATGAAATGGATATGGCGCTGGAAGGTCTTGCGCTGAATTTTATGGGGAGCTCAGCCATAGCAGATAACCGTTACATGCCATTTGATCAGTTTAACGGCGTTCCCATCTCTTTCGGGCAAATGGGTTCGGGTAGCGGTAACCAGCCTTTTAAAACAGTAACTGATTATGACAATTGGTTGCAAAGAGCGGCCGCGTTTTCGGCTTGGGCTGACAGTGCTATTGTGTATTTTAAAAAAGGAATGGCAATTAATTATGTGCTGCCGAAAGCAGTGGTGATAAAAATGATTCCTCAAATGAAAGACATGGTGACTGCCGATGCCACCAAAAGTTTATTCTATGCGCCCGTTCATTTGATGCCTGCTGCATTTCCTGAAGCTGATAAAAAAAGATTGACTGCGGCCTACGTCGCTATGATCAATAACATGATTGTACCGGCTTATAAAAACCTGGGCGATTTTTTACAAACGGAATATTTGCCCAAGGCAAGAACAAGTACCGGCATCAACGCATTGCCGGGAGGTGATACCTTGTACAGGTACCTGGTTAAATACTGGACCACCACCAGCAAAACGCCGGATGCCATTTATCAAACAGGACTTTCAGAAGTGAAACGCATCAGGACGGAAATGGAAACGATTAAGAATGAAGTGGGTTTTAAAGGAAGCCTTGATTCTTTTTTTTCTTTTATGAAAACGGATAAACAATTCATGCCTTATAAAACGGCGGATGAAGTATTGAATGCATTTAGAAAGATCCAGGCAACCATTGATCCGAACCTTAAAAAAATGTTTACGCTAACGCCCAAAACAAAATTTGAAATCAGGCAAACAGAAGCCTTCAGGGCGGCAAGTGCCAGTGCGGAATATTACCCGGGTTTGCCGGATGGCAGCAGGCCTGGTATTTTTTATGTGCCTATTGTTGACGCTACCAAATTCAATACTACCAGTGGTATGGAAAGTTTATTTCTGCATGAAGCCATTCCCGGGCACCATTATCAAACGAGTATTCAAACAGAGAATAAATCATTGCCGGCTTTTCGCCGCTTTATTTGGTATGGCGCTTATGGCGAAGGCTATGCATTGTATTGCGAAAGTTTAGGAAAGGAACTGGGCCTGTACACTGACCCTTACCAGCATATGGGTGCATTGGGCGACGAAATTCACCGGGCCATCAGGCTGGTGGTCGATGTTGCCATGCACACCGGTAAAATGACAAGGGAAGAAGCCATCCAATACATGATGCAAAATGAAGCCATTAGTGAAGAGGGGGCCGTGGCGGAGATAGAACGTTATATGGTATATCCTGCACAGGCATTGAGTTATAAAACCGGGGCATTAAAAATCAGGGAGCTTCGGAACAAATACAGTCAATTGCTGGGAGACAAATTCAGCCTCGCCGCCTTTCATGATGAGTTTTTAAAAGATGGTTGTATGCCGTTGGATATTATTGAAAAATCAATGGACGAATGGGCGAAGAAGCAGGCTGCCAGGTAGATGAAGGCAGATCAGAGTTAAAACTCCGCTTCGATAAAGTTGCCCAATGGTATGCTGTAAAAGTGTGCGACGCAACGATGTTTAATTGATAATAAATGCTGGCTGCAAAAAAATAAATAATTGCGTTTAGCTAATAAGATTAAAGACAGCAATTAAAAAAGGTGGTCCAGTAACGGACCACCTTCCTGATAATATTGCTTCGAAATTATGCAAGATCAAAACGGTCCAGGTTCATCACCTTGGTCCATGCGGCAACAAAGTCCTGCACAAATTTATCCTGTCCATCTTCACAACCATATACTTCAGCAACAGCCCTCAATTCGGAGTTGGAGCCGATGATCAGATCAACACGGCTACCGATCCATTTACGTTCACCGCTTGAACGGTCAACTCCTTCAAAAACATCCTGTGCATCGGAAGTGGCATGCCACTTCGTTCCAAGATCAAGCAGGTTTAAAAAGAAATCATTGGTAAGTGCATCTTTACGATTGGTAAATACACCACGTTGCGACTGGTCGTAGTTGGTGTTCAGCATACGCATTCCGCCAACCAATACTACCATTTCGGGAGTAGTGAGCGTTAACAGCTGCGCTTTGTCCACCAGCATTTCTTCAGGCGATACCGTGTGTATTGATTTGATGTAGTTGCGGAAGCCGTCTGCACTTGGTTCCAATACTTCGAACGATTCAACATCGGTTTGCTCCTGTGATGCATCGGCTCTGCCCGGTGTAAATGGCACCTTAATATCGTGACCAGCATTTTTTGCAGCCAGCTCTACGCCTGCACATCCTGCCAGCACGATCAGGTCTGCCATTGAAACCATTTTGCCACCAGGCTGTGCACTGTTGAATTCCTGCTGAATGCCACCAAGCGTATCCAATATTTTTGATAATTGCGCCGGGTCATTTACTTCCCAGTCTTTTTGGGGGGCAAGGCGAATGCGTGCACCATTGGCACCCCCGCGTTTATCGGAACCACGGAAGGTGGATGCGGAAGCCCAGGCAGTTGATACCAGCTGACCTACAGAAAGTCCGGATGCCAATATTTTACTCTTCAATGAAGTGATGTCATCATCGTTGATCAGTTCATGTGTAACAGCTGGAATCGGATCCTGCCAGATCAATACTTCGGCTGGTACTTCCGGACCATGATAGCGGGTGATGGGACCCATATCGCGGTGCGTTAGTTTGTACCAGGCACGGGCAAATGCATCTGCGAACTGATCAGGATTTTCGAAGAAATGCCTGGAAATTTTTTCATACACCGGATCTGCTCTTAATGCGATATCAGTGGTAAGCATAAAGGGCGCATGCTTCTTAGATGGATCATGTGCATCCGGTACGGTACCGGCGCCTGCATTATCCTTGGGTTTCCATTGCTGTGCGCCAGCCGGGCTTTTGGTGAGTTCCCATTCAAAGCCAAAAAGATTTTCGAAATAGTTGTTGCTCCATTTTGTCGGCGTAGTAGTCCATGCACCTTCCAGGCCGCTTGTAATGGTATCGCCTGCATTGCCTTTGCCGAAAGTATTTTTCCAGCCAAGGCTTTGTTCTTCAATGCCGGCACCTGCAGGCTCATGAGAAACATATTTTCCAGGATCTGCAGCGCCGTGTGTTTTACCAAATGTATGCCCGCCGGCTATCAATGCCACTGTTTCTTCATCATTCATCGCCATGCGGCCAAAAGTTTCACGTATGTCGCGGGCAGAAGCAACCGGATCAGGTTTACCATCAGGACCTTCGGGATTTACATAGATCAATCCCATCTGCACAGCAGCCAGCGGGTTTTCCAGTTCCCGGTTACCGGTATAGCGTTTGTCGCCACCCAGCCATTCTTTTTCAGCACCCCAGTACACATCTTCTGCTGGTTCCCAAACATCTGCACGACCACCACCAAAGCCGAAGGTTTTTAATCCCATTGACTCAAGGGCACAGTTACCTGCAAGGATCATCAGATCTGCCCAGGAAATTTTTTTGCCATATTTCTTTTTGATTGGCCATAACAACAGGCGGGCTTTATCCAGGTTGGCATTATCCGGCCAGCTATTAAGGGGCGCAAAACGTTGCGTTCCAAATCCGCCACCACCGCGGCCGTCGGAGATACGGTACGTACCTGCGCTGTGCCATGCCATGCGGATAAAGAAAGGACCATAGTGACCGTAGTCTGCGGGCCACCATTCCTGCGAAGTAGTCATCAATTCAAAAATATCTTTTTTAACAGCAGCCAGGTCAAGGCTTTTAAACTCCTCAACGTAATTGAATGTTTCACCCATTGGATTGGAGAGTGAAGAGTATTGACGAAGGATATTCAATTTTAACTGGTTGGGCCACCAGTCACGGTTCCTGGTGCCGCTGCCAGCGCTTTGTTTAAGAGCACCACTATGAAACGGACATTTTGGTCCATCATCATTTACGTTGAGGGCCTTGGTGCCCTGTGGAGTTACATTTTCCATATTGCTAGGTTTATAAATTTTTAAAGGTCAAATGTAGCCTGTTCTTTTGATAATTGATATTTATAAATCTTATACTCTTATAGATAATATCTATGATTGTATAACCACTATATAGCTTTGATTTTAGCAATATTTACCCATGCATTTACTATTGCGGTATTATTATAAACCCGAATGGTAAAAATGACTGTTGGTGGTTATATTTGAGGAAGTTTATTATAAACGTTTTAAATGATGATGAGCCGGGATAAAACAAACTTGCTTCAGTACATACATGCCACTATTCCGGTGTCGCAGCGAAAGGCAGTGGAAATTGCAGACAGGTTCCGGGAAAAGACCGTTGCCAAAAATGAATTTTTGTTGCAGGAGGGTAGGATATGCCAGGAGTTTCATTTTTTAGATGAAGGCTTTGTATGGTCGTATACGCATGATGTAAACGGAGATGACGTTACCACCAATTTTTATTCCAATAAACAGGTGGTGTGCGAAATGTTTTCGTTCTTTAAGCAACGGCCAACCAAAGAAAATTTTCAGGCACTTGCTGATTGCAGTACCTGGTATATCAGTTTTGCCGATCTGCAAATCGCTTTTCATTCCATGCCTGAGTTCAGGGAATTTGGCCGGTCTATGCTGGTGACCGCTTATGCAGATTTAAAACAACGCATGCTATCCATGGTGCAGGATACGGCGGAAGAAAGGTATAACCTGTTGATACATTCCAGTCCGGATGTTTTTCAAAATGCACCCCTTAAATACATTGCCTCTTACCTGGGCGTTACCAATACTTCCCTTAGCAGGATCAGGAAAGAAATTTCAAAACGATAATTCATTACTTGCCAAATGGCAATTCATTGCTGGCCGATGTGGCAGACCTTTGCAAAAAATTACAGGTTAGTAATGGGTACACACGCTTTTGGTAATAAAACAATTCCTTTATCAACGTCTTTAATCTCCACACTGGAGTCGGAAAATATTCATCCCCGTGAAACACAGAACAGGAAACGGGTGGTGTTGATTTCGGTGCTGGCTATTGGCATTGCCGTTTGCATCAGTTTTATCGCTAAAGCATTGGTGGGCCTTATCAATCTTGTCACCAATATTTCTTTTCACGGAATTTTTTCCACTGCTCATGCAAGCCCGTTGGGAAATGCCCTTGGTTTGTGGGTTGTACTGGTGCCTGCTATCGGTGGAATTATTGTGGGGTTGATGGCCATGTACGGATCTAAAGCCATCCGCGGCCATGGGATACCTGAAGCAATGGAACAGGTGCTGACCAACAATAGTAAAATTAAACCCGCCATCACTTACCTGAAGCCTGTCTCTGCGGCCATTGCCATTGGTACCGGCGGACCTTTTGGTGCGGAGGGGCCTATCATCGCAACCGGTGGTGCAATGGGGTCAACCCTTGGCCAGTTGCTGCATATTACCCATCACGAAAGAAAAATATTATTGGCTGCCGGCGCCACAGCGGGGATGTCTGCCATATTTGGCAGCCCCCTCGCTGCAATTTTTTTAGCGATAGAATTGTTGTTGTTTGAATTTTCGCCCCGTTCCATTATCCCGGTGGCACTGGGCTGCATAACAGGCGCAGCGGGCCACCATTTTTTATTTGACGCGGCACCGGTATTTATGGTTGCAAAAACAATGTTACCATCATCCAACACCGCCCTGTTCAGTTACAGCCTGATAGGAATGATCATTGGCTTACTTGCCGTAATCACAACAAAAGTTGTTTATCTCATTGAAGATATTTTTGAAAAGATACCGGTGCACTGGATGTGGTGGCCTGCAATTGGCGGGTTAATGGTAGGAGCGGTCGGGTACATCAATCCCCGTACGTTGGGAGTAGGGTACGAAAACATTACTGATATCCTTTCAGGCAATTTATCTGTTGCCATTATTTTATCGTTATGTGCTTTTAAATTTTTATCGTGGTCTGTGGCATTGGGCAGTGGCACTTCGGGCGGAACATTAGCGCCGCTGTTAACGATCGGCGGTGCTACCGGCGCCTTGCTGGGTGCCGCCTGGCTCAGCCTGTTTCCTTCGTCGGGCATTTCCATACCGATGGCGGCTTTAATTGGTATGTCAGCCATGTTTGCGGGCGCTTCAAGAGCCTTTATTACTTCCATCATCTTTGCGCTGGAAACTACGGGGCAGTACAATGCGTTGCTGCCTTTGATTGCTGCCTGCACGGGTGCCTATTTTGTTTCTTTTCTGTTGATGGAAACTACCATCATGACAGAAAAAATTGTAAGAAGAGGGGTGCAAACACCGGATCATTTTGAGCCTGATATTTTAAATAAAAAGATGGTAGCAGATGTGATGAAAGGTGATGCGGTGCTGTTAAGTGATGACAATACAGTAGGAGAAGTTAGAAACTGGATTGAGAATGAGGATGAAAACAAAGCGAATTATTTTATCGTAACAGATGGCCAAAGCAATTTTAAAGGCATCATCAGTTCATCCAGTTTATTCAACAGCCAGCATGATATTGCAAGCCCGGTAGGATTGCTCATTAAGCGAAAAAATATTTGTCTATCCGTTAACAGCAGCCTGAAGGCGGCGGTTGAAAAAATGGCGGCAGAAAATGTAGATGTGTTGCCCATTGTATCAAAAGAGAATAAAATTGTCGGCGTACTTGGGTACTCAGATATTATAGGCGCTTACAGCCGGGAGGCGCAGCAGCATGAACGAAAACAACCTTCCATATCGTTAAAAAAGCAAGGCCTTAAAATGCTGGTCCGTGGCCAGCGACTGATGAACATTAGTAAAGACAAGCAATTAAAACAGTTGAATAAAACGGACGTGGAGATATAAATGTGCCGTTGTTTTTTACAAGCCACACCTGGCCCTTCTATCCAAAATAAATAATCAGTGAAGAAAAAAATAAAGCGGAGTTACCGTTTGGCTAAATACGTTGTGTACCGGCAAACTATTATAGAACCCATTGATCACCTGTGGACATTTATTGGCGCATTTGCCGGGATTGGATTAATTGGATTGCTACAGACAACTAAATTAAGTGATAGTGATAATGTTTTCCTGATTGGATCATTTGGTGCCTCGGCCGTGCTGGTGTTTGGCGCCACCAACAGCCCGCTGGCACAGCCCCGCAACCTGGTAGGCGGGCATTTGGTGTGTGCGATAATTGGTGTAACGGTACAATGTATATTGCCCAATCAAATGTGGTTGTGTTCTGCCCTGGCGGTATCGCTTTCTATTGTGGCCATGCAGATAACTAAAACAATGCATCCGCCCGGCGGTGCAACGGCACTGATAGCTAATATCGGTTCGCAAAAAATAAAAAGCCTGGGCTTTTATTATGTACTCTCCCCTGTAATGAGTGGCGTTTTAGTTCTGTTACTCGTGGCAATTATTGTAAACAATATTCCCGACGATAGAAATTATCCTTACCGGAAATGAGCAACAGGTAACCAAAAGACTTTGCTCCAGCCATAACTTTGTTTTTCAATCCTGCAATTTTTACTTGCTTATTTTTTAACAGAAACATTGTTTGCTGAAAGTATTGTTAGTGAGACTGAAGTCCTATTTTTGACACCTAACACATGTCATCAATCAATGAAATTACCAATCAATAACTGGATTAAAATATTGTTGGTGACTGCTTTTCTAGCAGCATCTGTTATTGGTTTCATGGTAAAGCTGCCATCCGGCTTCCGGCATATTGACAAGGAACTGCACGCTGCATTTTATTTTTTAGCGGCTGCCTTTTTGAATGTACTTTTTGCGGGCAGAAAAGTAACCCTTCATGTATTGATATTTATTTTCCTTTTTTTATTTGGAATAGGTGTTGAGTATGCGCAGGAATATTCCAACAAATTATTGCATGTAAAAATACACGGTCGTTTTGATCCGGAAGATGTGCAATCCAATCTCAAGGGTCTCATTGCATTCTCCATTGTGTGGTTGGTGTATATTGTTTTATTGTTTGTTTATAACAAGGCAATAGTTAAGCAAGCAGTAAGCAAGAGCGAATAGCAATGGTAATATCACCAGCGTAAACAAATCAATTTTTTATCTGCAAAGTTATTTGCTGACATTATATTTTGTTAATTACGAGACTGACCCTGTAAATAAAAAACAGCACAGCGTTTTTAAAAGTGCTGTGCTGTAATATTGGGATGTATGAATGTTATACCAGTTTCATATTAACCGGATCCCACTGAATGATCTTTTTTTGAAAATAACTTTCGTTGCACGATAAGGCAGGCGCTGCTGCCCGGAAACCAAAAATGGCGTCTTCTACCACCGGCTTACCAGTCCGTATGGAGTCAAAGAAATTGGTAAAATGATCTAAATGTTCGTTATAATCTTTCGGGGCTTTAAATGTTACATCGTCTTTTACAGGTCGCTTTTTTTGTGCGGCTGTCCACTTTGCATCGTAGTCTTTCTGCATTTCTTCCTGCATACTTTTTGAAAAAGTAAAGAGAGAATCATAGCCGCCAAAGCCAGGCGCTTCAGGCATCAGGCTATGCTTTATGTTGATGTCATTTCCTTTTACTTCCATCACACCTTCTGACCCTGTAAACCGTATCACTTCCTGCCCGCCTGTGCCACTGATAAAATTTACCTGCAGTGTTAACTGAAATGCCGGATGCTCGGGTGTATCACCATATTGCATCACGCCAGCCATAACATCCGGCATATTGCGGCCATCTTTCCAATAACTGAACTGGCCCGAACCGTAAATAGATTGCGGGCCTTTTGAATTGGTTATAAAATGTGTGCCACTCAGCAAATGAATAAACAAATCTCCCGCTACGCCTGTACCTACCTCTTTAAACGCACGCCACCAGAAAAACTTTTTAGAATCATATTCCATTTTTGCTGTTACCTCAATGAACTTATTCCAGTCGGTGGTTTCTGCATTGGCATCTTTTGGTATCGTATACTCCCACGCACCGATGGAGCTTTGCCGGTCGTACACCGCATTCACCATATTTAGTTTGCCTATTTCACCGGCAGCTAATAATTCTTTTGCTTTTGCCAGGCCAATACTGCTTACCCGCTGACTGCCTACCTGCAATACTTTACCCGATTTTTTTTGTGCTTCAATTACACCAGCACCTTCACTTATTTTGTACACTATCGGTTTTTCACAATACACAGCTTTGCCTTTTGTTAGTGCATCTTTTGCAATGCGGGCATGCCAGCAATCCGTGGTGGCGATAATCACAGCATCTATATCAGCTTTGTCCAGCAGCTCTCTGTAATTCCTTGTTGTAAAAAGATTGTTGCCAAATTTTTCTTTTGCATTTACCAGCCTGCCCGTATACAAGTCACAAATACCGGCCAGCTCCACACCCGGTACTTTCAGCGCCGTGTCCAGGTCAAAATGCCCCTGTATGCCATAGCCGATTACGCCAAGGCGGATGGTATCGCCTGTTGAAATTTTCTTTTCATAAAACAGTGTTCTTTCTTCTGCCTTTTCCTGTGCAGCCAGAGTGCTTAACGGGGCAGCTACAGCCAGCATGCCAGTGGCACCGATCTGTTGCAAAAAACGCCTGCGGGATGATTGGGTTTGTTTTGACATGTAATGAATTTTATTGTTTACCAAATTTACTGAACACCGTTTAGCGGTGAACAACTGCGACAAAATATATTATCTTGCTTTGAAATAGTTCGTGTTTTTAGCTTATAATAAATACTTAAAACAGGAGCAGATAACATTCACTGAAAAAAATATAAAGCAATGAACCATAAAGCCATTTCAATCCGGCCATTCATTGGCGCAAAAGACTATGAACTTTCAAGAGCCTTTTACCGGGACCTTGGCTTTGAAGAAATAGTACTGTCACCTGATATGTGTTTGTTTAAAACCGGCCTGCTGGGGTTTTATTTGCAGAAGGCCTGGGTGAAGGACTGGATTGATAATTCGATGATTTTTTTGGAAGTAGATGATGTTAACCGTTACTGGAAAGAGTTACTTGCTTTGAATCTGGAGGAGAAATATGCCGGTGTTAGATTAACGCCCGTTAAAAACGACACCTGGGGCAGCGAGTGTTTTTTACATGATCCGTCCGGCATTCTCTGGCACTTCGGGCAATTTAACAACGGCTAAAAAGCAGCAATTGTTATACGCGAATATGAAAGGGGGTTTTGTAAAGCTTCTTGCGGTTTAATAATTAAAAAGTAATCCGGGTCATGACAATTATTACATGGAACTGCAATATGGCCTTTAGAAAAAAGGCGTCTTTCATCCTGAAGTATAAGCCAGATATTTTAATTGTTCCCGAATGTGAATGCATTAAAAATTTGGCATTTGGTGAAGGTATACAGCAGCCAACTGACATGCTTTGGTACGGCACCAATCAACATAAGGGTCTTGGTATTTTTTCGTATGGCAGCTTCAAATTAAAACTGCTTAAAAATCATAACCCGGAATTAAAAATGATTATACCTATTGCGGTTACCGGTGGCCATTGCGACTTTACTTTGTATGCAGTTTGGGCAAACAATCCGGCAGATCCGGACGGACAATATGTTGAGCAGGTTTGGAAAGCCCTTCATCATTACGACAAAAAAATAAAGACAAAACAAACCATCCTCATTGGCGATTTTAACAGCAACTCCATCTGGGATAGAAAATACAGGGAAGGCAATCATTCGAATGTTGTAGAGCACCTGGAGCAAAAAGGTATTATCAGCTGTTACCATTCGCATCATCAACAGGTGCAGGGGCAGGAGCTACATCCCACATTTTATCTTTACCGTCACAAAGATAAACCCTATCATCTTGATTATTGTTTTGCTTCTTCTGACATGATGGACAGCATTGAACAAGTCGAAATTGGGGACTATGATTTCTGGAAGCAGTACAGTGATCATGTTCCGGTTATTGTAACATTCAAATCCTGATGATACCTGCAACGCCAGGTTAACCAAATTTATTCTTCATCCATCTCCAGCAATAAATTAGCAATCAAAGCCGTCCATCCAGTTTGATGAGAGGCCCCCAAACCCTGGCCGGTATCTCCATGAAAGAATTCATAAAACAGGTGATGCTCTTTAAAATTTTCCTTGCTCCATAAAGGCTGATCGCTGGCATGGTATTGAAATTGCCCGCTTTCATTGCGTTCAAATATTTTTAAAATTCTTTTAGTCAGGGCATTGGCAATTTGTTTCAGGCTTAACATATTCCCCGAACCAGCCGGAAATTCAAAGTGGTAACTGTCGCCATAATAAGTATAGTATTTACGAATAGAATTAATGATGAGGTAATTCAGTGGCAGCCAGATGGGTCCACGCCAGTTGGAGTTACCACCAAACATGGAACTGGAGCTTTCACCGGGTTCATATTGAATACTGTAATTATTGCCCTGGTAGCCAAATTCATAGGGCTTATCCTTGTGGCAGCGGGAGAGCGAACGAATGCCATAATCGGATAAAAACTCCGCTTCGTCCAGCAGCCTTTTCAGTAAGCTTTCCAGGCGGTCATCAATCATAATGGCAAATAAATAATTGCCATCCTTGTTCTTGTTATCAATGCCGGAAATGATCCGTGTCAGGTCAGGCCGCGTAAGCCTGATCACTTCCAAACGGGTGTTAAATTGAGGCAAATTTTTAAACACGCTGCCATGAATAATTTCAACAGCCAATAATGGAATAATGCCCACTAAAGAACGGATTTTTAACCGCTGGCTGGCGCCGTTTTCAAATTGTATGGCATCATAATAAAAAGCATCATCTTCGTCCCACAAGGAAATATCTTTCTTGCCCATGTGGTGCATGGCCCAGCCAATATTTAAAAAATGCCGGAAAAATTTGGCAGCAGATTCTTCATAAGCCTGGTTGTGCTGTGCCAGCTCAAGCGACATGTGCAGCATATTGATAGCGTACATGGCCATCCAGCTGGTAGCATCTGCCTGCTGTAATTTTTTAATACCGGGCGGCATATGATTTCTGTCAAACACACCAATATTATCCAGGCCAAGAAACCCACCTTCAAAAATATCGGTTCCGTTGGCATCCTTTTGGTTTACCCACCAGGTAAAATTCATGAGCAATTTCTGAAAAGCCCTTTCCAGAAAATCCCAGTCGGGCTTGCCCGTTTTTTTCTTATCCGCTTCATACACGTACCAAACACTCCATGCATGTACCGGCGGATTGACGTCACTGAAATTCCATTCGTATGCCGGAATTTGTCCGTTGGGATGCATGTAATATTCCCGCAGTACAACCAATAATTGTTGCTTGGCAAAATCAGGATCAACATGAATAAAAGTGGCTGCATGAAACGCAAGATCCCAGGCAGCAAACCAGGGATATTCCCATTTATCCGGCATCGAAATAATGTTGCGGCAGGTAAGGTGCTGCCAGTCATAATTGCGTTGATGACTTCGCTGGGGTGGTGTTTCACCCGGTTCGCCAAACAACCATTTAAATACATCGAGGTAATAAAACTGTTTGGTCCATAGCAAACCGCTCACGGTGCTACGAAGCAAACTTTGATGTTCGGTTGATAATTTTTTTGGTGAGAGCTCCTCATAATATTGATCCGTATCGGCCAGACGCTTGTCAAAAATTTGATCAAATTTAGTCCATGGATTTTCCAGCTGGTATTTGCTTAACCTTATTTTAAATGTGGCTGATGCGCCCCGGGGAATGGTTTCTTTTAACCAAACGGCGGCTTTGGTACCTTGTTTTTTTGTATTGACTGTTTGCTCTTTGTTGATGACATAGTTGTTGATGCCATCCTTTACAAAGGGCATGTCATTCGGCCTGTTGTACATCCGCTGGTTATTGGTTTCATTATCACAAAACAATTGCTCACCACCTTCGTGATAAAAATAGAAACTGCCATTGCGGGCCGAGCTTGTTTGCAGGCAATTGGGTGAAAGCGAAACAATTTCGGGCCTGGTAAAACGGGGATTGTGTTTCCAGAAATTGCGGAACCACAGGTGCGGTAATACATGGATGGTGGCTGTTTCAGGCCCGCGGTTGTGCACCGTAACCTTCATCAAAATATCATTTATTTCATCTTTGGCATATTCAATATAACAATCAAAATAACGGTTGTCTTTAAAGATGCCCGTATCCATCAATTCATATTCAGGGCTTAACCGGTCTTTTTTATTTTTATCTACCAGGTCAAGATAAGGGAATGCCTGCTGGGGATATTTGTAAAGGAATTTGCAGTACGAGTGGGTAGGCGAGGAGTCTAAATGAAAGTATAGTTCCTTTACATCTTCACCATGATTGCCTTCCCCGTTGGTTAAACCAAAAAGTCGCTCTTTTAAAATAGAATCTTTACCGTTCCAGAATGCCGGCGCCAGGCATAAAATCTGGTCACTGTCGCAAAAGCCGGCTATGCCTTCCTCGCCCCAACGATAAGCATAACTTCGGGCCAGGTCGTGGTTGATATAGTTCCACGTATTTCCATTCGGACTATAATCTTCTCTTACGGTACCCCATTGCCTGTCAGACAAATATGGTCCCCACTTTTTCCAGTTTTTATTATTGTTTGAACGGGATAACCGTTCCTTTTCTACCTTATCCAACATTATGCGTTTAAAATTACTAATCTCATAGAAAATGGAATTATCATAACTAAAAATAACTTTTTGCTCAGGATAAAAAATATATTTAATAACCTAATGTAAAATTTTACCGGTGGTTTTAATATTGCGGTAAGCAAAGGAAGTAAGGCTCCAAGGGTACAAAGAAATTCCGGGAAATCAGATCCAGCAATTCCATTCCGGAGTTGAAGTGACTGTGTTAATGCATGAATGTTTGCAAAGAGAGGATGGAGGAAAAAAATATTTTTTCCCTCAGGCAACCTTTTTTAATTCCAATACGTAGATAATTTGCTTAAGAGCGAATGGGACGTACTCAAACAGCATTGTAGTGTAAAAGCGCAGCAGAAAACTGCTGATTAAAATAAAAATAGCCCGGGGATTTTTAAGAGGAATAAGCTGTCTGATTAATTTCAGGCAGCTTTTTTTATAGCTGCTTTTGTCTCCGTAAAAATTTCCTTCTGCAAGGACTTAAACATTTTAGTTACCCCGCGAATGACTTACATCCCGTTGCAAAGGTTAAATCTATACCAGTGAATGAAACTACTAACGGTGCACTTATATTTGTACTGACATTGCAATATTGAGTTAAGAATCATTCGTGTGTATAACGGCCAACATTAAATTATAATAATAAATTAAAGAGAAGCATGGATTTTAAAAAAGCTGCCGCAGTAAAAGCTGCAGGGTTGATACAGTCCGGGCAGATAATTGGTTTGGGAGCCGGGTCCACCATTGCATATATGGTAACATGGTTGGCGGAGCAGGTTCAAAATGGATTACAAATACAATTGCTCACTTCTTCTTTTACAACGCGCCAGTTGTTACTGCAGAATGGCTTTACAGTATTGCCGGCAGCAGATGTTGAAAAAATCGATTTGTATTTTGATGGTTGCGACCAGGTAGATCATAATTTGCAGGCGCTGAAAAGTGGTGGCGGCATCCACACCCGGGAAAAACTACTGGCGGCAATGGCAACCCGGTTTATTATTGCTGGCGATGATTCAAAATATGTAGACCGGTTTACGACCCAATGTCCGTTGGTAATTGAATTGTTGCCCGAAGCACTGCGCTATGTTACCGCACGCATTCAGCAATTATTTCCCGGCACAAAAACCGATCTGCGCATGGGAAATAAGAAGGATGGCGCCACCATTACAGACAATGGTAATTATCTGATGGATGTGTGGTTTGACAAATGGCCTGATTTGGAATCACTGAATTTGACCATGAAAAACATCACCGGAGTTGTGGAAACATCGTTGTTTTATAACCTGGTTACTAAAGTAATTATTGCAGGGAATGAAGGCATACAGATTATAGAAAAATAACAATATAAAAATTAAAAAGATGATACCAGTAAAAGCATATGCAGCACAAAGCGCAGCCTCTCCATTAACGCCGTTTGATTTTGAAAGAAGAGATTTAAGAGAACAGGATGTGCTGATTGAAATTTTGTTTTCAGGCGTTTGCCACAGCGACCTGCACCAGGCAAGGAATGAATGGGGCGGCTCCATGTATCCAATGGTTCCGGGACATGAAATTGTGGGAAAAGTAATTGGGGTGGGTAGTGGTGTAACCAAATTTACTGCAGGTCAAACAGCGGGGATAGGCGTAATGATAGATAGTTGCCGCGAATGTAAACCCTGTAAAAAGTACATGGAACAATATTGCGCAGAAGGAATGACAGGTACTTACAACGGTTATGAAAGAGATAAGAAAACCATTGCACAAGGTGGCTACAGTACACAAATTGTTTGTGATGAAAGATGGGTGTATCATGTGTCGGATTCGCTTGATCTGGCTGGAGTTGCTCCTTTGTTGTGCGCAGGCATTACCACCTATTCTCCTTTAAAATATGCCCATGTACAGCCGGGTGATAAAGTGGCCGTAGCCGGCCTTGGCGGACTCGGACACATGGCGGTAAAGTTTGCAGTAGCGATGGGGGCAGAAGTAACCATGTTAAGCACGTCACCTTCTAAAGAACAGGATGCCCGTAAGCTGGGGGCGCATCATTTTGTGCTGAGTTCTGATACAGAAGCAATGAAAAAACTGGAGAGCCATTTTGATGTGGTATTGGATGCAGTAAGCGGCAACCACGATTATGAAATTTATCTGAAGCTGCTGGATTTAAATGGTAAGTTACTGGTAGTAGGTTTGCCCAGCGACCAACCCAAAGTAAACACTTTTGAACTAATCAAAAATCGTCGTTGTATCATCGGCTCTATGATTGGCGGTACAGACGAGACACAGGAAATGCTCGACTTTTGCGCCGAAAAAAATATTGTGGCGGATGTAGAAGTTATACCAATGCAATACATCAACGAAGCGTATGAAAGAATGTTGAAAAATGATGTGAAATATCGGTTTGTAATTGACATGGCAAGTTTAAAGTAATAATCAGTATTATATTTTGAAGGACTTTGTAGCCGGTGGACTGTCAGGAACGTTTTAAAATGCGCAACTAAAGTGTATTCTTCAATGGAGATAAAAGCGACTTAACGCCTTACCGGCAAAACCCAAATGTTTTATTGGATGTTTAACGATGAACTTTCAATAAAATTCTTATTTTTATGTACCTGTTATATCTGATAATTATTATATAATGAAAACCCGGCTGTTAAAAATTACTTTATCGTTTTTGCTGTTAATAGCAGGAGGTAGATTGTCGGCTCAAAACAGTTTTATCAGCATATCAAAATCAACCGGCAGATTATTTGACGGTTTCAGTAAAACAGAAGACAGTTTAAAAAAACAGTTTGAACAAAAAAAATTGCAATGGCCCCCTGAAGAAGTTTATATCCGCAGTTTTAAATACGATAAGCAACTGGAAGTGTGGGTAAAAAACGCTGATAAGGAAACCTTTAAACTATTTAAAACCTACAAGGTTTGCATGCAAAGCGGATCGATGGGCCCCAAACGTTTTGAAGGAGATTACCAGGTACCGGAAGGCTTTTACTACATCAATGAATTTAATCCCAACAGCAATTATCATTTGGCACTTGGACTGAATTATCCCAACGCAAGCGACCGGATTTTAAGTGATTCCCTTAGGCCTGGCAACAATATTTATATACATGGCAATTGTGTGTCTACCGGATGTATTGCAATCAGTGATGAACCCATAGAAGAATTGTATGTGATGACCAGCCTGGCTAAAGAAAACGGGCAGGACTTTATTCCCGTGCATGTTTTTCCGGTAAAATACAGTAACAAAAAATCATTCGAATACCTTGCATTGGCCACCAAAGAAAACCAGGGACTTCAAAAATTCGCTATTAGTTTAAAAGAAGCATTTGACTATTTTGAAGAAAAAAAGAAACTGCCGGTAATCATTGTCAATAAGGCCGGGCATTATATCATTGATTGATTTTACTTCTGCACTTTGTATTCAAATTATCAGATGGTATCGTTTAAAGAATAAAAAGGCGGATGAGTTATTGCCTATTCACTATTGCTTATTCACTTCTGCGATACTACTTATCTTTCAAAAGTACCTGCAAAGTCTCTCTTGTCCGCTGGCTGAGCAATTCTGTTTTATTGGCGGTAAGTTTTGCAACAACAGCATCGGTGTAATGACGTACAGTAAGCAATACAATGTCTTTCTCCACTTGTACATCAAATAATTCACTTGCTGCAAGTGCCAGCTTTTCTATTTTTTCAGGCCAGTTATCCAGGCTGCAGTATAAGCTGATAGCGCCGTTTTGCGAAAGGTTAGGCCTGATCTTTATCTCAACAAATAAGTCATGCAGCTTGCTTACCAGCGTATCTTCCACAAACGAAAAATCTTTTGAGTTAAACTGCATCAGCACCTGGTTGCTTTTTAAAACAATTATGGGCGGAAGATTCCGCACCGGCTCGTTGCCGATGATGGTGCCGGGTAACGCTGGTTTTAAAAAACAACGTACATGCAAGGGAATACTTTTGTTTTGTAGCGGCTTGATGGTTTTTGGATGAATGACCTGGGCCCCGTAATAAGCCATTTCAATGACTTCCGTATAACTTAAGGCGGCGATGAATTGTGCATCCGGAAACAGCTTTGGGTCTGCATTCATCACTCCTTCCACATCTTTCCAGATTGTTTGACTTTCCGCGTTCAGCATGTTGGCGAAAATGGCGGCGGTATAATCGCTTCCTTCCCTGCCGAGCGTAGTACTTTCATTTTCATCGGTAGCTCCAACAAACCCCTGCGTGATGACGATGTCAGTATTCTCAAAAAGCGGTACAATGTCCTGCTGTACTTTTTGCTCAGTAAACTGCCAGTCGATGCCGGCTTCCCTGAAGTTGTCATCCGTTCTAAAAATATCCCTCACATCGACCCAGCTATTTGTTACAGCAATACTGTTTAAATAATTGCTTACAATGGCAGTGCTCAGCAACTCGCCGCAACAAACAATCTGATCGTAGTAATAATCATATTCTCTCAGTGGTTTATCGTGCAGCAACCATTCTACTTCGGTAAATAAATCGCTTAAAATATTGGTGGCTGCCGGGTTTAATTGAGCCAGCACTTTCACATGCTCTTCTTTAATTTGGTGAAACAGCTGCAGAGCCATTTCTTTATCACCGGCAAAAAAAGCTTCTGCTACTTTTTCAAGTCCATTGGTTGTTTTGCCCATGGCCGAGATAATGATTAGTAATTTTTCTCCTGAAAAAGATTGAATAATACGTGCTACGTTTTGTATCCTTTCAATGCTGTTGATGCTGGCGCCGCCAAATTTAAAAACCTTCATTTGTACTACGGGTATTGGTGAGTGAGTAATTGTTAAAATAAATTGAGTTGCAAAAGTCGCACTTCTTGCTTTGTAAACCATTATTCGGGCGCTTAAAAGTTAAAGTAAACGCCAATTCTGAGGAGCATCAGGCAATAATTGGTTTACAACAGGCCAAATTCGCTTAATTTGCAAATAATTTTTTTAGCAAACGGAGTTTTACATGCAACGCACCATTATTTCAGTTAAAAATCTGCAAAAGAGTTACGGAACTTTCGAAGCGGTAAAAGGAATCTCTTTTGACGTTTTTGAAGGCGAGATATTTGGTTTGCTGGGGCCTAATGGTGCAGGTAAATCTACCACTTTGGAAATTATTGAAACCCTGCGGGATAAAACGAGCGGGGAAGTGATAGTAGACGGGCTGAACCTGGATACGGCAGCGGATGACATCAAAAAAATAATCGGGGTACAGTTGCAAACATCGGGCTTTTACCCGGGGTTGACTTTACTGGAACTGATACAGTTATTTGCGGGATTATACAACCGGCCGGTACAACCAATGGAACTGCTGCACCTGGTAAATTTAGAAGATAAGGCAAAGAATAAATACAAGGAGTTAAGCGGTGGACAAAAGCAACGTTTTTCGATCGCTACTACGTTGATCAACCAGCCTAAAATTGTTTTTTTAGATGAGCCAACAACCGGGCTTGATCCGCAGGCAAGAAGAAGTTTATGGGAGCTGATTAAAAGCATCCGCTCAAAAGGCACCACAGTAATTATTACTACTCATTATATGGATGAAGCCGAGCAATTGTGCGACCGCATCGCCATCCTGGATGAAGGTAAAATCATAGCGCTGGCTTCGCCTGATCAGCTGATTGACGACCTGGTGGCTACAGGTTTTGAAAGACCCAGGCAAGTAAAATCCGCCAACCTGGAGGATGTATTTATTCAACTGACAGGAAAAGAAATAAGAGAAGAATAATTTTGTACCGGTTTAAAAATCAATATTCAATAAATATCAATCAACAATTAAAACAACACAATGAAGCAATTTTTTTTAGTGGCCTGTGCGGTTACAATTACAGGTATGCAGGTAAGTGCGCAATCGAAGCCAAAAACAGCTACAGCAGCAAAACCTGTAACAGCGGCAGTTAAACCAGCGGTAAGCGCATTAAAAAGTTCAACTGATTCTTTCAGCTATGCACTGGGTATGAACGTAGCCAACAATTTAAAACAACAGGGCATTGACCAAATAACATACGCTGCTATGGAAAAAGCCATGGAAGATGTTTTTAAAAAGAGAACCGCAGCACTGAATGATCAGCAGGCCAATATGTGTATCCAGCAAAAATTGCAGACCAATGCAGCTAAAAAAAGTGGGGCTGAAAAAGCAAAAGCAACTGCCTTTCTGGAAGCCAATAAAAAGCGCGCTGGTGTAATTACTTTGCCAAGCGGATTACAATATGAAGTATTGAAGAAAGGGGATGCGACTTCAGCAACACCTAAAGCAGTAGATACAGTGGTAGCAAATTATGCAGGTACATTAATTGACGGAAAAGAGTTTGATAACTCATACAAAAGAGGGGAACCATTAACTATCCCTGTAGGCGGTGTGATCAGGGGCTGGACAGAAATTTTGCAGTTAATGCACATCGGCGATAAGTTCAAAGTATTTATTCCAAGTGAATTGGGTTATGGCGAAAGAGGCGCTGGCGCTGATATTCCCGGCGGTGCTGCCTTAATTTTTGAAATGGAATTACTGGGTATTAAACCAGCGGCAGCTGCAACAGCAACACCGGCTCCGGCTCCGGCTCCATCCACCCCCGATACAACAAAGCCACAAAACTAATATGGAAGAGTTAAAGTATCCCATTGGTAAATATCAGCCACAACCCTTTTCTGCAAAGCAGCTGGAGCAGTGGATCATTGATATTAAATACCTGCCGAACCAGTTGGAAAATGCGGTCATCAACCTGGATGAACACCAGCTGGAAACACCTTACCGCCCTGACGGCTGGACGGTGAAGCAACTGGTACATCACGTGGCCGACAGCCATATGAATGCCTACATCCGTTTTAAACTGGGGCTTACAGAAAATAACCCCACAATAAAGCCATACGATGAAGGCGCATGGGCATTGTTAAACGACAGCAAAGCCATTCCAATTAATGTATCGCTCACATTATTGTTTGCGCTGCACACAAGATGGGTGGCGGTGCTGGAAAATATTAAAGAAGACGAGTGGAACAAAACCGTGTTTCATCCCGAACAAAAAAAAGAAATTACCTTATGGCACTTGCTGGGTATGTATGCATGGCACAGCCGGCATCATACAGCACATATCACTGCCTTAAGGCAAAGAATGAATTGGTAATTGTATCCGTTTAAAAACAGTAAGATGGCAACGCTTTGGCTTGCTGCAATGCTTGTTTTTAAACGGATTTATTTTTAAAGCAACAATATGCACTGGAAAATACTTTCTACCGAATACCTTTCGAACCATCCTTATTTTACAGCCCGTAAAGACGTGTGCGAAATGCCCGATGGCACATTGGTACCATCTTATTTTGTGGTAGAATTGCCGCCCACTGTTTGTGCGATGGCCATGACAGAAGAGGGAGAAGTAATTCTTGTAAAACAGTATCGTCACCCGGTTGGTGAAGTGCTTACCGAAATACCCGGCGGCTTTGCAGATGAAGGTGAAGATGCAGCAACAGCCATTGCAAGGGAACTGCTGGAAGAAACAGGCTACGAGTTTACCCAGATAGATGAGGTAGGAAAAGTAGCAGGCAACCCCGGTGTGTTAAGCGGCTATACACATTTGTTTTTGGCCACGGGCGGAAAAAAAGTCAACGCACAAAGTTTGGATGCCCACGAACAAATCGACATCCATCTCGTACCGGTAGAGGAGGTGAGAAGCATGTTACAACGCAACGAGTTCTCACAGGCCCTGCACGTAAGCTGCATGTTATATGCATTTCAAAAGTTAGATAGCAAAGAGAAATAAATCCGGCTACAAAATAATTGGTCCGGGCAGGGAAGCATTGTGGGGCATTGTTGCATCGCCCTCTTGTACTGTATCTTCCTAAGCAGCTGCGGTGTGCGGTGCCACTTTTTTCAATTAGTTGAACGCCTTTTCCGTTTCAGGTTGTATGAATCAGCCATTCTAAAAAGCTCAATTCTTTTTAGCAAAAACATCCAGAGACACCTGCAAATTATCTGCCAGCACTATACTGTTGCCACCAACGCCAAAGTTACGCCGGTTAATAGTAAATGACCCCGAAAAGCGATACCCGTTGTTTTGCACCCCTGCAGTAAACGGAAACGAAATTTGTTTTGTTACACCTTTGATGGAGAGGTTACCAGTCACCAAAAACTTACCTGCCGCATCCTTGTTTATACTCGTTGAAGTAAAATTGATCAAAGGATATTTTGCAACATCAAAATAGTCTTCTTTTCGCAGATGTTTGTCTCTTGTATTATTGTCTGTATTAACAGAGGCGGCGTCAACACTTACCACAAAACTGGCGGATGTTATATTACCTGCATCAAATTGTATTTTTCCTTTCAGCCCTGCAAAATGACCAACAGTAGGCAGTCCAAAGTTTTTAATAGAGAATTTTATGGATGATTCTGCATCAACAGGCAAAAAAATCTGTGCGCTGCTTTGAATACAAAGGAAGAACGCAATTAAAACAACAGCTGTTTTTTGCATGGCTGATTTCATAAACGCATGGCTTTAGCAATGATAACAATAACCAAGAGATTAAGTTGCCTGAAAGATGGCTTAATATAATTGCACACCCGCTTCACCTAAAAAATAAATTTTGCAAAGCTAAATATATTAGTATATTTGTGCTAATCAAATTAGTTGCATTATGTCACAAGCAGGACAAAATCTGAAGTATCTCCGCAAATTGCGTGGCTGGACACAGGAAGAATTTGCAGTAAAATTAGGTATCAAGCGGTCTTTAATCGGTGCTTACGAAGAAGAGCGGGCCGACCCCCGTTTGGAAGTACTGGAAATTGTATGCGATATTTTTAAGCTTACGTTGGACGAATTATTGCTTAAGGATTTGAGCAACACTGCCAGTACTTACCTTGCCAAACGAAGGCAGCAAAAAATGCTGACAGCCGAAAGAAACATCATTCATTTTGTGCCTGTAAAGGCTGCTGCCGGTTACCTGGCCGGATATGCAGACAGTGAATTTATTGATGAGTTGAACACGTTTACATTACCCATGCTTGCCGGCGGTAACTACAGGGCCTTTGAAATTATTGGAGACAGTATGTTACCCACCCCAAGTGGCAGTATTATTGTAGGTGAAAAGGTAGATTTTAATGAAGACGTGAAAAGTGACCAGGCCTACATTGTTATAAGCCGGCACGAAGGAATTGTATATAAAAGAGTGGTAAAAAATAATAAGCTCAAAAATAAATTCACACTGGTAAGTGACAATCCGCAATACCAGCCCTACCAGGTAAATGTAGAAGACGTGGTAGAACTGTGGCAGGCGCAAATGGTCATCAGCAAAGTAAGTGCGCAACAGCGCTGGGACATGAACTCTTTGGCAAGTATGGTAAATAATTTGCAGAGCCAGGTAAGCACGCTAAAGAAAAAGCTGAACTAAAAAATACTTTTCGGCCTTTTTGTTCATTTCCTGGTCATGCATTATAAAAAGTTCAATGGAAAACCTAGTTGTAAAAAATAATATTATCATCAATGCACCTGCGGCGGCGGTTTGGGATGCATTAATAAACCCGGAGCAAACAAAAAAATATATGTTTGGTTGCAAAACGGTGTCCGACTGGAAAGTAGGCAGTCCATTATTATGGAGCGCCATGTATGAAGGAAAGGAAACAGTTTTTGTAAAAGGTACCATCGTTGATATTGTACAACAAAAATTGCTGAAGTATACCGTCATAGATCCGAATGCAACCATGGCCGATATTCCTGAAAATTATTTGAACGTGACATATGAATTGTCCGGCCCAGATGGTGAAGTAAATTTAACGGTAACACAGGATGGTTTTGAAGGAGCTGCCGATGGAGAAAAAAGATACCAGGACGTATATAATAATGGCGACGGCTGGAACCCGATACTGGTGCAAATAAAAGCCGTTGCAGAATCAGGAGCCTGAAATCAATCACTATAACAGGTAATTTTTGTTAGTAAAAAGCCTATAACTAAATAAGTTTTTAAAAGTACATTTTCATAATTTTCACATTCAGATACATCGGTTAAACATTTAAAACACACAATTATGATCAAGTTACAAATCGTAGGCAATTTAGGTAAAGATTGCATCGTAAAAGAGGTAAACGGACAAAACGTAATCAATTTCAGCGTAGCCCATACAGAGCGTTACAAGGACAGGCAGGGCAATCAAAAAGAAAGAACTACCTGGGTAGAATGTGCTTATTGGACGGATAAAACTGCCGTGGCACAATACCTTACAAAAGGCAAAACAGTATATGCGGAAGGGGCGCCGGAAGCGGAAGCTTACATGAACAAGGACAACCAGGCTGCCGCAACATTGCGTATGCGGGTACAAAATATTCAATTGTTAGGCGGAAGTGGTGTAGATGCTCCTGCTCACCAGCAATCAGGTGGCAGCAGCAATTATAATCAGGGTAATCAAAGCAATTCCTCTTACACGCCTGCCAGTAACAATCCTATGTCTTCCGCAGCGGCGAGTGTGGCTTCAGACGCAGCAGATGATCTTCCCTTTTAATTTTACAGAAAATTTATAAAAAAGCGCCGCAGGTTTGCGGCGCTTTTTGTTTTACATAAAAAGAAATTATTGCTGCGCGGGTAAGGACCTGGTAACGGGGAATGATTAAAAAAATAAAGCCCCGGATATCCGGGGCTTTATTGTTGATTAACAATATTTATTTTTTATACTTCGGCAGATGTTTTCACCTGCGATAATTTGAGTCCAAAAATGATGAAATGAATTACAGCAATTACAGTAGAAATCATGAAGAGATTATCGTCGCTTCCTGCATCCAGCGAGCTTTTATGAATATAGGCTATGACCACCAAACCCAAGCTCAGCAGCAGACCTACTTTGCTCACAATTGATACACCTTTGCGGTTAAATACACCAGGACCAAGCAGGCTGTATTTAACACCATAAAAAAGGTATACATCCAAACCAATTAACATCCAAACAATTAAACGTATCCATGTATCGGTAGGCAAAAATACCATCATAAACAGGCAGGTAAAAACGCCCAATATCGGAATAACCGGTACCCAGGGTGTTTTAAAAGCACGGGGAAGATCTGGTTGCGCTTTTCTTAAAACCACCACACCAATGCAAACCAATATAAAGGCAAATAGCGTTCCTATACTGGTCATTTCTCCCACCACCCGTGCAGGAACAAATGCAGCAAAAAGGCTTACCACGAACATAAATAATAAATTATTTTTTGAAGGTGTGCGGTATTTTGGATGAACCTCACTGAATACTTTTGGAAGCAATCCATCTTTACTCATGCTGTAAAATACGCGGCTTTGTCCCATCAGCATCACCAAAATAACGGAAGCATATCCGCCGAGAATGGCAATGATAATGGCTTTGTTTAACCAGGGATAGTCAGGGTGAATAACACCAGCAGCATCCGCTTTACCCATATGTTCAATAGCAACTGCTACCGGGGCAATACCATCCTGTCCGCGGAAAGTAGTATAACTGGTAACACCCGTCATAACATGTGCAAACAAAATATACAATACAGTACAAATAGCCAGTGATCCCAGGATACCGATCGGCATATCCTTTTTGGGATTTTTTGCTTCCTGGGCTGCAGTGCTAACGGCATCAAAGCCTATGTAAGCAAAAAATACAATGGCTGCTGCACGTATGATGCCGCTAAATCCAAATTCACCAAACTTGCCTGTGTTTTCTGGAATGTAAGGATGGTAGTTGGCGGTGTTGATGTAGCCATATCCCAAGACAATAAAAATAAGTACTACCAATACTTTTACGCCTACAATAACTGCATTCACCTTCGCAGATTCTGAAGTTCCTTTTATCAGCAACAAACTCATGCACACCACGATAAACACAGCAGGTAAATTGATAATTCCACCATCCCATGGTCCTACGGTATAGGAAGGATCTAAATGCAGGCCAAAGGATTCCAAAAATTTAACAAGATACCTGCTCCAGCTTATGCTTACGGTCGCCGCACCAACTGCATATTCAAGCACAAGGTCCCAGCCAATAATCCATGCAATAAATTCGCCCATTGTAGCGTATGAATAAGTGTATGCACTACCTGCAACAGGTATCATAGAAGCAAATTCAGCATAACACAACCCGGCAAATGCACACCCTAATGCTGCCACGATAAATGAAATCGTAATTGCAGGACCTGCCTGGTTAGCCGCCGCACCACCAGTAATAGAAAATAATCCTGCACCAATGATTGCTCCAATACCCAACGCAATCAACGAACGGGATCCCAGTGTCTTTTTTAATCCATGTTCGGTATCCGTCGCCTCTGCCATTAATACACTCATTGGCTTCTTTACAAATAAACTCATATATCTGTTTTGGTTTGGTTTTAAAATAATGATTAGGCAAAATAATCAAAAATAGCTTACCAGCAGTGGCAATTAATCATTTTTACTCACTGGCAGCCCATAACAAGCATTAAATACTATATTGCAATTCTATTTTTTAAGTATGGAAATAAAACCCGCAGGGCGCAGTAAACTCACTTTATACATTGGTATTGCATTGTTAGCCGGCATCGCGGCAGGGTTTATTCTTAATAAAAATTATGTTGGTATCGAAAATGCCAGCATTTCCAATGCTGACATTCAGTTGGCACATATTGATAATGCCATGCTGCCTTTCGAAACCATTAAGGATACCACGGCTGCCAATGCGCTGCTGGTTGTACAAAAAAAGTTACAGTCGCAAAAAAAGGAAGCCGAAAAAAGTTTGCTGAGTACGCCTGATGAAACGCAGTCACTGGCCGAAATAAAAATACTCTCAGATTCCATTCAGCAATTACAGGTAAGATTAGCGGCACTTACAGACACGGCTTCGGCAGGTTATAAAACATTGCAAAAGCAACGGGATATCATCGCGGTACAAAAAAATAACAGTATCAAATCAAGAGACGGCAAGCTTGACTGGTTTACTATTTTGGCAGATATCTTTTTACGCCTCATAAAAATGATCGTCGCACCACTGGTATTTACAACCCTTGTGGTAGGTGTTGCTAAATTAGGCGACATAAAAGCCGTTGGCCGAATTGGCGGTAAAACACTGCTTTGGTTTATCAGCGCTTCCCTGTTGAGTTTGTTGCTCGGCATGTTACTGGTAAATTTATTTGAGCCTGGAAATGCGATGCATCTGCCACTTCCCGACAGCCATGTTTCAACCGGTATTGATAAAGCTGCGTTGACATTGAAAGATTTTTTCTACCACGTTTTTCCAGCCAGCGTAATTGATGCAATGGCTAAAAATGAAATTTTACAAATTGTGGTATTTGCCCTGTTTTTTGGCGTTGCTGCGGCCGCTTTGGGTGAGATTACAAAACCGGTCATCCATGCACTGGATGCCATCGCCCATATCATTTTAAAAGTAACCGGCTATGTAATGGGTTTTGCGCCTGTTGCCGTGTTTGGTGCCATGACGGCCATTATCGCAAAGCAGGGAATTGGAATTCTAAAAACTTATTCCATTTTTATCGGGGAGTTTTATTTTGGGTTGCTGATGTTGTGGATATTGTTGATACTAATTGGCTCCCTGTTTATAAAAAAACGGGTTTTCACTTTAATCAAAAGAATGAAAGAGCCCATCTTGCTGGCCTTTAGTACCTCCAGCAGTGAAGCTGCTTTTCCAAAGACAATGCTGGAGCTGGAACGCTTTGGCTGCAAGGATAAAATTGTAAGCTTTGTATTGCCGCTGGGTTATTCTTTTAACCTGGATGGCAGCATGATGTATATGACTTTTGCATCATTATTTATTGCACAAAGTTATGGCATGCACATGCCGCTGGGTACGCAACTCACCATGCTGCTGGTACTGATGCTTACCAGCAAAGGAATTGCCGGTGTGCCAAGGGCATCGCTTGTGGTAATTGCAGGTACACTGGCAACATTTAATATACCTGAAGCAGGCATTGCATTATTGCTGGGCATAGATCCTTTGCTGGATATGGGCCGCAGCGCTACGAATGTGGTAGGCAACAGCATTGCTACCGCAGTAGTAAGTAAGTGGGAAGGCGAACTTGAACATAAATAATTACAGCTATTTTTACATCCAGATATATTTTTTATGCTTGATTTAATTTTACTTGATTTTCACTGGACACAATTATTGCAACCGCAATGGTACATCGAAAATGGAGGCCTTTGGTTTATTGTGTTTGCTGTTTTTGCCGAAACGGGTTTGTTTGCCGGCTTTTTTTTACCCGGCGATTCGCTGCTTTTTGTGACCGGTATTTTTAGTAATGACCTGGTACAAAAAGGGTTGGGTATCAGCTTCGGCGGTTCGTTTGTCAACCTGGTTGTATTGGGCATTGTAATTTCTCTTGCAGGCATCCTCGGCAACTATGCCGGTTACTGGTTTGGCAGAAAAAGCGGACCATTTTTATTTGAACGCAAAGACACTTTTCTATTCAAGAAAAAATATTTATTACAGGCCAAAGAATTTTACGATAAGCATGGCGGCGGGGCAATTGTCATGGCAAGGTTTATACCAATCGTTAGAACATTTGCGCCGATCGTAGCAGGCATTGTAGGCATGGATAGTAAAAAATTTACCTGGTACAATATTGTTGGATGTGTGGCCTGGGTTTTCTCTATGTTGTTCGCCGGCCACTACCTGCAGCAGCTTTTTTTAAGAGCATTTCATTTTGACTTAACCAAGCACCTGGAAGTAATTGTAATAGGCATTGTGCTGATTACAACAGCGCCGGTGTTTATTAAAATATTCACCGAAAAAAAGAAGAAAAAATAAGCTGCCTGTTCTAACTGATTTGACATATGCAAAAAACTACTTCTTCTATTTTTACAATTGCCGTATTGGTTGCAGCCCTCGGCTATTTTGTTGACATCTACGATTTGCTGCTGTTTAATATTGTACGAGTAGACAGCCTCACAGATATGGGACTTTCAGCCGCCCAGGTAAAAACTGAGGGCGAATTTATCATCAGCATACAAATGATGGGGCTGTTAATCGGTGGCATTATCTGGGGCGTTATGGGAGATAAAAAAGGCCGCTTGAGCGTACTGTTCGGTTCTATTGTTTTGTATTCTCTGGCCAATATTGCCAATGGTTTTGTACATACTTCTGACCAATATGCACTCACCCGTTTTATAGCTGGCATTGGCCTGGCCGGCGAATTGGGTGCCGGTATAACATTGGTAACAGAGTTGGTACATAAAGATAAGCGGGGGCTAAGTACTTCACTTGTAGCCGGCATCGGCTTGATGGGGGCAGTGGCTGCATTTTTTGTTTCACAGAATTTTAGCTGGCGCATGTGCTATTTCATCGGCGGAGGTTTAGGTTTTTGTTTACTGATACTGCGCATCACCGTTTTTGAAAGTGGCATGTTTACACAGACAAAAAAATCCGGTGTCAGCCGCGGCAACTTCTTCATGTTTTTTACAGATGCCCGGCGTTTTAAAAAATATATCTGCGCTATTTTAATTGGGTTGCCTACCTGGTACGTAATTGGTGTACTAGTGGCTTTTTCCAATAATTTTGCGAGGGAATTTGGCATCACAGAAACTGTGAAGCCAAAGGTTTCTACCATGTTTGCGTACCTGTGTATTTCGATTGCAGACTTGCTGATTGGTTTTGTAAGTCAATCGCTTAAAAGCCGAAAAAAAGCATTGTATATTTTTTATATTCTCACTATCATCTCAATTGTATTTTTCTTTAACCAGCAAAATGGCACCGCTGCGGGCATGTATGTTATATGCGCTGCTCTTGGCTTTGGTACTGGATTCTGGGCTATTTTTGTTACCATGGCTGCCGAACAGTTTGGTACTAATTTACGGGCCACTGCCGCTACTACAGCACCGAATATGGTAAGGGGCGCAGTGCCGCTGATATTTTTAATTTTTAACTGGCTGCAAACCGTATTCTCTTCCATGCCACATCCATATGTTACAGCGGGATGGGTTACGGGCGCCATTGTGATGTCTGTTGCCATCGTAGCAGCTTATTTTACAGAAGAAACTTTTGGCAAGGATTTGAATTATGTGGAGCAATAATTGCCGGCCTTCGCTGTTAATATAATTGTAATTCTGCATGGCAGCATTTAAACACTGTACTATTTGACTGTATTTTCGTTTATCAACTTATATGAAAAAATATTTCGCTCTTCCGCTGATCACCTTTCTTTTTTCATTTGCTGCAGCTGCGCAAAAATTACAGGTAGATGTGCAGTATGTCATCACCGATGCTTCGGCTGACAAGCCCGTTATTTTTTATACACCAGATCGTAGACTGAGCTGGGATGATTTTAAAGGCAAGCCTGTGTCAGCAAGTGAAGCGGCCGCCATTACCAATGCAGGCTTTGGTTTTAAAATGATGTTTAAATCAGAAAACAATGTGGCCACACTGCACTTAACCGTGGATTGCACTTTTTCGGTAAGTGACAGCTGGGTAAAACACAACCGCAAAACGCCCTATATTTTAAATCACGAACAGCACCATTTTGATTTAGCCTACCTGTACGCCATGCAGTTTGTACACAACTTAAGAGCGGCGAAGTATACCATGAACGACTACACCAAAGTGCTTGATAAAATTTACAATCAATGCCAGGCTGACTTAACAGCCGCCCAGAATGCCTATGATGCTGAAACAAAAAACAGTCAGCTGGCGGATAAACAGGAATTATGGGATAAAAAAATTGATGCCCGGATGACGGCTTATTTAAAGCAGTAATATTGCTGCCGTATTATTTGGCTGCTGCTATCAATCAGTATTTCCGCCGCGGAAACCAAAGCCCCATTAATATATTTTTGTACAAGTGTGCGACGCCAATGAAGTACCACAAAGCTTCTTAGCCCGGATAAAAAAATTACATAGCGATACAGAAAGATTATTTCAAATGCGCAGCAGTGCGAAACCCCGGCGCTCTTACAAAATCCTGCGGGTATTTTTTTATATAGCGCCACAGAATGCCTAGAAATTGCGGGTAATCTTTTAAATGAATGCCACGGCTTTTTACCGCCACCAAAAATGCCAGGCCAAAACTTACAGCAAAATTTAAAAACCCAATACCCATCACACCAATGAAAGTGTACCATATTTCTTTGGCTGTCACCTGGTGATCCAGACCAAAAAAGCCGATGGCAGAGTTGGCTGCCGAAATAGTAATGTGGCGGATATCGAAGGGGATACCAAATGTTTTTCCTATAAAGCCGGCCATTCCCAAAAAGAAACCAAGCGAAATATTGCCCATCAGCGAACCGAGGTTGTTCTCTACATAATGCACAATTTTATACCGCCGTTTTTCGCCAAAACTATTTTTAAAAGAAGCCAGGTTGCGCAGGCGTTCGGCGATTCTTCCGTACACCACATAATTTTCCACATACCCTGCAATTAAACCGCTGGCAAATAAAAAGAAACCGGTAAAGCAGGCATACAGCCAGGCCAAGCTATGCAAAGGTTGCTGCTGCTCCAGCAACTGGTGCGCTGCTGTGCCTTCGGCAATTTTTACACCGGTGGCCTGGAAAAATAGCCACGCTAAAAGATAGGTAAGCGGAAATACAACAATGAGGTTTCCGGTAAAGGATGCCAGCTGCGTGCGGCTTACCTTACCAATTGTAATGGCCAGGTTTCTAAGGTCGGGTTGCTCACCAATTTTTTGTGCGTCAAACGAACTCGCCACATTATTGGCGGTATAGGCGGGCTGTTTGGTAGCCAGCGTTGAACCCGTATCCTGTATTAAAATAAAGCCCAGTGAATAGTTGGTGCTGTACAAAAAGCCATGCCAGAAGGGGGCCATGGTAATTTTTGAGAGCAGGTTTTTTATAACACCGATAAAAGAAATAATAATACCGCCGCCGGCAGCGCTTTTAAACATGCGCCAGAAATCTTTTCGGGTGGTGGTAATAAATTTTTCGCCGGTTCGGCCACCATGTTCGGCAATCTGGTAAGCAAGGTAACCTGTGTTTTCACTCAAAAATTCGCGGATAGAATTCTTGCGGCTTTCGTTGTGTACAACCGTTTTAAAATAGGCAACAAACCGTTCTGTATTGAAGGAATTATCCATGTCCAGCACGTCCAGTATGATGAATAACCTGTCAACCTGCTGCTGCAAGCGGGTAATGATAAAGGTTTGCGCCAGGCTCGTGCCGTAAGCTATCCGCTGCTCTCTTATCCACTGAATGGTTTGATTGCAATTGTGCAGGGCCTCTGTAATATTGGCGAGTAAAAGCCGTTGCGTGTCCAGGCTGGCAGCGCTGTTTTGCAGGTGCAGGTATTCATTCACCAGCCGGGTTTGTTCTAAAAAAGGGAAAATAGCATTTTCAATATTTTCATATCGTTGCGTAATTTCTTTTTCAAGGCCCAGGGTGGTGATACGGTGACTCAATATTTGTAAGGAACGCTGCAGCTGGCTTATCAGCGCAGGTTCCGTCATGTTGATCTGTATGCCCAGTATCTCAAAAAACTGTATCCATAAATCATTGTCAATGCCGTCTACCCATATATGATCTCTTTTTTTATAAAATATACGGTTGATGACATACAGGAAATTATCGGGTGTTTGCAATTCGGGCAATATCTTATGCAAAATTTTCCCCCTGAGTTCCTGCACGAAACCCCTGCTGCTTACAATGCCGCTTTCAGTTAATGCATTTACAATATTTGTTTTTAGAAACTGCGTCAGCAGGGCTTTGCGCATGGAAAAGAGCGAACTCCTGTCCTGGCTCATCTGGTATAACAATGCCTTAAAACGCAGGGTAGCTTGTTCAATGTCTTTGGCGCTGTCGGGGCGGATGGTGTCAATCAGCTCAACCAAAAAATCGAGGCTGCGGTTGGCGGAATGCAAGGGCAACACAATCGCCTGCTGCTTTTCTGCCTTTGGCAATGCCTCCTTGTTTTTTTTTGATGACCGCAGCATAGTTGGTTTATAAGGGTGAAGGATTAATAACGCCAGATACTCCTTCTTCTATACATCCATGACAAAATAACTGTGGATTATGTTGCACCGCATTCATACCCGTTTTCAAAATTTCAGCTTATTTTTGCAGTGAAAGCATGACAACTACAAATAACCATACTAAATTTAAAGAAGAGGTGGACGTACTCACCGAACTGGATGCCTACCATAGCCTGGTGGTATGGAACGATGAAGTAAATAGTTTCGACTGGGTAATAGAAACCCTTGTAGACATTTGCGGCCATTCGCCCGAACAGGCCGAGCAGTGCGCTATCATCATCGACAGCAAAGGAAAATATGCGGTTAAAGACGGTAGTTACGACTACCTGAAACCAATGTGTGACGCCATTACAGAACGCGGCATCGGTGCTACGATTGAAGTGATTGCAGGGTAGCCCCCTTCCCCTGAAGGGGAGTTATTTGAAGCCCCGACTTCCTGTCAAAGAGTATACATCAACAAATCATTAACTTTACTGGTCCGGGCTAAGAGCGCTGCTGAACATCGTTGCATCGCCCTCTTTTACCGCATACCATTGGGCAACTTTAACCGAAGCGTACCGGCTGAAACAATTTTATTTTACCAGCGGGAGTTCGATTGGAGAGTACAAATTTTATCTTTGTACTATGGTTGTTTTAAATGATAAGCTCATATTTCCTCCTGTTGAAACAGCTACCCCTGAAGGAATCATTGCCATTGGCGGCGATCTTAGCATGGAAAGATTATTACTGGCTTACCGCAGCGGCATATTTCCCTGGTACAGTGAAGGCGAACCCATTGTATGGTGGTGCCCCGACCCAAGGTTTGTATTATTTCCTGAAAAATTACGTGTAACAAAAAGCATGCAATCAGTGCTCAACAATGGCACTTTTCGTTTTACGATTAACCGGGCTTTTACCAAAGTAGTACAAAACTGTAAAACCATCACCCGCAAGGAGCAGGAAGGCACCTGGATTACACCAGCTATCGAGCACGCCTATACGCAATTGCATGAGCAAGGCTTTGCACACAGCGCAGAAGCATGGATAAACGGTGAACTTGTAGGAGGATTGTATGGTATTCGCCTTGGCAATGTTTTTTTTGGTGAAAGTATGTTCAGCAAACAAAGCAATGCCAGCAAATTTGCATTTATAAATTATGTACGCCAGTTGCAAAAAGAAAAGGTGGCCTTAATAGATTGCCAGGTTTACACAGCGCATTTAGAAAGCCTGGGCGCTGGTATGATCAGCCGCAATAAATTTCTGGCGCTACTGGCCGATAACCTATAGTTGGCTGGCTATTTATGATCTATCTATTGTTTTACATTTCTGAATACTGTTTTATTTTTCCTTTTGATAGCTTCATTTCGTAACAAATAATTTATTGGTTGCGCTTCCCATCACATTTTTTGCAGGTTCCGTCACATTGCCTGTAAGGCCTTCTACCCGGAGCTTACTTTTGTTTAAAATACAACACGATGAAAGTAAGATGGCGCCAGCACGAAATGATATTTGTAACCATGGCTGCCGCGATGCTGCTGGGCGGTTATGTGTGGCGCATGCGTAACACAGCATGGCAGCAATATGCCGGGCCCTTTATCAATAACCATGTGCCGTTTAATTTATTCCGCAATGTGTTATTGCCGGATATTGGCGTAGCGCTGTTGCTATATTGTACATACCTTTTTTTAAACCTGGTAACAATTCCGCGTTTAACCTCGCCAAAAAAGTTGGAGGCTGGCACGGCCCAAATAACAGTCTCGCTCAAAAAAATAATAATCTACGCACTTGCCGGAAAAATATTAAAAAAAGTATTGTGGCTGATAGTACAATTTGTTTTGATTGTTTTGTTGCTTGGTACGGCTTACAACGCGGCCGTCTATTTAAGTCATGAGTGGCAATTTCATTACCCCGGATTTTCCATCTTTTTTAATAAAAACAATCCCAACTCCCAGCTGAATATTTGGGGCGGTTATGCAATGATTGCTTTTTTATTGGGTGCTTATTTGCTGTATGCTTTCGTTCGTGAATCAGTAATTAATGCTATTGAAGAATTTTCCGGCAGGCGGGCGTTCCGCACCTTTATTTGTAACCAGGTAACCGTTTTTTTAATTCAGATTTTTTTGGTGCCGTTCTTCCTGGTTTCGTTTAACCTGGTGCATGGTGGCAGGTTTGTCATAGCCTTTTTTTCGCTGGTTATCCCGCTGTTCCTGGTTTTTATGAGCAATACCTATTGGCTTTTTCCACTTAAAGGTGAGGGGTCATTTTTTGCGAGACCAGTCATTAACCGCTTGCTGATAACAACCTTTTTATTCACCCTGCCTTTTCCTTTGGCTTTTCCCACAGATCATATCAGCGTTTTTATCATCGGTTGGGCCACGCAATTATTGGTTATAACACCTGTTACCTGGCTGGTTTATCAGCAAAAGAAAGATAAAATATTGGCACTCGTAGGTGCACAAAAAGCCCTGGTAAAATCAACAGCCGATCTGCAATTTTTGCGATCGCAGATTAACCCGCACTTTCTGTTTAATGTGCTCAATACCCTGTATGGTGCCGCCCTGCAGGAAAAGGCAGACCGCACTGCCACCGGCATTCAGCAATTGGGAGATATGATGCGTTTTATGCTGCACGAAAACAACCTCGACCGGATTGACATGAACCGGGAAATTGATTACCTCAATAATTATATAGCGCTTCAAAAATTGCGTACCCAATCATCTCCGGAAATTATTATTGAAGATAATATCAGTGAACAAAACTGTCACCACAAAATAGCCCCCATGCTGCTGATTCCTTTTGTTGAAAATGCGTTTAAACATGGCATCAGTCTCACGGAAAAATCATGGATAAAAATTAACCTCGCCTGCAATGAAAAAGAAATTATTTTTTCTGTACGCAACAGCATGCATTTCCGGCAGCAGGACGATCCTGAAAAAGAAAAGTCAGGTATTGGTTTTAAAAATGTGCTGCAACGGTTGAAACTGATCTACCCCGGCAAACACACTATTACAGCGAACGGAGAGGGCAAAGAGTTTTTTGTGCAACTATCCATTCAGCCATAAGATCAAAAGATAACAGCAGGTACAAGTGTGTGACGCCACCGAAGCTCGATAGTAGTAACAAGGCCCGGCTCAAAAAAAATGCTGCGTCGTTAAAGCAACCATCATATTTAAACTTAACAAGAACATGAAAAAAATAGTTGTATTTGCCCTTGCAGTAGCATTGACGCAAGTTGTATTTGCACAGGATTCTACAGTCAGAAAATTAGACGAGCTAATGACTGCTTTTACAAGCGTGGGCAGGTTTAATGGTGCTGTACTGGTAGCACAGCATGGTAAAATCTTACTGCAAAAAGGGTATGGCATAAAAAACGCGGAGGATAAAAGTACCAATGATGTCAGCACAAGATTTCAGGTAGCATCTGTCACAAAACAGTTTACTTCAGCAGTTATTTTAAAGCTGGTAGAGTTACATAAAATGGCATTGAATGATAAGCTCAGTAAGTATTACAGGGATTTCCCCAATGGCGATGTTATTACCGTAGAACATTTACTCACACATACTTCAGGACTAAGAAATTTTACAGAAGAAGACTCTTCCATTAATACAGCTGAGGAACTAAAAACGGTGCAGTATTTTGAAAGATTAAAACCTGATTTTGCACCCGGAACGGATTGGCACTACAGTAATTCAGGCTATGTACTATTGAGTTACATTATTCAACAAGTGTCAGGCATGAGTTACTGGCAGGCAGTGAGGAAATACATTTTTACACCATTGAAAATGAACAACAGCGGCTTCGATTTTATACATGTTGCCCGTGATAAAAAAGCGACCGGCTATGATTTTTTAATGGGCTCTTCCCGTCAACCTGCTGACATCACAGACTCTACAGGTCCCTTTGGTGCGGGGGCAATTTACTCAACAGTAACAGATATGTATAAATGGCATCTTGGTTTGCAGGCGTATAAAGTTGTAAATAAAAAGTGGATGGATAAAGCTTATACGCCCTGCGCTTTGCATAATTATGGTTATGGCTGGCAAATAGATTCTGTGTATGGCAGAAAGATGGTGTCGCATAGTGGTTCTATCTCAGGCTTCGGAAGTAATTTTGCAAGAATACCGGAGGATGATATTTGCGTTGTTTTGCTTAGCAATAAAAGTGGTTCAACAGGAGAGGTGATGCATATAACGGATAAACTGCTTGCTGTGTTATATCATCAGCCATACAGCATACCGGTCAAACTAATACCAGTTGCCATTGAGCCAGCGGTTTTAAAGAAATATATCGGCACTTATACCATAGAAGAAATACATTTAACGGTGGATGTAACTGCAGGTGATGGAATATTGATTGCTCAACCAAAAAGGGACGGGCATCCGGGACCAACATCACTGTTGCATCCTTTGAGTGCTATATATTTTTATGATGAGCATGATGAAGACTTAAAAGTGACTATTGATATAGATGCTGCAGGCGAAGTAAAAGGCTTAAAGATTTTACAAAAGGGCGTAACAAAATATGCGAATAAAATAAAGTAAACATGCTTACAGCAATCGCCATAGATGATGAACCCATCGCACTGGAAGTGGTCAAAAGCCTTTCCTCCAAAATTTCATTTATTGACCTGGCAGCTACTTTTACCAATGCATTTAAAGCAATTGAATATTTACAGAAAGAAAAAGTGGATCTTATTTTTCTGGATATTAAAATGCCGGATATTTCGGGGATTGATTTGTTGAAATCCCTCTCCAACCCGCCGATGGTTATATTTACTACCGCCTACAGCGAGCATGCGGTACAGAGTTTTGAACTGGATGCGATTGATTACTTACTAAAGCCTTTTTCGCTGGCCCGCTTTTTAAAAGCCTGTAATAAAGCCAATGAACAATTTCTACTGAGAAATAAAACCATTGCGCCATCACAGGAACCAACAGCCATTTTTATTAAGAGTGGTTACGAAATGATCAAAGTGGAACCGGAGACTATTCTGTATGCAGAAAGCAGCGGCAATTACATGCAGTTTGTTTTAGAGAACCGTAAAATTGCCTCCCGCCTCACTATGAGTGAAACAGAAGCTTTATTGCCTGCTTCCGATTTTATAAGGGTTCACCGCTCTTATATCGTATCAAAAAAACACATTCAAAAAATGGATAGAAAAAGTATCTGGATAAAGCAAACAGAGCTTCCAATTGGCGCCGCTTATATTTCAGCAATTGAAAAAATAGCTTTTAGTTGATGTTAGTTGGTCAAGCCCCAATAGTATAAATATGTTCATGTTAGCAGAAGTTATAATCCAAATTTCAATAGCAACTCGCCAAACTTGTTGATTTTATATTCAAAAGTAGGAGCGATTTTATGCCTTGAAGAATCTGTCATTTTTTGTATATACTCTTCTTGAGCTCTGTTGTCTTTAATTATCCTTGTAAAGAATCCTACTTGAGCTAAATTTTCTTTTATACTGTAAGGAACTCCATATGGTTGTTCATTTTGCTTGAGTCCAATTAAATCATCAATATATGCATGATCTACGTAAGATGAAAGTCTAAAAAATTCTTCTTGTGTTATGTCGTTCTCAATTAGTGCTTTGAATAGCTTGCCGATTATATCGGCTTTATTTAGATCATCAAGTCTATTTAGGGCTATAAGCAGTTTCTCGCTTACGGTTTTAGATTGCTTCTTTTTTTCTAGTTCCTTAATAAATTTCTCTCGTTTGTCTTGCGAAATATCTTTTAAGTGAAATAAGAATTTTAAAATCTTTTTGATTAAGAAATGTTCAGTAATTTTTTTCGCAAGATTATATGTTTTATAACCGATACCAAGAATAGGAATGTCCTTAAGTAACTCATTTTCTATTAACTGATCAATACCAGCTTCTAGAATTTCGGTACTGATTTCAGTCAGAGTTTCTGAAACTACAGAGTCAAGTATGTCAATAGGTTGATTATTCTCCATAATAAGTTCTGCTAACGGTAAGTATTTGCGATGGCAGGGCTTGTGTGTTCCATCAGCCGACGCCAAAGCTGATTTATTTTCTTTTGCCCACGTTAACTACAAATGTTCAACAGAGAAATGTCAGCCGATAACAAATGATGAATATAATTACTACTGCTGAATTGCGTTCCGTTGCACCCTGCTATTGCAAATATTTTTGTTATATGCCGTTTTTTGTTGGTTTGAATTTAAAAAAATATTTATAATGTAACCGCTTCTTGATGTAACCGTTTTTGAATGAATCAGCATCCTCATAAAAAGCCTTTGTCGTTATTTCAGCATATCCAAAAATAGTTTCGTCCGTTGTGAATTTATCTGCACTTAAAACAATTCTTATTGTCTCTGCTGGAATTGTTAAATCATTTGTCTTGTCGTTTGTGAGTTCTGTTCTGAATGGAGTTCCATTATCGCGATATTCATTGAAAATTGTTGTCGCCAAATTTTTAAAAATTTTGTGTTGAATAGATTGACTAAAAAATTGTGTCCCTACTCCAATTGTTAAAGTGTCAGAGTTAATTTGTCCACCACAAAATGATAAGTCATATTGCTTTTCTTCATCATTTTTATAACTGTAGCTATTAGCAACCTCATCTTTATTTAGTGTGTCAATTTTATGTTCCGTTAAAACAACTAAGCCTCCGTGAAAACTTGTGTCCTTATAAGCTTCAATTGCTTTCTGTTGTAACCAAGCGGGTAATTTGTTATATGCATCTTGATATTGTTGTTCTACTGTTTTGTCAAACGTTACCTGAGCATAAGAGTGTGTGAAAATGAAGATGGAAAACAGAGTTATTAGGTTTCTCATAAAATGGAACATAACGGACACGCATTTATGCAGACCGGGAAATATATTTTCGTCTGCTCGTAACCGAAATCAAATGTATAATTAAAAGCTCATTGTTAGCGGGTCGGGCACTCTTGCGTAAAAGTGAATGTCATATGCCGTCAGCTTAGTCACTTACTGTTTTTGGGGCTTTTATTTTCCTTCCTTTTTTGTCAATGTAAAACCAGCTCTCACTCGTCCAATAAGAATGTTCGCCGTCTGAATGTTTCGTACAGTTTAAGCCAACTTTTGCAATACCATTTTCAAATGGAAAAGCGCATTCAAATTGAGGTTTGATAATAACTTTTCCAGTCGCTTCGTCAGCATAGCCAATCTTGTTATTCATTATAATTCTAAAAAGCCCGTCAGCAGCATAATCTGGCCCGTTGTCAAACGGAAACACCTTGTATAAAATGTTTTGTTTCTTGTCGATTGCAATAAAGCCAAAGGTCTTGTCCGCTACTATTGCGAAAGTTTTGAAAGTGTCGGTAAAACAAAAGCTGTAATTGTCAGCTCGAATTATCGTGTCGCCATTTTGATTTAAATAACCGCATTTGTTTTTTGTCGTGTCAACAAAGGATAACCAATGGTCATTGCTTTTATTGCTTTGTCCAAATACTGTCAAACAATAAAGAAATAAAAAGAGTAACAGGTTTATTTGAAGTCGCATCTTAAAATGGCATATAACTCGTTTATTGACGCAACCTAATCCTTTAAATTGCGTCAATGAACATACATATGCTTCATCGATGCAACAGTAAAAAGAACCTATCGCATGAATATGTTGAGATTAAAAAACGCAGGTAAAAAATTACCTGCGTTCCTCATTTATTTTATTTGTTAATTACGATCCGCAACTGATACAACCATCCTGCATGGTGCAAGTCTGGCCGGTGAAATCAGCTTCAATATCGTCTACATTGTTTTTATTTTCAGCATTGATATGCGGTATTACTGGTGCCATTTCTTCGCTGCCCTGCTTTTCAATCGTAAACTGAACAGCTTGTGTGGCGGCTTGTGAACGCAGGTAATACATTCCTGTTTTTAAGCCTTTCTTCCAGCCATAAAAATGCATGGAGGTTAACTTGGAAGATGTTGGATTGTCTACAAATAAATTCAGTGACTGGCTCTGGCAAATGAATGCACCGCGGTCGGCTGCCATATCGATGAGGTTACGTTGCTTAATTTCCCAAACTGTTTTATACAGTTCTTTTAGGTTAGCCGGTATTTCATTTATTTTCTGTATAGAACCGTTGGCGGCAATGATCCTGTTCTTCATGTCGTTGTTCCATAAACCAAGGCTCACCAGGTCTTTCAGCAAATGTTTGTTTACAATGATGAACTCACCGCTTAAAACTCTTCTTGAATAAATATTGGAAGTGTAGGGTTCAAAACATTCGTTGTTTCCCAATATTTGTGACGTCGACGCTGTTGGCATTGGTGCTACCAGCAAACTGTTTCTTACACCATGTTCTACTACTTCTTTTCTTAAACTTTCCCAATCCCAGCGGTCAGATGGTTGCACGTTCCACAGATCAAACTGGAATTTTCCTTTTGACAGTGGAGAGCCATGGAAAGATTCGTAAGCACCTTCTTTGATCGCTAAATCTTTACTTGCCGTCATAGCTGCAAAGTAGATGGTTTCGAAAATATTTTTATTTAAGATCTTAGCCAGGTCGCTTTCAAAAGGCAGACGCAATAGAATAAAAGCATCGGCCAAACCCTGTACACCCAATCCGATCGGGCGATGACGCATATTGCTGTTCTTTGCTTCTTCTACAGGATAATAATTATAATCGATGATCTTGTTCAGGTTCAGTGTTGCCTGGTAAGTCACTTCGTACAACTTATCCATATCAAACGTACCGTTGATCACAAAACGTGGTAAAGCGATAGAAGCCAAATTACAAACCGCTACTTCATCCGGGCTGGTATATTCTATAATTTCTGTGCAAAGATTACTGCTCTTAATGGTACCCAGGTTTTGCTGGTTGCTCTTGCTGTTGGCAGCATCCTTATACAACATGTACGGCGTACCGGTTTCAATTTGCGAATCTAAAATAGCAAACCAAAGTTCCTGTGCCTTGATGGTTTTTCTTGCCCTTCCTTCTGCTTCGTATTGCGTATATAATTTTTCAAATGCTTCGCCGTGGCAATCGCTCAGGCCCGGTGCCTCGTTGGGGCAGAACAGGCTCCATTGTCCGTCGGCTTCAACCCTTTTCATAAACAGGTCACATATCCACAAGGCATAAAATAAATCCCTTGCACGCATTTCTTCTTTACCATGATTTTTCCTCAGGTCTAAAAAAGCAAATATATCCGCATGCCATGGTTCAATGTAAACAGCGAAAGCGCCTTTGCGTTTGCCACCACCCTGGTCTACATAACGTGCCGTATCATTGAATACCCTCAGCATTGGTACAATGCCATTGCTGGTACCATTGGTGCCACCGATGTAACTTCCGGTTGCACGGATATCATGTATCGCTAAACCAATGCCACCGGCACTTTGAGAGATTTTAGCGGTCTGTTTCAACGTGTCATAAATACCATCGATGCTGTCTTCCTTCATAGTCAGCAAAAAGCAGCTGCTCATTTGCGCTTTCGGTGTGCCTGCATTGAATAAGGTCGGCGTAGCATGTGTAAACCAGCGTTCGCTTAATAGGTTATAAGTTTTAATAACACTGTCTATATCGCCCTTGTGAATACCCACAGACACACGCATAAACATGTGTTGCGGACGCTCTACAATTTTACCATCCACCTTTAACAGGTAAGCTTTTTCCAGTGTTTTGAATCCAAAATAATCGAAGCTGAAATCACGGTCGTAAATGATGGTGCTGTCCAGTACTTCGGCGTTCTCTTCAATCACCTGCCATACATCATCCGCCAGCAAAGGAGATTTTTTACCGTTTGATTTATCAACATACAAATACAATTTCTTCATTGTTTCAGAAAAAGATTTGATGGTATTTTTATGTAAGTTGCTTACCGCAATCCTTGAAGCCAGTATCGCATAATCCGGATGTTTGGTGGCGAGTGAGGCCGCTGTTTCTGCTGCAAGATTATCCAGTTCGGTGGTAGGAACGCCGTCGTATATCCCTTCAATTACTTTTTTAGCCACATCAATGGCATTTACGAGTGGGCTTAAACTGTAAGATAACTTCTCTATACGGGCGGTTACCTTGTCGAACTTAATGGTTTCTTTTTTACCATTTCTTTTAATTACATGCATAGCGTCTGAACTTTATATATGGAGTAGATAATTTAATTTTTGCTGAAAATCTTAGCGACAGAAAAGCTAACAATTATATTGAAAATTGCTGCTTACTTTGTTTCCACAGATGTTAATTACTTTTTAAAAGTCTTCTTCGAGGGAAAAAGCCTGCGATTCTTTGGAACCCATTACACCTGCTTTCTGGTAATCACCCACCCGCTTCTCGAAGAAGTTGGTTTTACCCTGCAGGCTGATCATTTCCATAAAATCAAAAGGATTGGTGGCATTGAACATTTTGGGATAGCCCAATTCTGCCAGCCAGCGATCGGCAACAAATTCAATATATTGCTGCATCAGTTTGGCATTCATGCCAATTAAGGCTACAGGCAAAGCATCGGTTATAAATTCTTTTTCAATCGTTACAGCATCGGCAATAATAGTGAAAACTTCGTCCTTTGTTAACTTGGTTTCCAGCATGCTGTACAGCAAACAGGCAAACTCACAGTGCAATCCTTCATCACGGCTGATCAGCTCATTGCTGAATGTTAAGCCCGGCATCAAGCCTCTCTTCTTCATCCAGAAGATGGAGCAAAAACTACCACTGAAGAAGATACCTTCTACGGCAGCGAATGCAACCAGGCGCTCTGCAAAATTGCCTTTTTCAATCCAGCGCAACGCCCACTCTGCTTTTTTCTTTACAGCAGGTACGGTATCGATGGCGTGAAACAGGCGCAATTTTTCCTTCGGATCTTTTATATAATTATCAATTAATAAAGCATAGGTTTCCGAGTGAATATTTTCCATCATAATCTGGAAACCGTAAAAGCACCTTGCCTCTGGCAATTGTACTTCACTCATAAAATTAACCGCCAGGTTTTCATTTACAATACCATCGCTGGCGGCAAAAAATGCCAGGATATGAGAAATAAAATGGCGCTCACCATCATTCAGGTTGTCCCAGTCTTTTTGATCACTGCTTAAATCAATTTCCTCGGCCGTCCAAAAACTGGCTTCGTGTTTTTTATACATTTCCCACACTTTGGGATAGTTGATTGGAAGCAGAACAAAACGTTCTTTGTTTTCTCTTAAAAGTAATTCGTTGCTGTTTGTACTGTCTGACATGATGGTGATATTATTCGTTTATTTAAACGCAATATTGAAAACGGCGGCCGACAGTAAACCCTGTGTTGAGTTGGTTTATTGAAGTGCTGTGATCTTTATTGCGAAGATGCTGCACTGGTTGTTCAGGCTGGTAATCTGACTTGTAACTGATTCGCACCGGCATACTCACCGGGTTGAAATATGTATCAATAGTGTTACTTACAGTTGCGCAACAGTCCATGATTTTCACATGGTTCCCCTATCAAATTCGTTTGTCTTAATTACCTGAACAAGATGTACAAGAACTAATGCAATAGTACTACCGGTTTTTATTGGCTGCGGTAAAAGTTAATCACACAATTTGTTAATATCGCATGAAACCTTTGTGTACAGCGTATTGTGCCGGGGATACCTTATTTTTCAACATCTTTTTAACGAATTGGGTATAAAAAAATATTGAAAATTCCACAAAATTTGTAAGCCCGAAAAACGGCGTTCTGCCGGGTGGGGCACCCCAAAAAGGGTGACTCACCCAAGAGAACGGAAAGCGTGTAAAAGATTGCAGGAAAACGTCACCATGGCCAAATATGGTTAATGATTTCGGCGCCCAGCAAGCCTTTCCCCGCCGCCCGTTGAGCTTTTCCTAACCGCACGGTGAGCCACCCTTTTTGGGGTGACCCACCGGGGTTAACGACCAAATTTTTGTTTAAGTGCTGCAAGGGCATCGTTTAGTGGCAAATCGGCGATTGGCTTTTTTGCGGCTCCTGTGTGAGGCGTTCCCTGCCGGCCTTGTGAGTTGTTGTTGCCGTATTGTTTTCTTGCAGGGGCTTCCTCTGTTTGTTTAATGGATAACGCAATGCGTTTTCTTACTGCATCCACTTCTAGCACTTTCACTTTTACATGCTGATTCAGTTTCAGCACTTCGTTGGGGTCAGTAATATAGGTATGCGAAATTTCTGATACGTGTACCAATCCATCTTGCTTTACGCCGACATCAATAAAGGCCCCAAAGCGGGTAATATTGGTAACTACACCCGGCACTTCCATGCCCACTTTTACATCATCAATGCTGTAAATATTGGCAAACTCAAAAGCCTGAGCTTCGCTGCGTGGGTCAAGCCCCGGTTTCTTTAATTCATTCAGGATATCCTTAATGGTAAGCTCGCCAATCTGTTCGGTGGCATATTTTTTTGCATCTACTTTTTTTAATAATTCTTCTTTGCCGATGAGTGCCTTTACTTCCACGCCCAAATCTTTTGCCATTGCTTCCACCACCGGGTAGGCTTCCGGATGTACCGCACTCTGGTCCAGCAAATCTTCGCCTTCTTTGATGCGCAAAAAGCCGGCGCATTGTTCAAATGCTTTGCCACCTAAACGTGGTACTTTCAGCAATTGTTTGCGGCTGGTAAATTTGCCGATTTCATTTCTGTATTTTACAATATTATCGGCTAGTGTTCCGCCGATACCACTTACATAACTAAGTAAATGTTTGCTGGCGGTATTTAAATTTACACCGACGTTATTTACGCAACTTATTACAGTAGCATCTAACCTTTCTTTTAAACGAAACTGATTTACATCATGCTGGTACTGTCCAACACCAATGCTTTTAGGATCCAGCTTTACAAGCTCGGCCAACGGGTCCATCAATCTTCTTCCAATACTCACTGCACCACGAACTGTAATGTCTTCATTGGGGAATTCTTCCCTGGCTATTTCGGAAGCTGAATAAATAGAAGCGCCATCTTCATTCACCAAAAATACCGGCAGCCCCAGATTTAATTTTTTGATGAAATTATCTGTTTCCCGGCCGGCAGTTCCATCGCCAATGGCAAAGACTTCGATGCCGTATTGTTGTACTAAATTTTTAATTTTTATCTCTTCTGCTGCAACGCGGTTGTGTTCATGCGGAAAGATGAGGTCCGTCTTTTGCAGTTCTCCTTTTTCATCCAGGCAAACCACTTTACAACCTGTTCTGTAGCCAGGATCAATAGCGAGAATTCTTTTACTGCCGATAGGAGAACTTAACAATAACTGGCGCAGGTTTTCTGCAAATACATTGATGGCTTCTTCATCTGCTTTGGCTTTTAAAGCTGTTCTGAATTCTGTTTCCAGGCTGGGCTGTAATAACCTGCGGTAGGCATCTTTCACAGCTTTTCGCAACTGGTCGCTGCTGGAACTCATGCCTTTGATATACATGGCTTCAATCATCTCCTGCGATGCCTCTTCAGCAGGAGAAATAGCAATGCGTAAATAGCCTTCCAGAAAGCCACGTAACACAGCTAAAATTCTGTGTGAAGGCGTTTTGGAAATCAACTCTGAAAAATCAAAATAATCTTTGTACTTAATGCCTTCTGTTTCTTTATCAGTTACCACTTTACTTTGCAGAGTGGCTTCGGTTTCAAACAGTTTACGAAGCTTCGCCCTTACCTGTGCATCTTCATTTATTTGCTCCGCGATGATGTCGCGGGCACCTTGTAAGGCTGCGTCGGCATCCAATACTTTTTCATTAATGAAAGTGGCGGCGGTAGCAATTAAGTCAATATCTTTTTGTTCAAGCAATGTATTAGCCAGGGGTTCCAATCCATTTTCCCTGGCGGTTTGCGCTTTGGTTTTTCTCTTTGGTTTGTATGGCAGGTAAATATCTTCCAACTCTGCAATGGTGGTGGCCTTATTGATTTTGGCCTGCAGCGCTTCCGTCATTTTTTCCTGGTCGGTAATGGTTTTTTCAATGAAGGTCTTGCGCTCATGAAACTCTTTTAAAAATTTGGCTTCATCCTGTATCTGCTGTATCTGCACTTCATCCAGCGCACCGGTTTTGTCTTTCCGGTAACGGGCAATAAACGGTATGGTAGAACCCTCTTCCAGTAAGGTTAATACTGCCTGTACCTGCTGTAATTTTATATTTAATTTTTGCGCTATTGGTTGTACGAAGTCTGACATTGCGTTGTTGTTTTTTAATTTTAGGGTTGCGAAAATAGCGGTGTGCAACGAAAGAAAAAACTGGAAATTTAATTTTGAAACCTTACAGTAGTTGCGGGCAGGCTGATGCGCTTGTCGGGATGTTTTTCCACAAACAGGTAAATGCTGTTGCGGATGGTATCATTATCGGCGTATGGGTTTAAATATATTTTTAAATCGTCGGCAGAGGAAATGTTTGTGCTTGCAGGCAGGTAGCCCATTCCCCAGAAATTGCCCCGTTCTACCAGCAGGCACAATTTCTCATTTTCTTTTTTGCCGTCATCCATCACCGCAAAAGTGGGGAGTTTTTCTTCCAGCGCTTCCAGGGCTTTTTTAATTTTACCATTGTACACCAGGGGCGGATCTAAAAAAGCGATATCAGTTTCAGTAAAAGCAGTCTTATCTATAAAGCAAAGCTTTTCGTGTAATTCAAATTCTTCAATCATTTTTTTCAGCATCACCAATCCTTCGTGCAATAAATTAAAACTATACAAGGCGGGGAAATTTTTTTTCTTTTTATCGATGGCGAGCCGCTTGTAGCCTCTGTTATCTTCAAACAAATACAATGCATATTTTTGCTGTGGCTGTTTTTGACTTACATTGTATTTGGGCCACAGTCTTCTTATTTCTGCGCTTTCCAGTACAATGGCTTCCAGTTCGGTGGCGCATTCTTTACAGGTTATTTTGCAGATAGTGCGCAAAAAATTCTGCCGTTTTCTATCCGGATCGTTGTGCGTAAAATGGCTGCTCACCCTTTTTTTTATGTTGATGGCTTTGCCTACATAAACGATTTTGTCTTTGACATCATGAAAATAATATACGCCTGGTCCGGCTGGCAAACCAGCTACATCGGCTTTGGTTAAATGCAATGGCAGCCATTGTTCGGCAGATGATTTTTTAAGCATCTGTGCGATGTGCGCTTCGCCACCATTGGCCATACAATGTTCCAGTAACATAACTGTTGCTTTGGCATCTCCGCCAGCACGGTGGCGGTTGTTGATGGGCAATGCCAGTGAACGGCAAAGATTGCCCAGGCTGTAAGATGGCAGGCCAGGAAAAGTTTTTCTGCTCAACCGGACGGTGCATAATTTTTTCTCTGCCAGCTCGTATCCGGCGGCTTTTAAATGGTGTTTTACAAAAGAGTAATCGAAGTTGACATTATGCGCTACAAATATGGTATCGCTTAACAGGTTGTACAGGGTCGAAGCAATCTCGTCAAATGAAGGCGCATCAGCTACCATATAATTATCGATGCCGGTAAGCGATGTGATATAGGCGGGTATTTTTTGTTGTGGATTGATGAGTGTTTCAAAATGCTTTACCACTTTTTGACCGTCGTGTATAAATACGGCTATTTCAGTAATGCCATTTGCTGACGCATGGCCGCCGGTTGTTTCTATATCTACGATTGCATACATTGGACGTCAAATGTAACAATACTAAAGGAGTTAGCAATGATCTTTTTTTGTTTTGTGACAAAACTGAAAAAGGTAAAATTAAAAAGTAAAAATGTAAAAAAATGCCCTTTAGTTTCGTCAAGTGTTGTTATTCTATTCACGCCGTTTGAACCCTTTTTAAATGTGATTTTATTTTTTTTGAGAGAAAATTTAAAACGGCGCTTATTTTTTACGCTTGGATAAAAGCTCAATTGAAATACAACAGTTCAAACGTGCGACGCCTGTAAAGCTTAACCAGGGAACAAATGCCGGTAAACAAAAAAATTTACCCTGTTATGGGTTAATTGCGATACCTTATTTTTACAAAGCAATAAAAATGATCGATTATGGATTTTCAACTTTCTGAAGAACACCTGATGATTCAAAAAGCGGCAAGGGATTTTGCCATCAATGAATGCCTGCGCGGCGTGATTGAAAGAGACGAACTGCAACAATTTCCAAAGGAACAAATTGAAAAACTGGCGGCCCTTGGCTTTATGGGCATGATGGTAAAGCCTGAATATGGCGGTAGCGGAATGGATACCATTAGTTATGTGCTGGCTATGGAGGAAATCAGTAAAGTAGATGCTAGTGTGAGTGTTTGCATGAGTGTTAATAACAGCCTGGTATGTTATGGTCTGCAGGAATATGCGAGTGAAGAACAGCGGCAACAATATTTAATTCCCCTGGCGCAGGGTAAAAAAGACAATGAATTATATATAGGCGCTTTTTTGCTGAGTGAACCGGAAGCGGGCAGCGACGCAACTTCGCAGCAAACCACGGCGGAAGATAAGGGCGATTATTATTTATTGAACGGCGTAAAAAACTGGATCACCAATGGCAACAGCGCCAGCGTTTATTTGGTAATTGCGCAAACAGATATCAGCAAGGGCAGTCATGGGATCAATGCTTTTATTGTTGAAAAAAACTGGCCGGGTGTAGTGGTGGGCGCTAAAGAAAATAAGCTCGGTATTCGCGGAAGTGATACGCATACCATTTTATTCAACGATGTAAAAGTGCCTAAAGCAAACCGTATTGGCGAAGATGGTTTTGGTTTTAAGTTTGCCATGAAAACGCTGGCGGGCGGCCGCATTGGCATTGCTTCGCAGGCGTTGGGTATTGCCAGCGGCGCCTATGAAAGAGCACTTGCCTACAGCAAACAGCGTAAGGCTTTTGGTAAAGAAATTATGCATCACCAGGCAATACAATTTAAGCTGGCGGATATGGCTACTAAAATATCTTGTGCGAGGTTATTGTGCCTGAAAGCAGCCTGGGAAAAAGATGAACATTTGGATTATACACTGAGTGGCAGTATGGCGAAAGTATTCGCCAGTGAAACGGCCATGTGGACTGCCACTGAAGCCGTGCAAATTCACGGCGGTTATGGTTTTGTAAAAGAATACCATGTGGAACGCATGATGCGGGACGCAAAAATTACGCAGATTTATGAGGGTACAAGTGAAGTGCAACGGATTGTGATTAGCAGGAGTATTTTGAAGTGAATAGCCCCACCTATCCTCCCCAAAGGCGAGGACAGGGAGGAGATGGAGCCTGCAAATGCATTAAAGCCATCGAATTACTGTACTCCATACTTCCAGTTCTTTCTCCTGAGGGAGAAGAGTAGGGATGAGGTGATAGTGCAAAATGAAACATCTAATAAAACATGAGCATCAATAAAGAAAAATACACCCAACTACAACAAGAATTAAATAGCAAGGCTACATTGGTGGCTGTCAGCAAAACCAAGCCTGCAGCCGATATACAAACCCTGTATGATTTAGGGCAACGGGATTTTGGAGAAAATTATGTGCAGGAACTGGTGGATAAAGAAGTGGCTTTACCAAAAGATATTCACTGGCATTTTATTGGCCATTTGCAAAGCAACAAGGTAAAATACATCGCACCATTTGTTCACTTAATTCATGGCGTGGACAGCTTTAGCCTGTTAAAAGAAATCAATAAAGAAGCGGCTAAAAACAACCGGGTAATTGATTGTTTATTGCAGGTACATATCGCCAAAGAAGAAACAAAATTTGGTTTGGATGCAACAGAGCTTTCGGCAGTAATGAAAGAGAAAGATGGTTTAAAAAATATTCATGTCGTTGGGTTAATGGGCATGGCTTCTTTTTCTGATGACTTAAGTCTTGTTCGGGAAGAGTTTAAAACGTTGAAACATTTATATGACCAGTACCCTGATTTTTCTGTTCTTTCGATGGGCATGAGTGGCGATTACACCATTGCGGTGGAAGAAGGAAGTACGATGGTTCGTATTGGTAGTTTGTTGTTTGGGGAAAGGAATTATCCGGTGAAATAATAATGATTAAGAAAAAGACTTTCAGGAATAAATATTAAGAAGTTTTCCAAAACAGCAATTCCCGGTTTAAAGTTAAACTGTAACAAAGCTAAGAATAGAGTTACCAAAGCCGGAACTACTATGCACAATGGTTCAACAAAGCTGCTTGCAAGCAACGGGCTGTATTCGTTGCGGGCTTGACTTTTTTTGTTATCTTTTTTTGTGTCAAGACAAAAAAAGTCAAGTGAAAACAACAACTAGCGAAGTCTTTTACAATCTGAATACACAACTACGCAACTACCAAACGTTGTAAACCATTGTCTTAAAACTGATACTCTTAATGACCCAGGAAATTATTATTCTTTGTACCGCGGCTTTTGCAGCCGGTTTTATTGATGCAATTGTTGGCGGAGGCGGCCTGGTACAAACGCCAGCCACGCTGATTACGCTACCGCAATATCCTGTAGCCAGTTTATTGGGTACAACCAAAATCCCTTCACTGACCGGTACATCCATTGCTGCCTTTCAATATGCTTTTAAAGTAAATATCCGCTGGAAATTGTTAGCTGTTATGTGCAGTATTGCATTGGTAGCAGCCTATGCGGGTTCACTTACGGTGGCACATGTAAGCAATGCTTTTATGAAGCCGTTATTCTTTGTGATACTCATCCTGGTATTTATTTATACATACACTAAAAAAGATTTTGGGCTGGCGGTAGAAAGATCAGTAAGTGTCACAAAAGAATATACCTGGGGCAGCGTCATGGCCTTGCTGCTCGGTTTTTATGACGGCTTCATCGGCCCCGGTACCGGAAGCTTTTTTATTCTTTTCTTTATCAGTATGCTGGGTTTTGATTTTTTAAAAGCAAGTGCGCATGCCAAGCTGGTAAACGTTTCCACCAATATCGGATCCATACTCTTTTTCTCCCGCAGCGGACATATTTTATACCAGTACGCCATCCCGATGGCGTTGTGTAATTTCACCGGTTCCGTGATTGGTGCAAGGCTTGCCATATTAAAGGGCAACAAATTTATACGCGTGTTTTTCTTACTCGTTATAACGGCAACGATTATACGCTTTGGCTATGATATATTTGTAAAAAAATAGTGCATGAACAAGGTGATCATCATTGGCGCCACCTCCGGAATAGGGAAAGAACTGGCGCACCTGTACGCCGCCAACGACTGGCTGGTAGGTGTTACGGGCAGAAGAAGAGCCTTGCTGGATAGTTTACAAAAAGATTTTCCTGATAATATTCTTACGGAATGCTTTGATGTGACCGGTGATGAGAACATTGATTGCATGAAGAATTTAATTCAGCAACTGGGTGGTCTTGATTTGCTGATTTATAACAGCGGTTATGGTGAGCCTTCCGAATCGCTCGATTGGGAAATTGATAAAAACACAACGCTGATCAATGTAAATGGCTTTACAGAAATTGTAAACTTTGCCTTTAATTATTTTATGCTGGAAGGAAAGGGCCATATCGCTGCCACTTCATCCATCGCCGCTATCCGCGGCAACAGCTTTGCCCCCGCATATAGTGCCAGTAAGGCGTACATGAGTAATTACCTGGAAGGACTTTACATCAAAGCACATAAACTTAAATTACCTATTCGTATAACTGATATCCAGCCTGGCTTTATCAAAACAAAAATGGCCAAAGGCAATGGCCAGTTTTGGGTAGCGCCGGTCGATAAAGCAGCGGCGCAGATTTATACAGGAATCAAAAAGAAAAGACGCAAATTATACATAACAAAAAGGTGGCGCCTCGTGGCATGGCTGATGAATGTATTGCCCATCGGCGTCTACAAAAAGTTTGGTTAAGTTGATGGCAGGCAATAGACAATAAATATTGGTCAGGCAGGCAGCAGGCATAATAAATAAGCAATAAAAGGTAACTGGTCAAGCACTCTAGCTATTGACAATTGACAATTGCCCATTGACTATTGACTGTTTTCCTTTTGTTAAACCTTTAGCAGCAATTATGTATTTATACCCGAAATTGCATCGTTTGGTTTTAATAAAATAACTTTGGCACATTACAATCAATCTATGTACGCATCATCATTTGAAGCTGAAAGACAACGCAAGGCATTTATCTACACGGCTATCATTGTAGCGGTGTTATTATTGCTGGCCTTTTTTATTACGTGGCCGATAGTGCAACCGCCCAAACCGTTGGTGGAAGACCTGATTGAAATCAACCTGGGCAACAATGAAGAAGGGTTTGGCCAGGTGCAGCCGCTCATCAAAGGAGAAATGGGGCCATCGCAGGCAGTAGCCGCCACACAGGCAAAAGCAGCGCCGGCGCCCGAACCGCCTGCAAAAGACATTCAGCCGGATGATATTGAAGACAAGGATGCGGCTCCTGTTACAAAGCCCGAAAAAGTAATTCCTAAAGCAACCAACATAGCGAAAGAGCCTGTTAGCAAACCGGTAAAAACAACCAATCCTGCGCCGGTTGTAATGCCTGCACCCAAACCTCAAAAGCCCAAAGCAACTTATAATGGCGCAGGCAATGGCGGAGGAAATGGTGCTACCGAAGATAATGGCTATACTTACCAGGGCAATAAACCCGGTGGTAAGGGTGATGCCGGCGATCCCTCCGGAAAGCCTGACAGTTATGGTAATACGCCTGGTGGCAGAAGTGGCGTAAGTGTTACCCGTGGTGTGCGTCCGCTCAATTTAGGTGCCCTCCGTTTTGAAGATGATTTTAGTGAAAATGCAAAAGTATACCTCGATGTACAATACAATGCTGCTGGCGCATACACCGGAAGTGCCATTGCAAAGGGGACTACAACATCCAATTCAACCATCACCGGTATAGCAAAAAGAAAAGCAGCAGGTCTTAAATTTCCAACAAGTCCGGATGGAGGTGTGTCAACCATCTTATTCAATTTCAAAGTACAGAATTAATTCTTTTTTGAGCCTGGCCTTTTTTCCCTGGTTTAGCTTCAATGGCGTCGCACGTTTTAAAATTTGTATTTCAATTTAGCTTTCATCTAAGCGGTAAGCATTCTATATTTGCGCAATGAATTACCAGCAAACAATTGATTACCTATTTGCTCAATTGCCCATGTACAGCCGCATTGGTGCGGCAGCCTATAAAGAAGATCTGCACAACAGCATTGCCCTGTGTAATGCACTCGATAATCCACAGGCCAAATTCAAAAGCGTACATATTGCAGGTACCAACGGTAAAGGCAGTACCAGTCATATGCTGGCGGCTATCCTTCAACAGGCAGGCTATAAAACAGGCTTGTATACTTCACCACATTTAAAAGATTTCAGGGAGCGTATAAAGATCAACGGGGAAATGATTGAGGAAGACTTTGTAGTTGATTTTGTTGCAAGAACCCGGCAAATTTCACAGCAGATTGAACCCTCTTTTTTTGAACTCACCATGGCAATGGCTTTCGATTATTTTGCCCAACAAAAAGTAGATATTGCCATCATAGAAA
>NZ_JAQBNR010000028.1 GCF_028288465.1 Ferruginibacter sp. | reverse complement strand
GACCGGCTTGTGTTATCTTCACGGCAGGAAACGAAATAAAAGATGGGTTTAACTAATTTAATTTTGTTCCCGGTTTTTCCGAGAGGTATAAAGTGCTTTTTGCAGTGTCGACTTTTATTTTGATCTTTTTAATTTGGCTTGCATTTGCTGAACCGATGATATCCGCTGCAGGTCCCCCTTTACTAACTAATCTTTCTGCCTCCAGTGTTGTAATGGGCATCACCGTTCCGTGGCGGGGATGAAAGTTCATCGTTATTGCCTGGTCTACCACGGTGAAGTGTTCCAGGTCTTTTGTTTTTGTAAACTGGTATTTTCCTTTTACATACACATCATACATAAGGATGTATCCCTCGCCGTTGTTCAGTTTAAAAACACCTGCTCCTTCCACCTGGTCTTTGGTTTGCTGCACATATTTATCCTGTAATGTATATCCCTTTGTCAGCTGATCCGATACGGCGATTTTAATGCCATCACCATTGCCTTCGGTTTTAAAGAACAAGTGATATTTGCCATCTTTTAAAATTATTTCGCCGTCAATGCACGAACTGTTGGTGGGGCTGTAAAACAATTGTTCAGGCGTTGTATCAAGATTTGTAAAATCAGTATTGGCATAGGCATAATAAATTTTATCCGGGCCACTGCCATGTTTCATCGACCAGTAGATCATATACTTGCCGGCTTTGGCATCATAAATGGTTTGCGGCGCCCATACCCTAAGCAGGCTGTCATTTCCGGGGAAGCGGCTTTGAATATTCACCACACTGGACGTCCAGTTGACAAGGTCGGTTGATTTTAATAAAACCATGGCCCGGTTTGAATTCCAGCCTTTATCAGACACCATATCCGTTGCCACCATATAAAAAGTTTTTCCATCCTCACCACGTAAAATATGTGGGTCACGCACGCCACCAGTCGAACTGATTTTTTCCGAAGCAATCACCGGGTGATCATTATTTAATGCCCTGAAATTATACCCATCATTGCTCAATGCAAAATGGATAGCCTCTTCGCTTTTTTGATTGCCTGTAAAATAGGCGAACAGGTAAGCACTGTAATTTTTATTGCTTATCTTTTTTTGTACCTGTGCCTGCATTGTTAACTGCGTTGCCAGTAAAATCAGCAATCCGACAACCGTTGTGTTCAACTTTCTCATGTTTTTATTCCATATTTATTATTCAATAATCTGCCATGTAAAACAACTGCCGTCCTTCCTGTCAGGTCTTGTGCCTGCTGCATCTGCCGAAGTAAGACTTTTGGCATTGGGATCAGCAAAAAGATACCTGTGTGTAGCTATTGACATCAGCATCAGGTCGCCACGTAACATATCCTGCCATTGAAACAGGGATGCATCGCCTTTCTCTTCCTTTTCAATCCTTACTTCTGCCATACCACCCAGGCCTTTCACTGTAACAAAACCACTGTCAACCACCGACTGCAATGCGATGCGCCCATTGCCCCGGTCAAGCACCCGGAAATGGGTATGTTCGCCTTCTGCAAAACGATCATTACCTGGTACAGGCCGCACAAAATCTTTCCAGTTTACCAAAAGAGTACTATCTGCAAGACTGGTTAATGCGATGACTTTTCCATAAGGTATGGGCCGGGTTAGTCCATGCGGCCGGGGCTCCTGTACAATAAAATTATCGAAGTCGGCGTAACCACCTTCTGCATTGCTTGTGTTGAAATTGAAAAGAGAAAACCGAACACCCTGGAATGTTCTGAGCTGGAATACCATGATCATTGTATCGCCTAAATCATGAAAAATAGTTCCGTCACTGCTATAACTAAACACAGCTTTTTCCGTATCAAAATTGCAGTGCACACGAAGCCATAACCTGGAGGTTGTTGCCTTTTCAATAGTAACTTTCCCGGTTTGCTGATCAAACGTTTTTATGTTAGTTGTACCGCCTTCTTTGCTAATGCCTATCCACGCATAAGGCAGGTTTAACAATGCCAGCCCTGCTACATCGCCGGCCTTTAAACCGCCGGTTTCAATCGCTGTTGTTGCAACAGATTCTGGCCCCACAGCCCGTTGCGTTAGCGAATTGCGGGCGGACCAAAAATCTTTTGCCGGCAGCGATTGCAAGCGCAGGTATCCTTTGCGTTTGATGAGCGACCATTTTTTATCAACCGGCACATGGTTCCATTGCCATATAGGTTGCAACTTAACCGCGGAGAAATCATCAGAGCGTTGATAGGGTGCATGCGGCGGTGATGAAAATCCGGTATTGGGTTTTATCCAGGTTCGGGGTGAACGTGTTAAATTGCCTGGTAACCCAAAATACGGCCAGTCATCTTTCCAGGTAACAGGAGATAATGCCGTAACCCGACCTACTGAATTATGATCCAGCATAGACCATCCCCACCATTCTCCGGATTGAATTTGTACAATGCCGCCCTGGTGCATCGGGATGCTGCCGACGAAATTTTTAACAGGTGGGTTCAATTCAAAAGGAGGTCCCTTGCGGATATTTTTGTGTTGCCAGCCCGTGCCTACACCCAGGTTTTCTTTGGCACTCATCACATTTATTTCGTAAGGCCCTGTTGGCTTATCAGCACGCAGGCAAACCTGGTAACATAGCGGATCGTAATTGGTATTGGTGATATAATACCTGCCATTGATTTTATAGAAATGACAACCTTCGCCGGCGCCGCTTCCTTTGGGAACAATCACTTGCTCTGTACCGGGTTTGGTGTCGGTCAGGTCTGCTGTAAACTCTGCCAAATGCACTTCATCATATCCCCATACAACATATGCCTTACCGTCATCATCAAATAAAACAGACAAGTCATGAAATGATTTTTTCATTTTAGTTTGTGTCCAGGGACCGGCAGGGTTGGTTGCCGTAAAGAGTTGAGTTGTTTGACCATTTACATTAGTGAAAATATAAAATTGCCCGTTGTGATAACGCAGGCAGGGTGCCCATATACCCTGGCCATAAATATCCAGTCCGTTTTCCAGCCGGTACGCCGGGCCAAAATCGAGTTTATCTACTACATAACAAACAAAGTCCCAGTTTACCAGATCTTTTGAGTGCAATACGGGGAGACCAGGCATGGCATGCATGGTTGTACCGGTGAGGTAATAGTCGTCTCCTACCCTTATTAAATCAGGGTCAGAAAATTCGTCGTAAAAGAGCGGGTTGGTAAACGTTCCGTTACCGTTATCTGAAGTCCAGGTGGGGCCCTGATTAAAATTTGTTTTGGATGCTTTTTGTTGCGCATTGATTTGCAGCGTTTGCAAAAGCATTGCGAAAAACAGTATAAAGCCCTGGCGGGAATATGCAAGAATCATAAAAAATGTTCCGGTTTTGATGAGTTAAACACCTGCCATTTATTTCCGTATTAAACGGGAATTTATCATGATCAGTAGTTTAAAATATGGCTTATCGTTATTTGTATTTCAGGATAAAAAAGAAAGGTAAGACAAACAAAATTAATAATAGTAATTATGACATTTAAAAGACAGAAGTCAGGCCTTTTCCATTCACTATCCCATGTCGTTTACTCAGCGAATGAAGGTGGTCGACATTTTTATAGTCATCAGTTTTTAATAAGGTCGACCACCTTTTCGCCTGCACTGAATTTCTTTAAGTAAACGACATTGATTCACTATTGAAAATTCACCATTACCTTAATGCTATATTAACAGGCTATTTTTCTTTACTCATTAATGCTAAAGAAAGTGCTGCCATATTACCAATATTTTCCGCAAGTCCGGCAGGCACGATTTTACAGACTTTCACAGAATCCCGGATGGCTTCCCCTTGTATTACTTCCATCATAACCGGCTCCAGCAGCGACTTTGATCTTCCATAAATGCTGCCTAGTATGATGAGTTCCGGGTTTAGAATATCAATTAACAATGCTAACCCTCTGCCCAATTGTTTTGCGCATATTGTATACACTTCAATCGCCACAGGATCGCCTGCCATGGCAGCTTCCGCGACTGACTTAGCGGTAATGTTTACCAGGTCTGCTATGCCACTGCAAAAACTTACAGGTTCGCCCATCTGTATTTTTTCCCTTGCTTTCATCTGGCCAAGTTGTGCAATGCCACCACCACTGCAATAGCCCTCAAAAGAACCTGATTTGCCGAATCCGACCGGGCCTGTATCCGACAGGCGTAAATGACCTACTTCACCTGCCAGGTCGGAAATGCCCGAATATAATTTTCCATCTAATATTAACCCGGCACCCATGCCTGTACCAAAGGTTAAAAAGATGAGGTTGTTATAACCCTTCCCTGCTCCATATTTCCATTCAGCCACTGCACAGGCGTTGGCATCATTTTGTAAGAATGCCTTTTTATTAAACCGTTCTTCTGCCATTTGAACGATGGGTATATTATCCCAGCCCGGCAGGTTAGGCGGCGATAAAATGAGCCCCTTCTTACTGCTCAGCGGGCCACCACAACTGATACCGATGCCTTCAACAACATCAATTGCTAGCTGTTTTTTGGCAAGCAGCTCTTCTGCCACTGCAAATAAATAACGGATCATTTCATAAGCCGGTTTATCGGTTGCAACTGTTGTAGTAGCTGTCACCATCAATTGCCCTGTTGCGTCGAGTGTACCCAACACAACGGCGCACTTGGTACCGCCAATATCGAAACCTAAAAGCATATCAATTTTTTAATTGTTGTCTACAATAGGATTTATTTTGATTGATTTAAATTGAACCGCACCATGTTTGGCATATAACCAAACAACACTGCCTTTTTGTTCGGGCATACGATTTACAATGCAACGACGGTTATCAATACAAACATCTATGATATCATCGTTTAAAATGATGTCCACTTTAATTGTTTTACTTAACCCGCTCACCGCCTTTATGTTGGTGTTACCCAACTCGACCATTGCATTATTGGCACTAAAATTAAGCCGGTAGCCAATATCGGCTTTATCGTCCGAGCGCAAATACAAGCCATATTCTTCAGTAGGTCCCTGCGGAGTTATCTCCAGTGTTATGCGGCATTTGGCAGGAATATCTTTTATACTGGCAGAGCCAACACCATTGGGTGCGTTGACTTGCACGGCGTCTTTACCTGCATTCGTTGCATTCAATGCCGCTTCAATTTTAAAGGGCATTGCCGGTGCTGTTACCGGTATCATCTCTGCCGGAAATCTGGTAGTCAATGTACCGTCCGGCAATTGCATCACTTCGCGGAATATGGAATTGCCCCCAAAGATTTCATCGTTGTCATCCAGGTTGTCCTTGCGGGAAGGTACCCAGGCGGCTGCAATACGACGGCCGCTTTTAAACGAAGCAGTCTTTACCACGTTGGCCCACGACTCATTCAAAGCCTGGTAAGGCGGTTCAATCCAGGGGCCATATGGACTTCGTGACTTTACATAATCGGTGTTGCTATCATGGCTGTATACCAGGTAATACCAGCCATTCCACAAAAAATAATCCGGGCATTCCGGCACGGAGGATTGCCCCGTTAACACGGGTTGGAGCACGTTCCAGGTTTTTAAATCTTTTGAGGTAAGATGTACCAGGCAACCTCCCGCATTTTGCATCACCGTGTTCTGCTGCCAGCTGGAAACAAACAAATGAAACTCACCCGTTTTTTCATCTACAAAAACTTTTGGATCCCTGAACTCTCTTTTGCTGTAACCTGGCGCTGAGGTGTAAAATGGATTGGGTTGTTGCTTTTGAAAATGAATACCATCAGCACTGGTGGCGTAACTTAATTGTTCGTTCACCTTACCCTCACTGTTGATGAGCCTGGTAGCATAAAACGCATAATAAGTATTTTTATAAAATACTACTGAACCGGTACAGATCGACTTTTCCCAGGGTTCATCAATCCCCAGTACAATGGGATATTGCTTCCAGTTTTTTAAATCTCTGGTGGTACTCAATACCCATTGATGACCACCCAATCCATTTAAACTTTTATGATGGGCCGAGTCGAGCAACCAATAATAATAGTAAGTACCATCTTTTGAAAACGGGATGCAGTCACCTACAAACAAATCGCCTTTTGGCTTAAAGTACTGCAGGTTTTTAGTGGCCTGAATAGTTGGATCGTACTGAACTCCCAACTGACCGTAAGCGATTGCAGAGAGTACACATAAAATGCCTGGCAGCAAAAATTTTTTCATGGCTTGCTATTTGTTGACTCAAAGATATAAGAAGCTATTCATCACCACTCTTTTAATCAATATTACGTTTATGCTAATCGTGTGCACTCGTGTCAGCCACTTCTTCATCTGTTATATTTTTGCAATAACTAGTCATTAACCTAATTCTGCTGTACATTGAAAGCGGCTTATACCCCTTTCGTATATCAGCAAAAAATTATTTCACAAATGGATATTATAACCATTACAGGCTTTATTGCCGCGGCGCTCACCACCGGTTCTTTTTTACCGCAGGCGATTAAAACCATTCAAACAAAAGATACCAGCGGCATTTCATTGTTCATGTATTCGCTCTTTGCGCTGGGTACTTTGTTGTGGTTGCTCTTTGGACTGTTCAGTGGCAATATGCCCATTCTTGTGGCCAATACTGTCACGCTCATTTTTGCAAGCATCATCCTGGTGTATAAAATAAAGTACAAATAATCCTTCTAAAAAAAATAATAATTTTTATGGCAGAAAAAAAACTTAGCGGACAAACAGCTCTTGTAACGGGTGCCAATTCAGGCATTGGCGAAGGCGTGGCCATTTCACTGGGTGATGCAGGTGCTAATGTGATAGTCAATTACGTGGTTAACCCTGAGGCAGCCAATGCTGTGGTGGACCAGATAAAAGCAGCTGGTGGCAATGCCGTTGCAATACAGGCCGATGTTAGTAAAGAAGACCAGGTGATCAGCATGTTTAAGCAGGCCGTGCAACAGTTTGGCACCATTGATATTTTGGTAAACAATGCAGGCTTGCAGCGGGATGCCAAATTTCATGAGATGACGCTGGCACAATGGCAACTGGTAATAGACATTAATTTAACCGGGCAATTTTTATGTGCACGGGAAGCTGTAAGAGAATTTTTGCGCAGGGGTATGGTGCCCGATCGCTCTGTTGCGCTCGGCAAAATTATTTGCATGAGCAGCGTGCACGAACTCATCCCCTGGGGTGGCCATGCGAATTATGCTACCAGTAAAGGTGGTATTAAAATGCTGATGCAAAGCCTGGCGCAGGAATATGGCGGACAAAAAATTCGTGTAAACAGCATTTGCCCCGGCGCCATTAAAACGCCCATCAACAAATCAGCCTGGGACACACCAGAAGCTTACAACAGCCTGATGACACTGATTCCATACAACCGCATCGGTGTGCCGGAAGACATTGGCAAACTGGCGGTATTTTTAGCAAGTGACGACAGTGACTATATCACCGGGGCAAGTATATTTATTGATGGGGGTATGACGGTATTTGAAGGATTCTCAACAGGCGGCTAACGCCCCTTCCACGCACTGAGGGTGGAACTGTGTGAAGAAGTTGGAAAATAAAGCACAGTTTAAATAATGCCGATAAATTTCAAAAATGGTTTGCAGTACAAGAGTGCGACGCAACGGGGATGCCATGAAAAACAACTGCTGGTAAACAAAATAAAAATGTCAGAAAAAAATATTACTGCGGAGCAGCAGCGGTTAAATGCAAATGCATTAAAAGAAGTGCCGCTGGAAAAATGGGGGCCTTACCTGGGTGAACGGCAATGGGGAACCGTTAGGGAAGATTACAGTTCCAACGGGGATGCCTGGAATTATTTTACGCATGATCAATCCCGGAGCAGGGTGTACCGCTGGGGCGAAGATGGCATCGCGGGCATTTGTGACATGCACCAGAATTTATGTTTTTCAGTAGCCTTGTGGAATGGAAAAGATGCGATATTAAAAGAACGTTTATTTGGACTGACCAACACCGAAGGTAATCATGGGGAGGATGTAAAAGAATTGTATTATTACCTGGACAATACGCCCACGCACTCCTACATGCATTATTTATACAAATACCCGCAGGCGGCTTTTCCTTACGAACAGCTGGTGCAGGTAAACGGAAGTCTGCCCAAAACAGCACCGGAATTTGAGCTCCTTAATACCGGTCTATTTAATGACAATGATTATTTTGATGTTAACATCCGATATGCAAAAAATAATTCAGAAGATATCTGCATTGAAATAACAATCACCAACTATAGTAACAACACATCACCTATCGTTGTATTGCCCACTTTGTGGTTTCGCAACCGCTGGTTGTTTGGAGATACGGATGAAAAGCCAATCCTGGAAAAACAGTCTCCGCTGCCAACAGCTGGTGTTGTAAAAGCTACGCACGAAAGATTGGGCAGCTATTTTTTATACCACCAGCTTACTGCCGAAACGCTGATGACAGAAAATGAAACCAATACGCAAAAAGTATTTGGTTACGCCAACACTTCTCCCTTTGTAAAAGATGCTTTTCATGACGCCATTGTTTATGAGCAAAGTGATTTACAACAACTGTTACAGGATAAAGAAAGGGGTACAAAATACTCACCGGTATATCGTTTGAATATTCCGGCAGGTGAATCACAAACAGTTGTTTTAAGACTGAGTAAAGATGCATTACAGCAACCTTTTGACGCCGGCTTTCATACGACTTTTCCCGAAAGGAAAAAAGAAGCAGATGAATTTTACGGTAAGCTGTTGTCCAAAAACGCTTCAACAGATGATGCAATTATACAGCGACAGGCCTTCGCGGGGTTATTGTGGAGCAAGCAGTTTTATCAATACGATATTGAACGCTGGTTAAACGGTGATGCCCATAATATTCATCCGCCTGAAGAAAGAAAACGCGGGCGCAATGCAGGCTGGGAGCATTTGAAAATAGCCGATGTTTTATCTATGCCCGACAAGTGGGAGTATCCCTGGTTTGCAGCCTGGGATCTTTGCTTTCATTGCATTCCCATGGCCATGGTAGATCCAGTGTTTGCAAAAAACCAGCTGATATTATTGTGCAGGGAATGGTACATGAGCCCCACCGCCCAGGTACCGGCTTACGAATGGAATTTCAGTGATGTGAACCCGCCGATACAAGCCTGGGCTGCGTTGCAGGTTTACCGGCTTGAAAAAGAAATTCACGGTACCACTGATATCGCCTTTTTAAAACGCATCTTTCAAAAGCTGATGCTGAATTTTACCTGGTGGGCTAACAGGGAAGATGCTAATAATAACAATGTTTTTACAGGCGGTTTTTTAGGCCTGGATAATATTGGTGTGATAGACCGTAACAGTCTGCCCCCCGGTACTTTTCTGGAGCAGGTAGATGCAACTGCCTGGATGGGTATGTATGCTTTGAACATGATGGAAATGGCGCTGGAGATAGCGCAGACGGATATTACTTACGAAGATGTAGTGACCAAATTTTATGAACATTTTGTATTGATTGCTGGGTCGCTGAACGAAGCATTGTGGGATGAAGATGAGCAGTTTTTTTACGACAGTCTGCATACAGAAAAAGGCAGCAGCATTAAACTGAAAGTAAGGTCACTTGTTGGCCTGAGTGTTTTGTTTGGCGCCGGTATCATTACTAACGAGGCGTTGCAAAAGTTACCCGATTTTAAAAAACGAATGAATTACATTAAGCAGTACCGGCTGCAAAACAACCTTTTTTTACCCAGCGAACAGGTAAGCGAAAAGGGTGATATCCTGCTGTCATTATCACACAAGGAAAGGTTAGCACAACTGCTTGGCGTAATGCTGGATGAGAACGAATTTTTGTCACCAGGCGGTATCAGGGCTTTGTCAAAATATCATCAGCAACATCCCTTTCATTTACAATTCAATCACACTGATTTTTCCATCGGCTACGTACCCGGTGAAAGTGATAATGGCATGTTTGGCGGCAACAGCAACTGGCGTGGACCGGTATGGATGCCACTTAATTTTCTACTGGTACAAACATTAAGACAGCGGCACTTTTTTTATGGGGAAAATTTACAATTACCCTACCCAGCCGGCTCGGGCAATATGGCATCTTTGCAGCAAATAGCCGACGGGCTGGCGGAAAGAATCATTTCTATATTCCAGGTAAACAGCAATGGTATGCGCCCCGTAAATGGTGATGAAAGCTGGTTTTATCAGCGACCTGAAAATAAAGACCTTATTTTATTTTATGAATACTATCATGGCGATACGGCAAGAGGTGTTGGCGCTTCGCACCAAACAGGATGGAGTAGTTTGGTAGCAGCGTTGCTGAGAAACAGGTAGTATTTGTTAACACCTTGACGTCCTATTTACGTTATTATCATCAACTTCAAAAATTGCCGGATTGAAATAAAAAGAATGTTTCTAAAAAAAAGCATACCAATAATTTTTCTTTGCCTGGCAGGTTGCACGCTGCTTACTGCGCAACAGTTACAAGACAGTGCGGACCAGCGTTCAGCCTATACGGTAAACAATATTTTACCTGCCACAGCGGCGCAACAGGATATTAAAGATGTAATCAAAAAAATATTAAAAAGTAAACCGGCAGTTAACGGTGAAACAGGGCAGCAAAAAAATAAAATATACAACAGCTTTTTCCCCATGGCGGGCTATACGCTGCAAACCGGTTTTGCAGTTATTGTAAGCGAAGGACTCGCTTTTTATACCCATACCAGCCGCGACCAAAAAATTTCCAGCATACTTACCAGCGTTGCTTATACCCAATACCACCAGATACTTTTTCCCATGCTGGCTAATTTCTGGACGAAGCACAATCAACTAAACATCGTGCTGGATTACCGCTTCATCAAATATCCATCCACAACGCATGGACTTGGCGCAAGAACAACAGACGAGGATGCCTATACCTTAAATTATAATTATGTCAAGCTGCACCAAACCATCCAGGCAAAAATTTACCGGAACCTGTATGCTGGTGCCGGTATTTATTATGACCATATCTGGAACATATCAGAAGTGAATCCGCCGCCTGGTGTAAGAACTTCTTTTCAAAAATATGGCGTTAGCCAGACAGAAACTGCTTCGGGTATTGCACTTAAATTATTGTACGATTCCCGCATCAACCAGATCAACCCGGGCAATGGCGCTTATGCCAATATTGTATACCGGCCCAATTTTACATTTATGGGCAGCGACAACAACTGGCAGTCGTTGCAAATGGACGTTCGCAAATATTTTAAATTATTTGGCAGCGACAAAAAATATTCTTGCCCTGTGGAGCTTTAACTGGCTCACTCTGGCTAAATCAAAGCCTCCCTATCTGTTGCTGCCCAGCACCGGCTGGGATGATTTTTACAATACCGGCCGCGGCTATATCCAGAGCCGTTTCCGGGCGAAAGACATGATTTATGCAGAAGCAGAATATCGTTTTGGCATAGCAGGTAACGGACTGCTGGGTGGTGTGGTATTTGGCAACGTGCAATCCTTTTCAAAAAACCTTGCTACCCAATTGGCAGTACTCGCCCCGGGCTTTGGTGCCGGTCTGCGGGTAAAGCTCAACAAATTTTCCAACACCAATCTTTGTATTGATTATGGCTTTGGCACGAATGGTTCGAGAGGGGTGTTTTTAAATTTGGGGGAAGTATTTTAATAAGGCTGAATTTGAAATATACAGAACTAGCCTGGTTGCAGAAGTAGCTTTCAATAAGATCAACTCTCATTTTTGTTTTGTTTATCAACACGTATACGTTCTCTCCCGGCAAATCTCAAATTGTTGCAGGCTTCTGGGTTCCTAAGCATAATTAAACAACTTAAATAACATTGACATGCAATCGCACAAAAGGCTCGTACTATTTGTCTAATTGTTACAGCACTCAAATTTCCCCGCTCAGGCCTGCGCCAATACTTTCTCCGCAGCAAGTTCCTGCAGCTCATTTTCCAGCAAGCCTACACTTTGCTCTGCCGCATGCATGGCCTTCATAAAGGCTGTATAATTCAGCTCAGGTGTGGCTGGTAATTGCTTATAATAACTGATTCCGTCATGGAGGTTCTTAAAAAATTCAGTGTAGTATTTTTTTCTCTTGACGTCTGGCTCTTTTCCATTTTCATTTTCCAGTTGCTCTTTTATAAAGTTGAGGTAAAGACCCAGTTCTGCTACAAACAGGTTGGGCCTGTCTGCAACATCCATAATATTGGTGCGACCGTAAATATGATCCGTCATGGTTTGCAACGTTACCACCTTGTTGAAGTAAGCGATATTCGGACCGGGGCAAATAGTAACCGCATCCAAATTTTTTACAAACAACTGTTCGTATTTAATGGTTGCGGCGTTGCTCAATCCAACACATAAACATTCTTTAGCTAATACACCTGTGAGTTGTTGCTGGTACTCCTTTTCGGGCAGCGCCATGGATTGCAGCTCGGCGATTTTCAGCTTTTGGTATTTACGGCTGGCGGTACAAATGGGTTCAGGGCCAAACTCGGTATTAAATGCCAGGTGTTTTTCTGTACAGGGACTGCCCGGTTTATTTTTTTGAATTCGTTGCTGTTTTTCGATATCACTGGTAGTGCCTTTCAGGTAATGAAAACGCACACCCAGCGGAGAGTTATGACTTAATACAACATCTTCCTTTTTTGCTTTGCATAACAACTCTATGGTATGTTCATCCACGGTAGTTGCTTCGGGCACCAGTAAAAAAGGGGTGCCCCAACCGGTACTTTCTACGCCGTAATAGTTATGTAAAAAATGATCTTCACCTGCCGTTCCAATGCCACCCTGCACACTGATAATTTGATTAGGTGGATACACAAATATTTTTCCTGTTTTCTTTTGTACTGCGGCATTAAAAATTTCAAGGAGTGTATCAATCAGCTCCTGCTTTTTTGTTTTAAATTCTTCCAGTATCGGGCCGAGCAAAAATCCATCCGTAGCAAATGCATGCCCGCCACAATTCAGGCCTGATTCAATCCTGAACTCGCTTACCCATATTCCTTTCTTCGCCAGGTATTTTCCCTGTATCAGCGCCGACCTGTAATCACTTACTTTGATGGTTACTTTTTTATTAAATCCACCGTCTTCATTTACTTCAAAGGCGGAACATTTTTCCAGGTAATTGTATAACCGCGGATTTAAGCCTGCGGAAAAAACAATGGATGAATTTTTAAGATTACTGTTGGCATAACCCCTTAGCGCTGCTACTGCATCTGAACTGTCTTCCGCTGCAGCACCGGGATTGCCGGCATTTTCCCGGTCTAGTTTCGTCATGATGTTTACATCAATACTGCCGGCCACAATATGGCTTCTCAGGTAATTTTCGAGTTTTACTTTTTCTTCTGCATTTTCACAAGCGAGCATCTGCAGGTATTGTTCTTTCAGCTTGTTGTCTTCGGGCAACATTTCAAAATACTGCACTATTTCTGACCCTTTTTCAAGAGGCAGTTTTTTTAGCGCTTCCAACTGGTTGTGTACAATTGTATTTACCAGGTTCAGGTAATCGGTAACCCGCTTTGCACGAAAATCTGTTTCATGATTACTGATCTCAAAGTAGGGTTGGTTGATGAGAGGATAATATTGTTTACGCATCATTTCCATCAAGCGGTCTTCTACAATTGATATAACAGACGAGATACCAAAACGGGCAACTTTTATTGGTGAGTCAACAGTAAAAGCAAGGCCCATTACCGGGATGTGAAATTTGTGTGGTTGAAGGTTTGTCATTATGGATGATGTGATTTTTTTATGACCGATATATTTTTATGTCTGATTTATTTCTTTGCGCTACCTTTTTTTGATGCTGATAAAGCTTTTATTTCGCCGGGTTAAATCAGTTCATTCTATCAACTCCCCGACCCATTTATTTTTACTTTTGATTTTTTATTTTTTACTTGTTAAATCGCTTTGCTAAACGTCTTTGCCGTGCTTTCATTTTTCCATAGTTTTATATCCAACGCTGCACTGATGTTCCTGATAAATGAGTTTCCTTTCGGTGTAACCTGTATATCATCGCCAGTGATCTTTACCAGGCCGTCGGCTTCCAGTGCATTCAATGCCGAAAAAACATGCAATTTAAAATCTGCATTCGCCAATTCTTTGTGCAGACTGGTTTTACTTTCACACATCAGCTCCAGTATTTTTTTACGGATAACCAGGTCTTCTTCGTTTAACAAATGACCATTTACCAACGGTAATATTCCCTTGTTGATTTTTTCTTCATAGGCTTCCACTTCTTTTTCATTTTGTGCAAAAGCAGTCCATGAATCGCTTATGCTGGAAACGCCCAAGCCAATGATGAGTTTTGATTTGGTGGTGGTATAACCCATAAAATTGCGGTGCAGTTGCCCGCTCGCCGCAGCGGTAAATAATTTATCATCCTTTAAAGCAAAATGGTCCATACCGATACTTATAAAACCTACGGCTTCCAGTAATTCTTTACCGGTATTATACATCTCCCACTTTTGCCCGGCTGCGGGTAAGTCGGCCTCTGTGTATCTTCTTTGACCCTTGCTTTTCCAGGGCACATGCGCATAGGAATAAAAAGCGATCCTGTCTGGCATTAAGCTTGTAATTTTCTCAACCGAAAACTGCACGCTTTGTACTGTTTGATGCGGCAGGCCATAAATCAAATCGATATTGATGCTGTTGTAATTGTATTTTCTTGCCCAGTCAACCACTTCTTTTGTACGCTCAAAAGATTGTACCCTGTTAATGGCAAATTGCACAATGGGGTCAAAATCCTGTACGCCGAGGCTGATGCGGTTAAAGCCCACTTCTGCCAGCTTTTTCAAATGTTCCTCTGTTGTATAGTTGGGATGCACCTCAACACTAAATTCGTGATCTGCATTTACCACCGCATCTTTTGTGATGCCATTAATCAGCTGCACCAGGTTTTCCGGACTAAAAAAAGTAGGTGTACCACCACCGAGATGAATCTCTTTAATGATGGGTGCGGCAGGCAGCAGCGAGCGGTAAATTTGCCATTCCTTTAAAACGGCTGCTATATAAGGATCTTCAACCGAATGATTTACCGTTATGCGCTTGGTGCAGGCGCAAAAAGTACAAAGGTTTTCGCAAAAAGGAAGATGCACATAAACGCACAATTCCCCACCTTCTTCAGCGAATGTTTCCAGCACAGCCTGTTTCCAGCTTGCTTCATTGATGGTAGAAAAATCCCAGTAGGGTACGGTGGGGTAGCTTGTGTACCTTGGCGTCGGTACATCATATTTTTTTAATAAAGGAAGTATTGAATTGCTCATGGTATAACGTCTTAGACAACTGAATATGTTTGATCTGTGTTTTGCTGAGTGGTATTTGATTAACGGATACCTGCAACAATACACAACTCTCCTTGCCAGGGCAAGTCAGAACGGCTGCAATTTAGCCGCTATCAAAAAATTATTCTGTGATGATAATCATATTTTGATATGCTTTAAAACATACGGGCTGCGGTACCGCATCAGGGCGGCTTATTTTTGGAGGAAATGGCTATTTAAATGCCTATGGAATTGCTTTTATTTCAGCTTGTTTTTTTCAACGCCGGTTTTGGTAATTGTCACTTTTTTGATCAGTCCCTGTGTATCAAAATACATTCGCTCAATACAGGTTTCCCTTGAATTGCCGTCAGTTTCCGTCAACGGCCGCCGGTGGTAAATAATGTACCATTTATCCTGACCGGGAACCTGTATCACAGAATGATGCCCGGCGCCGGTAGCGATAGCGGGATCCTGCTGTAATATTTTACCAATGCGTTTAAACGGACCAAAAGGAGATTTGGCTACAGCATAGGCCACGCTGTAGTCCGGGCCTGTCCATCCGCCCTCCGACCACATCAAATAATACTGCCCTTTACGGATAAACATCAGGGGCCCTTCTACGTAGCCACCGGGAGTAATTTCCTTAAAGGTGGTACCATCTTCAAAAGTTTCCAGGCCAGTAAAATCGCTTTTTAACCGGGCAATGTTACAATGCTGCCAGCCCCCGTAAATAATATAATACTGTCCGGTAACATCTTTAAATACGAACTGGTCAATTGGTTGAGCTCCGTTATAAAACTGGTCTATCAGCGGTTTGCCCAGGTAATCTTTAAACGGGCCTTCGGGCTTGTCGGCCACTGCCACGCCGATACCGCCTTTTTCATTGTTGTTTTGAATATCGTTGGCCCCGAAAAATAAATAGTATTTGCCGCCCTTTTCTACAATCGCTGGTGCCCACATGGCACGCCTGGCCCAGTGTACAGCCGAAGTATCTAAAATATGGTCATGCTTTTTCCAGGTAATTAAATCGGGGGATGAAAAACAATCGAAGAAAACCTGCTTGTCATACTTATCTGAAGTGGTGGGATAAATCCAGTATTGCTTCCCGAAAATCACCCCTTCCGGATCGGCATACCAGCCCGGAAATAAGGGGTTGCCGCTGGTAACAGGCCGCGATGTTGGTTGTGCTGTTATCGATAGCGCCAGGAATAATAAAGAGAAAAAAAATATAGCAGGCTTAGTCATTGCAACGTATTTAATAGGAGCTAAAGATAAACCGATTTTGTTTCACACGAAGCCATTTCACACAAAGCGAACAGAGGATCAAAGAAAACAACGCATAATTACTTTGTTACTTTGTTTTAGTTGTGTCCGCTGTGTGAAATGGCGTTGCGTGAAAATATTTTGCTTTTTAAAAATATGTCTCTACATTCGGCTTATGAAGTATGCCTGCCCGCCACTGCGTGATTTTATACAGGATTTTAAACTTACCAACCCTTTAGGTGCAGATTGTTTTGAAGCCACCGTTGACTTTATTGTTGGAGGTAGTAATATAAAAATAGAGAGTGAGGTACATATTGTTACCAGTTATCCAGGTAAAAGGGGTATTGTATATTTGTTAACCCGCGAAATTACCGTGAACGAATTGCCGACCATGTTTGATGCTAACAGGGAGACCTTCGAATACATTCCACAGCAAAATTTAAGAATAGAAGGCACCCACCCTGCCGCAGGCAAATACATTGCGTTTATAAGCCCCACTAATACGGCAGTCACTTACTGAAAAATTTTACTGCAAACAACAAAACACTTGCTCCATCGTTTAAAAATCGCATTGCAATCAGTCCGCAATTTTTGCACTGCTCCTGCCCGCTTTTATCTTCTTTAAACTATTGAACAAATTTTTATAGATGAAGGGGTTTGCCCTTACTTTTGTAAAAAAACGAATATTATGCAAGCAATACTGGTAATTCATAATTTACTGCGCTGGGCAGTGGTACTATTTGGGGTTTGGACTTTAATCAACGGCCTGACAGGTTATTTTGGCAAGCGCTCTTTTACTGCCAATGATAACCGCAGCAACTTGTTTTTTATGATCAGCTGTGATATACAGTTATTGGTAGGGTTGATTTTGTATTTCAATAATGGCTGGTTTGCCAGGCTGAAAGATTTGGGCAATAACATGAAAGATCCTTATACCCGTTTTTTTACCATGGAACATTTAACCATGATGTTGGTAGCATGGGTGTTGGTACATGTGGGCAGGGCAACCGTTAAAAAAGCCGGCACAGATGTGGCAAAACACAAAAAAATGCTGATCTTTTTTGGCCTGGCTATTATATTGATTCTTGCCTCTATTCCATGGCCCTTCCGCGAAGCGATTGCAAGGCCGCTGTTTAGAACAAGCTAGTTTTATGGATAATTATTGAATGGATATTTGATAATGAAAACAATAATTATCCATTAAATAATTCTGAATTGAAAAAATATCCATTATCCATTTATAAATTATCAATTAAGAAACAAACGATGGCTGCTGCTAAAAAAACTAAACTTCCAACTATACTTATCACCAACGATGATGGTATAACATCGCCGGGTATACGCAATTTGGTAGAGGCGGTAAAAGGCCTTGGCAAAATTGTAGTGGTGGCACCCGACAAACCCCAAAGCGGCATGGGGCACGCTATCACCATTGGTCAGCCGTTAAGAATGAGCAAGAGCGATTTATTTGAAGGGGTGGAAGCCTGGCATACCAGCGGCACGCCTGTAGACTGTGTTAAACTTGCCGTAGATAAAATACTGCATGGCAAGCCTGACCTTTGCCTGAGTGGCATTAACCATGGCGCCAATCATTCTATCAATGTAATTTATAGCGGTACCATGAGTGCGGCCATGGAAGCTTGTATTGAGAGTATTCCAAGTATTGGTTTTTCGCTGATGAGTTATAACTACGAGGCCGATTTTGCACCGGCAAGGCATTATGTAAGACAAATTGTAGAGTCGTTACTAAAGAAAAAAATGGACAAGCATTTACTGCTGAATGTGAATATTCCTGATATACCGATGGAACTGATAAAAGGTGTAAAAGTATGCAGACAAGCGTATGCCAAATACGAAGAAGACTTTAAACAACGCAAAGATCCGCATGGCAAAAACTATTACTGGCTAACGGGCGCCTTTGTAAATTTTGATAAAGGAAAAGACACCGATGTATGGGCGCTGGAAAATAATTACATCAGTGTTGTACCTGTTATTTTCGACCTTACCAACTATCCTTTAAAAGCACAGCTTGAAAAAACCTGGAAAATAAAATGATATTTAAAAAAGATAATTATGGCCTTGGCATTGTGCTCGGCCTCCTTGGTCCCGTTGCAGGCTTTGGCATTTTCAAGCTGCTGAAGTACCGCATGTTTTCGCTGAAGGAAATGTACCAGTGGATGACCCTTAACCATAACCTGATAACCGCCTGGATAAGTGTATCACTGTTTGCCAATGCGTTGCTTTTTACATTGTATGTAAACGCAAGAATAGATAAAACTGCCAAAGGAATTTTTTTGGTAACGGTCATCTACGCTATCACCGCATTGCTCATTAAATTTTTCGGTTAACAAATCACTACTATGCAATCGCACCCCTGGTTTAAAGATTGGTTTAACTCGCCTTATTATCACCAGCTCTACTTTAACAGGGACGAACAGGAAGCCGCCAGGTTTATTGATGCTTTAATTGATCACCTGAAACCAACTGCCCGTGCCTATATGCTGGATGTAGCCTGTGGTAAGGGCAGGCATTCTATACACCTTGCTGAAAAAGGTTTTGAAGTAATTGGCATTGATTTAAGCGAAGACAGTATTAAAGAAGCTTTGCAGCACGAGGCCGGTAACCTGCATTTTTATTTGCATGATATGCGCCTCCCTTTCCGCATCAACTACTTTGATTATGCCTTTAATTTTTTTACCAGCTTTGGCTATTTTGCCACACAGCGGGAACATGACAATGCCATCCGAACCATTGCCCAGGCAATAAAAAAAGAAGGTCGTTTTGTGCTGGATTATTTAAATGTTCATTATGCAGAAGACCATTTGGTGCACCAGTTTGACAAGGAAATTGACGGCGTAAATTATTTCATTACCAAGTGGTTTGATGAAACACATTTCTATAAAAAAATAACGGTAGAAGATGAGGCCCTCCCTGAACCATTGGTTTACCAGGAAAAAGTAGCCAAATTTTCGCTTGGTGATTTTACAGACATGTTTGCCTACCAGGGTTTGCAAATACAGGAAGTGTATGGTGATTATAACTTTGGTAAATACGACGTAAAAAAATCACCCCGCTTAATTATGATTGCAAAAAAAGTGTAAGCACCGCAATCATACCTACGCTTCAATAAAGCTGCCATAAAAATATGTTGTATAAGTGTGCGACGCCACTGAAGTGCAATCAGGGCAAGCTGTTCGGACAAAACCAAAAACTCTTTGTCCAGTCAACAAACCATTGTTCAACATCCTTGCATCGCCCTCTTGTACGCTTTGTTCTTCGGTCAGCACTTCCAGGTTGCATACACTGTTGCTATTTGTAACTTAAATAAAAGCAAGGTCACTGTTTCGCATGATTGTTCACCAGCATCCATCTTGCGGTTTCATACATGGCACTGGTTAATTGAGACAAATGCCGCTTGACAGAATCTGTTTGTTGGGGCGAAAGCAACGGTGCGTCATTGCGAACGGGAACCAGTTCTTCCTGGCTGATCCACAAGTTTTTGATGTAAAAAAAATCGTCATTTACAATACCAATTTTCCCCTCGTCATGGTGAATAATAAAGGCAGCGTTTTCTTTTGTTGATGAATGCAGTAAATCCCTTCCAAGTGTTTTATTGGTATAGGGTTGGTGTATCATTCCCGCAAGCGTAGGCAATACATCAATTTGCGAAGCCGTGGTAGTAATTTTTTGCGGCACCAGTAAAGCAGGTGCATAAAACAGCAAAGGAATGTGTTCATCATTCAACCGCTGATCAGTCCAGGCTTTGGGATACATGGCGTCGGCATCGCCCTCCACGCCATGATCGCCCATAAAAATAAAAATGGTATTGTCAAAATAGGGCGACAGCTTTGCGGCTTCTATAAATTTACTGTAGCAATAATCGGTATAACAAAATGCGTTGAATTCTGCCAGTGACTCAAAGCCATATTTATGCAACTCTTCCACAGCTACAGTGCGTTTCACAAAATCTTTATCCTCTTCCGGTATAGAATAAGGGCGGTGATTGTCGGAGGTTTGTATGATGGTGAAGAAGGGCTTCTTTTGTTGCTTCATCACTTTGTCGGCCTCTAAAAATAAATTTTTATCGCTGATGCCCCACACATTTAACTTGGGCGCACTAAATTTTCCTTCCTCGTAAATATGCACATCATTAATGGTGGAAACAAGCCCACGAAAATTATTAAAGTCGCTGCTGCCACCTAGAAAATAAAATTTATCATACCCCTCAAAATTATTGATGATGCTGTACTGATTGAGCGATTGGGGGTTGCGGCTGCTAAACTTGGAGAGCTGTACATCCGGTATGCCGGTCAGGGTAGCAAACACGCCACGTGCCGTTCCAAATGTGGGCGAAAAACAACGGTCGAAAAAAATACCCTGCTGCGTTAGCTCATTAAAAAAGGGCGTACTGTTTAAAGGGTTGCCGCTCATACTGCTTTTATACATGCTGAAGCTTTCGCAAATTACCAGCACAATATTCGGCTGACTTTCGAGCGAGCGGCTACCAGGGTTAATGGTGCGCTCGTAACCAGTGGCAGGTCCGCCGGTTTTATTCAGCTGTAAAAAATCGCTGATGACAGGATAATACTGTTTTGCTTTTCCCTCATCCAGGGCGGGTTTACGAAACTGCAGCGTGGTAAAAAAATTCTGCAAAGGATTTAATGCCAGGTAGCTTTTAAAATTATCATTCAGCGTAAACGCATCCCGCCAGCGCAGTGGTTTAAAAGCTAAAAAGCCAAACAAAAACCAAAGCAATAAAATAATGGCTGCGCCATGCCAGCGGCGGTTATAACTAAATTTATGTATGTTGATATTGCGTTCCTCCACGCTTACATGTGTTCTGGAAAACATCCAGCCCATCATGCCCACGGCGCCTACCAAGGCGGCAAAAATCCAAACCATCGGGTAACTTTGCCATAACATTTCAAAAGATATTTTAGCATCTTCTGCAAAGTTTAGAGCGCTTGCATTTAAGCGGGTATTTACGTAGGCAAAATGCCCAAAATCGGCACCGAAAAAAAACAACACGAACAAGGTTACTACTGCCAGGTAAATGGCCCAGCCGGTTTTACACCGCTCAGAATAGAAAGGAGAAAATTTGGGAAACAAGGATATAAATGCTATTGGCAGCAGCACAATACCAATCCAGCGCAAATCGTATTGTAAGCCCAGCCAAAAAGAGGGTAACAGGTCTGCAACCTTTGTGGCAGCAGGTTTAAAGCAAATTAATGTAATGACGCGAAAGCCCGTAAATATGGACAAGTAGATAATAAACAAGTTTATTATCCATTGGATTGTTTTGGGAAAGCGCCACCGGGTGAACATAATTACAGTTGTTATTTATTGGACAGATACCGAAACCAGATTGAATATGCTAATATTTTCTTTTATTGTTGAATAATAGGTACCGTGCAGTTTCGTAATATGCCGTTGTTAGTTTCGCCATATTATTTTTAATGCTGTCTGTAGTCGCCGTAACCGGCACCGGGTTATTATCTGTTACAGAAACAATCGTTTCCTTTTTAGTACTTAAATTTTTTGAATAGAAATAGCGGTCGTTTACCACGCCTATGTTTTTTGTGTCATGATCAATGATGAATGCATATTTCGCTGCATTGTCAATTGTATCAAATAAATTTTTGCCCATGGAATTGTTGTGGTAAGAAAGGTTAGATAAAGAAGCAACAGAAGGAACGATATCTACCTGAGAACACACAGTATGTACCAGTTTGGGTTGCAATAATTTGGGGGCATAGAAAAGCAAGGGTACATGTTCCTGTGTAAGCCGCTGCTCCGTCCAGCTGGAAGGATAAAGCGCACTTGCGTTACCGGCGATGCCATGATCGCCTACAAAAACAAAAATGGTGTTGTCAAAATATTTTTCCCTTTTAGCCGCTTCAAAAAATTGCTGGTAACAAAAATCAGTATAGCGGAAAGCGTTCAGTTGATCAATATTTTCAAAGCCATATTTATGAATACTGTCATCGGGATAATTCACTTTTTTAAACTCGCCAAGGTCGCCCGCTGGTATTGAATAAGGCCGGTGATTATCGGCTGTTTGAATTATGGCGAAAAACGGACGTTGTTGCTTCGCCAATGTGTTGTTGGCTTCTAAAAACAAATTCTTATCATCAATGCCCCATACATTCAACTTCTTTGCTTTAAAATTTTCCTGGCTGTATAAATGCAGGCTGTCAATATTGTTCAGTAGCACGCCTTTAATATTGGCCCAGGAAGGATCGCCGCCTAAAAAATAAAATTTATCATACCCTTTAAAATCGTTGATGATAAGCTGCTGGTTGACAACTTCAGGGTTGCGGCTTGCAGAACGGTTATTATCGCCCAGTACATCCGGAAGACTCGTAACCGTGGCCCATACGCCACGGGCAGTAGGATAAGAAGGTGTAAAACAGCGGTCGAAAAAAACACCATTTTTACAAAGCGAATTAAAATAAGGGGTTGTGTTTAATGGATTACCGCTCATGCTGCTGCGATACATACTAAAGCTTTCGCAAATAACAATTACCACGTTGGGATGAGTACCAGTCAAATTATTGGAGACAATATTTCTTTCATAATTTAAATGAACACTGTCTGGTTGCTGCACGTTCAGGTACCTGGCTATTTCGGGGTAAGCAGCACGTACTTTTTTTATATCAGGCCTTGTATCTTTAAAATTAAGCGTACTAAAAAAACTCTGAAACGGATTGAGCGAGAGGTTGGCTTTAAAATTATCACTTAGTGAAAACGCATCGCTCCAGCGCAGGTTAAACTGCCCCAGTTTACCAAATACACCCAATGCGAGCAACAAGAAAAAAAGAATATAAAAGATAGAAAATTTTCGTTTAGGCAATTCCGTCGCCGGATGATTTTTTAGCATCCGGTTAAATATATAAAAAGCATACAAGGCAATGAGTAACACAACAAACAGTGTCTTGAACACAGGATAAGATTCCATCACCATGTGTGTTGATATGCTGGCATCACTGGAATAGTTGAGTATAGAAGCGTTTAAGCGTTGCTGCAGGTAATCATAATAAAAATAGTCCACCACATAAAACAACAGCACTACTATCAATATCACAGACAACAAGACCATCCATATTTTTTTTGCGATTTTATTCCGCAATGGATTTACAAAAGGCAGGCCGCACAGTACCAGCATTACCACTCCTAAAATAGAAACGAACTTTATATCAAACCTTAGCCCCATTAAAAAAGCAGAGCCCGAAAAAGGTTTTCCCGGCGGGTTATATTTAAAGAAAAAGAAAAAACGGTAAGCAGTCATTACAAATAAAAAAACGAGCAGCACGGCAATAATCCATCTAACCAGCCCGGGTAACTTTTTATAAAAACTCATTGTAATAAAATTAAACTGCCTGCAAAAATAGATTAATTATTTTTGGCTATAATTAATTAACAAATGCAATCAATACAGCAGTGGGACCGGATGGTATTACATCACATCAATGCGCAGTGGCACAACAGCTTTTTAGATGGCTTGCTTCCAGCCATGCGCAATCCCAATACCTGGCTGCCACTGTATCTTTTTTTGTTTTTATTTATAATCATCAATTATAAAAAAACCTGGTGGCAATGGATACTGCTTGCCCTGGCTACCGTTGTTGTTTGCAACTACATCAGCAGTGATTTGTTAAAGGAACACATTGTGCGGTTAAGGCCCTGCAATGACCCCGCAGTAGGGGGATGGATCCGGTTATTTAAAGGCATTTACCTGCCACAAAGCAGTGGCTTTGTCTCGTCGCATGCTGCCAATCATTTTGGTATGGCGATGTTTTTTTACATCACTTTATCCAGGGAGTTCAAAACCTGGCCATGGTTGTTTTTTGTTTGGGCATTTGGAGTTGCGTATGCCCAGTTGTACATCGGGGTTCATTATCCGACAGATATTTTAGGTGGTACGCTTATTGGTCTTGGGGTTGGTTATTTAGCAGGCAGAATATTTAATCAAAAATTTGGATTGGGGTAAAATCCTAAACATACAATTATAATTTTTCAGGTATCATTCTGCCTCCTTTGTGGGCTGCACTTTCGCCCTCTTCGTGGTATTCCGCATCCTGGTTTACTTTCCATAAATCATATAGTTCTTCTCCGGCAAGAATATTTTTTACTGCAAGCATCGCCGTCATCATGCTATGGTCCTGGTTATTATATTTATGCATTCCGTTGCGGCCCATTAAATATAAACCCGGGTATTGGCGCAATGCTTCCTTTACCAGCGCTATGTTTTCTTTATAGCTGTGATCGTATACAGGGTAAGCCCTTTTTTGCCTCACCACATATCCGTCTTTCACCGCCGATGCCTGCGCAAGTCCAATTTTTTCAATTTCATTTTTGCCCAGCATAATTAATTCGGCATCACTGCTTTGCCACATCCCGTCTCCTTGAAAACAAAAATATTCCAGGCCATAACAAGCCATGCTTTTATCTGGTACCATATCCGGGCTCCAGGATTTAAAATTTTGTACCCTGCCTGCTTTTACTGCAGGATCATGCACATAAATCCAGTTCTCTTTAAATGTATGTTCATCTTTTAAAATTAAAATAACGGTGATGAAGTCGCGGTACTTTAATTGCTTGGCTGCCTGTAATGCGGCAGCTGGTAACGCCGGCGCAACTGCCGGCAGCAATTGTGCAATTGCAGCAGAGGATAAAACATAATCAAAACCTCCGAAAGTAGCACCTGTTGAAGTTGTAAGTTGCCATTTGTTTTGCTGTAACGAAATTGCATTAACTGTTGCATTCATCAGGATGCTTGCTCCCATCGCTTTACTTTTTTCAGCACAGGCAGTCCACATCATTCCCGGCCCAAGCCTGGGATAGCGGAAGGTATCAATCAACGTTTTAATGATGGGCCTCTTACTTCCAGCGGGCGGCTTTATAACGGCATTTATAATGGCTCTGCTCAACGACAATCCTTTAATGCGTTGAACAGCCCAATCTGCAGATATCTCCCTGCAGGGTATGCCCCAAACTTTTTCTGTATAGGTTTTAAAAAAAATGCTGTACAACCGCCTGCCAAAATGATTGCTGACCCAGTCTTCAAAATTGAGTGGCTTTTTTACCGGGAACATTTTTGCTTTTAGATAACTCAATACACAGTGTATCGATTCAGCTACCCCGAGTTTACGCAATGCTTCAATGGCATTTAGCGGGTAAGAAAAAAAAAGGTGTTTATAAAAAATGCTGGAGCTTCTTGGTCTTTCCAGCATATCGTTGGGCAAAATTTCTGTCCATAGATCTTCCACTTCTTTGTTTTTGGAAAAAAAACGGTGACCACCGATATCAAATAAATACCCCTTGTAATTTTCGGTTCTTGATATGCCTCCCACATACTGCGCATCAGCTTCAAAAACAGTTACCTCCTGACCCGCTTTGGCTAACTGGTAGGCTGCTGTAAGTCCAGCAGGGCCGGCACCAATAATGGCAATTTTCTGTTTATTCATAACGACCGGGCAAATGTAAATGCTAAGCAGCTATCAAAAAAATAATGCTGTATTCCAACACCATAAACAGTTTGCCTAACGTTTAAATCCGTGTTTTAGATTAGATTGTAGATATTTGCATCAACTACCGCTGTTCTCAAACGGCGGTTTTAGTTAAATTTTATGACAGAAATATTTATTTTACTGGCCCTTATTATTGTAAACGGGCTTTTTGTAATGAGTGAAATTGCCCTGGTGAGTGCCCGTAAGGGAAGACTGGAAAGCCTTGGCAATAAAGGAGATCAGAAGGCAAAAGCCGCATTGGACCTGGCAGCTAATCCGGAGAAATTTTTATCTACCGCTCAAATTGGCATTACATTAATATCCATTTTGACGGGTGTATACTCGGGCGAGAAATTCAGCATGCACCTGAAGCCTTTTGTGGAAAAATTTGATTTGCTTAAGCCCTATGCTACTACTATTTCTACGGTATTGATAGTAATGCTGGTGACATTTTTGTCAATTATTTTAGGAGAGCTGGTACCTAAAAGAATGGGAATGCTAAGGGCGGAAAAAATTGCCCGGCTGGTAGCGGGACCAATGAACATCCTTTCCACCATAGTTTACCCCATTGTATGGTTACTGAATACCATCACCAACATCATCTTTAAAATTTTCAACGTTAAAGTAGCCAGCGATAATGCGGTAACGGAAGATGAAATTAAAGCTATGATAAGCGAGGGGAGCGAACACGGCACCATTGAAACAGAGGAGAAAGAAATTATTGAAAGGGTATTTCATTTGGGTGACCGTAATATTACTTCTTTAATGACGCACCGTACTGAAATTGCCTGGTTTGATATTGATGACACGGTACAAACAGTTACTGAAAAATTTGACCAGATTACTTATTCGACTTACCCTGTTTGCGAGAAAACGGTGGACGATATCAAGGGGCTTATTTATATTAAAGACCTGTTGAAAGCCGCACCGGCAACCCCATTGAAAGCACTTATCAAACCGGCACTGTTTGTACCCGAAAATAACAGCCCTTATCAATTGCTTGAAAAGATAAAGCAAACAAAAATTCATAGTTGCTTTATAGTAAATGAATATGGCACACTGGAAGGCATGATTACGCTGAATGATATACTGGAAGCTATTGTAGGAGACGTACCGCAGACCGGCCAGGAAGAGTATGAAATTACTGAGCGTGCTGACGGAAGCTACCTGGTTGACGCCCAGATTACGTTTTACGATTTTTTAAGCCATTTTGAAAAGACAGAATGGATGAATGAAGGTGAACATGAATTTGATACCGTGGCGGGTTTTGTATTGCATGAACTGGAACGAATTCCTAAAACCGGCGATACATTCGATTGGCGGGGTTTTGAATTTGAAATTGTTGACATGGATGGCCAGCGAATTGACAAGTTATTGGTGAAGATATCGGAAGAATTAAAAGATAATATGGAAGAGTAATTTCATTTATATCGCTGCTTATACCTTATTCCACAGCCTGCTTTTTTATTCTTTATTAGTCAGTACCGCTTCCGACTTTTATATTAAATAATATATAATATATTTATTTTACCTATAAAGTGGAAATATCCTTCTTATTTTAGTAAATTAAACTAAAATAAAATTTTTTATAATAAGAAAGAAAAACTTTTGGATATCATGATAAAAGCAGGTGCTAAACTCTGTACAACAATACTTTATAAATTTAAAAGGAGTTTAACCATCATTAAATTGCCGTCAATTTAATTTTTTATATACAAACGCCCATACTACTTTTACAAAAGAAATATGGGCGTTGTTGTTAAGCGGTAATTTCGAGAAAAAGGCAATCAATCGTTAGTACTGCGCAAATATAAAGCGTAACAATTTAATAATAAAATAATTTTAACAGTTTTGTAAGATTTTCATATGGCAAGCAATCGTTAAAGTCCTTCCGTTTCTACGGAAGGACTATTTTTTTGTGGTCACTCGTTTTTTCTGTATGATTGGCTTTGCTTAAATGTATATATACAATATAAACTTATACCGGAAAATAATAGGAATACCTATTTTTTTGTGAAGACCGGGCATCCTGTTCATCATCTTAGTATTTCTCAATAATTTCAGTGCCGTTTGTGAGGATAAACACCAGTTCACGCAGACTGCCATGGTATTATCTCGAGAACCCTAACCTCATTTTTTGCAAATTTTCCGGCTACTATTTTCGATTTATATAAGATGATTTGCATGCAATTAAGCAATAATAGTATTTGCCTTGCGAACCGATTGCTGCAATTGCTCCATGCCGTTTATTGGGAATACTGTCTGTAAACGGTCGGTAGAATTTTTTCGCAGGACAAATTCAGGCACCACATTTATGTTGGCCATCATTAAAATAACATGGTGTGAATCAAACGCAACAGGCCTTTTCCTTGATATGGATATACTTAACGGTCATTAAACATCTTATAAGATAGTTTTTTACACACAGGTGTACAGACTACTTTTACAAAAGAAATAAGGGCACATACAAAAAGCCGGGAGAAGTAAAAAGATAACAATCCCTAATGTGCAGTGAGATGTTGAGGAGATCAATTCTACTTTTTTAAGATTTTCATATGGCAAGCAATCGTTAATGTCCTTCCGTTTCTACGGAAGGACTATTTTTTTTCAGTAATATTTTGTCTTGCTGCCAGGTTTCCCCCATAATTAAATGAAGAAAAATAATCTTACTCTTCTTTATACCCCATAGAAAACTGCAGATAAACACTCCGGCTAAAAAGAGCCTTGGTTACATGTTTCCTGGTGCAATCTTCTCCGGACCTGCTTAGCATCATTCTTGTAAATCTAACCTTCATCGCAATGCATAAAAATCAATAAATACAGGCAGTAAGTTGCAGGAAATTAGTACTGGGTAAAGCGAGAGAATAAAAAATAAGTACCTAATTTCATAGCATGTTCAGGAGGGACCATTTTACGGTCTCGTCTTTTTGAAGAACGTTATTATCAAAAACGAATTAGCTCCATATTGTTAAACACTCAGGTATTGAAAATAATATTGACATGCCACCGGGGAGCATACATGACTGACAAAATTTGCTTTGCTATTTGTTGTCTGCTTTTTGTCCCATTTGGTTTACAAGCGCAACTTTGCAACGGTAACCTGGGTGACCCCGTTGTAAATGTTACATTTGGTGTAAAGAGCTCAAAATTGCCTGCTTCAGCCACATCCTTTGATTATTCCGGCGGTTGCCCTGGTAAAGGAACGTACAGTGTTACCAATTTTTTGCTGGGCTGTGGTGACCATACATGGTTTTTATTAGCAGGCGACCACACCCAGGATGAGGGGGGTGCCTATATGATAGTAAATGCAGAAAGTACACCAGGAGTAATTTACACCGATACTGTTCATGAATTGTGTGGTAATACCAATTACCAGTTTGCCGCATGGATTACAAACGTAATGCAGCCAATTACATGCGGGGGTACCCCAGTATTGCCTAATATAAATTTTACCGTCGAAACGCTGTCGGGAACTATTTTAGCCAGTAACAGTACTGGTAATATACCCGTTACAGCCGATAAAGTATGGAAACAATATGGGGTATCCTTTGTAATGCCGCCCAATATCAATGATGTAAAAATTATCGTGCAAACAACTCCTGGATATGGCTGTGGAAGCGCCTTTGCAATAGATGACATAACATTTGCCATGTGTGGTCCGGCGATAAAGGCTACGCTGGATACCAGTGCTGAGCCTGTAAATGTATGTGCAGGCTATTCAAATCCATTCATATTAGGGGCGTCTTTTGAGCCCGGATTTACTGACCCTGTAACGCAATGGCAAAATAGTGTCGATAGCGGTAAAACATGGAAAAATATCACCGGGGCTACCTCTTCAACTTATTCGATTCCAAGAAGGGATTCAGGTATGGTGCTGTACAGGATATTGCTGGCAGAAAGATCCAATATGGGTTCTGCAAAATGTTGGATAACTTCTAACTTTATCGTGACCAATGTTCATCCCCTGCCTGCGCATTTAGCTCCAAAAAGTATTCGCGGATGCCTTGGAAAAGATGTGATCCTCCCCTATCGGTCAGACATTGCTACCTCGGCTTTATGGACCGGGCCAAATGGATACCTGTCTGATAACAGTTTGTCCATTGTTCCAAATGTGCAATTTTCCGACACTGGATTATACCAGCTGGCACAATCCTATAATTCTGGCTGCAGCACATTAGATAGTTTCTACCTGGGGGTTTTCCCGGGGGTTACCATTTCCATCAACAAGCCCGAAGCATCAATTTGCCAGGGAAAGTCTGTGGTTCTTTCCGCTGCAGGTGGCGAACAATATCAATGGACACCGTCCAACGACTTATCCAGCCCCACTATTGCAAATCCAGTAGCATCCCCTAATAACACCACTATATATAACGTTGCCATCAGCAATGTTTTTGGGTGCAGGGATTCTGCCTGGGTTAAAGTAAGTGTGCTCCAAAACCTGTATGTTAATGCAGGGCCCGATCATAACATAAACCTGGGCGATTCTGTAATATTGAATGCAACCGTTACAGGAACGCTGGTTGATTTTTTTTGGTCACCAGCTACATTCATTAATGACAGTCATTTGGTAACTCCCACAGTGTACCCTACAGAAGATGCCGTATACACATTGAACGCAAATTCAACGGTTGGATGTGGTTCTGGTACCTCATCTGCCAAAATAAAAGTATTTAGAGATATTTTTATACCCAACGCGTTCACCCCTAATGATGACGGCAGAAATGATAAGTTCCAGGTAACAGCTGCAAATAATTACAAACAATTTAAGTTACTCATCTTTAACAAATGGGGTAAGCTGCTTTACTCAAGTGCCAATATTAACAGCTACTGGGATGGCAGATACAAATCTGAGCTTCAGGCCACGGGAGCTTATGTTTACTATGTTGAAATACGTACTGCATCCAATAAAAAAATAATCCGCAAAGGAACTGTTATGTTGTTAAGATAAAAAACGCATATAGTGAAAACGATGTTCTGCAGAATAGTTTTCATGCAACAATATTTACAATCCTTTATCCGCGTAAAAAAAAGGCCTGAATCACGTTGATACAGACCCTGTAAAAAACACTGCTCTTTATTTTATAATTTTCTCCACTATATATTCTCCTACTTTTCTTCCGGCATTAGCGCCTTCATCCACACTATTACGATAATGAATGCCCCCATACACACGGCTGATGGAAGCTTCATCCGCTGCCTGTACAAATGAATTAAAGTGACGTTGCATGCCGATATAACGAAGATCACTTGTATCCTGGAAAGCAAAATTATCACCAAATAATTTTGTCAAAACAACAGCAGCCGAACGGGTGATGGTACTATGCCCGCTGGTATATTCAGGAAATGGGGGTGTTTGCAGATAAGGTGTCCATCCCTGGTCTATTGATTCATTTATTACAGTGACTGGCCGGATAACATTGCTGCGATATTTCTCATCCCAGCAGGATATGAAGGCATCGTACATGGCAATGGCAGTAAGCGCATAGGCCTGTGCCGTTTTTACCTGATCCGCGTGAGTTTGTTTACAGGCAATTGCAGTAATCCCCATCCAGTGGCCGCCCGGTGTAATTTTTTTATTACCAAACATCATGTGTCCGGAGTGTTCAATTACAAACGGATTATCGTCCCAGTAACGGGCCGTTGCCTTCTGCTCTTCAGTTAAATTTATTGCGATATTGTAAACCTCCCGGGTATTTTTATAAAAAACGCTGTTGGTATCGGTGCTGAATGCAGGCGGCCTTGGCGGCATAAACTGAGACGCAGAATCCAACATCATGGGCTTCATTGTATTCCAGCACCACTCTATTCCATCCGAATAATCCGGCGGTGTGGGTCTCCATTTGCCGGCCTCTTCGCTGCCAAGATGTTTAGGCTTTCCCCTCGACTGCAAATAGCCATCAGTTTTTGCCCTGGCCAGTATTACTTTGCCAATTGTATCCCCCAGTGCAACAGAACGTTCATAAACTGAATCATCCAGGCTTTCTTTAAAATTCGTGTATACGTTTTCTTCATAGCTTTTTAACGAATCCACCGAAAACACTTTTACATTTCTGACCACCGTAAAAAAGGCCTTGGTAGCAGCAAGCGTAAAGTCGTACTTTTTACCTTTTTCAGGTGCAGGTATTTTACCAAAGCCCTTTAATTTTTCAGTTATCGAAGGAGTTCCTTCCTTACTGTATTTTATAGCTTCGTAAGAAGCAAGCGAAGAATACACATATATCCTGCTGGCTACCGGTGGCGTAAATACATCGTAGATTATAATCTGCGTAAGGAGATCCTCGTTCTGATGCAGTATTTCAGCATCGGAAATTTTTGGTACTACTTTCTTTTGATGGCAACCGGTAATCAAAATAAAGAGCAATATATAGCAACCGGATTTTTTGAATAAGCTTTTCATTTAATTTGTATATTTTGGACAAAAATGTAATTAGTAGATCTTGCTATTTTTTAATTGTATTTTTTAATATAACGAATGAAGGACCTTCCTTCCAATTGGCAGCTGACTTAATGGAAGATGGTGCAATAGAAAAATTTCCCAACACCAGGTCTGTTTTTCCGTCACCGTCTAAATCTCCTGCATCCATCGTTAGCCATCTTCCGGCAGATGTGCCGGGTATTTTGTATGGTTGAAAATCGAGGTTACCTTTATTTGCAAGGTAAATAAAAGTTTCTTCCGGTTGCTTTACATAATCGGCAAAAAAAGAAATTGCTGCAATATCCAGGTTTCCATCTCCGTCAAAATCTCTCGCAATGGCTTTAAAACACCCATGCATTGGGTAAAACCAGGTTTGTTTAAAGTGATTGGTGCCATCATTTAAAAAAATATAGATTCCGTGATATGGCTTTAATACGATGGAGTAATCCGCGTTGTCCCCACAGGTGTAAACGATATCTGGTTTACCATCCTTATTAAAGTCTGCCATTTCAAAATAAGACGAACCATATATGGGCGGAAAGCGCAATACCTGCTCCTGATCAAATTTGCCCTTACCTTTATTGGTAAACAGAAAAACGCCTTCATCACCCTGTGCAAACAATGCCCAAATATCAGGCAATCCATCCTGGTTTACATCCCGTACATACGCTTTTATGGCTCCGGGAACTTCCCTTATTACATGCCTCTCAAATTTACCACTTCCCTTATTTTCCATCCATGATAAAGCGCCAACCAAATTTCCATATTCGCAAACCAGGTAATCTTTGTGGCCATCGTTGTTAAAATCAGCAGCGGTAACTTGTACAGGTCTTGCCAGGTTGCTAAAGCTGATGCTGGTGTCGGTTTTCAACTTTCCTTTTACATCGGTAACTATAAATGCAGCGCTTCCAAACTTACCATTATTTGGATTCATTATACCTATGTTACAGCTTATAAAACCTTTTTCATTTCTTTCTAAATCAACAACCGGGCTTAAGGCCGGTATGGAATCAGTAAGCTTCAATTGATTGTTGAAACTATACACTTTTTTTGTGGCCATATCCGCCATCATTATCCGATGTGGGTTAAATACAGTATCTATCTGAACGAAAGTGGTAGTGGGTATGTACCGCCTGTATTCAGGCATTGCAACCGTAAATAACTGAGCTCCATCTTTTACAACAGCATTGCTTTTTTGCTGAGTTAACGTATCGGGTGCCAATGCGGTATAATAGCCAACAATATACTGCCATTCCTGTGTGCTGATTAATGGCTTCTCCGGATAAAAATTTTTCGGTACCGCGGGATCATTTTTGCTGGAAGGGTATGTTTTATTTCCATAATAAAAAATTCCCAGCCGGGGCCCCATTTGCGGTAACACCCCATTTGCCCAACTATTGGAATTAAGCAATGAAGGATCTGGTAACAGATGGCATGATTTACAATAGGTGCCGGCTAAAACTTTTCCTTTGGCGATATCAGCATCCGGTGTGTTTTTGTGTGCGTGGTTCTTTTTAAAATCAGTACAGGAAAGCATAACAAGGAAAGTTAACACCCCTAAAAAACACCTGATTTTAAAAATATCCTGATATAATGAAATCATTTTCGACAATTAAAATTCTTAAATTACCAGCTTTTAAATACCAGCAAATCCACGCCGTATTGGTATCTATAGTATCAGGTGATTATCAAAACGGCAACGGGTGTACATAAGATTGTTCATGGCATGGTGGCTACCACCCTCGTTTTCCCGTTTCTGCCTGTAATTGTTACATTGGTCATATTGGCATTCACTTTTAAAAACCTTGCAGATTGAGAAAGAAAAGACGAGCCATAATACAATTCTTTTTTCTGTTTCTTACCATTCTTGAGTAAGATCGCTGCACTTTCATCGCCCGGCTCCAAAGAAATAAAGCGAGCATCCTTCTTTAGTTCAAATACTTTTAGCGGGCCCCGGTTTTGGCCAGCAGCAAGCAGGTATTTTCCATTTACACTTCTCAATTCTACCAATGCCTTTCCATTGCCCGGAATATATATACCACTTTCCAGAATAGACTGTGGTTTAAAATTTCCCTGGCCATCACCCTTCAGGAGTAATCCATTCAATGCATCATAACGGCCAACAGTTACATCAGTTGAGTAATCATTAGTATTAATAACCAGGTCAAGGTTTCCATCATCATCAAAATCTTCTGCTACCATGCCATTTAAGGCTGATAGCTGCGCCTGAACTGGCAATGGCACAAGTGTAAATTTGCCTCCGCCATCATTCCGTACAAAGGAAGAATTAAAATTATTTGCCCTTAAAATTAAAGCATCTTTCAATTGGTCTTTCGAAAACAGTTGTTGCATGGTGGCAACAGCATATGATTTATAATTTTGAAATTTGGATCGCATCCCTATCATTTGCTTTACAGCGTCATCCCTGGTTTGTGCCGGAAACTCTTTTTTGGTGGTATCTTGCTGGCTTACCGGAAGGTATATCGATGGAAATGCGTCATAACTATTATTGTTATCAAAGTCTTTGGCATAAATTGAAACGGGTGTTTGGTCCGTTGCTTTATAAAATGAGTTCTTTCCTAAGTTTCCAATTACATAATCTATATCACCGTCATTGTCAAAATCACCCGCAACGATGCTGTTCCACCACCCTATTTGGTTTGCAATACCAGTAGTTGTAGTTATGTTTTTAAAAGTTCCTTTGTCATTTTTTAAAAAAGTTACCGGCATCCATTCTCCCGCCAGTATTAAATCAAACCACCCATCATTGTCAAAATCTGTAAAAACTGCATCGCATACAAGGCCGATATTATTTAAATCTTTAGCCACCAGCGAAGTCACATCGGTAAATTTTACGTGCCCGTCTTTGGAATCATTTCTGTAAATAAAACTAGAAACCGGTTTGGGGTAATTCCACGGGTCAACTCTTCCTGCAATGAAAAGGTCCAGATCACCATCTTTATCATAATCAATTGCCCTTACACAGGATTTGCTGGTGAAGTTTTGAGGCAATGCAAGAGAATCAAGAGTGAAGCCCGCTTTACCGTTATTGATATACAATTTATCCTGGTAGGCTGCTGTATTAGCTTTGCTTTCAAAACCACCATGAGATAAATAAAGGTCCAGGTCACCGTCGCCGTCGGCGTCAAACAATGTAGTTCCCATGTCCTGAAACTGCATAGCTATATCTTGAATGGGTTTGGGCAAAGTATCCCGCGAAAATGCGCCATTGCTTTTTTGCAGTAAAATAGTTGCACCAGCCATAGAATTACCGCCAACAACAATATCATCCAGGCCATCGCCATTTAAATCTCCGGCAGCGAGTGAGGGACCATACTCTGAAAGTTTATGAGGCAATAATTTCTGAATATTAAAATCAACATAATCTTTTTGCTGATGAACGAAATGAATACCGAGGTTATCAGTTATGTCTTTGAATGAATTGTTTCGTGCAAATATGTCTTGAGTCCACGAGTAGGTATCTGTTGCGTTTTTTATGTCTATTGTAATTGTTTGATCGGTCTTTACATTTTTCAATACTTGTTTTTTGTTACCCGGCCATTTAATAACAATTGAATCAATGGCCATGTAATTACCCAGGCCGAAATGAGCATTTGTTTGTACAGATGATAAATATCCACGGTACGGTGTTTCTTCATAAACCTGCTGCATACCACCTCCATAATAAACTTCTATCCACGCCCCTAATCCGTTTTTGTTCAACGAATCACCTGTGAGTTGTACACCTAAATAGTGGCTTTCTGCTGGTTTTGAATCCCTGAGTGTATTCTCATAAACAGAAGCCTCATCATTGATATTGTTAATAACCATATCTAAATCGCCATCATTATCCAGGTCTGCGTATGCAGCCCCATTTGAAAAAGATACGTTAGTAAGACCCCAGCTGGATGACACATTACTGAAAGTGAGATTTCCGCTATTTTGAAATGCATATTTATGCAGTTTAACCTGGGGAATTTGCTGCAGGGTAAATTCCTTGGAAGCTATTGCAGATGACTGTTGACGAAAAGCGATGAAATCATGATCTGTAATGTCTTTGGGATATCCATTGGTAACTACCAGGTCACGATAGCCATCATTGTTAAAATCGGCCACCAAAGGGCACCAGCTCCAATCTGTTTCTGCTATGCCGGCAAAATAGCCAACGTCACTAAAAACAGGGTCGCCAATTGAATCGTTTCTGTTTATCCTTGGGCCCTGGTTCACCTGCAGGGTATTTCTTACGTATTGATACTGATAATTAAAATAATCGCTATTCTGGTAATTTTGATAACCGCCGGCGCTCAACATCATTTTTTTCCGATAATTATCTTCAGGATTCATGTCCAGTTCTACCAGATCAGGTAAACCATCATTATTGATGTCGATAATATCCTGCCCCATACCATTTGCCGAGGTGTGTTTAAAATAGGATGATGCTTTATCTGTAAAAGTTCCGTCATGATTGTTTATATATAACAGGTCATTAGAATTAAAATCATTTGTTACAAAAATATCTTTCCACCCATCCTTATTGATATCAGCGATGGAAACCCCATGCCCGTATCCTTCAATTGTAAGCCCGGCTTCTTTGGTCACATTTGTAAATACAGGATGTTTTAAGGTAGCATTCATGTCATTTCTATACAGCCTGCCGGTACTGGCGAATGTACCATCTGTTATCTTAGGCCTGTAAATAGCAGGATTGACTGTTTTTAAAATCTGGTTAACTGCCAGGTACATATCCAGGTCGCCGTCGTTATCATAATCAAAAAAAGCTGCCATGGTAGAATGGGTAGTATCATCTAAGCCATATGCTGCAGCCATTTCTTTAAATGCCGGAATCCCATTTTTATCCGGTCCCTGGTTTATGTAAAGCAGATTTTTTCGTTTTTCCGGATCTTTATCCATGGAGGCACATATATACATGTCTTGCAGCCCATCATTATTAATATCTATTACGGACACTCCCCTGCACCATTTACCCTTTCCATTTACGCCAGCCGCATCTGTAACATCTTCAAAATGCATTTTGCCTTTGTTCAGGTACAATTTATTTGATACCAGGTTTCCTGTGAAATAAATATCCTGCAAACCATCATTATTAAAGTCGCCTATTCCCACGCCACCACCGTTATAAATATTGGTTATGTCAATTGGATTTATGGAATCGTTTTCAACTATTTTGTTATTAAAGTATATCCCCGATTTATCCGCTGAAACTAAATGAAAAAGGGTAGTTTTTTGTTTGCAGGAAAAACAGAAAGAGGCGACAGATAATAAAAAAGCAATTCCACAGTTCGGTTTCATACAATTACTTTTCAGCAAGGTTAATATAAGTTGTTAAAATTACAAAAAAAGAGACAGGGGTTGGCCTGTCTCTTTTCTATTATTTAAAATGCACAATAAGTATTAATAACCAGGATTTTGTTTAACCCTGATTTTGCCGTCTGAATTTAAGTTGTCAATCGTGCCCAATGGTATTGGGAAGTATTCATTTTTACCTGCAACAAAATTCGCGTCCTGTTTTAACGGTCTGGCATCTTTTTCTCTTGCGATATAAGTATTAATTGTTGGCGCTGCAATTCCCCATCTTACCAGGTCAAAGAAACGATGACCTTCCATAGCCAGCTCCAGGCGTCTTTCAAACTGGATCGCTTTGATTGCATTCGCCGGAGTGAAAGTTGCTGCAGTGTATAAACCAATTTTGTAATTAGAAGCCGGAGTAGTCTGATCTTTAAAAGTAGCTGTAGGAGCATCATAAGAAGTAACGTCAGCAACGCCATTCACTACAGGATATTTATACACCCATCCGGTTGGGTTTGCTGCCCTTGATCTAACCTGGTTTACATATCCCATCGCAGTAGGAATATCGCCGGCAGTCACGGCACATTCGGCAGCCCACAACAATATGTCTGCATATCGTATCAGGTTAACATTATTGGCTACCAATTCGGTTGGTCCCCAATAAGAACTTCCCACGTCTGTGAATGCACCTTTCTGAGAGGCCGCATAAACATTTTTCATAGGACTAAAATGCCCGTCATTCAAAACGTTTCTTATCCATGCATCTCCCGGATGGTTGCCCCAATCCAGGTAAGGAATACCTTTCCTGCCGATTGTCCAGTCAATACGGGGATCTAATGTACCTGTGTAAGGAGCAGTAGGGTCTCCTACTTTTGCACCAGTTGCGTATGACTCATCAAGTAGTGGAAGTCCGTTAGCATCTGTCTTGAATGCATTAGCAAGATCCTGTGAAGGGTTATAAAAACCGCAGCATGCACCCGGACCACCATTGTAAGGAAAGTTTAAGATATCACCGTAGTTACCATTAGGAGAACCGCCCCAATCAACTGAAGAGCCATCCTGAACAGAGGTTTGCGCAGCAAACACTGATTCAGAACTATTCTTCTGGGCAGGGTTAAAGTTCGAATAGAAATGTGGAAGTAAAGCATATTTCGTTCCGCCAGAAGTTTTTCCATTAGCTATAAGATCCTGCAAAATAGGATAAGCATCTGTAAATTTCTTCTGGAACATGTATGCTTTCGCTAAAAACGCCTTCGCCGCAGATTTATTAACTCTTCCAACCTCACTCCATGTTTCAGGCAAATTTGTTATCGCATATTTTAAATCCTCTTCAATCCTTGGCCAAACATCAGTTTCATTGGTAACGTCAGTGTTGGCGGGAGACACCGTTTCATCAGCATAGATAATGTTGTTGAACACCTTCTTTAACTCCATGTGAAAGAAGGCTCTTAAAAAACGGGCCTGTGCTGTGATAGTGGTTTGGGTAGCTGCTGATATACCCGGGGCAATTGCCAATGTATTAATCACATCATTGCAACGCTGTGCACCATTGTAACACAGGTTCCATTTTTGTGGAACAGCTCCATTGGTTGGTGTTAATGAGATGAATTTTTCGAAGGGTGCAAAGTCGTTTACATCCGTCGGATCAGAACCTTTGTATGCATCGTCACTTGCTACGCCACCATACCCCCAGTTAGATGCAGCCGACCCATAGTTACCATCACCAGAGGATCCATTTCCATCCACCAGCGAATACGCACCGATCAGCAGGCCTTGAACACCAGCTTCTGTGGCTACAATCGAAGGGTTGAGCGTTCCTAACGGAGGCTTATTTAAAAACTCCTTACTACACGCCACCAGTACTATTACAACGATAGCCGTGGAAATTAAAAATTTATATTTGATACTTTTCATAAAAAAATAATTGAATCAATTTTAGAAATTAAGATTTATACCAATCAGGTAAGATGGCGTATGTGGATAGTTCCCCTGATCGATACCAAACTGAGTTGTATTATCGATTGTTTTTCCATTATTTGAAGAAGTACTTTGTAATTCCGGATCCAGTCCTTTGTACTTGGTAATGGTGAACATATTAGCAGATTGGATATAAATCCTCAGACGCTCAACTCCAAATTTTGACAGCAACCTGCCAGGCAATACATAGCCTATCTGCATTTGCTTATTACGCAGGTAAGACCCCTTACTGATAAAATAGCTGTTTGCAACTGCGTCAGAGCTGAATCCACCCGTAGTACGCAATTTAGGCACAGTGGCACCGGGGTTGGTAGGTGTCCAGGAATTGACAGCTGCTTCTCTTCTCATACCGCCTTTAAAGAAATCAGGAAAATCCGTAAAAGTTTTTGTATTGTCAAAAATATCATTTCCTTTCATTCCGAAAAAGAAGGTAGAAAAATCAAAATTCTTATAATTGAAGCCAATATTTAAACCATAGGTAAAATCAGGATTTGGATTACCTATGAAAGTGCGGTCGTTATCATCTATTTTGCCGTTTCCATCAACGTCCTTGTATCTAAACAAACCCGGCGCTGCATCAATTTGTGTTGGTGCCTTTGCAACCTCATCTGCGCTCTGGAATAATCCCAGTACCTGGTATCCATAAAATGCACCTACAGGATGACCTTCCTGGTTACGTGTTGGTGTTATATTTCTAATGCCAGGGCCGTTAAAGTAAGGTAAACCCGGTATGTCTACAATCTTATTGTTATAAGATGTAAATGTAGCTGTGATATCAAAATGGAAATCTTTGGCCACCGCACCATGGTAAGTTAAACTACCGTCGATACCGGTATTTTGCATATCGCCGATATTTACTTTTGGAAGATCTGCATCACCCACAAATACCCTGTCGTAAGGAATACCTGATGCTGTAAACAGCAAGCCACTTACTTTCTTTTTATAATAGTCGATGGTTAAATCGAATTTATTATTCAGGAATACCGCATCAAATCCAATGTTAGAGATGATATCACCTTCCCAGGTTGTTGCGGGGTTACCAATATTACTTCTGTAAAAACCACCATTTGGTGAAGTACTGCTACCATTTACAGAATAGAAAGAACGGCCAAACCTTGTTCCATACAAATTAAACGGATTGGTACCATTTACGTTACTGATAGACCCGAGTTTACCCCAGCTATACCTGATTTTAAGATCATTAATAAATGTAATGCCTTTGAAAAAATTCTCTTCGGAAATTCTCCAGGCTGCTGATACTGCAGGGAAATATCCTGTTCTAACACTGTCTACAAATACTGACGATGCGTCTCTTCTAAGACTTCCGTTGATGAGGTATTTTCCTTTATAACCATACTCAAGACGTGCAAACTGCGACCAAAGAGAACTTTGATAGGCATAACCAGAGTTTGACTGAGCTCCTGTTCCTGTTCCGATTGTCCAATAGTTAGGATTTTCAGAAAAATAATTACTTCTTCCTGCACCTACCCCGCGTCCAAAATAACTTACCGCTTCAGTGCCCAACAGCACTTTAACACTATGATCCCCGAAGGTGTTGTTATACGCCAACGTATTGGTAAAAGTCCATTGGTTATCGTAGTTAGCTCCTTCACTAAAAGAATTAGATCCGGTATTTCCTTCGGCATTTTCATACCCTACATAACCAAAGCTATAGTTGTACCCGTTAGATAGCGTGCCTCCAAAGCTGCTACGTGCTGTAAAATGTTTTAAGATGTCGGCTTCTGCATAAACATTTCCTTGTATGGATACCTCTGAACCTTTATTGTCTTTCGTTCTATAGATATCTGCGTATGGGTTACGGGCGTTACCGAAATCATTGGATTTGGTGCCGGCGAAATTACCCATGATGTCATACACCGGGATAACAGCAGACTCACGATAGACCGTAGTAAACGGACTTCCTTCTCCCTGGTTGCCGTAAGTGGGATTTTGTTTATAAAAAATATACGCGTTTTCACCAATGCGAACCTTATCCTTTATATTAAATTGTGTATTCGCTCTTAAAGAATATCGTTTATTGTATTGAAACTTGGCAATACCTTGTTGGTCAAGATACCCCAGTGAAAAGAAGTAAGAACTCCTTTCTGAACCAGAACTGACAGAGATATTGTGGTTTTGAACAGGAGCATTCCTGGTTATTTCATTATACCAGTTTGTCCCTATTTTATTTGCCTTTGTAATTTGATTGGAATTGATATCGTAGGTCGCCGGATCAGTTTTGGGATCACCAGTCATTCCAGCAGTAGGCGTTATGTAATCCGGAATAACTGGGTTGGGGCCCTTACCGAATTGGTTACTACTGGGATTGGCAATACCTGAATTACGCTGCTGCAGCCAGATGGCATTTGCTTCTTCCTGGCTGTTTGCCATCTGGTATCCTTTACCTTGCGTTGTACGACCGTAGTATGCATCGTAACTAACTTTTGCCTTTCCTGATTTACCACGCTTTGTAGTAATAATAATAACACCATTTGAACCGGCAACACCATAAATCGCTGCAGAGGCATCTTTTAGTACCTGCATTGACTCAATGTCAGGTATATTAATATTATGCAAATCACCGCGTACGCCATCTACAATAACCAATGGAGAGTTATTACCGAAAGCGGTAATACCCCTGATCCGGATATCACTTGCTGCACCAGGCTGGCCAGAGGAAATGATTGTAACACCAGAAGCTCTTCCCTGCAACGCTTCTTCGCCAGTACCCACAGGCGTTTGTTTCAGGTCTTTAATATTAACTACTGATACGGCTCCTGTAATTTCTTTCTTTTTTTGAGCAGTATAACCTGTTACTACTATTTCATTGAGGGATGATGTATTTTCCTTCAATGTGACAAGCACATTAGATTTACCGGAAATACTCACTTCCTCGGTGCCATAACCTACTGAAGAAATAACCAGGGTTGATTTACCGTCTGGCACACTGATAGAAAATTGCCCGTTGGCGTCAGAACTCACGGCAACTTTAGATCCTTTTACACTTACAGTAGCCAGCGCAACAGGAGTATTATCCTTTGAATTGGTGACCGTCCCTGTAATTGTTTTTTGCTGTGCACTAATTTGTGAGGAGAGAAATATAAGGCACATCAGCGCATATATTCCCGGGAGAAGTCTTTTTAACATATAGCAGCATATTTGGTTAATGATGAGGCAAATGTGGGTGTTTTTTTTAACAATTTCAAAAATAAAAATGCACATTACTGGTATTATTTTATCCGATAATTATAGAAATCCTATTAACTGTCAATAATGCGAATTATAGTAAGCCCAATAGCATGATTAACTATTGTTATAAAATTTCTTGATGGTCGTCGGTAGTAAAACGCCGCTGATTCTAAATAGCAGACCTGACGTCCTGAAATTTTAAAAGTTATAAGCAGTATGCTTACTAACGAGGCCAGCCATATTTTCATTTATATGTAGCCGTTCCTACTAACACTATTTTACCATCAACCTATACAGACTTCTCCAGACGTGGTGATGAGTTTACCTGGGGCTGGAGCATCGGGCTATTGACTACTGCCGTATGTTAATATAAAATTAAACACCCATAGTAGGCATCATGTTATTGATTCGAATCAGGGCAGCTTCAGTAATGAATGCCTAATAAATCCCAATAACTTTATGTAAGCATAGTATTGATCTCTTGTTAATAAATTTATAAGGATTACAAATTAAGGAGTATAAACTTTCCCCCTGGAATCGGTAATTTGAACAGACAATACATTATCACTGATGTTCAAAAACCTTGCGGACTGAGACAAAAAGGAAGCACCATAATTGGTTTCCATCTTTTGCTTTTTTCCATTTTTATACGTGATAACAGCACTGACATCCAGCGGTTTCAGGGCGATCACTTTTTGGTTTGACTTCCACTCAAAAACTTTCAGCTTACCCTTATTCTGGCTGGCAGCTATGATAGTTTTACCTGAAGCGGTTTTTAATTTTACAAGAGCTTTACCATTACCGGGAATGAACCAGCCACTTTTTAAAATGGATACCGGCAAAAAATCTCCTTTACCATCACCCGTTAATAAAAGTCCGTTACCGGCATCGTACCTGCCAACCGAAACTTCGGTACTGTAATCATTTTGATTCATCAGCACGTCCAGATTACCATCTCCGTTAAAATCATCCACAAGCATTCCATTAATGCACGAATACTGGGCCTGGGCTGGCAATGGAATTAATTGAAACCTGCCATTACCCATATTTTTTAAATAGCTGCTGGCAAAATAATCAGCAGTTAATATTAATGCGTCTTTGAGCTCAGCTTTTGAAAACATCGAATCAATAGTTGCTGTTGCATATGATTTATAATTTTGAAATTTCGATCTGAACATAATCATTTGCTTTACCATATCGTCCCTGGTGTGTGCCGGAAATTCCCGTTTAGTAGTATCCAGTTGGGAAGATGGTAAAAACAAGGTCGGTACTGCATCAAAACTTCCATTGTTATCAAAGTCTTTTGCATAAATTTTTACGGGATAATTTTCACTGGCACGATAAAAGGAATTTAATCCCAGGTTACCTACTATATAATCCATCTTGCCGTCATTATCAAAATCCCCCGGCACGATACTCGTCCACCAGCCTTTTTTATTTTGAACCCCGGAGAAGGAAGTAACATCTGTGAATATCCCCCTGGTATTTTTTAAAAATGTCACCGGCATCCACTCTCCGGTCAATATCAGATCCTGCCAGCCATCATTATCAAAATCGGTCCAAACTGCATCGCAAATAAGTCCCGCTTTAATTAAAGATTTCGCAACAGTGGAGGTTACATCAGTAAATTTCACAACACCTTTTTCAGAGTCATTGCGGTAAATAAAACTGGATACCGGCATTGGGTACTTCCAGGGTTCAACCCTGCCGGCAATAAATAAATCAAGGTCGCCGTCGTTGTCATAATCAGCAACCCTTACACACGACTTGCTTGTAAAGTTCCTGGGAATAGCCATTGAGTCGGCAGTGAATTTGCCTTTGCCATTATTAATGAAAAATTTATCCTGGTAAGGATAGGTTTCGGCCTGGTCTGCGTAACCGCCGCTGCCTGCAAATAAATCCAGATCACCATCACCATCTGCATCAAATAAAACAATCCCCATATCCATTGATCGTGTACCGGTACTGTCGGCTTTATCAGATAATTTATTTTGCAAAAAGGAGCCGTTCCGCTGTTGCAGTAACAGCGTGGTCGCTTGTTGGTCAGTACCTCCGATTACAATATCGTCCAATCCGTCCCCGTTCACATCGCCACATGCAAGTGCAGGTCCATATTCACTGAACTTATGAGGTAATAATTTTTGCACATTAAAATCGATAAAATCATTTTGCTTATGCTGGTAATGTACATTGACAGCATCTGAAATTTCCGTAAAAAAAGTATGTTGGGCAATAACAGGCCGGGCCCAATCAAATTTTTCAATGGCATCTTTTTTATTAATGGTGATGGTTTTGTCGACCGCTACATTTTTTAAAACCTGCATTGTACCATTCTGCCATTTAACAATCACTGAATCAATCTTGGCAATATTGCCTAAGCCAAAGTGAGCCTCTAACTGGTGAGACGATAAATACCCTCTGTAAGGAGTTTGCTCAACAACCTGTTGTTTACCAACGTAGTGCAACTCAATCCAGGCGCCTATTCCATTGCGGTTAAGTGAATCTCCCACAAGCTTTACAGCCAGGTAATGATTGTTGTTTTCCTTCCTGTTCATTGATGTATTTTCATACACAAGTGCCTCATCATCGATATTGTTTATAATCATATCCATGTCACCATCATTATCAAGATCTGCACAGGCGGCTCCGTTGGAAAAAGTTGGCTTTTCAAGACCCCAGTTACTGGTTTCATCGGTAAAGTTGGTGTTGCCATTATTGTGATAGGCATAATTGTGAATTTTAACCATTGGCACCTGGGATAATGTGTACTCGGTACTGGCAATTTTAAATGATCGTTGCCGGAAGGCAATGAAATCATGATCGGTAACATCCCTTGGAAAACCATTTGTAATAACAATATCCCGGAGGCCATCATTGTCAAAATCCTGCACCAGCGGCGTCCAGCTCCAGTCTGTTTCGGCTATGCCCGCAAAAAAACCAATATCGCTAAAAACAGGGTCCCCTATTGAATCTTGTTGATTAATCCTTGGCCCCTGGTTAAGTTGTAACGTATTGCGTACATATTGATATTCGTAACCGTAACGATCACTGTTTTGATAGTTTTGATAACTGTTGGCAGACATCATCATTTTCTTCCGGAGATTGTCCTGGGGATTCATATCCAACTCTACCACATCTGAAAGTCCGTCGTTATTGATATCAATCACATCCTGTCCCATTCCATTGGCAGATGTATGTTTAAAATAAACACTGGCTTTATCGCTGAACGTTCCATCATGGTTATTGATGTATAAAATATCACTGGAATTAAAATCGTTTGTGACGAAAATATCCTTCCATCCGTCTTTGTTAAAATCAGCAATATTTACGCTGTGGCCATAGCCTTCAATGGTTATTCCTGCCTGTTTTGACACATTTGTAAACACCGGATGTTTCAGGTTTGGATCCCAGTCATTTCGATATAATCTACCTGTGCTTGGATGGGACCCATCGGTAATGATTGGGCGGAAGGAACCCGGGTTATCATTTTTTAAAATTTCATTCACCACCAGGTACATGTCGAGGTCGCCATCGTTATCGTAGTCAAAAAAACTGGCCATAGTGGAATGCGTAGTATCATTGAGGCCATATGCTTCAGCCATGTCAGTAAAGTGAGGAACCCCGTCTTTATCAATACCTTTATTTATATACAATATGTTTTGTCTTTTAGACGGATCTTTTTCCATAGACACACAGACATACATGTCAAGCAGCCCGTCATTATTTATGTCAATCGTCGCAACGCCCCGGCACCAGCGACCTTCACCGGTAACATTCGCCTTTTCTGTAACGTCCTCAAACTTTAAATTTCCGTGGTTAACGTAGAGTTTATTTGAAACAAGATTGCCACTAAAGTAAATGTCCTGCAAACCATCGTTATTAAAGTCGCCTATCGCCACACCGCCGCCGTTGTAAATGTTAGTAACATCTATCGGATTAATAGAATCATTTTCTTGTATTAAATTATTGAAGTGAATATTCGAATGCCCCGGGGATACTTCCACGAAAAGAGTCCTGTTATGGCATGAAAGAAGCATACAAATACCGCAAATGACAAGTAAAAAAGTAAGCGATCGCATATGGCAATTTTATGGAAATGTAGTAAATTCTGGTATATAAAAAAGGCAGAGAATTAACTCTGCCTTTTTAGTCTAAATATTCTTTAATAATTCCAGATCACGATCGGTTAATAGCCGGGATTCTGTGTAAGCGTATTACCATACTTGGCAGCTACATCAATGATACTTGCCGGAATTGGGAAATATTCATTTTTTCCAGCAGTGAAACTGGCTGTTGACTTGTAAGTTCTTTTCAGTTTTTCCTTTGCTAAATAAGCGTTCAATGTTTCCGCTGCAATACCCCAGCGCACCAGGTCAAAGAAACGATGGCCTTCCTCAGCCAATTCCAATCTTCTTTCAAAACGCACAGCTGTTCTCGCTTCAGCCTGTGAAGCAAACGGAGTACTATATTCATTAATTACATAGTTAGCAGGCGCTCCTTGTACCCAGCTTGCAGGGTTTTTAGCCCTTGCACGTACCTGGTTGATATAAGTCTGCGCTTTTGCCAAAGAACCTACTTCAATTTCAGCCTCTGCAGCCATTAGTAATACGTCTGCATAACGAATGAGGTATATGTCTTTTGCTGTAATGTTTTTCCAGCCGGAAGATGTAAGTGTATTTTCATCTTTTTTAGAAAAAACGTGCTTTTTAGGGCTGAAAGGACCTGCATAGTTCTGATCCCTTATCCAGGAATAACCGGGGTGAGGACCCCAATCCCAATAAGGAACACCTCTTCTACCCACTGACCAGTCTAACCTTGGATCGAGCGGAGTTGTAATGTCGTTTGTATATGGATCTGCATCTTTAAGGCCTTGATCATTTTTAAGATCAGCGTCGTTAAATGTTGTAAATAAAGGTAAACCAGCAGGGCTTGTTTTATAAGCATTTACTAAATTTTGAGACGGCTGAAAAAAACCGCAACATCCAAAGTCGCCGCCATAGGGAAATGCAAGCCCTAAGGAGCTTTCACCACTCTGATCTACTGAACCGGAAGCTGCCATGGCTACTCCAAATACTTCTTCTTCATTGTTATCATAATTGGCATCAAAACATTTCCAGTATGCATCCTGTAAACCATAAGTTTTGCCATTTGATGTTTTGCCACTTACAGTAATCACATCGTACAAAGCCTTTGCTTCAGTAAATTTCTTTTCGTACATGTAAGTTTTGGCGAGATAACATGCTGCTGCCCATTTGTTAGCTTTTGCAGCTGCATCCTGTACTTCAGGAAGATTATCGTATGCCGACTTAAAATCGTCTTCAATTTTTGACCATATTTGGTCGGCATTGGTATAACTGGTAGTGGTTTCGTCAATATACGGAACCTTATTCCACATCTTTTTGGCTTCAAAATGGTAGTGCCCTCTTAAAAAACGAGCCTGCGCAACGATGTTCTTTTTATCAGCATCAGCCAAAACCAGGTTGGGGTCATTCGCATCTTTGATAACAACGTTTGCCCTTGCAATACCCTCATATACTGCAATCCATTTATCATAAAAATATGGGTTTGCCGGCTGAGATTTATATTGCTCAACTTCCGTCATCTGCGGTTGGTCATTGGCATCTGTACCTTTATACGCATCATCTGCGCATACTCCGGCTGTCGCCCAGTTACTTGCAGATGGCGCCCACGTACTGGTTACCCCCTGGCCATCTAAAACGCCATATACACCCACCAGTTTAGCTTCCAATCCCTTTTTGTTATTTACCAGGTCGGAGCTATACTGTCCGTACGGTTGGGCATCCAAAAAACTTTTTTTACATGCCTGTAGTATTAGTGTGCCCGCTATTACGGTACAGCCTAACACCAGCACACGCATTTTACTTCTTTTCATATACTTAATGATTTAAATCTTTTAATTAAAATGTCAGGTTTAAGCCAAGAGATACAATTCTTGGGGTTGGAAAGTTACCATAATCAACACCTAAACTGTTGGCGTCAGACTTGGCTTGTCTATAATCAGCCTTTCCCACCTGCTGAGTTGTAAGTTCAGGGTCCAAGCCAGTGTACTTTGTAACTGTAAAGAGATTTTGAGCCTGTAGATAAAAACGCAATTTGTCGACGCCAATTTTCCGCAATAATTCTGCAGGTAATGTATACCCTATTGATAAATTCTTAAGTCTTAAATAGCCTCCTGGTTCAACATAATAACTCACCGGAACCTGTCCACTACTTCCGTCAGCACCGTCCAACACTGGTAGTTTGGCATCTCTGTGCTCCGGTGTCCAGCTGTCGTATAATACTCTCCTATCTCTGTTACCCTGGAAAGTATTAAAATCAGTCCAGTAGCGAACATAATTTATTAACTGTCCACCATTTTTCCAGTAAAGGAATGTAGCGATATCAAAGTTTTTATAAGCAGCATTCAGGTTAATTCCTGCTGTAAAATTTGGATGCGGACTACCCATAAAAGTTCTGTCATCTGGAGTAATCAACCCGTCTGGTTTACCACCCGGACCGCTGAGGTCCTTGTATCTCCATTTGCCAATACCTTTATCTGATTGTTGAGATGCATCCACCTCTGCCTGGTTTTGGAAGAATCCATCAATGATATAGCCAAAGAAGCTAGACATTGGTCTGCCTGTAACAGATCGGTTGAAGGGATCAATACGGGATCTGTTACCTTCCAGGAATGGATCACCTATGGATCCTACTTTGTTTCTATACAAAGAAAAACTCAATCCCGCATCAATCTTAAATTCTCTTCCTAACGTTGTGCGATAGTTAACAGCAAGATCAATTCCTTTATTGGTCATTTCACCAATATTGGTTGGTTGACGATCAACGCTACCAAATAAAATCGGATCAAGTTGCTTCTCATACAATAAATCAGTTGTTTTGCGGGTATATAAATCGAGAACAATATTCAGTTTGTTGTTAAACATCGTTGCATCTATACCAACGTTGGTAGTAGCAGACTGCTCCCATTTAATGCTCGGATTTCCTATCGCAAATAACCTTAAGCCCTGCGTAAAACCAGTATTGCTTCCGTCTATAGGGTAACCTGCATTATTGTCAAATTTATAAGCCGTGATAAAACCGAAATCCTTGGTATTATCGTTTCCAAGAATACCATAACCAACCCGTAACTTAAGATCATTCAACCAGTTGAATTTATTGTGAAGAAATGCTTCTTCAGAAATACGCCAGCCCGCACTCAACGAACTAAAGTTACCATACTTATTGTTTGGACCAAAAACGTTTGAAGATCCATCTCTTCTGAAACTTCCGCTCAAAAGATATTTATCCTGGTAGTTATAATCCAGTTTAGCAATTACAGGGGAGGACTTCCTGTAACGATATTCGTAACTATGTCCCGCAGGAGTCGTACTTAACCCTGAATTGATCTGCCAGAAATTTCTGTCAAAAGAAAAATAGGTGTTATTGGAATTATCCAGCACACGACCTGCGCCTTCAACCATTTCAGTACCTACCAGGGCCTTGATATCGTGTTTACCAAACGACTTTTTAAAACTTACTGTATTAAACCAGGTCATCTGGTAGCCGAAGTTTTGACCTTCGTTAAACGTACCAACACCACCGCGACCTTCAGCGTTTTCGTAGGAAGGAACACCAAAATTATAATAGTAACTTGTTCCGTAATCCATACCAATTACTGATCTCGCGGTAAAATATTTTAAGAAATCGAACTCAGCATAAGCAGATCCTATAATACCGACTTTTCTATCCTTATTATTTTGACCGCGGTAAAGACTTGCGTAGGGATTTTCAGCATTCCCGAGGTTTGATCCCCGTGTACCTGCAAAATTTCCCTTGATATCGAATACAGGTACAATTGGTTGCATACGATAGGCCATTGAGATCGCATTGCCTTCATCCTGATTATTAAAGCCATGCTTATCTATGTAACTAACCTGGAGATTTTCCCCTACACGAACTTTATTTTTTATAATAAAATTGGTATTAGCCCTAACCGAATATCTTTTGTACCCTGTGAAATCAACAATACCATCCTGATTGTAATAGTTTAGGCCTAAAAGGTAATTACCCGTTTCACTACCGCCGGAAACAGACACGTTGTGACTTTGCATGGGAGCGGCCTGCGTAACGGCACCCAACCAGTCCGTACCTGTTTTATTAGCTGCTACAATTAAATAAGTACCGTCTCCATTTACATCATTCAAATCTAATTTGTATTTAGATGGATCGGCAGCAGGATCCCCAGCCTGTACACCACTTGCTGTTCCTGCTAAAATATATTCGGGAATTACTGGAGTGGATGTTGTTGTTTGCCCGCCGTTATATTGGCCAAGATTAAATGTAGTAGCAGTTTGACCTGGGATTCCCTGTTGCAATTTCAACAGATACTGACCATATTCCTGCGTATTTAAAAGATCAAATTTCTTAATCAGAGACTGTGATCCATAATAGGCATCATAGGTAACTTTAGATTTTCCTTTACCTTTTTTTGTGGTAACAATAATTACACCATTGGCGGCAGCTGCACCATAGGCAGCAGCCGAAGAACCGTCTTTTAACACCTGCAAAGATTCGATGTCATTGGGGTTAAGATCACTGATAGAACCTACCCTGGCACCATCCACCACATACAATGGTTCATTCTGATTAAAGGTAGTAAACCCCCTGATCCTGATAGACGCACCAGCGCCCGGAACACCGGATGTACCAACAGTTACACCAGATGCTTTACCCTGAAGCAAACTTTCAACGTTTGATCCTGGATTAGCAACCAGTTCTTTAGCATTTACCACAGTTACAGATCCTGTAATGTCCTTTTTTCTTTGGGCACTATAGCCGGTTACAACTACCTCATTCAGGGCACTCGTTCTTTCTTTCAATGAAAGTTTTACAGATGAGGTGTTAGCGATGCTTACTTC
>NZ_JAQBNR010000080.1 GCF_028288465.1 Ferruginibacter sp. | reverse complement strand
GAGGAAGCTGAAGTTGGAGTGGGCGTGCAACTCGGCGTAGGGGATTGCCTCTGTCGCGGCATCCCCCAGCTCGGTCGGCACGTAAGGCATGCGCTTGTTTGACCATGCGGGGCTGTCGCCGCCGTCGGCTCCCAGCGGAACAGCGGGAGGCCGCCGACCGTTGGAGAGGGCACGTTCAAATTCGGACCAGGGGATGGGTGGATTGCTGTAGCCCATCAGTCGTACCGCGCCTCTGCCGACCAGCTTGAGCCGCTCCCCGTGGTTTCCTGGACGAGCAGCCAGGCTGTGCCGGCGGCATCCACCACCTGGAAACGGTTTGCCTTCGTGGTGTTGTCGGCATCCCACCAGCGCTCGACCACGGGCCATGGCCCTGCCCATGCGGTGATGCGGCGCAGGTCGCGCCCGGATGCCGCAGGAGAGAACTGTGCGGGCGCCGCAGACAGCACTCCTCGATCGCTGACCTCCACGCTCTCCCCAGCTGGCCCAAACACATGGACAGGATGCGGAGCGGGAAAAACAGTGGATGGCGCGGGCTGCGGCAATTGCCCTGGCCACGGCTGCGCGGGCGCGCGGGTCAGCAGCGGGCGGTCGCCCCACGGCACAGTAACCTGCCGATCAGCGAGCGTACGCCCGCCACTGAGCACCGCTGTGAGCACCCCGCCGTGCCCGAGCATGCTCTGCACCCGGGAAAGCCCGGAGTGGACGCGCTCGTCTGTTCCGGCGCCGAAGAGGCCAACCTCATGGTTGCCGATGGCGTCCACTGCCTCCGGCACGATGCGCACGGCGCTCACCCCGCTGCGAAGACCGGCATCAACCTCACCACTGCCCTGCAGCTGCCAGCGAACCCGATCGACGACATCCGCCGCAGTGAAGGAACGGGGGTGGAGCCAGCTGCGCTCCGAGTAATCGCCGGACTCCGTGTCGAGTTCGATGCGGATGGCGGTGCACACGAGCCTCTCCCGCACGAGGGCCTGGATGAAGTCGTCCGCGAGTGCCCTCACCCCGAAGGTGACCTGGTCGACGCGGTCGAGCGGAGGTTCGAAGCCGATCGAGACGTCCAGCTCTTCCGGCGCGACCCTGGCGATGATGGGCCTGCTGTCGAGGCCTCCGGACAGGGCGTGCAGGTGGGCCCCGCCCTCACCGAACCGGCCGAGCACATCGTCTGCTGGCAGGGCAGCAAAGTCGGCGAGGGTGGTAATGCCCAGGCGACGGAGAAGGGTGATGAGGGCTGGAGCTTCAAGCAAACTGACCGGCAGGGGAGCGAGGAACGCGGCAGACTCGCCCTCGGGCACGATACGCACCCTGCGGCCCGCCGTCGCTGTGCGTGCCGCCTGTTCGGCCGTAAAGGGACCATCGGCAATTCCCACCCGCGCACCCGGGATACCCAGTTGATCAAGCAGCCCGATGAGCGCAAGCCCGGCGGGTTTTTCTCCGCCGTAGTAGCCGGCTGGCCCCCGCGAACGAATGGCGCAGATACCGGGACGAACCACCTGCACCCCTGTCATCAACTCTTCGATGGCGGTGACAACCGTCTCGAAAGTGCGCTGGTCGAGCTGCTGTTCATACGGCTGCACGACGAGGTCGGTGCACCGTGCCTGCGCCTCGCGAACGCGGAGCCCTCGCTTGACCCCTTCCGCCCTCGCCGCCGCTGAACAGGCAAAAACGCTGCCCTTGTCGATCAGCGCAAGTGGCGCATCCGACGGCAGAGCACCGGAGCGGATGGCCGCAATGATGGGCCAATCCGGGATCCAGAGCACCATGCTCCGCAGGATGGGAAGGTTCATTTCCCCATACTCGAACATATGTTCGAATGTGTCAATTGCGAGCGGCGTGTCGGGGAAAACCTTCAGCCGAGGGCGATTGTGGAGGAGGAGCCGACGTGAAATCGCCTTGCGAGGAAGATGCAGACCGCCAGTTGAAGAAGGAACAGGGCTCCGAAAAGCAGAAAGGGCGCAGGTGACCCGGAGTGGTGGCATACCTCTGCCGGCGATTATGCGTTGCTCCTCGCAAGGCGGGCGGTTTCGGCGGAAGCGGGCCAGCGCGCACGCCCGCTTCCGCCGCAAGCGCCCGGATGGCGCGCTCCCGGTGCTCCTGCGAGCACAGGTGGCGAGCGGAAGCCACGTTGGCTGAGGCATTCCTCACGGCGGGCTTCGCGGCTACCCCACCGCGCGCAGGGGCGGTCGCGCAACGGCGGGCGCACCCGCCTCGGCACCACCCCACGCACCAACACCAGCACCAACACCAGCACCGAAACCAGCACCAGCACCAGCACCAGCATCCACCCGCGCAAACCGCTGCTCGGGATCGGGCAACCACATCCGCGCGCTTCGCGGTCGCCCACCCAGCCGCGTCGACACCGTGATCGTGACCTGGCGTGCGGCGAGATGCCCGTGCCCCTCGCCGATCCCGCTCCAGCTGCTCTCGGACAGGCTCAGCATTGCCTCGCTCTGCGGCCAGGTACCCAGCACGATGAGGGTTGATCCACGCTGGCGCAGCCGGGCTGCCAGCCGGGAAAGGTTGCCATCCGATGCGCGCTTGGGCGGCCGCAGGACAACGACCCCGAGCACGTCAGCAACCGCGGCCGTGACGGCAAGCCACTGGTCACCCGGGTTCGGAACCAGGACGAGCCTTTCCAGGTCGACCCCGTACGAGGATGCCGCCTCCACCCCAAACTCGGGAACCCCAACCACCCCGCACCATGACCCCGCCTGCGATGGCCCGGCAAGCAGTGCCATCATCAGGGTTGCCGATTGCTCAACGGAATAGGTGGCCCCCTGCTTCAGACCGCCGCCAGGGAGCAGCCCCGCGATTGCCGGTTGCGTCGGCACCTGCCTGCTGTCGAGTTTGGTCGCCTGCATCGAGCGGATGCGCTCCTGCAGCTCGCGCACCTCATCGGCAACGGGACGCGCCGTTTCCAGTGTTGCTGCCGCAGGTGCCATACCCCCATGTTCGAACATACGTTCGATACTGTCAATGACCAATGACATCGTCGGGCGGGCCAGGAGAGCAGCTGCCGCGGCATCCCGCAACCCCATCCTGTCCCCAGCTTGCGGGTGCAGACTGCTGGAATGTCGACTCCCGTCCGGCGCAGCATTCTCGGCCGAATTCTCACCCGCTCCCGACCGCCCGCCGAACGCCCCGCATGGATGGTCGCCCTGGAAAACGGAGCAGACGAAGGGTTTTTCGGACCAGGCAGCGCCGTCTGGGATGTCAACGGTGCCCCATCAGGTTCGGTTGCCGGCATCCGTGCGCTTCTGCTGCAAACCCTGCACCCCGGTGCCATGGCCGGTGTTCACGACTGGTCCCGCTATCGCGAAGACCCGATGGGGCGACTCGACGGAACCGCTCGCTGGGTCATGACAACAACCTTCGGATCGAGGGATGCCGCGACCGCCGGCTCAGCGATGGTGAGCCGCATGCACACCCGCATCACGGGCACATACACCGATGCCGCGGGCAGCGAAAAGCAGTACGCCGCCAACGATCCCGAGCTGCTGCGCTGGGTGCACGATGCCTTCACCGAGGCGTTCCTCGGCGCACGGCTTCGCTGGGGACGCGGCGCCATTCCCGGCGGCCCCGACCAGTACG
>NZ_JAQBNR010000084.1 GCF_028288465.1 Ferruginibacter sp. | reverse complement strand
GAAGTCGATCGATGCCGCACTGCCGCACACGAAGGCGTCCACATATTGGCCGTTTGGATCGTAGATCGCACAGGTGCCATTGAGGGCCTCGGTAGCGATAATGTTGCCGAAGCTGCCGCTGGCATTGTTGCTCTGGGTCGGCGTGATGTCCGTATCCGACGCGATATAGGCGTAGCGCTTGCCCTGGTTGTTGGTCCAGACCGCGAAGGCCTGCTTCTGAGTATTTCCGGACCCACCATCGGGATCGAAAATTGTCATGAACGTCGCCCAGTTCTGGGTGACCTGGACGATGGCGGTCATGAAAGCGGACGGGCTTGCCGCTTCGGCGCCCTGCGAGAGGATGGCCCCCGTTGCCGAGGTCAAGTACAGCGCTGCCGCCAGCGCGCCGGTGGCAAACGCTGCCGTCGAGGGGGGGCCTGTAATCCCGGAGGCAATGACGAAGCCCCCCGACACCGAGTCATAGGTGACGTGAACAGCCGTGGCGGAGGCGGTGACAGTCCCACTCGCGGCGGTCTGGCTGGTCTGGACGTAATAGGTGCCCGTGAGCCCTACCCCGGTTCCTAGACCCATAATGCGGGTCGCCGCGGTCACACCGCTGCCGGAGAGCGTCTGGCCGACGGAGAGGGTGCCGGACGCAACGGCGGTGACCGTCATGGTTCCGTAGGTCGCCGAAATGGTTTCGCTCGCCACGACCTGGGCGATGGAAACGGCGTAAGTGCCTACGCCACCCGCAGTGCCGCTCAGCTGCGACGTGATTGCGGTGTTGGCTGTTACGCCAGTTCCGGCGAGCACGGCGCCCGGGACCAAGACACCCGACGCGACGGCAGTGACCGTCAGGACATTGCCCGCAATCGAGCCGGTTACAGATGCCGTGGCGGGAGCGATCGCGCCGGTAACAACTGCACCGACGGCGGCGCTTGCGTTGAGCCCGGTCTCGATCAGTGCAGCAGCGGCCGAGAAGCTCGTCGCTCCCGAGAGATCAAGAGCATTCGCGGTGTGGGCATAGCCGTCCATCAAGACCGAAAGCGAACCGGTGAGACCCTGCAGCTGCGCGATCGTGATCTGGTTGACCGGGCCGCCGCGCAGATAGGCGGCAACCGCCGCTGCGTTGTATTGGGCGAAGAGGATGGATGCCGGTTTCTGCGACGATCCGTTGAAGCCGTTGAAGTAGATTGCCGCAACGGTCGCCTCGGCACTGGAAGCGCCGAAATAGCTCGCGACCGACACGCCGTCATTCGGGAAGGAAAGCACCTTTCCGACCGGCACACGGGTGTTCTGGGTCAGCATCAAACCGTTGAGGACGAGAGCGTTGCCGCCGGCGCTCAAGACGTTCGGCAGCACCTGGACAAGCTGGCTTGCCGGGATCGTGGACATTTGGATTTCTCCTCTAGAGGGGATAGGTGGCCTGAACGTCGAAGACGGACACGTCGAGATGGTCGGCGAATTGTTGCGGGATGCCGACGATCGCCTGGTTCGCCTGCATCACCGCATCGACCACCCAGCGGCTCTCGACCTGCTGCTGCTCGTTGGTGAACGGCATCTGTTTTGGATCGTCCGCGAAGAACGGCGCGACATTGGCGCCCGAGGCGGCGAAGAAGCGCGCGGCGTAATCGTCGCGGAACAAGGTCGATATCGTCTGCGCGTTGTCCGCGCTGTTCGGGCCGTGGACGTCGAGTTGGATCGCCACCCTGGTAGGCTGCAGGATGCTCTGCGTACCCCCAGCGACGTCATAGGTGTGAACGTTGGTCGAGAGCCGGCCCAAGATGAGCGGCGTCATCGTCACGAAATCGTCGCCCTTGGGTTCCGGAACCCGGTTGTCCTGCGCCTGGATCACTTCAACGCCCGTCGGGAGGATCGACACCAGGAAGGCGCGCAGCGCGGTCAGGACGCCGGACTGTGTCGGCGTCGGGACGAGGCTCACCCGGCGACCCTATAGTAGGCAACGTTCAGCTTGGCGCTGGCGGTCTGCTCGATGAACTTTAACGCCGCCAGCGTGCCGGAATATTGGAGCGGCGAATCCGTGATGGCCATCGGGACGCCGATCGCCGCGGTGGGAGCGACGCCATCGTCCCGCCAGCGGACCGCGGTTCCTTCGGCCGAGATGATGGCCAGGGTGGCGCCGGACGGGACGGTGAGGCCAGTTGCGCCCGTGAGGGTGCCGATCTGCTGGTATCCAAGCGGTACAAGCCGTTGTGCGATCATCTGCAGCGCCTATTGGTTTTGGAGAGTGACGGCGACCTTGCACCACTCGGAGAATTGCTCGAGCGTCATCGCCACCAGCCACGTCCCTGCATTCGGTCCATCGGTCAGCGTGATCAGATCGCCGCCCTTCATCAGGCTGCGAACGACCCCATCGGCCCGGCCGTTCATGTAGATCGCCCGCCGGGTCCCGTTCAGGTTCAGCCCGTCGACCTGCTGCAGGTCCTTGAAGGTGAGTGCCTGGACCTGCATCTGCACATTGGGGAACGTGTTATAGGCCGGCGTGCGCTTGCCATCCGGGGCAGTCGTATACGTCCCATTGCTGACCTTTATCGTGCCAGCAACGAACGGGTTGACCGCGCCGATGGCGCCGCTGACGATCCGGTGAAGGTTCAAGGCTAGATCGTCCCGCCGCCGACGTTCTGCAGCGTCGCGGCCGTGAGGGAAGTCAGCTTGACGATGAACTCGCGCCACCCGCCCACGGCGATCGACATCGTGCCGTTCAGCGTCCAGCCGGTGTTCGTGGTTAGCGTGAACACGCCGGACGTCGTGCCGCCGATATTGAGGACGCGCAGCTTGTAGGTCTGGCCGACGATCTCAGCCGGCAGCGCCGCGATCAGGGCGGCGACAGTGGGCAACTGGGCGTTCTGGGCCGTGGTGATGGCGCCCGTCAGCCCAAGATCAACCTCGATCGGGGCGCCGGAGATATCGGCAGCGGTCAGGATGATGGTCGCGGTCTGGGCATCGGTCTTGTAGACCTGCCCGCCGACAATGGCCTGGGCCGCCAGATCGGTGAAGGTCCCTGCGGCCGGCGTTGTCTGGCCAATCGGCATGCCATCGACCGCAGTCGGGGACAGCCCCGGGAAGTTCACATCGCCGGTCTTGCTCGAAAACAGGATCATCATTCGCCTCCTGGGCGGGTTTTAGGATTTCACTTGGTAATCGACGCTGTTGACCAGATGCCCACTGTCGACCAAGGGCTTGGTCGAGACACCGTCGGAAGACTCTCCGGCCGCGACGCGCCGTGCGGCCTCGCCGACGGTTGCGCCGGTCACCACCAGGCCGGGATCTGCGGATTTCATCTTGCGGAGCATCAGCGTGACGGCGCTCAGGGACGGTGCATAGGTGTCGATGATCGATTGCTGCAACTGGCCCTTGATCGCCTCTCCAGCCTGCCCCAGCGTCACCCCGGCATCGTATTCGTTCGCTATCAGCAGGTCGCCGATTGCCT
>NZ_JAQBNR010000043.1 GCF_028288465.1 Ferruginibacter sp. | reverse complement strand
TGTACTTACCATTCCCTTTGCGAGTCATGTGGCCTTGTATCACGGGCGCCTTTCCTTTCCCTACAGGCGCTACCAGATACAACCCGTGTGGCGGGCAGACCGGCCGCAAAAGGGCCGCTACCGCGAGTTTACGCAATGTGATGCGGATGTGGTGGGCAGTACTGCTCTGATAAATGAAGTAGAACTCTGCAATATTTACAATGAAGTTTTTAACCGCCTGGGCCTGTGGGATTATGAATTGAAAATTAACAGCCGCAAAATTTTAACCGCCCTGGCTACACTTTGTGGCGGCGCATCCAAACTAACTGATATTACAGTTGCCATTGATAAACTGGATAAGATCGGCTTAGAAAGGGTAAAAGAAGAATTACAACAAAGGGAGCTCAGCGAAGCTCAAGTTACCATCATTGAAGAATACCTTTTAATAACTGGCAGCAATGAAGAAAAACTGGCGCAGATAACGGCACTGATGGGCCATATTGAAACAGGAAAAAAGGGAATTGAAGAAATCAAATTTATATATCAGCAGTCACCCAATATTAAGTTGCATATTGATTTTACACTTGCAAGAGGACTGAATTATTACACCGGAATTATCCTTGAAGCAAAGGCACCGCCCGAAGTTAAAATGGGCAGCATAGGTGGAGGCGGCAGGTACGACGATTTAACCGGCTTGTTTGATGTGCCGGGTATTGCAGGTGTTGGTATCAGCTTTGGCGTTGACAGAATTTACGATGTGCTGGAAGAACTGCAGTTGTTTCCTGAAGCTGTACAATCCGGAACCAAAGCCATTTTTTTTAACATGGGTGAAACAGAAAGCAGGTTTGCATTTACCATTATGCAGCAACTGCGGGCCAAAAATGTTTCATGCGAAATGTACCATGAGTTTGCAAAAGTCAGTAAGCAGTTTAGCTACGCAGAGAAAAAGAAAATACAATACGCAGTGATTATTGGGAGTAAGGAAATTGAACAAAAATATTGTTTGGTGAAAGATCTTTCAACAGGTTTACAGGAAGTAGTGCTTTTTGATAAGTTATTTACTTACTTTAACAAATAAAAAAGGTTACTAATAATCAATTTCCGCACTAATTAAAAAACAAACCATATGCAAATACATTTTCGCAATCTGCTGCTTGGATCTGCCGTTTTATTAATGGCCTCCTGCAGCAAGCCAAATACCCAGGGTAAGCTGATACCAAAAGAAGCTGCCTTTGTAATCCAGGTTGATGGTAAATCCCTTTCATCAAAGTTATCCTGGGATGAAATAAAACAGAACCCGGTTTTTGCTGAAGCGTCCAAAGACAGTACTGTACCAGCCGGCATGAAAGTAATTTTAAATAATCCTGACAGTGCCGGGATTGACACCAAAACCGACCTGTTGTTTTTCGCATTACAAGACAGCATTGGTGGCTATGTTGCTTTTGAAGGCACCATCAAAAATGAAGATCAGTTTAAAAACTTTATTAAAACATTTGCTGCTGATGGCAGCGAAAATGAAGCCGACGGAATTAAATTCATCAGCAAAGCCCCATTTTGTGCAGGTTATACAAAAGACAAATTTGTGTATTTGTTTGATGCACCGCAAATGTCCCAGATGGATGCCTTGTCAGGAAGAATGCAGCGGGATTCCATTGATATTACGCCTTCAAAACCAAGGGATATTTTTAGCACCTGCAAAGCATTATTTGCTTTATCAGAAAGCAACAGCCTTGCAAAGAACGACAAGTTTACTGCCTTGCTAAAAGAAAACGGGGACATGCATTTTTGGATGAATACTGAACAACTTACCAAAGGCGCTATGAACAATCCAATGATGGCTATGGCTAACCTGGATAAACTGTATAAAGGCAGCTTAACCACAGGCACTCTAAACTTTGAAAACGGCAAAATTAACGTTGATGTAAAAAGCTATGTTGGAGATGAACTGGGGAAATTATACAAGAAATACGGCGATGGAAAAGTAAGTGAAGATATGCTGAAACGTATGCCGGGAAAAGATATCATCGGCCTGATGGCCATTGCCTATAAACCTGAAGGTATAAAAGAACTGCTTAAATTACTGGGCGTGGATGGTATTGCCAATATGGGCCTTAGCAATGTTGGTTTTACCATGGATGATTTTATTAAAGCCAATAAAGGCGACCTGGTGCTGGGACTCTCTGACCTATCAATGAAGAAAGACAGCGCAGCAGGCGAAATGGGATATGTAAGCGAAAAGCCTGACTTCAATTTTATTTTTGCCACTTCAATTGGTGATAAGGATGCCTTTAACAAGCTCATCAATGCAGGGAAAAAATTGGGCGAAAAAGGATTGCCGGCAGATAGCAAAGCACCTTTTGCTTACAGCGATAATGGTTCTTATTTCGCCATTGCCAATAGCAAAGAAAATGCGGATAAATTTCTTTCTGCTACCAACCCCAATATAGATTTTATCAATAAAATAAATGGCCAGGCATTTGGTGGTTATCTAAACATTCACCTGCTTTTAAAAGCGTTTGAAAAAGAAGCTACCAAAGATAGCAGCGCCAGTGCAGTGTATGATGCTTCTTTAAAATTGTGGGATAACCTGTTGTTTAAAGGCGGCGATTTTAAAGATGGTGCCATCGCCCAAACCGTTGAGGTAAACCTGGTTGATAAAACAACCAACAGTCTTAAACAATTAAATCAATACGCTGCTAAATTGGGCGAAATTTATAAAGCGAGAAAGGCAAAGGAAAAAACGGCTTCAATGGCTATGGATGCAACCATTCCCATTGAAGATGTAGTAGCGCCACCAGCTTCAAAAAAATAGTTTTTCTTCATTACGGCTGCCAATTCAATTATGGATTGGCAGCTTTATTATATTCCCATATGCAAATTTCCCTGCAGCAGGTTGTTCCCGATTTTTTTGAAACTGGCAAAGCCAATGGTTCCCAGTTATGGAACCAGGATATTGCTTTTTCAACCGGTGAAAACGTTCACATCATAGCACCAAGCGGCAGTGGCAAAACATCTTTCATCCACTTTTTATATGGGTTAAGAAAAGATTACAGCGGTAACATTTTATATGATAACAACAACATTAAAAATTACGACGCCGAAAAATTTGCTACGTGGCGGCAACAAAACATCAGCATCATTTTTCAGGACCTGCGTTTGTTTACACAACAAACCGTATTACAAAACCTGGAAATAAAAAGGTTGCTTGCACCTTATCACAAAGAAAGCAGAATAACGGCCATGGCAAAGCGTTTGGGTATAGAAAGCAAACTGGCTAAATTATGCAGCACCTGCAGTTACGGCGAGCAGCAACGCATTGCTATTATCCGTGCGCTGCAACAACCGTTTGATTTTTTATTGCTGGATGAGCCCTTTAGTCACCTGGACGAGAATAACCGGCAGAAAGCAATGGAATTGATGCAGGAAGAAGCCACCGAAAGAAAAGCCGCCATCATTTTAACCGACTTAAAAAAAATAGATTATTTTAAGGCTGAACGATTACTTTATCTGTGAGGTGAAAGTATTTAGCAGAAAGTAGCAGGTATTAAGTATTTAGAAAGCACCACTTTTTCCATTATCAATTATCCATTAATTAATTATCCATGCAATGGAACTCTCTTATAAAAATATTGCGCCTTTCTTAACTGCCGGTCAAAATAAAGTAAGCCGCTGGCTGAGTTATGTGGGGCTTGGTGTTGGCGTATTGCTTTTGCTGAGTTCTGTTCAGATGTATACCAACATCAACCATTTAATAAGAGATAAAAATACGCGTAAAAACGGCACCGATTTTATATCTATTACCAAAACCATTACCAATGAAAATATGGGCAGGGATAACCGTTTTACGGATGCCGACATAAAAGAATTGCAGCGCCAGCCCTTCATTGAAGATGCAGCTCCTTTAAAAGCAAATGCCTTTAAAGTAAGCGCCAACGCAGGCAATATGATTCCCTTTAGCACGGATGTTTTTGTAGAAGGACTGAACACTAATTTTATTGACACCGTACCCGATAATTTTAAATGGAAGGAAGGGGATGAATTTGTACCCGTCATTTTTTCCACGGATTTTTTGGAGATGTACAACGTATTTGCCCCGAGTTGGGATCTGCCACAGATGTCTGAAAAAACCGCATCTTCTGTACAATTATTTTTGCTGTGCCATGGACGAAACGGCGACCGCCAGTACAAAGCCAGGATCGTTGCCTTCAGCGACCGCATCAACAGCATACTGGTTCCTGAAAATTTTTTAGCGCAACAAAACAAGGTGCTGGAAGGCGTTGACAATATCCCGGCATCCCGCGTATTTTTAAAAACAAAAGATGCCAATAACCCGCAGTTGCTGAATTATCTTGCCGGTAAAGAGTACCACGTTAATAAAGACAAAACGAAATTTGGTCGTGTGAAAGGTGTGCTGCAGGCCGTTGTAAGCGGACTGGCAGGCTTCGGTGTATTGGTTATTTTACTGGCGTTGGTATTGTTTTCGTTTTACTTACAACTGATGATTGCCAGAAGTAAAGATAACCTGCAATTGTTGCTCACACTGGGTTATAGTCCAAGCTGGCTTAGTAAAACGGTAGCAAAAAAATGGATCCCGGTTTATGTGAGCATTATTGTAGCAGCATTGCTGGCCACGCAGTTACTCCACCTGGGCTTTCAGCATTTCGTAACGCCTGCCCGTGGAGAATTGCCCATCGTAATCGACTGGACTGTATTGGCAATTGCTGTATTGCTGCTGGCTTTGTCTGTCGCCATCAATTACCGCCTGGTAAAAAAATCGCTGACTGAATTATAGCCAACCCGTTTTAGAGGACGATTGTATTGTTACCTGATTCCCTTCTTAATCAAAAACTGAATTAACTCCTTTGGATGATCTGATTGCAAGCCTGCCAAACCAAGCTTGAGCGCCGCATTCCATTGATCAGGCCCTTCTTCCCTTGACTGTACATCTGCCCAGATGGGAATGTGCTTTTGGGTAGCCGCGGCGACTGTTTCAGCATTGTATTCGGTATAATCTCCGTCGAGTATATCAATATCAAATGTGTGCAGCACCTCGTTCATTTCGGCTGTTGTTTTTACTGCTTTTGGCAAACTGATCATCAACGGCATATTGGGAGCGATGGTTCCCCATTCTTCAAACTGGTGTGGTTCGTTGATGTACACCACAACATGATTTTCCATTCCGGCGTCGATAATTTCTTGATAGGCCTGCGCAACAGAAGCCTCTTTAAAATCGAGGTAGATATTTATTTTTCCCTTGCATAACTGCAGCACTTCTTTAAAGGTTGGAATGGTATGCATGCCCCACTCAGGGTGCAATGGTTCCCTTATTTTAATTTTACGCAGCGAGTCAAGGGGAAAGCTTTTTATTTCCCCCTGCCGGGTTGTCATGTGGTCAATCGTTGCATTGTGCATAATTACCAGCTGACTGTCTTTGGTAGTACGTAAATCTATCTCTACAAAATCAGCACCGTCTTCAATGGTGTTTTGATAAGCAGCCAATGTATTTTCAGGTGCCTTTGTATGATCGCCGCGATGCGCTATAACAATGGTTTTATGTTTGGTTGCAGGTAGAGGCGTAACCTGCGCCATGCCTGCAACCGAATGTATGAAGGTAAAAGCGATTGTAAAAAAGAAAGAAGGATGGATAACCATGTGAATATTTTAGTGGCTAAAAATAGCCAAAAGCTGTAACAACAAGCATCCCCATCCGTTATGTTTTTGTTATAGCACTTATCTGACTACGCTCTTCATTTTACGAGCTTATCAATTTCATCATCTCTTTTTTCATCCTGTGATATAGGGAAATCATTATTCATCTGATCTTCGAAAATCTTTTCATCTTTTTTGTTTCGAACTACCAGGAAAATAATTAAGGCAATAACTGCAATACCGAAAAAAATGATAAATGGCCAGTTCATATTTTTTAATATTTTATTAAAGTTAGCCCTATTATAAAGCGCCGTACATTAAGTTTATATTACCTCTTACTCCGGTGAAATACAGTAGCAAAAGGTTACATGCCATCAAATAACAACCCATTTTATGGTATTAACTGTTTAAAAAATCTGCTAATTTCGCTGCCTATGTTTACATTTTCAAACCCACATATTAGCTTGGCATCCAATGCTGATATTGCTGCCATAACCAGTTTGCTAAACAGTGCTTACCGGGGCGAAAGCTCCAAACAGGGTTGGACAACGGAAGCAAATTTAATCGGTGGTAATATTCGTACAAATGAGGAAACCCTGCAACAGGTAATGGATTCTGCCGGCAGCGTAATTTTAAAATATTTGGATACTGATCAGCACATTGTGGGTTGTGTAAATCTGCAGCAAAAAAAAGATAAAATTTACCTGGGCATGTTTTCGGTATCCCCGCAGCTGCAGGGCTTTGGCATTGGCAAGCAGTTGTTGAAAGCAGCAGAAGAATATGCTGTTCATTTAAATGCTCCCGCTATTTTTATGCAGGTGATAACCCAGCGCACAGAACTGATCGACTGGTACAAGCGGTATGGCTACCAGGAAACCGGCGAAAGAATTCCTTTTAATGAAGATGGCTTAACAGGCAAACATTTGCAACCGCTGGAGTTTATGGTGTTGGAGAAAATTATGCAATTAGCATAACAAAAACAAGCTTCTCTCCTATCGTCCAAGCCATTATTTGAAGTCATTAACCCGTTCCCTGCTTACAATTGTTTCAGCAGTTGGTGTTGGGGCTATTTCCAGTTTTAATCCTCCGCCCAGCCAGGTATATACTTTTTTTATGTACAAACCTGATCGTTCGCCTCAGGGACTTTTTATTGAAAAGCAAAAAGTATTATTTGCTTTGGGCACAGCAAATGGTAATGACAATTTTTATGCAACCAAATGGTGTATTTTATCTTTCTACAGATAACATTGCAGTTATTTGCAAAACGCAAGTTTTTAAAAACAATGGTAAAATTAAATACGCCACACAATCGGGTCCAATGCTGGTTTACGATGGTGAGATCAATAAAGTTTTCAAAGCTGGCTCAGGCAACGTAAACATCCGCAATGGTGTTGGCATCCTGCCTGCAATAAAGTAATTTTTGCAATGTCTAAAAGCGAAATTAATTTTTATGACTTCGCAAACTATTTTAAAAACCCCGGTTGTAAAAATGCGTTGTACCTTGATGGTCTTGTGTCGGAAGTTTATTTACCCGAAAAACAATGGCTGCAAACAGATGGCAATTTTGGTATTATCATCGGAGTTACAACAATCCGATACCGTTAGCATGACGCAATTGTAAAAAACAGCTTGCACAGGGAAGGCTATTTTAGCAACACATAATAAAACTCTTAATTTTAAATTCATTGCTGTAGTACATATTTTTATTGTTAAGCCGGAAATTTTGGAAATGGCGCATCCTTTAACATGACCGGCAATAGAAGTGCCGAATCTATAAATAAAAAAGTCAAAACCTGCTGACATATCGTTGTCACAAACCATATTTAGCTTTGTGACTTATTAAATTAAACTACACAACATGAACAATGAGATAATCAAGCAATTCAATATAATTGGTATTGCAATTCGGACTACCAACGAAAACGGTCAATCAAGCCGGGATATTCCCTCGCTTTGGAATAAATTCATGGGAGATGGCATGGCTGCTTTGATTCCGGATAAAATAAACAACACCATTTATTGCGTTTATACCGACTACGAAAAAGACCATACCAAACCATACACAACCATTTTGGGTTGCAGTGTCTCTACATTAAATAACATTCCGGCAGGGATGGTTGGTAAAACCATTGAGGAAGGTGCTTATATAAAATATACAGCCAAAGGAAATATTTTACAGGGTATGGTTTTTAATGAATGGGTAAAAATCTGGAATTCGGATATCGACAGGAAATATATGGCAGACTTTGAAGTATATGGCGAAAAGGCAAAGAACCCCGAAGATGCTGAAGTTGATATATTTATTGCGGTTAAATAAGCGATCACACTGGCCTTGACTTCACCTGTATGCCGTCAACAAAAAAATATAAATATTGAAAGCCATCACCAAAACAGTATGGATCTTATCACTGGTAAGTTTATTTACTGACACGGCCAGCGAAATGTTGTATCCCGTAATGCCCATCTATTTAAAAACGATTGGATTTTCGATTGTATTGATCGGCATACTGGAAGGTTTTGCTGAGGCCATAGCAGGATTAAGTAAAGGCTACTTTGGCAAGCTCTCCGACAACAGCGGGAAGCGAACGCCATTTGTACAGGCTGGCTATGCGCTGAGCGCTATCTCAAAACCATTGCTGGCATTTTCCGTTTTGCCTGTATGGGTTTTCATTTGCCGTGCTATTGACCGTACAGGCAAGGGCATTCGCACAGGTGCAAGAGACGCGGCATTATCAGACGAAGCCACACCGGAAACAAAGGGCAAAATATTTGGCTTCCATCGTTCTATGGACACGTTGGGCGCTGTGCTGGGGCCTCTGTCTGCATTGATTTATTTGCATTACCATCCGCAAAATTACCGGGCACTTTTTTACATTGCGTTTATTCCTGGCCTGCTTGCAGTATCAGCTTCTTTTTTACTGCAACAGAAAAATAAGTCCTCTAAAACTGTTGTAAACAAAACTTCCTTTTTTGATTTCCTCCATTACTGGAAAACCAGCCCGGCTTTATACCGGAAGTTGGCAGGCGGCCTGCTGGCATTTACCCTGTTCAACAGTTCGGATGTTTTTTTATTATTAAAAGCAAAACAATCCGGCCTTGACGACACTGCTGTAATTGGAATTTATATTTTTTATAACCTGGTGTATGCTTTGTGCGCTTTTCCGATAGGAATGCTGGCTGATAAAATAGGATTAAAAACAATTTTTATTGCAGGCCTGCTGATTTTTGCTGCGGTGTATTTTGGCATGAGTGTCAGCAATAATTTTTATCTTTTTGCCGCCTTGTTTTTTTTATATGGGTTATACGCCGCTGCAACAGAGGGCATTTCAAAAGCATGGATCAGCAATATTGCCGACAAAAAAGAGACCGCTACCGCCATCGGAACCTTTGCAGGATTTCAAAGTATTTGTACCATGCTGGCCAGTTCCCTGGCAGGGCTTATCTGGTTTCAGTTTGGTGCAGGCGCCACTTTTATTGTAACTGGTATCGCTACGGTATTAATTGTAGTCTATTTCATCATTGCAGTTCCATTACCTGAAAATAAGCAGCAAAGCTTGTCCAAATAATATTGTTTTATGGAAAGTGAATGGCAGCCAATAGCTGCATTTTACAGAAGTCATACAGGAAGAAAGATTTCAAGCAGGAAACAATATCGGAAAAATTAATGGCTGGATAACTATCAATTCTATTTACCGTATTTGCACATTGGGTCAGGATTAATTCACGTTTAAAGACAGGTTAGAATATTTTTTCTATATCAGCATTCCCGACTATCCAACTTCCTTCTTCCACTTCGTCTTCCAGCTGATTAAAATCCCAGCCGCAATAGCCCACAAAAATTTTTATTTCATGCTGCAGAACTGACCGGTCGTTCATATGAGCAACCGCCTGCTGAAAATTGCCACCGAAGTAAATGGTATCAGTAACAGGTGTTCCGCCCCTGATGATATCCGGCCGGCGGTGGATAAAAAAAAGATGCTCCCTGTCCATTGGACCGCCATCATACAACGGAAACGGCAGGCTGTCTTTAAATTCTTCCAGTTCGTTTAATGTTCTGCCAAATAATTTATTCACAACAAAACCTGTTGCTCCTTTTTTGTTGTATTCAGTTATAAAAATAGTGACTTTATCAAAGTTTGGATCATCCAGTGATGGTGCACCTGTTAATACAATTCCAGCCTTAATTTGCATGATGAAGCAGCGTTAAAATGTTGAAATGAATAGTTTAAAATTAAGCATTATAAATTAAAATTGTTAAGATTAGATTAAGCAGCTGTGATTGTGATTGCAAGAAATTTAAGATGACAATGTAATTTAAACCGTTAAATAATTAACTTGTTGAGATGCCTGTAACCAACGATCGTATGCTCAAACAAACTTTCACTCAACTGGTGTCTGGATACGCCGGCAACAATCAGCTGGCAACGGAACTATGGAATGAAATTGAAATAAGCTATTCAGGTAAAAAAAGATTTTACCACACTTTGGCCCATTTGGAAAATTTGTTAATCCAGTTACTGGAGGTGAAAAACAATATACAACATTGGGATACCATTCTTTTTACATTGTATTACCACGACTGTGTTTACAATGCATTACAATCTGATAACGAAGAAAAGAGTGCTGGGCTTGCTGAGCAACGGATGAAACAGATAGTTATTCCTGCCGAAATAATTGCAGCTTGCAAAGCACAAATTTTAGCTACCAAAAAACATCTTGACAATACAGATACCGACACCAACTATTTTACAGATGCAGACCTCTCTATCTTAGGAACCGACTGGGACACGTATTCAGCTTATTTTAAAAACGTACGAAAAGAATATGCCATTTATCCTGATGTTATTTACAACCCGGGAAGACGAAAAGTGCTGAAACATTTTTTAGCAATGGAACGCATTTTTAAAACAGATTACTTCTACACAAAATTTGAGCGACAGGCGAAAGAAAATTTGCAAAGAGAACTCTCGCTATTTTAATATGTTTGAAGAAATATTATTGGGATACAAAGAGATTTTAACTGCTACAGTCATAGACCACTCCAGATTACCCTGATGAAAATTGAAATCCACACTTCATCAGTATATTTAAAAGACATTAAATATTAAAGAACCAACAGACTATTTTTAGGAAAGATAAATATCACTTCCAAACTATTTTTAACAACCCGATGAAGCCATATTTTGTACTTATTTTTTTATTGATAAGTCTGATCACTTATGGTCAGCAGCAGCAAATTGATTTTGATTCGCTGGTGAGTGCCAGGCAAAAAGAAAGCATTGGCAAACCATTTCCTTTATTTAAAGCGTTATTGCACAACAAGACGTTTACCAATCAGGATATAACTGGTAAAGTAGTATTTATAAACTTTTGGTTTGCCAACTGCCCGCCCTGTATTGCCGAACTGGATGCATTGAATGAGTTGTATAAAAAGTTGAAGACAAATAAGCAATTTGAATTTGTCTCCTTTACATATGAATCGCCCAAAACAGTTCAGGTGTTGGCAAAGAAATACCGCATGCAATATAAGATCATCTCTTTAACGCAGCAGGAATGTTACCGGCTGAATCAAAACAATGCCTTCCCCACCAGTATCGTCCTGGATAAAAATGGCATGATACAATTCATCTCCTTCGGTGGAAAGACTGATAAAGCCGCGGCAAAAAAAATGGTACTGACAGAATATTATCAGCAGGTGTTGAAACAGTTGTAGCCAACCAATGGCTTGCTATCATTTATAACAACAAAAAAAGCCCGGTAATTCCACCGGGCTTTTTAAAACAGACCTAAATTTTTATAAAAATCCTTTTCTTATACATCCAGTTTAAAATAAGCCATAGAAAAAATAACACGAGTATTCCGTTAACCAGCGTCGCATAAGGTGCTCCAAAAATATGGTCATAGTTAGCACCTAAATGTATGTGCAGTGAGTTGGAGATCAGCGAGCGGATACCACCATCGGCCATTACATAGGCAGCAATTGAATTGGCACCGATCACCATTAAAAAATAGGCCCATTTTCTTTTTTGTGCTACATCTACCACCCCATAAAAAAAGGCCAGGAATAAACAGCAAATACCGCCACTAAAAATAGTCCAGGCCGGCGTCCAGATGCGTTTTACAATTGGGTTGATACCGGTAAAATGCAGCATGGCCCCAAGCAGCAGTAAACCGGCGCCCATGGTAACAAAAAATTTAATTTTCTGCTGTTGTGTGGTCGTTTCATCTTTTAATGCCCGTCCTGCAAACAGGCCTAGCAGCATGGTGCCCAGCGTGGGTATAAAACTAAGCGTGGCATAACCGCCGCCATTATTTAAAAATTGTTTTTCCCGTGGAAAAAGATTTAAGAACCATTGATCAAAAGCCCAGGCAAGATTGGTGTTTTTATTCCAGTGTGCCGCAAACCCGTGAAGGTTGTGTTCCCAATTGGCTTCGGTACCAGCAGCAGCATAATCGAAACCGGCACCAGGCAACGGGTACAAGGCAAAGGCCAGCCAGTAACCAACCAAAATAACAATCAGTGCAATGAGTTGAATACGGGGTTTACAATAAGAGATGAGCACTAAAAAAGTATAACCCATACCTATCTGTGTCAGCGTATCTTCAAAAGTGAAATTGGTTTGGGTGCTCCACATAGACCGCAAAAATATCCCGAGGCATATTAGTATGAGCGACCGCTTGATGGTATGCAAAATAATATTGTTGAAAGAAGCGCCTTTACTTTTCCGGCCGGCGATGGAATAGGGTAATACTACGCCTACTAAAAACGTAAACGAAGGCTGGATCATATCATGCAGCGAAAGCCAGGTCCATTCCACATGACTTTGATTGAAGGCGAGAAAACCCCAGAACGAACTGTCAGGCAAAGCCTTTGATACGGATTCAAGTGAAAGTACTTCTCCCATCATCAGCAACATTACAAAGCCGCGGTAAACATCCACCGAAGCAATTCTGCTGACAGGCATTGGCGGATTAACTACTGCTGCCGGAACATTTTTTTCTGCAGCAGTCTGCGGGTCCGCTTGAAAAGGTTGGCTCATAAAGTATTGTTGGTTTTATTTTTTTGAATGATTCAATATTTTTCTGCCATTGCCACTGTATATTTTTTTAAGCGTGGCATCGTTTAATGACAAACCATATAAAGCCCAGTGATAACTGAATAACTGGTGATCGTAAAAATGTTCATCGGCAGATTCTAAAATACGAAAAGTTGTCTGATACATGCTTTTATCAAAACCCATATCTGTACCGTACACAATACGGTCAGCATGTTTTTCAAAAAAAGCTTTTGTGTACCTTGGTATAGGCGAGAACTCACCAAACCGGGCGGCGATGTCTGCATACAGGTTGGGATAGGTATCAAACAATTTTCCCAGCATGCTAAGGTCAGCATTGGTGTTAGCCAGGTGGCAGGCAATAAAAGTAGTGGCAGGATTATTCTTTACCGCATTCTCCAGCGTCCTTACCAGTTGATCATGTGTTAAAATGCCAGGCTTGTTCATATCCACTTTCCAGGTGGCCGCGTTCATCAATCCATCATTGGTTGAGTCGGGTTTTTCATACATCCACTGGTCTTCGGCTACATGTATGCTCACGGGCATATGCAATTCAGCACATTTTTCCAGCAAAGGTTTCATGGCCGGGTCATCAATATGCAAACCGTACCCGGGTGTTGGCATGGAGTATAATTCACCCAAACCTTTATCTCCCAGTTCGCCTACGCCCTTAGCGCCTTTCTGGTAACATCTTTCCAGTTCCGCCAGTGCATGCTTTTGCCAGCCTGGTGTTTCATGTCCAGTATAATCAAACCCACACCATACTTCAAAGCGGTCTTTGTAAGGAGCATATTTATCTACCAGCGAATCAAATCTTGAACCGGTTGAATAAGTAAGGATCAATGTTTTTTCGATGTTCATTTCATCCATTCTTTTTACCCATACCGCTACTTCAGCATCGGTTTTAGGATAATCATGCGAATGAAAATCAATCACCGGGTATTTGGCTTTAGCGATGGAAGTTTGGGGTATTTTATAAATTGAAACCGGGCGGAAACTGCTGAGTGTAACCGCTTCTGAAGACTGGCAAAACGCACCGTTGTATATACCCGTTACCACAAACAGTAAACAAATACGTATTGAAAATGACAGACGCATAACAGTTGATTGTGGTTGAAATGAAGTGCGGCAGGTGCAGAGCTGCTTGCCTTACCAATATAACACACAATACTATTTAAAAATGCTACAAACGTTTGCGCAATAAATGAGTGACCTGTTATAGGCTGAACGCTTGAAAAGTGTAAAGTATAATAAGTACTGGTAAAACAAATGCTGGTGCTGGTTTTGAACAAAAAATGTTATCTGCTAAAAAAGAAAATAAATGCCGCTTTTATTTTTCAATCCTTTTATGGAAAAAAAAGAAAACTGCGTCTGACGTAAAAATAAAAACCCCTTGAAATAATATTTGTATTTTTCTATCACAACAATTCGTTCTGTATGAAAAAAATAACTTGCTGCTTATTCACCCTGACATTGTTTTCCATTACAGCATTTGCTCAATCAGCTGCCGTTGATAAAAACAAAGTGATGGATTTTTTTCAAAGTCAACAATTTGATGAAGCGGTTAGCTACCTAACTCCAGCCATTGCTGCTGATACTAAAAATGTACAACTGCTTGGCTACTTAGGCTACGCTCACTACATGAATGATAATACAAGGGAGGCTGAAAATGTTTACAGGCAAATTGTACTCGTTGATCCCGATAATATTGCTGCGCTGCAATACCTGGCACTGCTTACTAAAAATGACAGCCCCAATGAAGCCCTGCAATATACCCGCCGCCTTATTCTGCTGCGGCCGGCCAAAGCCGGTTATTACCGCAGCATGGGCGAATTATTTAAAAGAAAGGATGAGCAGGATTCTGCCTTTGTTTATTTCAGCAAGGCTTATTCGCTGGCGCCGAAAGATTATAAAAATGGTGTTGGTCTTGCGGATGTGCTAATTGACAGAAAAGAATATACCCGTGCCGATAGTGTAACAGAAGCAGGGCTGGAACAGGATTCCGTCAATCTCTCTTTTTTAAAACTGCGCATTCGTTCTGCTTATAATGCAGGCGATTTTCAAAACCTTCGAACACCAGGGGAACAAATTATCCGTATGGGAGAGTCTCCGCTCACTGCGCTTACGCAGCTGTTGATTGGCTATTACAATCTTAAACTGTATTCCGATTGCATCCGGGTTTGTGAATACCTGAATGATAAAGGTTACATGGTTGACAATGTTATTTATTATGAAGCAAAAGCCTGGGCCAAATTAAAAGACTATGATAAGAGCAATGCGTTGCTAAGGGTATGTGTGAACCTTTCCATTTCAAAATCAGCGGAGATGTATTATTATAACCTTGCTTTAAATTATGAATCGCTGAAGCAATATGCAAAAGCAATTAACCAGTATGATACGGCGTATTATCTTTTTAAAAATCCGGTGATGAATTACAATTGCGGCCGCATTGCGGAAGCACATTTGCATAACATGCAGCAGGCACAAAAATATTACCAGCGGTATATTGCTGAAGCAAAACCTACGGAAGCAGACGAAATAAAAGCGTATGCCTATGTAAAAGAAAGATGGGGTAAAAAGAAAACGACTGCCGCAAAAAAATGATCGTTCGCTATTTGGAATAATTCAGCGTACAATCAAATTTAGTTTCGCCCAAACCCAGTTCCTGAGCTGCCGCATTGCTGATGCGAATGATCAGCCCGCTGTTCTGTTTGATATCCGGAATTACATCCAGCACTTTTGCGTAGATAGATTTACCGGTACTGCTGCTGGTAACCTTTATAATAGTGCCAGGTGCGGCGGTGTTGTGCAAACAATAATATTTTCCATCCTGCCAGCCGCTATTGCTCCTAAACACAGCGCCTGTGCCACTTTCACTTGCCGGGTTGGGCTTGGCCTGTTTATCAAAATTGGCTTTAAAACTACCTCCATTGAAATTTTTACCGGCCACTACCACTGGCTGCGTAACGGGTTCTGCTTCCTTTACAGCCGGCGGCAGATCCTTCTTTACAGTTGGCGGTGTAGCAACAGGTTCCTTTACAATGACAGCTTCTTTTTTAACCGGCTCAGGAGCCTTTACAACTGGTGCTTCTGTTTTTGTAACAGCAGGTGCGGTCACGGCCAGGTCGGCCGGTTTGTTTTTAGCCATCGATGATAGCGCAGACAACGCAGGTTTCACTTTTAAATAGCCTATAATTAAATGTGTTCCATTGGCCACGGCATCGCTCTTAATATTGTTCCATTGTTTTAAATTGTCCAGCGCTACTTTGGCATTGGTGGCTATGCGATATAATCCTTCTTTATCTTTTACAATGTGATATACTGGCACCAGCACTTCATCCGAAGGTGCATTGCCGGATTGTAAAAAATTAACATCCGTCAACGGTACTTTTATCACCTGGTTGAGGCTAAGACCTTTTTCCAGCGCAAGGTTATTAAATGGGGCAATTTCTTTAGGGCTGATATTGTACATTCTGCCAATGCTGTAATAATTTTCCTTTGATTTTACAGTATGGGTAAGGTATAAATTGGGAGAAGCTCCTTCAACCACCAATGGTGCATTTTGCGCCAGCAGGGTCAAAGGCAGACAAAATAACAATATTAATAAACGCTTCATCAGATATAAATTTTCGTTGCAAAGATGGGAAAATAAGTTGGTTAACAATTATTCCCGAAACTGTTAAATTAGTTTAACAAGCTGTTATAACCACTGATTAAACTATATTTTTTTGTTTTTATTTTACTTATTCAAAATGCGCCAGTTGGCAGGGTAATAATTATTGATGCGGTTAGGCAAAATTTTTATCCAGCCCAACGGCAATTGCTGGTGTGTCAGCAGCGCCCAGCCTTTTAAGTCAGTGGCCAATTTTATTTCCTGTTTACGCAGGTATTGCAGGGCAGTGGCTTTATCAACTTCAACGGCATTGATGGTTTTGCTGATGCTGTTACTCAATGCCAGTTCATGATCGGGTATCAGTTCGTTGCGGATGATAGTACCCATTTTTACACCTGCCTTTTTTATATACAAGCTATGCTGAATGGTAGCCAGTTCATTTTCCAGGTGCGCAGGCAATGCAATGGTTTCATCGTTTTGTCTGATAAAGAAAAATGATTCAGCAGTGGTTAAATATGGTTGCACAATATCAATCTCCTTAGCCGTGAGCCGCTCTGATTTGGTCTTGTATTTATTGCTTTGCCAAACCGGTTCAATCTTTTCACCTTTTGTAAATGCGGCAATAAAAAAACCTTCGCCCTTTACTTTATCCGGGTAAAAACGATAGCCATACCCTTGGTGTTTGGGTGACCTTGTTTCAACAATCCCCCATTCCGGTTGCGTTGGTATTGCTACCGGTATTAAATGGCATTCTTCCACCAGCCAGTCGGCAATGGTTTCATCTTCGCTTTCCGAATAAGAACAGGTGGAATAAATTAACCTGCCCCCTTCTTTTAACGCAGGCAGTACATCCGCCAAAATTCGTTGCTGACGCTGACTGCACATGGTTACATTTTGCGGACTCCATTCTTTTACCAGGTCAGCATCTCTTCTAAACAAACCACTGCCACTACAGGGTGCATCCACTACAATTACATCAAAATAATTTTCCAGTCGCTGAAAATCTTTGGGATCATTGTTGGTGACCACCACATTGGCAGCTCCCCATTTAGTAATATTTTCCGCCAGTACATTCACCCGGGTTTTAATTACTTCATTGCTCACCAGCAAACTGCTATCACTGATAAGCGATTGCAGCAAAGTTGATTTACCGCCCGGTGCAGCGCAAAGATCCAGTACTTTAATGGGTTGAGTAAGATCGGTTGTCTGCCGTAACGCCTGTTCCAAAAACATGCTGCTGGCTTCCTGCACATAATAGGCGCCGGCATGAAACACCGGATCCAATGTAAACGATGGCCGTGTTGATAAATAATAACCATCGCTGCTCCAGGGAACATTGCCCGCAACCTCCGCATCATCAAAAGCCAGTTCCGCAACAGTGGGTATTTTACGATGGTTCAACCGCACAGAAATCACCTGTTCGCCGGAACCATGTATATTTTCAAAAGCCTGGCGGTCATACCCGGGCAAACCTTCAAGAGACTCCAGTAGTAATTGAGGTAGATAACACTCCATAGTTCTCAAAATTAATACAATGGAACGCTGATAACACCGATCGAACGGATTTTAATTGCTGCTTTGCAGCAATGCGTAGTAACCTTTATAATACGGATCAAATTAATTAAAAACTGATTTTTGTCCGGGTGTTGATAACGGATCAACGCATTGTATTTTATCAGCATAAAATTGCCCAGTAAGCATTTTCTCTGTTCCTTCCCAATCCGGACTCTATCATTATCAGCATCCTATATATATCCGTGTTCGTCCGCTCAATCGGTGTTATCAGTGTTCTATAAAAAAACTAATTTTGCGGCAAAGCAACATTTTTAATGAAGGAGAAACTACAGGAACTGGCCGGATTGCTGGAAGGAGATTTTTTTACAGATGACACCATGCGGATATTGTATGCTACGGACGCTTCGGCCTACCGCGAAATGCCGCTGGCAGTTGCCATTCCTAAAACTACAGCCGATATTAAAAAGCTCATACAGTTTGCACACCAAAATAACACATCGGTTATTCCCCGTACGGCGGGCACTTCACTTGCCGGCCAGGTAGTGGGCAACGGTATCATTGTGGATGTATCAAAAAATTTCACCAACATTATTGAACTTAATAAAGAAGAACACTGGGTACGGGTGCAACCCGGCGTAATCCGTGACGAATTAAACATGTTTTTAAAACCACATGGTTTATTCTTCGGGCCAGAAACCTCCACCGCCAACCGGGCTATGATCGGTGGTATGGTGGGCAACAATTCCTGCGGCAGCAACTCCGTTGTGTACCGCAGCACAAGAGAACATTTGCTGGAAGTAAAAGCCATTTTAAGTGACGGTACAGAAGCTGAATTTAAAACCCTGAGCAATGATGACTTTCATGCCAAATGCGAACTCAATACACTCGAAGGAAAAATCTATAACAACATCCGCGGCATATTAAGCAATTACGATAACCAGCAGGAAATAAGAAAACAGTTTCCCAAAAAATCAGTAGAGCGCCGCAACACCGGTTATGCCATTGATCTGTTGCTGGAGAAATCGCCCTTTGTGGCCGGCATGCCCGATTTTAATTTTTGCGATTTGATAGCAGGCTCAGAAGGTACGCTGGCTTTTCTCACCGAGATAAAACTGAATGTAGTACCGTTGCCACCCAAAGAAACCGGTTTACTTTGTGTGCATTTCAACAGCATTGATGAAAGCCTGCGGGCCAATTTAATTGCACTCAAATACAAGCCCAGCGCCAGCGAGCTGATTGACCATTATATTTTAGAATGCACCAAAGACAATATTGAACAAAATAAAAACCGCTTTTTTGTACAAGGCGATCCCGGTGCTATTCTGGTGGTAGAATTTGTAAAAAATACCCGCGAAGAAATCACTGCTATTTGTAGCCAGGTAGAAGCCGATATGCGTGCCGCAGGACTCGGCTATCATTTCCCTTTATTGTTTGGCAACGACACCAAAAAAATATGGACGCTGCGCAAAGCGGGTTTAGGATTGCTCGGCAATTTACCAGGTGATGAAAAAGCCGTTCCGGTAATTGAAGACACTGCTGTTGATGTAGAAGACCTGCCCGCTTATATCCGGGAGTTCAATGAAATATTGGTGAAGTACGATCTGCATGCCGTGCATTATGCGCATGCCGGTTCAGGCGAAATACACTTGCGCCCCATCATCAATTTAAAAACCGAAGAAGGTAACCATCTGTTTAAAACCATTGCCCAGGAAATTGCTACGCTTGTAAAAAAATACGACGGCTCATTAAGCGGCGAGCATGGCGATGGCCGTTTAAGAGGCGAGTTCATTGAACAGATGGTGGGGCCTAAAAATTACCAGTTGTTAAAGCAGGTGAAAAATACCTGGGATCCGCAGCATATTTTTAACCCCAATAAAATTGTAGATACGCCGCCCATGAACAGTATGTTGCGCTACACACCGGGGCAGCAAACACCCAAGTTCAATACTATCTTTCGCTACCACAACCAGGATGTATTGCAGCACGCCGAACAATGCAATGGCAGTGGCGATTGCCGTAAAACCCAGTTGAGTGGTGGCAGCATGTGCCCTTCGTTTATGGCTACGCGAAACGAAAAAGATACCACCCGTGCCAGGGCCAATATATTGCGGGAGTTTTTAACCAACTCCACTAAGGTTAACCGTTTTAACCATAAAGAAATTTATGAAGTGATGGATCTTTGCCTCAGTTGCAAAGCCTGTAAATCGGAGTGCCCGAGCAATGTGGATGTGGCCAAACTAAAAGCAGAATTTTTACAGCAGTATTACGATACCAACGGCGTGCCTTTCCGGAGCAAGCTGATTGCTAACTTTACAAAGTCGGCCCAACTGGGTGCGCTGGTACCGGGACAGTACAATTTTGCCATGACCAACAAACCCATCAGCAACCTCATTAAAAAATTAAGTGGGTTTGCAGTAAAAAGGTCCATGCCATTGATGTACACAACCACGTTACAAAACTGGCAAAGGAAGCGCCGCAACACCTCTTCAGGAGATGGAGGCAGGACTGTTTATTTGTTTTGTGATGAGTTCACTAATTATAACGATACCTCCATTGGCATAAAAGCCATTTTGCTGCTGGAAAAACTGGGCTACAATGTAATTATACCGGCGCACCTGGAAAGCGGCAGAACCTGGCTCAGTAAGGGCCTGATCCGCAAAGCCAAAACCATCGTAAACAAAAATATTGCGGCGCTGAAAGATATGATTACGGAAGATACACCGCTGATTGGTATAGAACCCAGCGCCATCCTAACGTTCAGGGATGAATATATTGACCTGGCAAATGACGACTTATTGGAAGCCGCAAAAAAACTCAGTAAAAACGTTTTTATCATCGACGAGTTTATTGCCGCTGAAATAAAAAGAGGGCATATCTCCGCAGACCAGTTTACCACCGATGAAAAACAGATTCTGCTGCATGGCCATTGCCAGCAAAAATCATTGTCATCTGTCGCTTATACAGCCGACATTTTATCGCTGCCAAAAAACTATACTGTACAAACCATTCCCAGCGGCTGTTGTGGCATGGCCGGCAGTTTCGGTTATGAAAAAGAACATTACGATCTCAGCATGCAGATAGGTGAACTGGTATTGTTCCCGGCAGTACGCAATAAAAAAGCGGAGGTAATTGTAGCCGCCCCCGGCACCAGCTGCCGCCACCAGATAAAAGACGGCACACAGGTACACGCCAAACACCCGGTAGAAATTTTGTACGAGGCGTTGGTGTAACACAACGCTCCGGCTTGTTGTTATTTGTACTGTGAGACTAAAAATAATGGGCTCGGCAAAGCAAAATTTAATGGCACATCGTAGCCCGTCCGAACGGGTTGATCCGGGCAAGCATAGCACTCTTGTGCCTTGGCAGCTTTTGGAAACGCTTTATGGATCGTTGTTTTCTAATGCAGTTTAAAAACTTTCCGCTTATTTATCGATAACCCCGTCGTATTTGCGTAAGTCAAATCCGACGGCGGTACTTTGTGCGATGCGTTTAAAAATAATTTGTAGTAAACTATTTTATAGCAAGTGATGTATAGCCAGTATAAATACGCACGTTAGCGGTTATTATTCAACAGTTTAGGGTTTTTGAGGCAACCCAAAAAAATCTTAGCTTTACTTATGGCAACATTGACAAGACATACTACTTTTAAAAGCTTGAAACAGCATTCACCAGTTAAGTCCAGGAAGACTGCTAATCATACAAAAAAGGTGGAAGCAGAGATGGAGAAATTTCTTCAATTGCTGAGTAAGTCAAAAGCAAAAAAAGCCTAAAAGCAAATGGAGAAGAGCTTAACCAACGAGATACTCCGGGTTTGTCAAATTCTTAATAAAAACGGGGTTCAATATTTAATTGTTGGCGGTACAGCCGTGGCTTTTCATGGATATTTTAGATGGTCTCAAAATTCTACTGATGCTCCGACTGAAAAATTTGATCTTGATATTTGGTATAATCCAACATATGACAACTACTTTAAACTTTTAAATGCGCTCGCTGAACTCGGCCAGGATGTAAAAGAGTTTTTTGAAGAGCAATCTCCAAATCCTCTAAAATCGTATTTCAAATTTGACTTAAATAAGTTTACTCTTGATTTCCTACCTAAATTGAAAGCATCCACAAAATTCAGGCAAGCATACGAAAAAAAAGAAATCACAACTATAAAAGGAATAGAGATGCAATTTATTGGCTTGGATGAATTGCTACAAGACAAAGCTGCAAATTCACGTCCGAAGGATTTAGCTGATATCAAACAACTGAAATCTATCAGAAAGAAATAAGGCGTCAGGCACGGCCGCTAAGAAGGTTTGCTATTGCTCAATTTTACACATCATGCTCAAACGGATCTTTATAACGACAGTTTTACTATCGACCATTCAATTGCTGTTTGGACAGCAAATTATTTCTGTTGACAATGAAGTTTACACTGCAATAATAAATTCAGAGATTATCAAAACAACGGCGTCTGTTACTATTATTAATGCATTACTACAAAATGACAAAGAACCAGGTGATTGGGTAACACAGGCCATTCAATCACAAGACCCTCAACAATTAGAAACACTTAGGTTTTCAACTCGTGACGACAAGGGAAACAACGTACGGTCAATAGATACCGCAACGCAACATGAAGTACTGAGATTCTATAAAAGCCAAACGACCGGCTCCGCATTACATGGACAGATTGATGTTGGCATTAAGGTATTTATGATCGCTAGGTCTCCCTTCAAAAAAAATCCTAAAGCCGAATGGAAAAAGTTCTATAAGAAATATCCCGGTTCAGGTGGGCTCTTTCAATTTTCAAATATCAGCTATGCTGAAGATGGACAAACTGCTGTATGTTATCATTCGCATTATCGGAATGGGTTGAATGCGCATGGCGCATTGGCGATACTGACAAAAATCAATGGAGCATGGCTGATAAAATACCACATTGATTTTTGGCTGGCCTGATATAAATCAACACCCCCCTACCCAATAACAAATTTGTACCCCTTCCCATGTACATTAATAAATTTAACGGAGTCATCGTCGCTTAATTTCTTACGCAATTTGGATACCAGTACATCCACATTTCTACTGATTACTACGATACCTTCATCTTCCCAGATCTCTTTCATCAGTTTTTCCCTTGCTACGATTTGATTGATGTTTTCAGCAAATATTTTTAGCGCCTTTGCTTCTTTTTCCGAAAGCGGAATAGTTGCATGCTCCCTTTTGAGCACATTATTACCGGTATAAAACTGAAAGCTTCCTAATGGTATATAATCATTGCTACCGGCGATTGGTTCCTGCGCTGCTTCCTCCTCTTTCTCTTCCTGCACTTCCTGCACTTCTTTTTTCCGAAAGGGATTAATCATATAAAAAACAAGAACACCCAAAGGAATAATCAACAGCAACAACCAAAGGAAATTAAACTGCTCTTTCTTCAACAAATCAATTTCAATAACATAACAACCGACGTCGAGCTTACGACCCCTGCAAGGTGTTAAATCGCCTGTATGGCTATTTATTTCGAATGCAAAAACCGTTTCATTTTGCTTACAATTCCTCAGATTCACTATATAATCTTTTGCCAGCGCATTTTTTTGAAACGTCCGTTGAACTAAATTGATGAGTGAATCTGAAATAAAACCAAAGTCATTTTGAAAGGATATCTGGTAGGTATGGTCATTTATTTTCTTAACCGGCAGTACCCGGGAGGAAGAATCTTTAGCTGAAAGCAACAACTCGTGTCCGATATCACGTAATACCACTTCCAGGTGATTTGCTGGAATGTCATTTTTTTTATTGCTAAATGCAACAGCGGCAATCAAAATAGCAATTGCCATGATGGATGACCCGACCAGCAAAAATGACTTCTTCATGTGTGCAAAATACGCTGTATACGGCAGTTTTACGTGGTTTTACAAACGTTTTACACATACTTTACAAGTTTTTACTATTAAAAAGCTGCAGGCTAATTGCCAACCGGTAGCTTTACTTTATTGTTTCACCCAATCAATAATAGTCATGAAAATTTATAGCCTTGCTCTTTTGCTCCTTTTCCAATTCCCTTTTGTGTTTCCATTTCCGGATAATCAGCCAATATTAAAAACAGACAAGGCTGCAACTGCAAACATCATTTTCAAATCTGCAGATGGCGGACAAACATGGCAGGATATCAGCAAAGGGCTGCCTGGAAATTTGAAAGAAGGTGGTTTCTATGCAAATGAAAACGGGCTCTGGCTACGTGGTGGGAAAGACACCTATCACAGCACCCCAAATTCCACCACTTCTTTCTGGCAAAAAGAAATTTTCCCTGACAAATGGAGTAGCATTGCTGCTGGCAAGCATGGGATGTTTGCATACAATTACGGAGGTCAGATTGTACAAAAAATAAGCGGAACAAGTGTATGGTCACCTGTGTACACAAATTTTAAAGGGAATATACGCACGGTTTTTGAAACTGCCGGCGGCGCCGTTTTCATCGGTTCCGATAACGGTCTTTATAAATCTACAGACAATGGAAAAACCTGGAAACAGGTGCATGCCGGAGGCTGGGTAATTAAAATAGTAGAGCAGAACGGTGTATTAGTGGCCACCAGCATGAGCGGGATAATACGGTCGGCCGATGAGGGTGAACACTGGTCGGTGGTAATCAGTGAGGGTGGCGTGGGCATTGATGTAGCCTGCATCCAGGGTGGGCTTGCGGCTATTAGCTACAGTACAGCCGTAAAGACCAGGAGAATACGAACATCTTATGACGGCGGCAAAACCTGGCAGCCCATTGATGCAGGATTCCCCGGGCAAGCTATTACCGACTCACCGTGGCCGCTCATTAATGTCAGCAATCCGGCACAAGGCACTGACTCAGCATGGCATCCTAAAGAAGCCGCCCCTCCGGGCCCAGAGTACAAAACTTCCATTATCCAGGTGGGTGAAAACTTCTTTTGCGGTCATACGGATGGAATTTACAAATCCTCCAACAAGGGAAAAACATGGAAACTGGTGCTTCCTGCGGATAAAGGAAAGATGTTTACATTATCTGTTTCCGGCAACGTGATTTATGCCATACAGACGGAGTCACATTGCTAAATCTAGCCGAGAGTGAAGCCGGTCAGTAATAGTTTGTATTGCCCTGACTGCTGCTTTCCGCTAATGATTAATCAATATGTTTTACGCTAAATTTAAAAAAATGAAAAGATTATTTGTGTTTGTGCCGGCCATCATCCTGGTATCATTTGGTATATATGCTTTTGTACTAAAAGAAAAGAAAGCGGGGGTAAAAACAAACATCGTTTTTAAATCTGCAGATGGCGGACAAACATGGCAGGACATCAGCGAAGGGCTGCCGGACAATTTGCGGCAAGACAGTATCCGGGGAAATAGCTTCTTTCTAAATGATAAAGGGCTGTTTCTAAAGGTTGACAGCGCACTTTATAAAAGTACACCAAATGCCACCGCTCCTTATTGGACGAAAGAAATTTTCCACGGCGAAGATAGCAGCATAGCCCCCGGTAAGCCCGGGACAGTTGCATACAAGTCCTGGACTGTAAATGTGAAAAAAACAGACGGCACGAGTGTATGGTCGCCGGTATTCGATACTTTTCAGATTCCGGTAGTACGCAGCACTTTTGAAACTGCCGGAGGTGCAATTTTCATCGGCACCCAAAAAGGCTTTTTTAAAACGGATGACAATGGATCAACCTGGAAACAGGTGTATGCCGGAACCCTGGTAGGGCATATGGCAGAGGCGGATGGCGTGTTGCTGGCGACCAATTGGAGAAAGCTGATAAGATCAACCGATAATGGCGAAACCTGGGCGCCGGTGACCAGTGATAGCAGTGAAGTTTGGGATGTAAAACAGATCAACCGTGGATTCGCTGCTATGATTGCTACTTCAGCGTCAAATCCCAGGGGGATAAAAACATCCTATGACGGCGGTAAAACCTGGCAGCCCAATAATGCCGGCAACAAAGATGCTATTGATTCAATAGGACGGACCTGGAATGATCGCCCAACTTTGAAAGCCTTCATGCCTTATATTTTCCAGGTTGGTGAAAACTTAGTTTGTGCTCATCGTGACGGCATTTTCAAATCATCAGACAAGGGAAAAACATGGAAACTATTACTTCCTGCTGTAGACGGTAAGGCCTTCAATTTATTTGTTTCAGGCAACCTGATCTATGCCATCATACCCGGCAAGGGTGGATGTTGAAAATTCAGATTAACATTTATAAATTTGATTTAGAAAAACACTGGTTGAATTTTCCCAGGAAAAAACTAGCCAACATACGCTTTAGAAGCCTTCGTGAATCAAGATATCACCCACCTGCCGCAAGCTGTCGGCCAGGCAAATGTGCACTTGCAACTATTGTGCCTTTGAAAACGACGGTAATAAAAATGTTCAACCAGCAAGCTTAAGGGTTGCCAACCTTCGCAAACATCATCCTCTTCAGTGCAGGCTTTAACAAGGTAGGCAACCCTCGCAAGGAGCAGTCCTGCATAAGAGGTGACACCTTTTCGAAAATGTCCGCCAAATTGAAGGCGACTGCGAGCACTGTTATTGCTTTCGGCACAGAAGGGCCTGCGAAAGGTGTCACCTCTGGCGAAGGTACCCGGTAGCAATTTTGTACGAAGCCTTGGTTTAACACAACGTTCCGGCTTGGTGTATTTGCACTACCAAGACTAAAAATAATGGTCCGGGCAAAGCAGTAGCTTTGTGGTACATCGTTGCGTCGCCCTCTTGTACTTTTATAGCTTTTGGGAGCTTCTTTTCGGGTTGCTAGTTTCTTATGATTATTTGAAAATTTCCCGCTTTATTATTAGTTACTGAGTTGTATTTGTGCTACACTAATACCACGGGTTACTTTGTGTAATGAGTTTACAAACAGTTTGTAGCAAATTGTATTAATAGAAAGAAGTGTATATTAGCGTAAATACACAGATTCACAGGCATATTATGACCCCCGAAGATCTTGAGTCTCTTAAATTACATGTAGCTGGTGCGATTGTACGTCACAGGTCGTCATTTGACCATCTCGTTTCATTCAAAAACGATCTTGAATTATCCCAAGACTTTATCAATAAATGGATCAATCCTTTTTATATGCATATTGGCAGTGTCGATGATGAATGGGGCGGCCGATTAACGAGTATAAAAAAAGAAATTACAAGTGATATAATACAACAATGTCTTGGCGACTTAAATTGGAGGACTAGACAAACAGGTGCTTTCTTTTCAGCGATTACAGAGAAAACAGAATTTATTGACACAATTGGAGTCCACTTATTAAAAAGTGAAGTTTGTTATGCTGGCCGTGTCTACTGCAAAGTTTTTGCATCGTTTAACACAGCACAATGTGTCGACTATTTAAACTTGTATCTTGACTATTACTTGTCCAAACCTGATTTGTGGTTTGACCAACGCGACGCCATGGAAGCGGTGATGTATCTGGACAAAATAAACGGTACAAATCATTTTGACAATCACATCAACAATTGGACTGAATTCATAAAAAATAAGCCTCATTGGAGTAAACAAATTGAGGTAGGCCGTTTAGAAAAACAGATCGCTCTGATAAATGTAGTCCGACAATCTGGCCGCTAAGTTTGGTCTGCTTCTATACAGCCGATCTTAAATCCTAAAGACCCCGTATTGCATATTATGACCAACAAAAATTTATCTTCAGCATTACATTCAATTGGCTTTACCAGTTTCCTCCGGTTGCGACCTGATGAAAGAGATGGCAAAAAAAGATTAACCTGGGTTCATCCAATCGAAAATCACAGAGAATGGTTTACGGTTATTCTTGTTGAAGAAAACAACGAACTCCAAATTGAAAAATTAGTTGATCCTTGCGGCAAGACTTTTGAAAAAAGCGATGTTGCTGGTTTGATAAAATATATCAAAGAGACAATTTTTAAACACCTCGCCGAAACTGATACTTAAGAAAAAATTATTCTTATGGTAAATTGATTGGCAGCATTAACAAAACTATTGGCAAGCTTCTGTCCCGGCGGGGTTTTCACAGCTTAAACCAGCAATAAGCATGTGTTTTCCGTGAAACCCCGACGCTGGAAGCGCTACCCTCCAAAAACGCTCATCCTCAATATATGAAGCATGACCGCCAAATGTTTGCAACTCTTTTCTGCGTCGGGGTTTCACTGTTATAGCTTTATAATTGTTATTTGCTTCTGTGAAAACCCCGCCGGGACACATCTACAATAATTTTATCCCTTCAGGATTTTAATAGCACATTTCGTTACCAATTAATAAAAAATAAACACCCCACTTGGGACTATAAAAAAACAACAACCGACATATTCACCATCTCTCCGATTTTTATTATCTTAGAAACCTCATCCTGTAATTGCGATGCCAACGATAAAATTCACTTACGCTTTGAAAAGGTTTTTCCCGGAACTGAAAGCAATACCGGCTGCGGGCAAAACATTTCCGGAAATTTTTACGGAACTGGATCAGCAGTATCCGGGCATCTCCTCTTACATACTGGATGAACAGGGCAGCCTGCGTAAACACGTCAACATTTTTATTGATGGTAAAATGATTGCCGATCGTAAGGCACTGAGCGATGCGTTTACCAGCGGCAGCGAGATTTATATTATGCAGGCATTATCAGGCGGATAAACATAAAACAGTGATATGAAATCAACATTGCTTCTTGGTACCCGCAAGGGTTTGATTGCTTACCGTTTTAACAACGGCGAATGGTCAGCAGAAAATACTTCTTTTGAAGGCATCCCGGTTTCCATTGCCTATGCCGATGAAAGAACCGGCACCTGGTGGGCCTGCCAGGATCATGGCCACTGGGGCGTAAAACTGCATCGCTCTGCAGACAGGGGAAAAACATGGGAAGAAATAACTGCCCCGGCCTACCCGAAAGGTGCAGAACTAAAAGATGGTGCGCCTGCAACTACCCGCTATATCTGGGCCATGGCGCATGGAGGCAAACAATATCCCCAGCGTTTATGGATCGGTACCGATCCGGGCGGATTATTTATCAGCGAGGATGGTGGCAATAGTTTTGAACTCGTGGAATCGTTATGGAACCACCCTACCCGCAAGGAAGGCTGGTTTGGTGGTGGCCGCGATCAGCCCGGCATTCATTCTATTGTGGTTGATCCGCGGGATGAGAATCATGTACACATTGCCATCAGTTGCGCCGGCGTGTTTGAAACATTTGATGCGGGGAAAACGTGGGCCATCCGGAATAAAGGAATGAAAGCAGAGTTTCTTCCAAACCCCGATGCAGAAACAGGATACGATCCGCATATATTGGTAGCGGCGCCCTCCAGCCACGATATATTGTGGCAGCAAAATCATTGCGGCATTTACCGTTCACCAGATGCAGGAAAAAACTGGACAGAGATAAGCGAAAACGGCGGACCTGCTTATTTTGGTTTTGCCATTGCCGTTGCGGAAGACAATGCGGACCAGGCATGGGTGGCGCCCGCCAGCAGTGATGTAACCCGTACGGCCATTAAAGGATCGCTGTGTATTTGCAGAACGGATGATGGCGGTAAAACCTGGCAGGAACAACGGAACGGATTGCCGCAGCAAAATTGTTTTGATATTGTGTATCGCCATTGCCTTGCCTCGTCGGGTGATGCCGTTGCATTTGGCACCACTACCGGTAATTTATTTTTTTCGCCCGACCGCGGCGAAAACTGGCAGACATTGAATAATTATTTACCGATGGTATACTCTGTACAATTTGCGGATTAGCCGGATGCCTTTATACAGTTGGTTGCTGTTTTTTCCATTGCACAATACCGCCTTTTAAACTGTAAATCTTTTTTGTATTTCCGAAAATACCGGATAAGGTGTTGGCTGCCTGCAAACTTCTTTTACCACTCTGGCAAAACAACATGACAGTATCTGACTGAATCAAATCCATTTGATCAGTCAACTGCCCGAGGGGAATTTTTATCGTCGCAAATTCAGTTACCATCGGCATTTCACCGGGTTCACGTACATCTATAACGGATGCAGCTTTTTCATTGGCAAGTAGTTCGTTGAATGTGTGGACGTCTATTTCCAGGTCGGAATGCGGAGCAGCACAAAGCCATACATAATCCGTTTGTAGGAATGCTGCTTTATCCACCGGTATCAACGACCGGGTATTGTCGCCTGCCGTTAATTTCAGTGTGTACACCTGGTTGCTCAATGCATTATAGATAAGCAACTGACCGGCCAGCAACTCTCCTATGCCTGTAATCATTTTGATTGTTTCATTGGCCATGAACCCACCTATGATACCCGGCAATACGCCCAACACACCCGCTTCCGCACAATTCAGCACTTCCCCTTCTTTGGGTGGATGCGGAAAAATATCACGGTAATTAATTCTCTCCCCATTTTTTTTGGAAGGGTAATTGAACACGGCCGCCTGTCCTTCAAATTGTGAAATGGCGCCATACACCAATGGCTTGTCCAGCAACACACAGGCATCGTTGATCATGTAACGGGTGGCAAAATTATCTGTGCCGTCAACGATAATATCAAATGCATCCATCAAGCCGAGGGCATTGTCTGTGGTAAGCCTTGCATTGTGCGCAATGATGTTAATATCAGGATTTAGTCCACTCAATACGCGTGCTGCTGTTGCTGCTTTTGAGGTTCCGATATCTGCCACCGAATACAACACCTGCCGGTGCAGGTTACTCAACGCCACCACATCATCATCCACAATACCAATAGTACCAACACCAGCGGCCACCAGGTATTGCAATACCGGGCAACCCAATCCCCCCGCGCCGATCACCAACACTTTTGCCTGCAACAGTTTTTGCTGGCCTTGTTCACCCAGTTCCGGCAATATTACCTGGCGCTGGTATCGTTCATATAATTGACTGTTCATTGGCGTTGTTTACTCAAAATTAGGAATTGCTGAAATGGCAGTAGATATTCTTTGCAAGTTTTTATACTAGTAATTTGTAGCAGTAAAAACAATGCATACAATTTACTTCTACTTAGCGCGAGAATTTGGGTAGGCAAATATGCCCTGGCAATCGGAGGCAATAAAAACATTTAACCCGGAGGCACTGACAATCGAGACCACCGCACCAGCACGTAATATGAACCAATAAGCGGGATCGGATTCTTGTATATGAAAACTGGCGTATATTTAGCGAAACCATATATGAAAACACTATTCTTTTTATCAATTTTCACCATAGGATTGTTTTATACCGGCACGGCAGAAAGTAAGGTAAATGATTCGTTGTACTGTAAGTGTGACTTTTATTCGTCTTTAAGCCGTGCAGTATTTGAACGAAAAGCCGATAGTATCAGAACTTCATTTCATAATAAATATAAAGATGTTGTCTTAATTGGTATGCGTGCCTTTACTGTTGCAAAGCTGCTCTTTATTGTCAATACTGGAAACAGGTATCGTGGATTTTCATTTGATATGATAAAAATGAAACGCATCGAATTAAATGGAACAGAAGTATCCCGTATGGCGAAAATGCTTTCCGAAAATAAAGTTGGCATAGAAAATTCCTGTGGAATTGTGCCAACCTATATAAGCCATTGATTTCAGTTTTACTGTTTCCTTTTCCACTGACAGATTGTTTCACGAAGTATGCGCCTCTCAATTGATGACGGTTAAAAAAATGTCACTTGCAACTGTATTTAATTTTTTTATGGCGCATTTTACTAGATGAACACCACTGGATGCAAATATGCCGGGCAGTCTGATATGCACAGCAATTCTTGTGCCTTTGCAAACGCTCAACAATAAAACCATTTCACCGGCAAGCCTTGCCGTTAAGAACCACATCATCCGATTAGGTGCACCCACCAGGCAATTAAAAACACAGCGCCACTGAACAAATGTTGCCGGGCCTGCAACATAGCCCATGCGTACCACTGAATTGTATAATTACTTCAGCAATCAATAGCAGTAGTGTGCATATACTCAATAAAGGAGCAGTTGGCAAAGTGGCTATTGCATTTGTGCATGAAAAGAGTTAGATTTAAACAGACTTAGTAAAGTAGCCATTGTAGCTGCCCTGATAATGCTGCTTTCATTAATGAACTGATCCTCCCGCATCTAACCAATCACCTTAAAAATTTACTTGTATGATTTCCACCAAAGCCTATGCTGCACAGGCTGCTGCAGCAACCTTAACGCCTTACAATTTTGAAAGAAGAGAGCCTGGCCCGCACGATGTGTTGATTGATATTTTGTTTTGCGGGGTTTGCCACACCGACATCCATTTTATTAACAATGACTGGGGTTTCTCTATTTATCCTATGGTGCCGGGCCACGAGATTGTTGGACGGGTGACGGCTGTAGGCGACCATGTAAAGAAATTTAAAGCAGGCGATATGGCCGGCGTAGGTTGCCTGGTGGATAGCTGCCGGGAATGTGATTACTGCAATGAGGGCCTGGAGCAATACTGCCAGGGCGGTAATGTATTCACCTACAGCGGCCTTGAAAAAGATGGCAAAACAGTTACGCAGGGCGGCTACTCCAACAAGATCGTGGTAGACGAAAGATTTGTTTTAAAAGTATCAGAGAAACTGTCACCCGCACATGCGGCGCCCTTGCTGTGTGCCGGCATTACAACGTACTCGCCACTGCGCCACTGGAAGGTGGGCAAGGGGCACAAAATAGGTATCATCGGGTTAGGCGGCCTGGGGCACATGGCAATTAAATTTGCGGCCTCGTTTGGTGCGGAGGTTACGGTATTGAGTACATCGCCCAATAAAAAAGAAGATGCCTTAAAATTAGGGGCGCATAATTTTGTTGTTACCAAAGATGAAGAACAGGTAAAAGCAGTTGCTAATACATTTGATTTTATATTGGATACCTTATCTGCCAGTCATGATTACAATATGTATGTTGGTATGCTGAAAGTAGATGGCACCCTGATCTGTGTGGGGCTTCCTCCCGAACCAATCAATACACCGGCATTTAACCTTGTTTTTGCCCGTAAATGTATAGCCGGTTCCCTAATCGGCGGATTGCCGGAAACACAGGAGATGCTGGACTATTGCGCCGCACACAATATCGTGTCGGACGTAGAAATCATTCCGATTCAAAAAATACAGGAGGCGTACGAAAGAATGCTGAAGAGTGATATCAAGTACCGTTTTGTAATTGATATGGCATCGCTGGGGTAAAGGCAACGCCCCGTTTAAAAGCTATTCATTTAAACAGTCATGATATAAATGCTGTCCGACGTAATTTTGTTTTCTGCGTCGGACAGCATTTATACCATTTGATTGAGTCTTCCAGGCGAATGATAATTCAATCACTTCAGGGTGGCCACCCAACAAACCATGTTTGGAAAAAACATCGGGTTAAAAACAGCTGAATAATCGATCAACACCTTATGCAAATGCGACGACTCTTACTTTTCCTTTTCACCCTATTGATTGGCACTGTCGCAACTGCTCAACCAGGTAATACAAAAGATTACAATGCTTACGACTTTGACACGACGTTACAGGGAGGTTATTCAATCTCTTTTCAGACTGATGACAGTCTTCAATACCTGTACCTGAAAAAAGGCAGGAGAACAATTGCTGAGCTTTCCTCCATGTCAAAAGGACTTCCATACAAGAATTTAGGATACATCGGAGTTGATTGTACACGCTATTTTGTATTGGTTCATTCCTTTGGTTTCGGCAATCCCCACTATATTGAACTGATAAAAAAAGTGAATGGCAAAATGTTTTAAAAAATGGTGCCGCCTGGATTGACGTGGATAAGAAGAATCAATATCTTTTGTACTGCGACAAAGGTGTTCCTGCTAAAAAAGATAAAATGACCTTGCGTAATATCCGTACCGGTCAACAACAATTCTTTCATTTTCCAACCGATATTACTGATGAACCGGAAATTTTACACCGCATTTTCCATATCCCGGGTTTCGCAAAAGGCTGTTTTACTTTTCCACGTGGCTGGTTCAGCCAGTTTACTGAGCATCTTTCAATAATCGTTTATGGCGAAAAAATAAAAGGGGGTTTTCAGAAAATTCCTGATACCCTGTAAGCAAAAATTCAATAAATTTCCATTGCTTAAATCATACTAAAATGAAGCAATATGAGAAACTGGATATAGTGCTGAACTATATAAAGAACAACAATGCAACGCAATATGATACGGTGAGCGAATATGCTTTTGACGAGCCGGTAAGAAGTGAATTGCAAAGCATTTTAGCGCAATTAACCAAAGATGGTTTTGTCCTTGCCAGGGAACAACCTAAATCAGATGTTCACCCCGGTTATGGGCTTATTGAAATTGCTTATTTAATAAGTCAAAGCGGACTGACTTTTTTATCGCAATCCAGTTACAGTAAAAAATATAAATGGCGGATAATAAACGGGATATTGGATTTTCTTAAAAAATTTGGATTATTTATAAATGGATTTCTTTTATTGGCGACCGCAATCATAACGCTCTATTTTACCAAGAAAGCAGATGATAACAAAACAGAAAACACACAACTAAAGCAACAGGTAGATAGTTTAATAAATGTGATAAATAAAAACAGGGCTGCTTTACAAGATTCAACATGGCATAAAAAATAAATCAGGCCCAATTCAGCAAATACCAATTTCTGTTTGTATCGCTTTACCAAAGAAATACTATTTTCAATTTTGCCTTACATAAACCATCAACAGCATTGTATGAAGAAAATATTTTTCATTGGGGCGCTTTTAATTTGCTTTTCAATCACCGCCAGTTCGCAGGTATCAAAAAAATCAACGCGCCGTTTGTCATCAATCAATCATTTATTTAACGGCAAAAATCTCAATGGCTGGTACACGTTCCTGCAAAAAAGTGGTCGTGATAAAGATCCCCAAAAAGTGTTTTCTGTAATCAACGGTATGATCCACATCGGTGGTGAAGAATGGGGCTGCATCACAACCAATAAGGAATTTAAAAATTACCGCCTGGTAGCTGAATTTAAATGGGGTGGTAAAACCTATTCACCCAGAATCAGCAATGCCCGTGACTGCGGCATTTTGTTACATTCCCAGGGAGCAGATGGCGGCTCGCAGGGGATATGGATGCGGTCGATAGAATGCCAGGTGATAGAGGGTGGCACCGGAGACTTTATTGTGGTAGGCGACAGCAGTGATGCATTTCAATTAACGACTACTGTGGCGAAAGAAAAAACAGACGACAGTTATGTTTACCAGCCAGGAGGTGATACCATGAAATTTATAAGTGACCGGGTGAACTGGTATGCCCGTGATGCAGGATGGAAAGATACAATTGGTTTTCGTGGCGCTCATGACATAGAAAAACCCATGGGCGAATGGAACACCATGGAATGCATTGCTAATGGAAACGAACTCACTGTTATTTTAAATGGCGCAATAGTGAATCATGCATTTAATGTAAACCCCACAAGTGGCCATATACAAATACAGGCAGAAGGTGCTGAAATATTATTCAGGCGGGTTGATTTGATTCCGCTTCCATCAAAATAAAATGCAGCAATTAAACAGCGGCCTTTTACCAACTCCTTTACTTTGCCTTTACTTCAAAACTTGCCAGGCCAATTTCTTTATCGTCTTTTTTATTATTTACAAGTTGGATGGTTACCCGACCGGGTTTGTTTGCCCGCACAATAAACTTGCCCTCGCCCGTTGCAGTAGATTTACCTCCCTCAACAAAAATCGAAATATCAGCAGGTTTCATTTTTTTTACTGTAACTGAAATTTCATTGTCTGTATTGGCGTACAACGTATAGGGCTCTGCGGTTGTTATTTCAAAATCCGGAGTGGTGAGTAAAAAGGTTATGGGTTGCCTGCGGTAAGCTCTCAGCGGCTGGCCATTTTTTGTTGCGGCAGTCCATTTGCCGGACCGTTCAAGTACGCGTACAACTTCGTCTTCCATTCCAAAGCCAAAATTTGTTTCGGGTTGTACATTGCTTACCGATCCGTCTTTGTCTACAATAAACCGAACGATTACCGTGTACTTTCCGATGGGTGCTTTGTTTTTGTTGGGCACATTTGAGTTTAGATTTTTTTCTAAATATTTCGTCCATGCGTCGTTACCTCCCGGGTACGAAGCCTCCATTTCTACTGCCACAATTTTGCCGGCATTCGTTTTGGTTGTATCTGGCTGCCGCACTGACTGGGCTTTCGAAATCAACACCAAAAAAACAAGCGATGTGGTAAACAAGATTTTAAATGGGTACATGTTTTTTTGGGGAAGATAGGTAATTTTTCAACTTCCCTCCCATCGTGGTTATTGTTACTTCAGCATTTTTATTTCAAAATCTGCAGATGGAAGATCGCCACCCTGCAAGCTGTAGCAGCAAAAACCAAAAGCATTAATTTAGCAAACTATACAAAACGTTTCACGGTATTTATGAAGGTATGGATTGCAATTTTACTGGTATTGCCAGGCGCTTTATTTTTTTCATGCAAAGAAAAGGTAAAGGACAGGAGCCTTCAGCCTGCACAGTTCTATAACAGGGAGCCGGTTGATGACTCACTTTATAAAAACGCTACCTGGCAGTTTTTTTATAACAAAAACGGGCAGCTGTGCGAAAAAAAACATGCGATGGCGGGGCCGGCAGACAGTGCCTGTAATTGTGAACTGGTGGGTTACTACGACAGCACCATTTCCGTCAAAACAGGTGACATTATTACTAAGAAACTGTTGCATGATTTTATTGACGTACCGACGTTTACCGAGCTGGATGCTACCAAGTATTCAAAAGATAAAAACCATGTATACTATAGCGACCTAAATGCTTCCGGTGGAACCAGGTTTGTGGTTACAGGTGCCGATGCGGCCACGTTTAAAAGATTGTATGAGTATCGCTGGGGCGTTGATACAAACCATGTATTTTTTAAAGCCTCCATGCTGGAAGGACTGAATGTAAAAAAGCTGCAGTTGTTATATCCACCTGATACCTCCAATCAGTTTCTGTTTTATGTAAAAGACGACCACCATGTATTTTTCCAGGATGAAAAAATAACGGACGCAGATGCTCCCTCTTTCAAACTAATCAACAACCAGGCATGGGATGCAGAAGATAAAAACTTCCGGTATCAAACTGGCAAACGTCAGTAGATGAAGCATTATTTCGATCCTTGCCAGCCTTATTTATTTTTTGTTATCCGCACCGCATAGCCGCCACCTGTTACCAGTTTTGCCTGCAACACGGTTCTATTACTCACCTGTTGTTTGCTGATAGCAGTATGTTTTGGATTGATTGCCGCATCGGCAGCATCACTGTAAATTTCGGCTGTGTAGTTGCCAGCACTTAAAAAGGAAAGTGATATGTTTAAGGTTCTTGCATTCCAGTTGGTGATGCTGCCAATGTACCAGTCATTGCCCTTACGACGGGCAATGCTGATGTATTCACCGGGTACGCCCTGCAGCACTTTAATTTCATCCCAGGAAGCCGGCACCTTTTTGATGAATTCAAAATCCGGCTGACCTTCATAAGCGGCAGGATAATCTGATACCATTCCAAATTGCGCCTGGTACACGACGTACATGGCAAGCTGGTGCGCCCTTGTGCCCATCACCATGGGCGAATCACTGCGTGCAAAAAACTGTTCCTTCTTAACATTATCAAATCCACCCGGCGTAAAATCCATCGGCCCGGTAAGCATGCGGGTAAAGGGCAGCATGGTATGATTATCCGGGTTATCCCTTGTGCCTCCTTTTGATTGCTCCATGCCCAATACAGCTTCATAATTCATCACATTTGGGTAAGTTCTTTCCAGGCCAAATGGCTTGGTGGAACCGTGAAAGTCTACCATCAAATGATGCGCAGCCGCAGTTTTCGCGGTGGTGTAATAAAATTCAATTCCTTGCTGGTCGTCCCTTTCAACAAAATCAATTTTTACACCCGCCACACCCCATTTTTCATACAAGGCAAAAGCTTCTTCCATTTGTTTCATAACGGTTGGCGCATACAACCAAATCCAAACTTTTACATTTTTGGCAGCGGCATATTTAACCAGTTCAGGAATATCTACTTTACCAGTCATTTTGGTTATGTCCCTGAATTCGCTCCAACCCGCATCCACCAGCATATATTCGAGGCCGGATTTTGCTGCAAAGTCCACATAGTATTTCATGTTGGCAGTTGTAAAAGCAGGCTTGCCATCGGCACCAAGGCTACCACTCCACCAATCCCACGAAGCTTTACCCGGTTTAATCCAGTCTGTGTTGGCAACGGCCGAAGGACTTGTTAAATTCATCACCGCATTTGACTCGATAATTCTTCCGGGATCGTCGCCTATCATGATAATGCGCCAGGCAGACCGGATACTTCCTTTTCCTTTTACAGCAATGCCAGAACTATCCAGTGCTGGTGAAAGCCTTGACAACATGGTATGGCCCGACCATCCGCCGGAAGGATTGGTCAGATACATGGAACTATAGCCCTGCAATTCAGACTCCGCAATAGCAACCCATCCTGCTCCGGGCACTTCTGCAAGCATGGGTAACCCGATTAATACGGAACTTTTTACACCACCCTGGTTAGAGAAGGCACTAACAGACAACTTAAGGTATTCACTTTCGTACATCGATCTGTAATGCGGTAAAACCTGCGCATAAGTAGTAGCGTCGTTACTGAAATGAAACTCGGTATTTTCGTTCATCAATTCGTAACCCGGCTGCAACGTCTCCTGCTCAGGAGCGATGTACCTGAAGGCCACCGCATCGTTATAAGCCCTGGCTTCGATAACCAGCTTTCTGCCCGGGGCGCTGTTTTCCTGCAACTCCAGCTGCAACAGATTGTATTGATCACGCACCTTTGAAGCCTTGCCCACCACCAATTGATAGGTATTATCTACCGGCATTATTTTGCTGTTGGTGATGCGCACATCACTTCCCAACGGTTGCGCACCTTTAATATCAAGACTTAATAACGAAGGCTTGAACAATGGTTTGCCTTTAAAAGAAACCGTATAAAAAAGGGGCGTAGCAGCCGACTTCTTATCCAGCTGGGCGGTTTGAAAATTGATTTCAATTTTATTATCGGGCGATAGCAATTTTCCGTTTATACCCTGGCTTTTTGCAAGCGGTGATAGTAATGTAAAAAGTAAAAGGCAGGCAATGAATTGCAGGGCAATCGTTGGTGGAGTTTTTAACATACAAATTGATTGAGGCTTCGTAAAATCGTTATAAAACGAATATATCGAATTAGCCAATAGCATAACAAAATTATATGCGACAACTGGCCGCATTGGCTAACTCCACCAGGAAAAGCAGGATATTGAATCAACGGCATGTTACTCTGGCGTACACAACATCAAACAAAAAATTCCAACAGTACGTGTTGAAATTCTGGCTGTAAATTTTGCTTTCAATTCTTCAACTGCAAACCCCGTCACTGGTACAGAAACCCGCAGCCGGAGCCGCATTGATGAGGGGATGTTCTTCCTGCCAAACTTTAGCCAATACTTCTGCAAACACTTCAACAGGCTGGGCACCAGATACTGCATACTTATTATTAAATACAAAAAAGGGAACACCCTGCACACCAATCTGCTGTGCAATATATTGATCCTGGCTTACTTCATTGTTGTACGCATCGCTTTGCAACATGGCACTTATTTCTGCTGCATTCAATCCAACAGATTCACCAACTTCTATCAGCGTTTCTGCAGCACCAATATCTCTCCCATGCGTGTAATATGCTGCAAACAGTTTTTCTTTTGTTTCATTTTGTACACCCTTCTTTTTTGCAAAATGCAGCAACCTATGAGCGTCCAGCGTGTTATTGATGATGGCTTTATCAAAATGATATTCCAGCCCCACCTCTTTGGCTGCAGCTGTCATGTAGTCATTCATCTCCTTACCTTTTTCTACGCTAACGCCTTTTCTTTCAGCCAGGTATTGGTGCACCGTTTTACCTGGTATCGCTTTCATTGCCGGGTCTAACTGAAAACTCTTCCACTCAATTTTCACCTTGTCTTTATTATCGAAATCAGTTAACGCAGTTTCAAACTTGCGTTTGCCGATATAACAAAACGGGCAAACTACATCCGACCATATTTCTACTTTCATAATTTTTTTTTAAAGTCAGGGATTGGTTGACCATACAGATGATGCCTTCACAAATACCCGCCTGTTTAATTTCAATTGTGCTACAACCAGCTCTGCAAAATCTTCCGGATGCATCATTCTTTCTTCATTGTTATTAATTAAGTTGGCACTCACCGCGAGCTCCGTAACCACCGTGCTCGGCGCCATCGCTGTTACACGAATATTGTGTTTGCGTACCTCCTGCATCAGCGATTCCGTTAACCCCATCACGCCAAACTTGGAAGCGCTGTAGGCACTGGTAACCGCTGCACCGGATAAACCTGCTGTAGAAGACACATTGATAATATCACCGGTTTTTCTTTCAATCATTCCGGGCAAAACTGCCCTGGTAACGTAATAGGTACCAAACAAATTCACCTTAACCTGGTTTTCCCATTGCGCTGGTGTAAGCTCTAAAAACTTACCAAAAGTACCTGTACCTGCGTTGTTGATGAGTATATCAATATTACCCAGTGCAGATGCTATGGTGGATACTGCTTTGTCCACCGCACTGATGTCACTAACATCGGCAACAGCGGTCGCGGCCTTAACACCAATGTGTTCCAGTTCTTTTGCCACGGCGGTTAAATCACCTGCAGTTCTTGCCACCAGGCCAATATTTACACCTTCATTCGCCAATGCAATGGCCAACGCTTTACCGATGCCTTTTCCGGCACCGGTGATCAACGCATTTTTTCCTTTTAAAGATTCCATCTGTTTTATTTTATACTATTAAAGTGGTTTATACAGTAACCAGTTCTGCTGAATATTGTTCTGCCAAAGTGGGGTAATCGGTATAGCCTTTCGCTCCCGGTGTGTAAAAAGTAGATTGATCAGGCTGGCTCAAAACGGCATCTGTTTCAAAACGATGTACCAGGTCGGGATTGGCAATATACGGAACGCCGAATGCTACCAGGTCGGCATCACCATCCTGCAGTACTTTGATGGCGGTAGTTTTATTAAAGCCCCTGTTAATGATCAAAGTGCCTTTATATAACGGCCTGAAATGCTTTGCTACTTCTTTAACAGCAAACGGCAAATGGTCAACCGGCACAAATGGTTCGGTAAGATGCAGGTAAGCCAGGTTATAATCATTCAGGCGTTGCACTATGTAATCGAAAGTGGGTATCGTCTGTTCATCCATGGTAATGCCAAACAAACCATTCAATGAGGGGCTCAGCCGTACACCCACTTTATTTAAATCAATCACTTCTTTAAAAGCGTCCAGTATATCAAATAAAATGCGGGCCCTGTTTTCGATACTTCCGCCATACGCATCTGTACGGGTATTGGAGGTGCCATTAAAAAACTGGTGCAGCAAATAACCATTGGCGCCGTGTATTTCAACCCCATCAAAGCCGGCTTGTACTGCATTGGCAGCGGCATTTTTAAAATCCTGTACAGTTTGTTGTATCTCTTCAATGGTCATTTCTTTTGGTGTTACCGTGTTGGTAAACCCATTTACCGTATAAGATTTTTCATTGGGGTTGATTGCTGATGGTGCAAGCGGTAATTCACCGTTGTGAAAGTCGGGATGAGATATACGTCCCACATGCCATAACTGGATAAATATTTTACCGCCTTTATCGTGTACCGCTTTTGTGGTCAGCTTCCAGCCTTCTACCTGTGCATCACTGTAAATGCCGGGTACATTAATATAGCCAACACCCTTTGGACTAACAGGCGCCCCTTCGGTTACAATTAAACCTGCTGTAGCTCTTTGTGCATAATATTCAGCTACCAGGGCCGTGGGTGCGTGTGCTGCGTTATCACTGCGGCTGCGGGTCATGGGAGCCATTACCATTCTGTTGCTTAATTCCTGTCCGGCCAGTTTGTACGGAGTAAATAAAATTTCCTTTGCCATATTATTGTTTGATTTTTATTGTATTTAATTGTTGTTTTACCAGCAGTTGTTTTTCATGGCGGCACCGTTGCGCCGCACACTTGTACCAGGCGTTTAAATAAGCATACTGTACGCACACATTTGCATCATCTCCTCAGCAACTGCTTTCGCCACTGCATCGTCTCCTGTAACAATTGCATCTGTCCCTGTAATCATAACAGTCACAACACGCGAATGCGGAAGCAGCGCCTGAAGGCCGGCTTCTTTTGCAGGTGCATCCGTAAGCCATATCACAATTTTACGGGTGGCTACCTCCTGTATTTTAGATGCAAGGGTTTCCAATGCATAGCTCCCGGCAGTAATTACAATGATATCGGCCTCCCAGGATGCAGATTTACTGCACTGCAACACAGCAACTGAGGCATTCTTGTTCAGTGCCGTAACTGTGTCGCACAAGCGGGTGAGTTCGACCTGTGATTCGTCCATCAGCAACAACTGGTATTGGCTGTTGATACTCCTGGCCAGCTGGCTGCCTAAACTGTTGCAGGCACCCAAGATCGCCACCGTATTATTGTAATTCATTTCATCAAAATTGAAATGCAAATTTACCTGCGTTGCAGGCCTCCAACTATTGAGGCAGGTCAATAAAAACACTTGATCTGTATCAAGTATTTTATGCGCCGGAAGATAGTTTTTTTCTTATCCGGCTGAGTGTTTCAGGTGTGAGCCCCAGGTAAGAGGCAATCATGTTTTGGGGAATCCGTTGAATCATATGCGGGTTGGCAGCCGCAAGTTGTGTGTACTTTTCCTCTGCCGAATGGGTGATGGAGCTGATCAGCCTTCTCTCTTTAGAGATAATATTATTTTGAAACAGGATGCGGAAATAACGTTCCATTGCAGGTACTTTCAGCAGCATCTCTTCAAAGCCCTGCAAACTAATCATCAATAATTCAGCATCTTCAACGGCATCAATATTATAAGCCGAAGCTTCGGCCGATAAAAAGCTGTACGTATCTGACATCCACCATCCTTCCCAGGCAAAATGGATCATATGTTCCACGCCCTTTTCGTCAACGTTGTACGAACGCAGCAAACCTTTTTCCACAAATACCAGGTACCTGCAAACGTCCCCTTCCTGCAACAGGTACTGCTTTTTGCGCAGCTTCTTGGGCGTGAAGAAAGTTTTGATCAATGCCTGCTCTTCTTTCGTTAGCTGCACCTTTTCTTGAATATGGGAAAAAATAACTTCAAACATCCAAACAAAAGTAAGCTGAATAGAACAGATACATGCTACTGCCAGCAGTACATGGTTGCCATGCGGATATTTAAACAGTATTGATATATTAAAATCCGGATCTCGCCATTGTTGTTGTACGGCGGAAGGGTAGCCGGATGAACCGTGCATAAAAAAAGAGCTGTTGAAAACAACAGCCCTTTTACCTTAGAAAGCTAACAACGATTGATTTGCCTAATAAGAAGTTTTTAATTCCACTCTCCTGTTTTTTGCTCTGCCCAGGGCAGTTTTGTTATCAGCAATGGGTAAGGTTTCTCCATAACCGGTTGCAGACAAACGGGAGTCTGTTATTCCTTTACTTATCAAATATTTTTTTACCGATTCGGTACGTTTTTGAGACAAGGTTAAATTATATGCATCTGTTCCCTTGCTGTCAGTATAACCACCGATAGATAAGTTGGCATTTTCATATTTTTTAAGCAGTGTGGTCAGCTCATCCAATTGTACCAGCGAGGCTACTTTCAGTTTATCACTGTTATTTTCAAAGAAAATCTTACTTGCTATTTCAGTAATTTTCTTTACTTCTTCCACGGTCATTTCAGGACAGCCTTTATTGGCGATGGTACCTTTAATGGCCGGGCAACGATCATCTATATCCGCAACACCGTCTCCATCCGTATCAGGACATCCTTTCAAGCTGGCTGGTCCGGCCGCATCCGGGCAACGGTCATCTTCATTTACAATGCCATCCTTATCGTTGTCCATCGGGCAACCGGCAGCATCTACTTTGTAACCAGCTTTGGTATCCGGACAATGGTCATCGATATCAGCTACACCATCTTTATCTGTATCGGGGCAACCCTTCATTGCAAGCGATCCTGCAACATCAGGGCAACGGTCTTCTGCATCTGTAATGCCATCGCCGTCTTTATCAGGGCAACCCATCAAAGCGGCAACGCCTGCTACATCAGGGCATTTATCCAGGTAATCCGCCACGCCATCAGCATCTTTATCCAGCGGACAACCAGTTTTATCAACTGCTACACCTGCGGGTGTATTGGGGCATTTATCATTTCTGTCGGCCACACCATCTTTATCGGCATCCTTCTTTTTACCAAAGTTAAAAGTGAGGCCTACCATATGCATCAGGTACGAATCGTTACCGCCCTTTACTACACCGTCCCTTTTATCTTCAGATGAATTAAGAAAAGTTTCCTGTATGTTCAGCATAACAGATGGCCCCATCTTAAAGTTTACACCCACGCCATACGAAGGAGTAATATAATCAACCGTTGATTTTTTAATATCAAGATTTTTATCAAAAATCATTACACCACCACCCACAAATAAATAGGGTCTTACCGGTGTATTGGGGCCAAGCAAATGAAACCTGGCATTCAGGGTGGTCGTTGTAAAATCCTGGCTGGTGCGGCCATAGATGGTTGAGTAACCTACTTTTCCTTTGGTAGCCAGTAAGCTTAAATCAAAATGGCCGCCCAGGTATCTTGATACCGACAAACCTCCAAAGGCATAAAAGGGCATATGACCTTTATAAAAATCATTTACATAGTCTGTATTGGATTGTGTGGCGCCGCCGTGCAGTCCGATGTTCCATTTTTTATCTTGCGTTTGTGCATTGGTAATATATGTAAATGCGAGGCAGGTACATATCAGCAATAGTTTTTTCATTGTATTTTTTTTATGATTATTTATCCTGCAAAGGTGAATCCCTTACGGCCCATATTTGTTACATAATTAACAGTAAGGCTTGCATCTTTCACACATTTGGGTGGCTAAAATAATTTTGATTTGCAGGCGATCTGACTACAACTTATTAAGCGGATATCAGTTTGAGCAGTTACAACAATTCGTTTTTGGAGTTGCTATACTCCGCAGGATATTTTTACAACTTACCAGATGAAAAGCAAAGCCGTCACGTACAACCACCTGTAAAAGATACCTGCGGGTTTTGTATTGGTGACTTTTTTGCTGCCAGTTTTTTATATTTGTTGGCGCAGCCGGTAACTCAATGTGTGCAGCTAAACTTAATGGTAAACAGGCTGCAGAAATAACAATCAATAAAATGGAAATGGATTCAAAAAAATTTGCCGCAGAGTGGATCGCATCCTGGAATACACACAACCTGGATGACATTCTGAAACATTACGCAGAGGATGTTGAAATTACCACGCCCATGATACGGATTGCAACCGGGGGCGATACGGATTCACTAAAAGGAAAAGCAGCGGTAGCGGACTATTGGGGCAAGGCCTTAAAAAAATTACCCGACCTTCATTTTGAACTGGTGGATGTTACAACTGGTGTACATTCTGTGGCCTTGTACTACAAATCAGTGATGAATAAAATGAGCATAGAAGTAATGTTTTTCAATGAGCAGGGCAAAGTAAACAGGATATTTGCTCACTATAGCTGATCCTCAAAAATCAAACTATATGACCGATGTTGTTCAAATTATTTTAGGCAACTCCATCGTGACAACGATTACCACTGGTATTATATCCTACCTGCTGCACCAGAAAACAGAACGTTTTAATGCAGCAACATTGGGCAAGTAAAAAACAACCACTTTCACCTATCCAATCAACACGACTTCAATTTTTAAACCGGTTAGCTCACCTAGTTATACATAGTATTTTTTTGGAAAGACTTTTTTACGGAACTTACCCTTGCAAATGCAACTAAGACGGGCAATCACCAAATGAATGGATAAAAGTTAGTTAAGCAATAAAAATGACCCATATAAAAAAAACGAACCGGTTATCAAAGTTTTGGAAATTGCTGGGGCCAGGACTTGTAACAGGTGCCAGTGATGACGATCCTTCTGGCATAGCAACCTATTCACAGGCTGGCGCGGCGTATGGACTTTCAACGCTGTGGACTTCAATTATTGCTTTTCCATTGATGGCGGCCATTCAGCAAATGTGTGCAAAAATAGGCATTGTTACGTCACTGGGTTTAACAGGAACACTCAAAAAACATTACCCCCGGCCTGTTTTGTACCTGATGCTCTTATTTAGTTTTCCCGCTATTGTAATGAACATTGGCGCTGATATCGCCGGCATGGGCGCCGTTGGCAATTTGTTATTTCCCGCTGTTGACGCTTCTTTCTTCAGCGTTTTTTTTACACTGTTATTGCTGGGCCTGATTATTTATTTGCCCTACCTCAGAATTGCAGCCATCCTCAAATATTTATGCATCGTTATGCTGGTTTATTTTGTGGTTCCATTTTTATATAAGCAGGATTTGGGTGCTATTCTGAAAGCCACTTTTATCCCCACGATACGATTTAATAAAAATTTTATAGCTATTTTGGTGGGCATCCTTGGTACAACGATCTCGCCTTACCTTTTTTTCTGGCAGGCATCGGTTGAAGTGGAGGAAACAAAGAACCGGGAAGCCCGGCTGATAGTAGACAAGAAACTGATTGACGAAATAAAAACAGACGTAGATTTTGGAATGACATTTTCGGGGCTTGTGATGTATTTTATCATTCTTACCACCGGCACTGTTTTATTTAAAGCCGGTGTTCACCAGATTGACACGGTGGAGCAGGCAGCACTGGCCTTAAAACCGCTGGCAGGTAACCTGGCCTACCTGCTTTTTGCAGCAGGCGTAATCGGCACAGGCCTTATCGCCATTCCTGTTTTAAGCGGGTCACTTTCTTATATCTTTTCAGAAACGTTCGGCTGGGAAGAAGGCCTGGATAAAAAATTTCATGAAGCAAAAGGTTTTTATATAATCATCGCCATTTCTTTGCTGTTGGGCCTTTCATTGAATTATATTGGTATTTCACCGGTAAATGCATTGATCTATACGGCTATTCTTTATGGTTTGACAGCACCCGTTCTAATTGCCATCATCCTGCACATTTCCAATAATAAAAAAATAATGGGTGAGTATGTAAACGGTCGCACCACCAATATACTGGGCTTTGCGGCATTGATTATAATGAGTGTTGCTGCAGGTTTGCTGCTATATCTGCAATTTGTGGATTAACATCAAATATTACATTTACCACTTACCCTAAGTTTATCCCTAATCACGACGAAAGTATACAAACTATAAATTGATTGAATGCGCAGCAGGCGTTGCGAAACCTTCAGATATAACAACAAAAAAATTAAAGGGATATGGAAAAGAGAGTACAATTTGATTTTGAGATTCAGTTTACCAATGGCGGTAATTTAAAGGGTGAAGATTTCCGGCTTGACATAATTGGGGAAGATATTACTGACCAGGCGCTTGCTGATTATATAATAGCAGATCTTAAATTGCTGATGGTTGGTGAGACCAAAATCTGGAATAAAAAAATTATCGTCGAGCCGCATAAAAGAAAAGTAATCGCCCAAAAAACAGCTGCTGATTTATTCATTGATTTAAGCCACACCATTGAACACGGCCTCATAACCTATAAAGGTTTACCGGCGCCCATAATATGCGACTATCTGAGCAGGGAAGATTCAAAAAAATTCTACGCCGAAGGCACCGAGTTTCAAATTGGAAAAATTGAAATGGTTACCAACACAGGCACTTATATCGATTGCCCGTTTCACCGGTTTCAGGATGGCAAAGACCTTTTACAGGTTGGCCTGGAATGCTTTGCAGACGTTGACGCGGTTGTTATCCGAATTCCATTTTTAACAACACTCGAAATAACAGAAGCACATTTAAAAAATCACGAAATACGCAACCGTGCTGTATTAATACATACCGGCTGGGATGCTCACTGGAACACCGAAAAATATTATGAGCACCATCCCCATTTAACAGAAGGAGCTGCCATATACCTGCGGGACTGCCAGGCTAAATTAGTTGGAATTGACTCGCATAATATCGACAGTACGACTGGAAAATCCAGGCCTGTTCACACTACACTTTTGGGAGCAGAGATTTTGATCGTGGAACATTTATGCAACTTATATTTATTACCAACAGATGGCTTTACTTTCAGCGCCATTCCTCCAAAATTTAAAGGCGTGGGTACATTTCCGGTCAGGGCAATGGCTAAGCTGAATAGCAGTAATAAATAAATATCCGGGCTAGCTATTTTTTACAAATTCCTCATCTTCAATTCTTCTTTTTCGGCATGCTGCGAATCCAGTCATTGATCAGTTGCACACCTTCTTTATGAATAATTGTCCGGGCCAGTTCGGGCATGGCGGTGCCCGTTTCTGTACTGTTCATCCGGTAGGCTAAAATGGAATGTGTCGCATCACCGGGAACAATATCATAGTTCATGCCGCCCGCTCCGCCGCCTGCTGAAACAGGTACTTTCATCAAGCCCAGTTGATGCGCATCTGCCTGCTGGTATTCCAAAAACAAACCGGTATTGTAAGCATCCCCTCCTTTGGTGTGGCAGTGGGCGCAATTCATATCCAGATAAGCCCTCGCTCTCTGTTCCAGTGTAAAATGCTGCCCGTCTTTCCAGTTGGGCAATTGTTCTACTTTACTCAAATCGGGCAAGCCGGTCAGCATACCTTTTGCAGTCCATTGCGCCAGCTGATTATCTGTTTGCCCTTGTATAGTATAATTTAAATTTCTTGCTTTAGGACCAATCGGTATAAGGGTTTCATTGTTGATGTGGCATCTTTTACAATCATTGGTGTTGGGCACCTGGTAGGTAGTTGTGTGTGCGTTGCCGTCGTCATCCAGCAACGTGACGGGTATGCGGGCACCCGTGATATGTTTCACCGCATCTGTTTGTGCAGCATTCCAAAGATAATCCATCACCTTCCATTTTTTGTCTGACGGATCTTTTACCAACAGCCTGGTTTCAATCATTATTTTTTGATGGGCTGTGTTGGTGTAGGCAAAATTTTTGATGATGATGGTGGAGTCCGGGAAATCCAGCACACCAGAGGATGTATATTTTACAGCGGCGCCTGTTGGCAAAAAAACAAAGCGGTCTTTAACGGCATAATCGGTAAACAAAGGAGTACTCAATTCATATTTCACCACCTGTTGCGCCGGCTGCAATGCATTGAGTTGATTCGTAAAAAATCCATACTCAGAAAGTTTTTCTTTAAATTGAAAGGCTTCGTTTGCTGCAACCGTATTGGCAGTCTGCTGTGGTTGATTGTTACAACCATGCATACTCACCACTGAAGCAGTCACCATAAAAAGTACAATCGCTAAAGCAACCATTTTCCGCATGCTACAGGTTTGTAAGTAAAATTAAAACGTTCTTTTGAAAAAACGGTGATGACACTATTTACAAATAAAGGCCGTCATATTGGTATCGGGATGCCATTTTCCAGGCTGTGCCATATTGATGAAATCGGAATTCACAAATACATTGTCGCCCGGCTGGTTGATACAAATGGAATCGGGATTGGCAGTCTTTCCGCCGGTCAACATATTGGTTGAAAAACCATCGTACATTATAAAGGGCATACGTTTATTTTTCCTGGCAGTATCCTGCGCATTCAGTTTTTGTTCAATGGCCACGAGTAATTTGCCGATGTGATGCTGGTAGGCCGGTTCCGGAAAAGCATTGCCCATTTCAATGGTGTTGTCATAAATTTTTATATGGGTAGAAATGGGAGAATACTGATCGTTGATTTTTTCCGCCGCCTTCTCATCTACAGAAAAACCGGAGGCAATGGTTACAGAAGATGAATTATTATTGATGATCCTGTTGCCATAAATATCAATATTGGAAGCCGCTAAAATAATTACACCGCTACCGGGCGACGCGTTGCCCACACCGGAAATGGTGCCAAAGCTGCCGGCCTTGGCGAAGTTCCTGTTGTTATTATCATGAATATAATTGTTGTATGCTTTCACAAAGCCGCCCCGTTGTGAAAGCCCGGGCAGATCAAACACCAGGAAGCCCGCAGTGTTGTTGTAAAATTCATTGTCGTACACCTGTGCATGGGATGTATTTTCAATCTCGCAACCGGCCACATTTTTCGCCGCCTTACATTTTCTTACGATGGTACTGTCTGATTGACCAACATAAATACCGGCATCAGAAGAACCCTCCGCATAACAATTTTCAATCAGCACATTTTTACACAATACCGGATATATCGCATAACCCCCGCTGGTGCTGTCGGCTGTTTTCCAAACGGCGTGCAGGTTGGTAATGGTCACATCACGACTCTTGTTTATTTTAATCAGGTCTCCTTTAGAATCCCTGATGGTCATGGCGTCTATCGTAAAGCCTTTTACACCGGTTATCCTGATGCCCTCACCGCCCTGGGTTTGCCCCGAAAAATCAAGAATCGTTTTATCATATCCTTCTCCTTTAATCCGGATATGATTGACTTCCGCAATGCTCAGGTTGTCGAATTTGTAAGTACCTTGTCTTAATAAGATGGACGTGCTATCCTTAATGGATAAAAAAGCTTCCACAATTTTACTTTCATCACCAGGGCCAAAACTAATGGTAGTGTTATATCCTTCTTCACTGCTGGCCCTTTGTTTACAGGAAGATAGCTGTACCGCAATCAATACAAGCAATACCGCAGGAAGCATTAACTTTTTCATATGTCATTTTTATTTTGCAAGCGTATTATCACATTAAGGTACACAATAAAATATTCTGTAACCAACACCGGTCATCCAAAAAAGTATTTTTACCAGTTACTTATTTTCAACACTGATCGTTCTGCCCCCGCGACCTTTATTATTAAATACTTTTAAACGAATGGTGCCTTTTTCTGCCACCGGACCTTCGTATATTTTACTATTCAGGGTGGGCTCTGTTCCGTCGGTAGTATAACGGATCGTCAATCCGGGTAGTTGTATATTGGCCACTACTTTTCCGTTTTCTGCAACAGCACCTACCGTAGGAATGCGGTAGTTAAACCCGCCGGCCAGTTCATCCAGCCTTGGCAATTCTCTTTTGCCTATCACATTGGCAAATACAGACCAGGCTTCATTGTAAGCCTGTTGAAAGGCGGCTTTGTCCTGCATGCCCGCCCATGCAGGATCGCTGGCCCATGCCCTTTCTGCTACGGCCAGCACTTTGGGCAATAACATATAATCTCTAGCATCGGCCGACCGGATATTTTCGCCCCACAACAAACCCTGCACACCAGCTATATTGGATTTGCCGAAATCCGTCAGCCTGTCTTTACCCTTAAAATAAGAGGGATCAAGCGGATTGCCGGCGGCATCTTCCTTTGTGGTTTTATACACATCGTAGGGCATAAAATAAAACGGTTTGTCAATATCCTGGAAACCGCCCCAGTAATAACCCGGCTCATCAGGCGATTTAAAATACGACAAGTCAAGATAGTTGTTGCTCACGCAGGAGAGTACTACTTTATACCCTGCATTGGCCAACCGGTAAGGCAAATCTTCATTGCCCCATCCAACCATATTATTCCATACATGCAGGCGGATATTATCATTGGCCATGCGTGGATTAACGATGAGTGTTTTCGCCCCGTCCAGTGTTGTTTTACGCATACCCGCTTCTTCCCAACCCGACATAAACAGGCCTTTTGACTGCAGCATTTTATTAACCTTTGTATAGTAGTAATACCAGAGGTCGTTGATTTCTTTCAGTCCGGTTTCGGTTTTTAACAGTTGTAAACTTACCGGCGATTTCTCCCAAACGCCCGAGGGCACTTCATCTCCGCCCATGTGAATGGTACTGAGTGGTGCACCGGCTTCTTTGTACATGGCAATCAATTCATCGGTTACCTTGTCCATAAAACTGTACACGGATGGCAATGCCACACACATCACATTGTCTTTCCACATTTGTGCGGAGCTGTATACAGACTGGTCGTTGCCGTCGCTCAATAAATATCGCTCTGCCTCAGTTTTGTCACCAGCTTTCATTAACCGGTCATACCGTGCTTCCATCGCTTTAATGGCCGCTCTTCCATGACCCGGCGATTCGATTTCCGGAATCACTTCTATGTAGCGGTCTTTTGCGTATTGCAGTATTTCAATAAAATCATTCCTTGTATAAAAGCCACTGCCTGCACCTTTTCCTGCAACAGGCCCCGTTCCATAGCAGGCAGGCAACATGGTTTTGCTGTCCAGCGTATGGCCGCGTTTAGCACCGATGGCAGTCAGCTCAGGCAATGATGGTATTTCAATTCGCCAGCCTTCATCATCGCTGAAATGAAAATGCAGTACATTCATTTTGTATTGCGCCATTAAATCAAGTGCTTTTAAAATTTCCTGTTTCGGTTGAAAATTTCTTGCCACATCCAGCATCAGGCTTCTAAGCCCAAACCGGGGCGCATCCTGTACTTCCACGGTCGTGATAGAAACGCTTGTTTGTGTGACGCCTGTGGCGGGAAGCATCATTGAGCGCAGCGATTGAATGCCATAAAAAATGCCTGCACCGGAGCCTGCTGATATCACAATGCCGTTGCTCCTTACGGAAAGTTTATAAGCTTCCTGTGGCATGTCAGCTTTTTGCAACGCTATTGTTTTAGCGCCGCCGCCAATCGTCAAAGGCTTTCCGCCAATTACACTGCCCAACACCTGCGATAAATAACCAGCTTCTTTTTGAAACGCAGCATCCGTTTGAATGGTGACCTCCGCACTTAATAAAAATGCACCACCCGTTTCTTTATAGCTTACTGGTGTAGGAAATATTTTTGGTAGCTGTGTTGCTGGAATATCTTTTGTCGCACTGTTTTTCTGGTAAATTATTGCTGGTGTTACCAACCCGGCAGTAGCATTTTGTAAAGACCCTGTAGTATAATTGGCGATGGGAAATCCATTGGCCGGATCAACGTCCCATACAATGTATAGACCTGACGGAGCCAATGACCGGTTGAGCAACAACCCGGGGGAAATGTATTCTATAACCGCTGAGTCCTTCGCCGCAATGGGCTTAAAACCTGCCGCAGGATAGAGTTTAAAAATATCACCATTGATATGTGTTACCTCAAGGCCTGATGGAGCAATAGTGGTTGCAATATCGCTGTTCGAAGAAAAATAAATAGCCCATCCGCCTGAAGGCAACGGTGTTTTGCCTTTATTTGAAATGGTAAAAGCGCAATACGCATCCGTTGATTGCTTGTAATGATTAGTGATCAACCGCCAGCTTACCTGTAGATTCTTTTCATCAAAACGTTTCATTTTCTGAGCGGTGGCTACGTTAAAAAAGCTGGTCATTACCAGGCTTACAAAAAATATTTTAGACATGTTTTTACTGGTTGTTTTATTGCCGGAAGTTAACCCATAAATTTCAACATCTGCCAGCCTGCATTAATTTTGTAAACCCCGTTAATTCCTTATCTTACCCAAAATTATTTTTAATATGAAACAAAGTCAATGGCTGGCAATATTTTTACTTTTTATAGTACAGGGTTGCACAACGGTAAGGCTGAACGAAACAGGACGCACTAACAGTAAATGGACAAGCCTGTTTAACGGAAAGAATTTGCAGGGTTGGGAAGCTAAAATAAATGGCCATAAACTGGGTGATAATTTCGGAAAAACCTTTCGTGTTGAGAACGGTATTTTAAGCACGCGGTATGATCAATACGACAGTTTTGCCAACCGTTTCGGCGCTTTGTATTTCAACAAAAAATTCAGCAATTTTCGATTAAAAGTAGAGTATCGGTTTGTTGGTAAACTGACACCCGGCGCACCTTCATGGGGTTTTAAAGATGGGGGGATTCAGTATTATTGCCAGCCACCGGCTACAGTAGGTTTAAATCAACAATTTCCTGTTTGCCTGGAGTATAACCTGCATGGCGGTGATGGAAAAACTGAAAGACCCACCGGTGAAATATGCGCCTCGGGCATGTATGTTGAAATTGATGGAAAAAGAAATACAGATTATTGCACGGCGCCAACGGTAAAAGAAACGTTCAATGGCGATGAATGGGTGACGGCTGAAATTGATGTGAACAATGGAAGAATCATGCATTTCGTAAATGGGGAACAAATTCTTCAGTTCGAAAATCCGCATTATGACGCAGCCCATGCAGAGGGAAAGAAATTTATTGTTGGCAGTAAGGACGCTGTAACGAGTGGTTACATTTCATTGCAATCCAATAGCCATCCTATGGATTTCAGGAAGATTGAGATTATGGAATATTGAGCTGCGACCGCAATGTGTTTGATGCAATAAAAAAAGTTTATCATACCCCGACTTTCCAACTTCAACCAGAAGTTATCATGGTTATTATTTATTCTACAGATAATTTTTTAACGCAGTTTTAAAACGGCATTCCGTTTGCAATTGTTTTAAAAAATTATCATGGAAAAAAGAATTATTGGAATCATACTCACCTTATTGGGTGTTATCGGTTTAATCACTGCGGGGTATTATTTTATGAGTTCCGGTAGCAATACACACAGTATCAAAACTATTGTGATGTACGGCATATTGGGTATCATTTTCTTTGGAGCTGGTATAGGGCTTATCCGCAACACTTCCGACAGGCCGACATAGACGGAAGTGCAATTTTTTATAGCAAGATCTCAAAAGGATATTTGCAAGTGCTGGATCAAACGCATGTCAATTTTCCTTTTGGGCATCTTCCTTTTTAGCTTCGTCCTTTTTGTTACCTTCTTTCTTTAGCTTTTCAGGAGCTATCATTTTGTTAGCTTTATCGATTGAATCTTTAATCCGCTTTTTCTCCTTTCGTTTAAAATAACCCCTCAGTAAAAAACTGCCCTTTACTGCCTGCATATTTTCGTTTACCGTATTGGAGGTGGTTTTAATACTGGCAGCAGTTTCATTGGCTGTTGCTATGGTATTTTCCATTTTGCGGGCAAGGTTATCGTTGTTCATCAGGCGGCCCAGTGAGCCTTTACCCTGATTCACCTTGGTAACGATATCTGCCAACCCTTCCGTTAGCACGGTAGCATTATCGGCAATTTTAGCAAGGTTGTTCATTATTTTATCGACATTTAACGGGTTGGAACTCAGCAATACGTCACCGCTTTTTGCCACGGCAGATCCGGTATTGCCGGGTGCAATCATTATCAGTTTATCACCCATCAAACCATCGCTTCCAATACTGGCAACAGCATCTGTTTTTATATACTGCCTTACTTTATCATCAATGCTCAATGCCAGTTGAACAGTGGTGTCGTTAACAATAGTAATAGTTTGTACTGTACCGATATTAATACCTGCAAAACGTACAAAATTGCCCTCCTTTGTACCAGCAATATTTTTAAAATTGGCATACACTAAAAACGTGCGGCTGAATAAATTTTTTTGTTTTCCGATCAAAAATATCAATCCAACCAACAATAGCAGACTGATTACGACAAAGATTCCGGTTCTTGTTTTTTGACCCGCAGAAATATTCATGTTGATTATTTAAAAAATGAGCGTATAAATTCGTTGTCGCTGTTTTCAAGCTCTTTATAAGTGCCTTCAGCAAGGCATTTGCCCTCATGCAGGATCAACACCCTGTCGGCAGTAATTTTTGCACACGGTATATCATGCGTTATTATTACAGATGTTGCATCATACTGCTCCTGCATTTCCAGCACCAAACTGCTGATTTCTTTTGATGTAATGGTATCAAGACCGGTAGTTGGTTCGTCATATAAAATAATTTCCGGTTTAACAATGAGTGTGCGGGCCAACCCCATCCGCTTACGCATGCCACCACTTAAGTCTGCAGGCATTTTATCAATGGCATCTTCCAGGCCTACGGAACGTAATACCTCAATACATCTGCTTTCAATTTCTGCTTTGTCTTTTATCTTTAGCACCCGCTTTAAGGGAAATGCCAGGTTTTCCCGCACTGTCATGGAATCGTATAAGGCGGCACTTTGAAATAAAAATCCCAACCTGCAGCGTAACGCTTTCAGTGCATCTTCATCCAGTTCATTTACGTCTTCGCCAAATACTTTTAATGAACCCTCATCCTGTTTAAGCAAGCCCGCAATGCATTTAATGGTTACTGATTTACCTGTTCCAGATTTACCCAGTATCACCACATTCTCACCCCTGTGTACATTAAAACTGATACCGGAAAGTATTTCCCTGGTTCCAAAGCTTTTCACCAGGTTTTCTACTTCTATTACTTTTTCTGCTTCCATTGTTTTAACTGTATAAAATTGAATTGGTAACCTGTACAACAATGGCATCAATAATAATAATCCACACAGAAGCTGTTACAACGGCGGAGTTTGCCGCAAGTCCTACGCTGGCCGTACCGTTATTAGAAGTAAAGCCTTTAAAGCAACCCACAAAACCAATGGCAAATCCAAAAAGTATCGTCTTGAAAAGTGCAGGCAATAAATCGCTGTAATCCAATATGGTAAGGGCATTGGTAAAATAGAGCTTGGCGGTAATATCCCCGCTTAGGATAGTAGCTGTAAAACCACCAACCAAAGCCATAGCGTCTGCAAAAATCGTCAGCAGCGGTATCATAACAATACAAGCCAGTATACGTGTAACTACTAAAAACTGGACAGGGTTAGCCCCGGATACTTCCATGGCTTCAATCTGTTCTGTAACATTCATACTGCTCAACTCCGCCCCAATACCAGAGGCTACCTTTCCTGCGCAGATCAAGGCGATAATTACGGGTCCTATTTCTCTTATAACAGAAACAGATACCATGCGGGGAATATAACTTTCAGCTCCAAATTCTTTCATGGTAGGCTGAGATTGCAGTGTTAATACAATACCCAGTATAAATCCCGTTAATGTAATTATGCCTGTTGATTTATATCCAATCAGGTAGGTTTGGCGAAACAATTCTTCCCACTCAAATCCTTTTTTAAAAATGTTGCGGAAAAACGACTTAAAAAAATATACCTGGTCTGCCATATTATGAAGACCGGCTGTAAAAATTTGATTAGGCATTATTTGAACCGTTAAAAGAGTAAATTGATTTCAGGTTATTATTTTACGGAGGTATACTTACCAAATACCTGCCAACATTCAGCTCCCTTAATCAGTCGCAAATATGGGTGGACAAATACTTTACAGTACCGGTTGGGGAATGCAACATAATTTTTAAGGGGAAATTTTTCAACACTCCGCATTAAACCGGGTGAATCATTGTTGGGAAACATCAATGGTAAATGCTTCAACGTATACTGAGATCTGGTGGTTGAATTTTTTACACCATACAGCTACAATGAATGGCGTCCAACTAAAACAGTAACCTTTGATCATAAAATCTTCAACAATCAGACGAAATATTTGGTGCAGACTGCAATCGGGCAATATCACAAGTGAAATACTCACCTGCAGGCAGTTGAGAAAGTAAAAAATGAGTTTAACAATGTACTTGGTTTATCACCTGATGTAATCTGTACGATCAACAGCCAGGTAGTTTTTGTGTCTATCAGCGTAGCTGCTGAAAAAACCCGGGGATACGCTCCCACAGAGCTGAACGGAAATCGTTATTGGAATTGATTCATCCATTCGATTCACTTACACTTCAATATTGCCATGAGGTATGAAATATAGCTGTAATCTGAAGAAGGAAAAGAAAGTACCTTTTATTTTACAATTCCCAAATAAAAAATACAACTGTTTCAATGGCGGTGAACTCCTTTTGTTTTTACTGCAGCAGTATCTTTTCTGATGTAGGTTTTATTGGCAAAACTGATCACATAATTGGAAACAAAATGGGCACTCTTTTGATAATAATCCGTTGTGATAAATGTTACGGGATATATAAAGGCACATTACCTGAATGTTACCCAATATTAAACCCGCCATTTAGCCGAAGAACGGTAAAGGCCAGGTTAAAAATCACCTGACTCAATACATCGAATAATTTTACTTACAGTTGTTTTTATGAAAGGATTATCCTACAATTAAAATTGTTGCGTCGTCAGGCCGCAACTCATTACATGCGTTTAGTCGCAAAGACATCATTCTATTTCTAAGCTTAACGTCTCAACTACTAAATGGCCAATTTAGAAATCCATGAGGTCAAATAAACAACGACAATTTTATATGCTCTTATGTGTTGTATTAATTTTGTTACTTTAGCAAATAGCAGAAAACGGGCTGCTGGTCGCCTGTTTTTTTCAGCCTAATTCTATTATGATTACAATAAAAAGAACAAATTCGGATGACAGTCATTTCCGGGAGTTGGTACAACAATTAGACGCAGACTTAAAAATCCGCGACGGTGATGAGCATGCATTTTATGCACAGTTTAACAAAACCGCAACCATAAAATATGCGCTGGTGGCTTATGATGGCGATGTGCCGGCTGGTTCCGGGGCCATCAGGGAATTGAACCCGGATACGATGGAAGTAAAGCGCATGTTTGTTTTACCCGCTTACCGTGGTAAAGGCATTGCATCGGCCATGCTGCAAATGCTTGAAACCTGGAGCGTCGAGCTGGGCTATAAAAAATGTGTACTGGAAACAGGCAAAAATCAGCCGGAAGCAATTGCCTTGTACAAGAAAAGCAACTATAAAATAATTCCCAACTACGGCCAGTATCAAAGCATGACAAACAGCGTTTGTTTTGAAAAGGAACTGGCGGTTTGATTGAGGCGCCCGCATTCGCTAAGCAGTTTAAACGCGTTTTTTATTACTGTTCTTCCAGCCTTAACGTTGTTACACCATAAGTAACAAAGTTGTCCTTATATTTTTGCTGAATGACTTAGGGTGCTTTATGTACCGGTGGATTATAGAACACTCCTTCCATTTCTTTGGGGCCGTCCTGTTCCGGAAAATCAGGGTCTGCCAATGTATAAGGCAGGTATTCCTCTAAGCATTCAGCAGTGTAAATCTCTGTCAGCAGTGTGCACTCATAGTCCACCGCAAAGCTCATGATAAATGCCGTTTCGGCAGGCCCGCCGTGGCCAAAGGCTCCGGTTTCGGGAGCTTCGGACAGCCGGTACTGAATGTGATTGAAACTGAATGTTGATAGCCTCCATTAAAAAATAACTTAACAAGAAAGTCTTCAGATGTTAAACCGATTTGTTTAAAAATGCATAACAAATGAATGAAAAGAAACATGATAGTACCAATTTTTATGGTAGTTTGCAGGTAAGACGAACTATTATTTGTCAACCCTTTTTCTAATTTAAAATCACAATGCAACGCAGTCAACTGAATTTTAAAGGACTGATTATTTTCCTGTTTTTTTGTTGGTATGGTGTTACAGCACAGGCACAGGTAAAAAATTATAAACAACAAATGGAGCTGCTTCACCAAAGCATCCGCCAGCATTTTTTTATTGATAGTTCCGGCTTTTATAAAGAAACTGCTGAACCGGAAAAAGATGGAAGACCTGTATCTTTTTTATGGCCGCTTTGCGCCTTATTACAGGCAGATAACGAAATGGAATTACTGGGTAAACCAGATTTGTTGCAACCCGATTTTATAATAATTGAAAAATACCACAATACATTTCCGCCTGCGCCCGGGTATGCATCCTATGCAATGGCATTGGGCGGAGGCAGCCGCTTTTACGACGACAATCAATGGATTGGGATTACGGCTATGGATGCCTTTAAACGTACGAGGCAAACACAATGGCTGGCAACAGGAAAAGAAATTTACCGTTTTATAATGTCGGCTTACGATACGCTTACTGGCGGCGGTTTGTATTGGCAGGAAGATAATAAAAAATCAAAAAATACCTGCAGTAACGGACCTGGAATTATTTTAGCGCTGCAGTTGTACCAGGCAACGAAACAACAGGCTTATCTTGATACCGCTTTGCTGTTGTACAATTGGGTAAATGCAAATCTCAGGTCGCCTTCAGGTCTGTATTACGATAATATTAAAACGGATAATTACCGGGTTGATAAAAAGGAATATTCCTATAACACCGGCACCATGTTGCAGGCAAATGTTTACCTGTATGAATGTACGCATGATAAAAAATACCTTCGGCAGGCTACCGCCATTGCGGATAGTTCCGTGGGCTTTTTTGTTGCCAATAAACATTTTAAAGATGACTACTGGTTTAGTGCTGTATTGTTGAGAGCGTATCAACACTTGCTAAAATATAACCCTGATAAAAAATATATCCTTGCCTTTAAAGACTGCATTGATGCCGCACTGGATACAAATAAAAACGATGATGGTCTGATGGGAAAACAGCACACGCTTAACCTGGTAGCACAGGGCGGCATGCTCGAAATGCTGGGCCGCTTTGCCTTGTTGCAGCAACAAAAAATATTGTAAAAAGAAAACAGCTTTCGTTAAATAAAGACCATTGCATAAACTTAAAAATCCGATGGTGCAGAGAACAGGTCTGATATGCCGAATTCTGGCGAAAATGTCAAAATATAGAATTCCCATTTGGCCTCAAAGCCATCATTTTAAAAACCTGCTGTTTACAAAATTTACTACTGGGAAATATAATTGTGCAAATAAGAGATAGTTTCCTTCTGCGATTCGATAATGGCTGTAACCACATCACTGATAGAAATAAGGCCTGCTACACTGCCATTATCTGATACAGGAAGGTGCCTGATTTTTTTGCCGCTCATGAGTTCCATGCAATGATCGATGCTATCTGAAGACGATACCGTAATTACATTGGTTGTCATAATTTCACTGATCATGGTCTCCCTGGATGTTCTGTTAACCAGCACCACTTTACGGGCATAATCCCTTTCAGAAAAAATCCCTTTCAGTTTTTCACCTTCTATAACCATCAATGCGCCAATATTTTTTTGGCCCATAATGGTAAGTGCGTCATACACAGAGGTATCAGGTGTTACTGAGTAAACGTTTTTTCCCTTGTTTTTTAAAATATCGGCAACTTTAAGCATGGCAATCAATTTTAAGGAGGTGAAAGGTTAAGATGCTGTATGTAAATTACGGCATTCTGCGGTAAGAAAAAAGGATTTTATGCTATTATATGTTTAAAGTGCCATTACTAAACTGCCTTTATTTCGGTACAAAGATCCTGCAATACTTTTTTGGCATCACCGAATAACATGGAGGTTTTGGGTTGAAAGAAAAGGTCGTTCTCTATGCCTGCGTAACCGGGTTTCATACTGCGCTTATTTACAATTACGGTTTTGGCCTGCTCTACTTCCAGTATCGGCATGCCATAAATAGGAGATTGCGCATCATTTTTGGCAGCCGGATTAACCACATCGTTGGCACCCAGTATCAGTACCACATCCGTTGTTTTAAAAACGTCGTTGGCCGTTTCCATTTCAAGCAATTTATCGTAGCTCACATCTGCTTCTGCAAGCAAAACATTCATATGGCCCGGCATACGGCCTGCTACCGGGTGAATGGCGTACTGGACTTCTACCCCTTTTTCTTCCAGTATCTTTTCCAGTTCGTGACATGTATGCTGGGCCTGCGCCACTGCCAGTCCGTAGCCTGGTACAATCATTACCCGGTTTGCATAGGCCATTACCATGGCAGCATCTGCCAGGCTGATTTCTTTGTAATTTCCCTGGGGGCCCGCTGCACCTTCAACCGCGGTTGTTTTATTACCGCCGCCAAAAGATCCAATCAGCACATTTGTCAAAGACCGGTTCATCGCTTTACACATCAGGATGGTCAGCAGAGTTCCGGCAGCGCCTACTAAAATACCGCCTGTGAGCATGGCCTTGTTATCATATAAAAAGCCGCCGCAGGCAGCCGCCACACCAGTAAAGGAATTGAGTAAAGAAATTACTACCGGCATGTCCGCACCGCCAATCGGCATTACAAATAAAACGCCGTAGATGAGTGCAAAAAAACCAATGAGCATAAATGGTATAAGGATATTACCAAGTGTAGACTGATAGGCCCAGACTGCTGCAACAATTACCAGCACAAGCACAAACATATTCACGATGTGTTGCCCATTAAATGAATAATCTTTTATCCTGCCGTTTAATTTACCCCAGGCAATTATACTGCCGGTGTAAGAAATTGTACCGATGATAGCACCTGCTACAATAGTGATATAATGGCCAACTGTTGCAAGTTCAGCAAATGCGGTGGCAGGTGAATCTTTATGCAGTTCATAAATATGATAAAATTCCGCGGCCGAAATTAATGCGGCACAGGCGCCACCCATTCCGTTAAAGAGGCTTACCATTTCCGGCATGGCCGTCATTTTTACTTTTTTTGCAGCCAGGGTACCTGCAATGGTACCGATGATTAAACCAGCAAATATCCAAACATAGTTGTGTAGTTTTTCCCCATTGTCTTCATATAAAAAAATGGTGGCAAAAATGGCGACTGTCATTCCAAAAGCCGCTACCAGGTTGCCTCTACGGGCACTGACAGGATTGGACAACATTTTTAACCCGAGGATAAATGTTACTGATGCTATGAGGTAACAAATTGTGAGTAAGTTTAGTTCCATAAATAAAGGCCCCACTTATTTTTCAAAAAAGGGTAAATGGAGAAGGTTGTGTTTATGTGTTTAATATTTTTTGATCATTTGCATTTGAGTAAACTCTTTGTGCATGCTGGTCTATCAGGATGCTTTTTTCTTCTTGAACATTTCCAGCATTCTATCGGTTACCACAAAACCACCTACCACATTTAAGGTGCCTAATATCACCGCTAAAAAGCCCAGACCGAGGGCCAGGTAATTATCAGTTTCGGCTTTGCCCATTACAATGATGGCACCGATGATTACCACGCCATGTATAGCATTGGCACCGCTCATCAGCGGCGTGTGCAGCACGCTTGGTACATGACCAATCACTTCGATGCCAACAAAAATCATCAGGATTACGATGTAGATAATCTGCTGGTTAGATGAAATAAAATTTAAAATACTTTCCATAATTCAATGCTCTTGATGTAATATATTTTTTCGCCGCAGCGCTAACCTCTTTATCCAACCAGTGTCTTCACTCTTTCATTCGTTACCGCTTTGTCATGCGCAATGCAGGTTCCCTTCACCAGGTCATCTTCAAAATTTAAATTCAGTTGTCCTTCTTTATTGATGATGAGTTGTAAAAAATTAAGGATATTTTTTCCGTATAATTTACTGGCATCCGATGGCATCGTTCCTGGCAATCTTGAAGTACCCACAATACTAACTCCGTTATGATGGACTGTTTCATCATTTTTGGTAAGCTCGGTATTCCCGCCTGTTGCGGCTGCAAGATCAATGATGACCGAACCGTTTTTCATGGCATTGATCATATCGGTTGTAAGTAATACCGGCGCTGGCTTTCCTGGGATTTGCGCCGTGGTTATGATGATATCTGCTTTGGCCACACTCTCTGCAATTTTTGCTTTTTGTCTTTGTAAAAACTCTGCTGTTTGTTCAACGGCATAACCGCCTGCCTTGCTGGCGTCTGCAGCACCTTCCACTTCTACAAACCTGGCGCCCAGGCTCATCACTTCTTCTTTTACGGCTGGTCTGGTATCAAATACTTCCACAACCGCACCCAGCCTTTTGCTGGTAGCAATTGCCTGCAATCCTGCGACACCTGCACCGAGTATCAGCATTTTTGCCGGAGGTATACTTCCTGCGGCCGTCATAAACATGGGGAAATATTTGGGAAATAAATTAGCGGCTGTAAGTACGGCTTTGTAACCGGCAATATTTGCCTGGCTGCTCAACACGTCCATGCTTTGCGCACGGGTTGTCCGCGGCAGCATATCCATGCTAAAAACTGTCAGCCCTTTTGCAGCCCAGTTTCTGATTTCCTGATAATGAAACAAAGGCTGGTATACGCCTAATACAATGGCATTTTCATTAAGTGCAGCAATATCTTCCCCGGTAAAATTGCTGATGGATAAAATGATGGGCGCTGTTTCAAGAATTTGTTTGCGTGAAACAATCGTAGCACCGGCTGCTTCATAACCGCTGTTGGAGGCGAAAGCCGTAGCGCCGGCGTTATCTTCAATCAACACATCCACATTCCATTTTTTCAGAAAGGTTACATGTTCGGGAAGTAAAGAGACTCTGGTTTCGGGAGCTGGTTCTTTCAAAACGCCAATGATCATAAGTAGAAATAATTAAATTAAAGGTAACGAAAAATGGTTTGCCAAAATGCGTGACCGTTATGATGCCAGTCCTTTAGCGTTGTGATGCACTCTTTTAGTAAGCAAAACATCTTTTGTACAACTGTTAATACTTAATGGCAAATTGCTGCTTTACTCTAACAGCGCTGCTGATGCAAACAATGCCAATAAAAAAAAGATCAATTGTAAGGGTAACGGCCGGGTGCTGTTGAATTTCAGCCCAGGCTTCTTCCATTCCAGCGCTCCAGTGAATATCGTCAAACACCAGTATTGTATCGTTAGCAGCATGGTTTAGCAATTGCTGAAAGTATTGCAGCGTTGGTTCTTTACGATGGTTGCCATCCACAAAGGCAAAATTAACAACGTTCATTTTATCCAGCAACGATGGCAATGTTGTTGAAAAGTTACCTGTCACCAAAACAATATTTTTTAACGACAGCCGGTTGAAATTATTTTGTGCAATGGTTGCTATTTGTTCCGCGCCTTCGCAGGTATAAATAGTTGCAGCCAAATTTCCACTCGCCAGGTATGCAGTGGTAACGCCAAGCGAGGTGCCCAGTTCCAGAACCTGTTGCGGTTTGTAATATTGCACCATTCTAAACAGCAATTGTGCGTATTTGGGTTGTTTTAAGGAAGACGATGCAATCGCTTTTACAACCCGCTGATTGGATTTAATCTTACCAGATCCGGCACCAAAATCTTCTACTTTAACTACGGTGTTATCCTGTTTTAATTGCTTCCTTTTTGCTTCAATTTCCTTGTAACAATCGTATTGTTTTTTATCCGTCAATACATGCGTTATAAAATCAAATACAAAAGGAGAATGAATACCATGGCCCTTTCCATTGGATGCAGTTAAATAATAGTGAAGGTATTTTTTTGCTAATTGAAAAGCTGAATACAAGTGATGATTTATGAATGGTAGATGATAACTCTTGTTTGTAGCATTATATTTTCTTCCAGATTTGAAAACTGTAGGAATAAGCATGTTTTTCGTCTGCATCAAAATCTTCATTAGACACCAGCGTCCATTTATTTTCATCAATCACCGGAAAAAAAGTATCTCCTTCTAATTGCGCATGCACCCTTGTCATGTAAATAGAATCGGCAATATCCATCGACTGTTTGTAAATTTCACCGCCACCCGTGATAAAAATCAACTTGCTGTTAGTTTTCGCAATGGCTTGTTGAATTCCTTCTTCGATGGATGCTACCCTGATGGCATCAGGCGCTTTCCAGTCTTGCTGGCTGGTCACCACAATATTGGTTCTGCCTGGCAATGCCTTGCCTACCGACTCAAATGATTTACGGCCCATAATGACCGGAAAACCCCAGGTTGTATTTTTAAAGAACTTCAGGTCGTTGGGTAAGTGCCAAAGCAACTGGTTGTCTTTTCCAATGGCGTTGTTTTCGGAGGCGGCTACTATCATCGCGATGGTCGGCCTCACTTCTTCCAGGGAGGGATTTTTTGAATCTGCTCTATTTATTCCTTCATTAATCATAACAATCTTTTTTATCCCTTTTTAAAAACAGCTGAATTTTTAGAGCGAAACAATTGACATGCAAATTGCCCGCTCCAAAGTTCCCCTGAGGGTTGGAGGGCCTACACCGCCACCGGCGCTTTGATCGCCGGATGGCTCTGGTAATTCAACAATTCAAAATCTTCGAATGTAAAATCGAATATATCTTTCACAGCCGGATTTATTTTCATTTGTGGTAAAGGGAAAGGTGTTCTGCTTAATTGTAAATCTGCCTGCTCGAAATGATTATTGTATAAATGCACATCGCCAAATGAGTGCACAAATTCCCCCGGTTCAAGTCCACATACCTGCGCAATCATCATCGTTAACAAAGCGTAAGAAGCAATATTAAAAGGTACACCAAGGAAGACATCCGCACTTCTCTGATACAACTGGCAACTTAATTTTCCGTTGGCGACATAAAACTGAAACAGGCAATGACAAGGCATCAGTTTCATCTTTGGCAAATCGGCCACATTCCAGGCGCTGATGATCATGCGGCGGCTATCGGGGTTTGTTTTAATCTGGTGAATCAGGTCTTTTACCTGGTCCACCTCTACTCCATCTGCACCTTGCCAGCTACGCCATTGCTTGCCATATACCGGACCAAGATCGCCATTTTCATCCGCCCACTCATCCCATATTTTTACGTTGTGTTGTTTTAAATAATCGATATTGGTATCGCCCTGCAAAAACCACAATAGTTCATAAATGATACTTTTCAGGTGGCATTTTTTAGTAGTTACCAATGGAAAACCCTTGCTAAGATCAAAGCGCATCTGGTAACCAAAAACACTGCGTGTACCCGTTCCGGTACGGTCGCTTTTATCTGTACCGGTTTCTTTAATATGTTTAAGAAGCTGAAGATATTGTTGCATGGATGCAAGTTAAGCTGTCTGTTGCTAATGCAAAAACACGGTTGATTTATTTTATTCCCACAATATGAAGGCTTTGTGCGAATTTTGAAAAAACACTAATTATTTTATGAGTATTGTTATCAGAAAGGCGGTTAAAGAAGATTGTGCACGCATGATGGAATTGATTTATGAACTGGCCGTGTATGAAAGAGCACCAGAGGAAGTGACGGTAACGCTGGACCATTTTGTCAATGCAGGCTTTGGCCCAAACCCTGTCTGGACGGCTTTTGTGGCGGAACAAACCGATGAGTCAGGGGTGGCAATCGTGCAGGCGCTGGCCTTATACTACACCCGGTATTCAACCTGGAAGGGCGAAACCATGTACCTGGAAGATTTGCTCGTTACAGAAAAGCTGCGTGGTATGGGCGTTGGAAAACTGTTGTTTGATCAGTTATTTGAAGAAGCGAAAGCACGAAAATATGCAGGCATCTCCTGGCAGGTATTGGATTGGAATGAGCCGGCTATTAATTTTTATAAAAAGCTGGATAACGTGGTATTCGATAATGGATGGGTGAATTGTGCCATTAAATTTTAATACGGCAGCTTATCTTTACAGTAATTCATATACATATCTTTAAAAACATATTATGGCAGCAAAAATCAGCATGGGCAGTAACGGCAAACTCAATGTACCCAACGATCCAATCATTCCTTTTATTGAAGGCGATGGTATTGGACCTGAAATCTGGAAAGTGGCACAAGTGGTATTTGATACCGCTGTTGAAAGAGCTTACGGCGGCAATAGAAAAATTGAGTGGAAAGAAATGCTGGCCGGTGAAAAAGCTTTCAACCAAACCGGCGAATGGCTTCCGGCTGAAACATTGCAGGTTGCAAAAGATTATATCATTTCTATAAAAGGCCCCTTAACAACGCCCATTGGCGGAGGTATCCGTTCGCTGAACGTTGCCATGCGGCAGGATCTTGATTTGTTTGCCTGCGTGAGGCCGGTAAAATGGTTCAAAGGTGTGCCTTCGCCGATGGTGCATCCGGAACTGGTAGACATGACCATTTTCAGGGAGAACACAGAAGATATTTATGCTGGCATTGAATGGAAGGCCGGCAGTGCAGAAGCACAAAAATTTGAAAAGTTTTTAATAGAAGAAATGGGTGTGAAAAACATACGCTTCCCCGGCGATTCGGGCTTTGGCGTAAAACCCGTTTCATCGCAAGGCACCAAGCGCCTGATGCGTGCTGCAATTGATTATGCACTGGAACACAACCTGCCCTCTGTAAGCATTGTGCACAAAGGCAATATTATGAAGTTTACCGAAGGTGCATTTAAAAACTGGGCCTATGAAGTGGCCCGCCAGGAATACGGCGATAAAACTTTTACCTGGGATGAATGGGACCAACTGAAAAAAGAGCATGGCGAAGCACACGCCAACGAGGTACAGCGAAAAGCCCTGCACGATGGAAAATTACTGGTAAAAGACATTATTGCTGATAACTTTTTACAGCAAATACTGATTGCTCCCAAAGATTATTCTGTGGTAGCAACCTTAAACCTGAACGGTGATTATATTTCCGATGCACTGGCCGCAGAAGTTGGTGGGATTGGAATCGCGCCTGGTGCCAACATCAATTACAAAACCGGTTACGCCGTATTTGAAGCCACGCATGGCACGGCACCAAAGTTTGCCGGTACAGACAGCATGAACCCGTCCTCTGTAATTTTAAGCGGATGCATGATGTTGGAATATATGGGCTGGCATGAAGCTGCTGAACTGATTACTTCTGCATTGCAGGCAGCGATTATGCGCAAAAGAGTAACCATTGATTTCTATAATTTGATGAGTGGCGCCACTCTCTTAAAAACCAGTGAATTTGGAAAAGAAATTATTGCAAACATGGGCGTGGTAACGTCGGATGTGATGTTGAAGAAAAGCAGTAGTTTGTAGCAACCTGAGAATTCGAGCAGCGGCATCCAGATTCTTTCGATTAATGTACATTTGCAAAAAAAAATCAAATCATGGCCAAAATTAAAGTTGCCAATCCGGTGGTTGAGCTGGATGGAGATGAGATGACAAGGATCATCTGGAAATTTATTAAAGACAAACTCATTGTTCCTTACCTGGAACTGGATATTAAATATTATGACCTTGGCATGGAATACCGCGATGAGACCAACGACCAGGTTACCATTGACGCGGCCAACGCAATTAAAGAATTTGGCGTAGGTATTAAATGTGCTACCATTACACCTGACGAAGCAAGGGTAAAAGAATTCAGCCTGAAACAAATGTGGAAATCACCCAACGGCACTATCCGGAACATCCTTGATGGTACTGTGTTTCGTGAGCCCATTGTGATGCAGAATGTACCAAGATTGGTAACCAACTGGACAGCCCCTATCATTGTTGGCCGTCACGCCTTTGGCGACCAGTACCGTGCTACAGATACGGTGATAAAAGGAAAAGGAAAGTTAACCATGACCTTTACGCCAGAAGGCGGTGGCGAGGCGCAGACTTTTGAAGTATACAATTACAAAGGCGATGGTGTGGCCATGTGTATGTACAATACCGATGAAAGTATTTATGGTTTTGCAAGAAGCTGTTTCAATATGGCGCTTACAAAAAAATGGCCATTGTACCTTTCTACAAAAAATACCATTCTTAAAAAATACGATGGCCGTTTTAAAGATATTTTTGAAGAAGTGTACCAGGCTGAATTTAAAACACAATATGAGGCAGCGGGTATCACATACGAACATCGCCTGATTGATGATATGGTTGCAAGCGCTTTAAAATGGAACGGTAATTTTGTTTGGGCTTGTAAAAATTATGATGGTGACGTGCAAAGCGATACCGTGGCACAAGGCTTTGGCTCACTTGGTTTAATGACCTCCGTACTGGTTACTCCTGATGGAAAAACCATGGAAGCAGAAGCGGCTCATGGTACTGTAACCCGCCACTACAGGGATCACCAGGCTGGCAAACCAACTTCTACCAACCCGATTGCTTCTATATTTGCATGGACAAGAGGGCTTGAGTTTCGTGGCAAAACAGATGGCAACAAGGCATTAATTGACTTTTGTCAGGCCTTGGAACAAGTATGCATCGAAACAGTAGAAAGCGGCAAAATGACCAAAGATCTTGCAGTATGCATTCATGGTAACAAAGTAAATCATGGTGAACACTACCTGTACACCGAAGAATTTTTAGATGCCATTGATGAAAATCTGAAAAAGAAAATGGGGTTATAATTTCAAAAAAATCATCTTAATTAAAAACGCTTCCCGGAAAAAGGAAGCGTTTTTTTATTGCATTCAATTATGCTTGTTACAGTATAAGAATCAACAGTAAAATAATAATGATAATGGCTCCAACTGAAAGATAAACACGGCTGTTAAGTCCATCAGCTTTTTGCTTCATCGCAGTCAATTCTTTTTTAAGCGCTTTCTTTTCAGACATGCTTAAATTAGATTTATCCATGTTTTGAATTTCATTTACACGGGTTACAATTTCGCTTAAAATGCGGGCGTCTGTTGTACTGTCAGATACAGGGGATTTAGTTGCAGCGATCGATTGGGAAGAAACAGCGAGAGAAATAAAAAGTGTAACTGCTGCGATTTTGAAAAGGTTTTTGATTGTCATTTTTTTTAGTTTTAAAAGTTATAAAGGAGTTTAATGATGGTTAAAATTAGTAAAGTTGAAATTTAATTGGCAAAGTATATTTTGTTTTCACATTTTTTCCTTTGATTTTGCCGGGAGTCCAGGTGGGCATTTTTGCAAATACTCTTAATGCTTCCTTTTCAATTCCGTAACCGATAGCATCACTGGTTACCTTAGGTGCATAAACCTTACCTTTTTCATCCACTGCAAAATTCAGATCAACAGTTCCCTCTACCCCATTATCTGTTGCATCAGAAGGATATTCGATATTTTTTTCAAAAAAACTTTCCAATGCTTTTTGTCCGCCCGGAAATGCAGGCAATACTTCTGTGTTTGCATAAAAGCCTTCCTTATCGGCTTCCATACTTCCATTATTTTTAGTTTCGATGGTAGCGATACTTACTTTACCCTTTTTTCCTTTTTTAGCAGGGTCTGGTTTTGCCATACCTGTTTTCACCATCGAATCAGTTTTTTCGGCAGTCATTGGTCCAACGGTGTTAGTATCTGCTCCCGGCCTTACAGGCAATGCCATATTGGTATCTGTTTTCGACATCATGGAACTGTCAGTTCCGCCAGTTATGGTATTGCCATCACCGTTATTGTTACTTTTCATATTACATGCGCAAAAAATACCTGCGGTAATAATCCATGCTGTTATATTGTATCGTTTTGTCATAAATTTTTTATAAATTATATTTCTGTGATTTCAAATAGAATGCCTTCTTTTAAAAACCTGGAAATCAGTATTGCATAAAGCCTCTCCGGTTAAAAATTGTATCCAAATCAAATTATGATTGCTCAAATTGAGGAATTAACGCAACGTTGGCTATCCAGTTTGGAAAATCATTTTGATTATCTATCTGTATCTTTGCATCGAAGAATTTCGATATGAGTAAAAAAGGTAAAGTTTTGATGGCCATGAGTGGCGGAATTGACAGCACAGTTGCTGCATTGATGCTGCACAAGGAAGGGTATGAAGTGGTGGGTATTACCATGAAAACATGGGATTACGCTACGAGTGTGGGCACTACCGGTAAAAAAGAAACCGGATGCTGTAACCTGGATAGTTTTAATGATGCAAGGCAGGCAGCAGTACAGCACGGCTTTCCACATTTTATACTGGACATAAGGGAAGAATTTGGTGATTTTGTGATTGATAATTTTGTTGAAGAATACATCGCAGGACGCACTCCCAATCCATGCGTAATGTGCAATACACATATTAAATGGCGGGCGCTTTTAAAAAGAGCCGATGCGCTTGGATGCGAATTTATTGCTACCGGCCATTACGCCCAGATTCACCAGCACACCAATGGACGTTATTTTATCCGCAAGGGTATTGACGAAACCAAGGACCAGAGTTATGTTTTATGGGGTCTTCAGCAGGACCTCCTGAGCCGTACCCTGCTACCCCTGGGCACTTATCATAAAACGGCTATCCGGCAGATGGCGCATGATTTTGGCTATCCCGAACTGGCCAGGAAGGCAGAAAGCTATGAAATTTGTTTTGTGCCCGACAATGATTACCGGGGCTTTTTAAAACGCAATGTAGCAGGGCTGGAGGAAAGAGTTGCGGGTGGGAATTTTACGGATAAAGCCGGTAATATTTTAGGACAACACAAAGGTTATCCTTTTTATACCATCGGGCAAAGAAAAGGTCTTGATATTGCGCTTGGCAAACCCGCCTTCGTAACAGCCATCGATCCCGATACCAATACGATTGTGCTGGGCGAAGAAGATGATTTAAAAGGCAATGAAATGCAGGTGGCGAAAATTAACTGGATCAAGTACGAAGGGGTAACGGAAGGCATGGAATTAATAACTAAAATAAGATATAAAGATAAAGGCGCAAATAGCACCCTCCACACATACCAAAACGGGGTAACTGTTCGTTTTAGTGAATACGTAAAAGGTATTACTCCCGGGCAAAGTGCTGTTTTTTATGAAAACGACGATGTAGTTGGCGGCGGCATCATTCAACGGGCGGAGCAGCCTTTTACATAAAATCAGGGTCTGATTAATAACCTATCTGTTTTATGAAAAAAAATATTTTATTAGCCGGTTTGGCACTCGCCATCATTTGCAGCGCCTGCAAAAAAACCGAAGAGTTCAAAACAGACAGCATTAGTGATTACGCTCCGCTGGAAATAGGCAAATACATTACTTACCAGCTGGACTCCCTTATACTGGCCGACAATATTACTCCCAATGATACAGTGATGACTTACCAGGTAAAACATTTGGTGCAGGATACTGTAACCGATAACCTTGGCAGAAAAGGGTTTAGCATCAGGCGCTTTATAAGAAAAAAATCTACTGACGAATGGATTGCGGACAATACTTTTTTTGCTATCAATACAGGTGATTCATATGAATTTGTGGAAAATAATTTTCGCTTTATCAAATTAAAAATGCCCATTCAAAATGGTTTTACCTGGCGTGGAAATTCTTACATCGATGCCAACTCCTCTTACTCAGATTACAATTATTATGACGGATGGGATTATGCATATGACAGCCTGAATGCACCATTGCAGCTTGGCTCTTTAACAGTTGACAGTACTTTAAAAGTATTTGAAACAGACCAGGTAATTGGTAATCCCAATGACCCTGCAGTTTTAACTGAAACAGATTTCAGCGTATCCAATTATGGTAAAGGCATTGGTTTAATATATCACCGCTTTCTTCACCAGGAGTACCAGCCCGCAAGACCCGGTGTAGCTGCCTATAAATTAGGTTATGGTATTACACTCACCATGATTGACCACAATTAGCGGCCCACCGCTTTCAATAATTCTTTTTAAATTTGATACCTGATCAGCAGGTTAATCAAAGTACAAATGAAGAAACTACCGCTTTTTTTTTACGTCGCTTTAATTGCATTCCACACCGATAGTTTCGCCCAGTTTTCCCGTTACGTTATTCAGTTAAAAGATAAAAACGGCTCTTCGTTTTCAACCAGCAATCCGTCACAGTTTTTAACCCGACGGGCTATTGACAGAAGGACTAGATACAATATCAGTATAGATGAAACAGATGTACCTGTTACGCCTGCCTATATAGACAGCATCCGTTTATCCGGCACTGTAACCATTCTCAGCGTAAGTAAATGGTTTAACCAGGTGTGTATACAAACCAGTGATAATGGGGCTTTAAACAAAATCAATGCTTTTTCTTTTGTAAAAAACACCAGCCCGGTTGCAGCAAGATTTTTGAGTTTACATCGTGATAAACAACCGGATAGTGTAGCAGCAGCTATACCTGCTGATGTAACCAGCAGACCTCAAAGTCCGGCCGGTTTTTACAATTATGGCGTTGCTTACCCTCAGGTGCATTTACACAATGCTGAATTCTTACACAATCATGGCTTCAGGGGCGAAGGAATGCAAATGGCGATTATGGATGCCGGGTTTTATCATTATCAAAGCTTACCTACATTTGATAGCATTCGCAACAACAACCAGGTATTGGAAACATGGGATTTTGTCGCAGGTAATGCAAGTGTAAACGAAGACTTTGCGCATGGCATGAATTGCTTAAGTACCATTGCTGCCAATATGCCTGGTGTATTTGTAGGTACGGCGCCAAAAACATCTTTCTATCTATATCGTACAGAAGACATCAGCAGCGAATATCCGGTAGAAGAACATAACTGGGTTTCGGCGGCAGAACGGGCGGATAGTTTAGGAGCAGATGTATTTTCTGTTTCGTTGGGCTACAGCACTTTTGATAATCCCATTTTTAATTACAACTATGCTAACATGGACGGCAATACCACTACAATTGCCAGAGCGGCAGACCTTGCCGCAAAAAAAGGAATCTTAATGGTTGCTGCTGCGGGCAACGAAGGTGCAAGCAACTGGCATTACGTTACCACTCCTGCGGATGCTGATAGTGTGCTGGCTGTAGGGGCAGTTGATACAAGCAGGCAGGTTGCAGGCTTCAGCAGTTATGGCCCTTCCAGTGACGGCCAGGTAAAACCCACTGTTGCTGCAGTGGGCGTTCGTGCGGTAATAGCTGACGCTAACAGTGGTAACCCGGCTTATGGCTCCGGAACATCGTTTGCCTGCCCTATCATGGCTGGTATTACAACCTGTTTGTGGCAGGCTTTTCCGGAAGTAAGCAATATGCAGATTATTGATGCGCTCGGGCGCTCGGCAGATAAATTTACTACGCCCAACGATCGCACCGGTTATGGTGTTCCAGATGTAAAAAATGCGTTTGTGATGCTGATAAAAAAATTATACGCTCAACAAATTACGCCAGGTAGCAATTGCGATATTAAGTTGCAACTGGATATTAAAACGGCTGCGGATATGTTTGTGGATATAGAAAGAAAACTGCCGGGCGAAACATCCTACACAACACTTTCAACTTTAAAAACCAGTAACATCGACTTTACAAAAAAAACCTTCAGTTATACCGATGATTTGAGCGCTATAAAAAACAGTCTGGCAATAGAATATCGTTTCAAAATGACCATTGCTTCCGACACCAGCTTTTACCTGGATTCGGCCTCTGTGAATTATACCCCCAATTGTAATACAGTAAATCTTATAGAAAAAATAAGCATCAATCCCAACCCTGCAGTTGAAAATATTTTTATTTCTGTAACAAGAAATACTGCTGTCAATACCTCAATAGAACTATATAATGGCAGCGGGCAAAAAGTGTACAGCCTGGTGAAACAGCCTGTAAGTGGAACGAAAATTTTTTCTATACCTGTAAAGCAATTGAGCCGGGGAGTGTATTTTGTCACCGTTCTTATCAATGATAAAAAAGTCATTACAAAAAAAGTAATTGTACCCTAATCCGCCTCGTTTTTAAATACGGCTACAAACATGCTATCAGCTCTTCTACCGAAGCCTTCCAGTATTTCCTGGTGCAGTAAATCTAAATGCAGTGTATCTTGTATAAAACCAGCAACGGCTTCGTTCTCTTCCCTGAATACGGAACAGGTTATGTAAATAAATATGCCCCCTTTTTTAAGATGCGGCACCACATTGCCTGCAATTCTTTTTTGTATGCCGCTGTATTTTTTGAGATCGTCTAAATCAAAAAAAGACAATTGTTCCGGCGTTCTGCTCCAGGTGCCGCTTCCCGTACAGGGTGCATCGCAAATGATCAGTTCATAATCCCTGGCGGGTGGTGAAAAATTGGTATCGCCCACATCTGCAATAAAATAATTGTATTGCTTAATACCGGCTTTTTTAAACCGCTGATGGAGGTTCATTACAATTCCCGGACGGATATCTGAAATAGTAAGATCTAGTTTATGTTTTAATGTATCCAATAACAGAATTGACTTACCGCCGCTGGCAGCACAGCAGTCCCAGGTAATGATTCCCTTATTGCCGACTGTGCTTCCCAATAACCCGTCTTCATTCACCTGCAAATAATTTAACACCCGCTGCGAATTGTAATCCTGCACCACCACTTCTTTATCAATAATAAAAAAATCATCCACATTCACAGCAGCCGGAAGCTGAATACACGCGGTACCAATCAACTGGTAATCGAGTTTAGATTTTTCCAGTTTTTTTGTGGTAGTGACTTTGCATTGTGGACGAATACGCAAAAAAAGAAGTGGCTGTACCAGCATTGACAGGCAGTATTTTTCAACAGTGATACCATCACTCAATTCCGAACCAAAAGGGAAAATGTCAGCTATCAAAAACTGATCTTTTACCAGTGCCAGCTTTTTTTCTAATGGCCAACTTATTTTGTCATGCCATTCAGGAATTATTTTTTCAGCAAAATCAGTGGATTCTTTTTCACATAAAAAAAAAGCCAGTTTTATTTTTTGTTCCGCTGAACAATTGCGCATGGCAAAACCAAGGCGGAAGTAATTGTAACAAAGTGAAGCAATATGTTTACGGTCTTTTGAACCGTACTTTTTTTCTTTGCTAAAAAAAGATTTGATGAAAATGGCAAAAGGCTGATCGCCTTTATACAACTCAACCAATTTTATTGTTGTGTTTATATAGGAGTGAAAACGGCTCATAATATACAAAATATACACGGCTGGCAAAACCAGCCGTGCTAATAAAATGTAAAATATTTATAGTTCAAGTAAACTTTTCACAGGATCTTTTCCGAATAAAAGCAAGGCAGGATTTTCGAGCAGTTCTTTTACCCGTACCAAAAAACTTACCGATTCCCGCCCATCTATGATACGGTGATCGTAGCTCAAAGCCAGGTACATCATGGGTTTTATTACTACCTGCCCGTTGATCGCCATAGGCCTGTCCTGTATTTTATGCATTCCCAAAATAGCGCTTTGTGGAATATTGATGATTGGAGTGCTCATTAAAGATCCGAAAACTCCACCATTGGTAATGGTGAAAGTACCTCCGCTCATTTCTTCAATTGTTAACTTATTCTCTTTCGCTTTTGTTGCCAGTTCCACTACCTTCTTTTCTATTTCAGCCATGCTCAAACTTTCGGCATTCCTTATAACGGGTACCACCAGGCCTTTTGGAGCAGACACAGCAATTGAGATATCGCAATAATTATGGTACTGAATACCTTCCCCGTCTATCATGGCATTTACTGCAGGCCATTCCTGTAATGCAAAGCAACAGGCTTTAGTAAAAAAACTCATAAAGCCAAGATTTACTCCATGGCTTTCTTTAAATTTATCTTTATTTTTTGCCCTTATGTCCATGATGGCACTCATATCCACTTCATTAAAAGTGGTGAGCATCGCGGTGGTATTTTTAGCTTCCACCAGTCTGCGGCTGATTGTTTTGCGCAGGTTGCTCATTTTTTCTGTACGCTTCTCCCGGCCAAACAACTCAACGCCAGGCTTTCTGCCGGGATTATTGATGGCTTCAAGCACATCCTGTTTTACAATGCGGCCATTGCTGCCGCTGGGAACCACAGTTTTAACGTCTACTTTTTTATCCGCTATGATAGCCGCTGCTACCGGCGTTGCTTTTACATCTGCTTCAATTGCTTTAGGTGCTGCTACAGGCTCTGTTGCAGCTGCTTTTATTGGTTCTGCCACAACCGCAGCCGGCGCTGCTTTTCCTTCAGGTTTGGCTGCTTCCGTATCGATACTGCAGGCTATATCACCGATCTTCAATGTATCTCCTTCCACCGCAATTGTTTTTAACACACCAGCCTGTTCCGCATTGATTTCAAAAGTGGCTTTTTCACTTTCCAGTTCAGCAATTACTTCATCCCTGTCCACATATTCACCGTCTTTTTTTAGCCACTTAACGAGCGTAACTTCCGTTATACTTTCTCCTACAGAAGGTACCTTTATTTCTATTGCCATTGTTATTATTTAATGTTGTGCGAATTTCGGTTAATCTTGTCAATAAAAAAACAGCAGCCATTTAAATTAATCCTTCTAGAACTGCTTTAGTTTCAGGATAAAAAAACCGGCAATAAGCCGGTTTTGAATTCTGTTTTTAGAGATAATTAAATACTGAACGCTGTATCAATTATTTCAGCCTGTTCCTTAGCATGAATTTTAGCATAACCTGTAGCAGTTGATGCGCTTTGTACCCTGCTGATGATAAAGAAATTAATGTTCTTTAAATTCATGCGCAAAAAGCTGGCAGCACCCATGTTCAGCGGCTCTTCCTGCACCCAATGCCAGATGGCTTTGCTGTATTTGCTATATAATTCATCCAGCTGTTTTTGTGGTGTGGGGTAAATTTGTTCCAGTCGCACAATGGCCACATCTTTACGGTTCTCTTTCTGCTGCCTTTCAGCAAGGTCAAAATATATTTTACCTGAACAGAATAATACTTTTTTTACTTCAGCGGCATCGTTTACAAACACATCGTCTATCACCTCTTTAAATTTTCCATTAGTAAAATCACTGGCTGAACTGTAGCTGCCTGGATGACGAAGATTTGCCTTGGGCGAAAAATTAATTAAAGGCTTTCTGAACGACCAGCAAAGCTGCCTGCGCAAGGCGTGGAAAAAATTGGCGGCTGTAGTAATATTGGTGATTACTATATTCAATTCGGCACACATTTGTAAAAAACGTTCCATCCTGGCGCTGCTGTGTTCTGGTCCCTGTCCTTCATAGCCATGCGGCAGCAGCATTACCACGCCATTCATACGTTGCCACTTGGTTTCAGCTGCAACAATAAACTGGTCAATCATAGTCTGTGCGCCATTACAGAAGTCGCCAAACTGCGCCTCCCAAATTACCAGTGCATTTGGGTTGGCCATAGAATAACCATATTCAAAACCCAGCACCGCATATTCACTCAGTAATGAATTATAAATGCGGAAAGGTGCCTGCATTTCTGTGAAATGATCCAGTCGGCTATATTCATTGTTATTATTTTCATCTCTCAAAATGGCATGCCGGTGACTAAAAGTTCCCCGTTGAACATCCTGACCACTCATACGCACATCCTTGCCTTCAATTAATAAACTGCCGTAGGCCATCAGTTCTGCTGTAGCCCAGTCTACTTTATGCTCATCGTTGTACAATTTTATTTTATCCTGCAGCAGCTTCTCTACTTTGCGCAAGGGTTTAAAATCTGCAGGCCATTTCATTAACCCATCAAACAATAATTTAAAATTGGTTTCGCTGATAGCGGTTACCGGGGACGTTTCAAAATCCAACGGCGTGGCTTTGCGTAAACTTTTCCACCACAGTTCGGGTTTTTGGAAAGTATAAGGCAATGGATGTTGTTTTACCTCATCCAGTCTTTCCTGCAGGTCTGCCAAAAACTTTTTCTCCATTTCCTTAGCCAGTTCCTGGGCGTCCGCCTCGCCATTTTGTATCAGGTACTGGGTGTATACTTCCCTTGGATTAAGGTGCTTATCAATTAACGCATATAACTGAGGTTGCGTAAACTTCGGTTCGTCGCCTTCGTTGTGACCATGCTTGCGGTAGCAAACCATATCCACGAAAATATCACTGTTAAATTCCTGCCTGTATTTAGTTGCAATTTGTACTGCCTTTACCACCATTTCCGGGTCATCGCCATTTACGTGTAATACCGGCGCTTTTACCATTGCGGCAATAGAAGTACAATAATCCGAACTGCGTGCGTCCTCAAAATCTGTAGTGAAGCCTATCTGGTTATTGATTACAAAGTGAATGGTTCCCCCTGTATAATATCCCTTCAGGTTGCACATCTGCAACACTTCATATACCACACCCTGCCCTGCAACGGATGCATCTCCATGAATTAATATCGGTAATATTTTATCAAAATCACTGTTGTACAATACATCTGCTTTACTCCTGGCAAAGCCCACTACAACAGGGTCCACCGCTTCAAGATGCGACGGGTTGGGACAAAGTTTTAAATTGATTTTATTCCCCAGATCGGTTTCTACTTCACTGCTATAGCCAAGGTGATACTTTACGTCCCCAGACCCCATGGTTGTATCAGGTGTTGCCGTGCCTTCAAATTCATTAAAAATATTTTCATAGGTTTTGCCCATAATGTTGGCCAGGATATTCAACCTGCCGCGGTGGGCCATACCGATCACCACTTCCTGCACATTGTTGGCAGATGCAGTATTAATGATGGCATCCAGTGCCGCAATGGTTGTTTCACCTCCTTCCAGCGAAAATCTTTTTTGACCGATGTATTTAGTATGAAGGAATTTTTCAAACATTACCCCCTCATTCAATTTCTGTAATATCCTCTTCTTTTGCTCCAGAGATAAGGGCTCCAGCATAGTATGCTCAACCGCGTTAATAATCCAGTCCCTTTTCCTCCGGCTGTTAATGGCACTGAACTCAACACCTACGTGTGTTGTATAGCATCGTTGTAAATGGCTAACAATATTTTTAAGGGACGTTTTACCCAGGCCTACAAATCTTCCAGATTCAAATTCTGTTGACAGGTCTGCTTCAGAGAAGCCAAAATTTTCCAGCCCCAGGTTAGCCTTCCGATCCTTTCTCTCTCGAATGGGATTGGTGCTGGCTATTAAATGACCTTTTCGCCGATAGGCTAAAATTAACTGGTATACATTAAATTCCTTGTCCAGCTGAACCGTATCTGTCTGCGCTTTATCTGCTGTTACCCCATTTGTTGCTGCAGGCTTTCCGTTACCATTGCCATTGTAGTTACTTACGGCAAAATCAAAGCCTTCAAAAAAGTTGCGCATCTCTGCATCAACACTTTCCGGATTTTTTATAAAGTCATTGTATAAATTTTCGATGTAGGCGGGATGGGCATTCGTGATGTATTGAAAATCCTTCATGGTAAATTAGAAAATTATTTATTTTATCGCTGCAAATTGTGTCTGCAAATATCGGTTTTTATAAACAGATAGTAAACGCATTTTAATTAAAATTGTTATAAACATTGCCCTTAAAAAGCATCTTTAAATACTTTTGGCAGGTCTCATAAAACATGAATTGTTTCAGGCTTTTAATTTGACAGAAACAGTGCCAATAAAAAATTAAACTCGTTAGTGAAACGGATATGGCATGAAAATACGCCAATTCAGTACGGGATTGTATGAAGTCAAGTCATATAGGAAACCGATTTTTTCAAATAAAACAAGTTGATTTTCAGCATGTAAGCGCATTTTTGAAAATTACTACCGTTATATTGTTTGTTTCTTATTATATACCCTTATCTTTGCAGCCCAAAAATAGATTTAAAAATGGCAAATCACGCAGCAACCAAAAAAGATGTCCGTCAAAGCACCAAACGCAATGAGCGTAACCGTTATTACGGTAAAACAACGCGTAATGCAATACGTGATATCAGGGCAATAGATAATAAAGAAGGAGCCGCAGAAAAATTACCATCTGTTACCGCCATGATTGATAAACTGGCAAAACGCGGTACCATTCATAAGAATAAGGCTGCTAATTTAAAAAGCAAGCTGGCCAGAAAAGTGAATGCGCTTTCTGCAGTAAAATAATTTTTACTTTTAATCATATCATTTAAAAGCCTGTTGAATATCATTCGGCAGGCTTTTTTTATGGAACTATCTCTCTCCCGAAATCTTGTGGTCAATAAATTTGGTGCAGGCAGGCAACACCCGGCATACCTGTATTGTGAATGATATATATTCGCATTTCAACAATTAACTACTGCATGAGCAACGAAGTGTACTCCATTCCGATAAAATATCGTAAAATGGAAAATCTGCACATTGTATTCTGGCTTTTGAAAGATATCAGCTGGTGCATGATCTGGAAGCCGCTGGGTATTGCCATGATTTTCCCCACCCTCATCATTGCTATTGTGATCGCCTTCCGTACAAGGCAATTCATGAGTGAAGTATGTCACAATGTGGCTATTGTTGTTTGGATTACCGCCAACTCCTACTGGATGATCAGCGAATTTTTACACTTTGACGGCAATCCACTATTTGGAGAATTTACCTACAAACATTTAGCAATTATTCCTTTTATGATAGGTTTAATAATTTTGGCCTATTATTATCTATGGTGGAAGCCAAAACATCCAATGGTAATGGAAACGATGTAAACATTTGCCCCCCTTAGTTTTACTCCAAAAAGATGAAACTATTCCAATGCATCGCTTGTACTTAATATGGACATTCCCACAAAACAACCCCCCTGCGCTAAAATCATTTACCTCTACACTTTCTATTTGTATATTTGCAGCCGCTTGATAAAAGCCTTATAGCAGTACCATACCTGAACGGAGCGTCGCCCATGCAGCTTCACCAGGGCTCAACTGCTGGTTCCAAAATAAAATTAACGCCCGGTTTTGTTTCAGCAATACGGACTAAAAAAAAACATATGTACAGATCGCATACCTGCGGTGAATTAAGAATTACCGATGTAAAAAAAGAAATTACCCTCAGTGGCTGGGTGCAAACCATCCGCAAGTTTGGCAGCATTACTTTTGTTGATCTCCGCGACCGGTATGGTATTACACAATTGTTGTTTGCCGAAAACCTGAATGCACAGCTGGACGCTAATCCACTGGGGCGTGAGTTTGTTTTACAGGTGAAAGGAACTGTGAATGAACGCAGCAATAAAAATGCAAACATTCCAACAGGGGAAATTGAAATTGCAGTGAGCGAGTTTACCATTTTAAATAAATCGGCCGTACCTCCATTTTCTATACAGGATGATACAGATGGCGGCGATGAACTGCGGATGAAATACCGTTTTTTGGATTTGCGCAGAAACATGGTGAAGAAAAACCTGGAACTGCGCTATGCGGTTGGCCGAAGCACCCGCAATTACCTGCATGAAAATAATTTCATGGATATTGAAACACCCTTCCTGATAAAATCTACTCCGGAAGGTGCGAGGGATTTTGTGGTGCCAAGCAGGATGACCCCCGGCCAGTTTTATGCTTTGCCACAAAGTCCGCAAACGTTTAAACAATTACTGATGGTGAGTGGTTACGACCGTTACTACCAGATTGTAAAATGTTTCAGGGATGAGGATCTTAGAGCTGACCGCCAGCCTGAGTTTACACAGATAGATTGTGAGATGAGTTTTGTGGAGCAGGAAGATATTTTAAACATGTTTGAAGGCCTGGTAAAGCGCATTTTTAAAGACGTAAAAAATATAGATTATACTGATGTGGTTGAACGTATGACCTGGGAAGAAGCGATGTGGAATTATGGCAATGATAAACCAGACATTCGTTTTGAAATAAAAATAGCCAACCTCAAATTTCCGCAGCATACTTTTCCGTCAAAAGCTTCCCAGGCTGCATTGATCGGTGGCGTTGGCTTTGGTGTATTTGACGATGCCGAAACAGTTTTGGCTATTGCCATACCCGGCTGCAGCGAATACACACGCAAGCAAACGGATGAACTGACGGAGTGGGTAAAACGTCCGCAAATAGGCATGAAGGGATTGGTATTTATTAAATGCAATGCCGATGGTACTTACAAGAGCAGCGTAGATAAATTTTATAGTCCCGAAAAATTAAAAGCCATTGCAGATGCGGCCAATGCAAAAGCAGGCGATTTAATTTTAATACTGGCGGGCGCAGAAGAACGCACCAGGAAAGCCGCCAGCGACCTGCGCATGTACATGGCCGATAAACTGGGCATGCGTAAAACAGATGAATTTAAATTATTGTGGGTACTGGATTTTCCGTTATTTGAATATGCTGAAGATGATAACCGGTGGGTGGCAAGGCATCATCCGTTTACTTCACCCAAACCGGATCATATTGACGTTATGATCAACAACAACCCGGTGATTGAAGATGCCTCCAAATACCTGGAACATCCTTATGCAGGAATTAAAGCCAATGCGTATGACATGGTATTAAATGGCAATGAAATTGGTGGCGGAAGCATCCGTATTTTTCAACGGGCTTTGCAGGAAAAAATGTTTGCAGCGCTGGGCATGGATGAAGCAGAACAACACCACAAATTTGGCTTTTTATTGGGCGCCTTTGAATATGGCGCACCGCCTCATGGCGGCCTGGCATTTGGTTTCGATCGCTTATGTGCTATTCTTGGCGGCAGTGAAAGCATCCGTGATTTTATTGCTTTTCCAAAAAATAACAGTGGCCGGGATGTGATGCTGGATGCGCCAAGCACTATTGATGAAAAGCAGTTTGATGAGTTGCAGATAAAGTTGAATTTAAAATAAAAACTGATAAAGAAATAAAAAGCTGTCAGTCTGCTGACAGCTTTTTTAATGCCCATACATTTCGGTATAATTTTTCCTTAACAATTTTGTGGCTAACTTTCTGGTTAATATTTATCAGCATGACATTTTTCAAGTACAGTTCTGTTATACTTTTTTTCCTTGCACTGGCTTCCTGTAAAAAAGATACATCTACGGCAAACACCGTTGCAGCAGTCAATCAAACCAATATTGCTTATGGTACTGATCCGTTGCAAAAAATGGATATATTTCTGCCGGCTGACAGAACCGCCTTAACCACAAAAGTGATAGTAACCATACATGGCGGTTCGTGGACGAGCGGCGACAAAAAAGATCTGACCGGTTACATCGATTCGCTGAAAAGAAGATTGCCGGCATATGCTATTTTCAATATCAATTATCGTTTGTCAGCCTATCCAAACAATGTTTTTCCTGCGCAGGAAAACGACGTAAAAGCGGCGCTGGATTTTATTTACAGTAAATCCGCTGAATATTTAATTTCTGATAAGTATGCGTTGGTTGGTGTAAGCGCCGGCGCTCATTTGGCTATGTTGCAGGGCTTTAAATATACTTCACCGGTAAAGCCAAAAGTGGTTGCTTCATTTTCCGGACCGGCTGATTTATTTGAAATGTACAATCATCCTGCAGGTGGTAACTCAATTATTTCGCTGGCATTAGCGCAGGCCGTTGGCAATACACCTACGCAGGATTCTTTGTTATACGCCACTTCCAGCCCGGTCAATTTTATTACCAGTACATCGCCGCCGACCATCCTTTTTTACGGGGGTGCAGATCCTTTGGTTAGTGTATCACAGGCAACAGAAGTACAAACAAAACTGGTGAGTGCAGGCGTTACCAATCAATATGTTTTTTACCCGGGTGCGGCCCATATCGGCTTTTGGGATAACGCTACCATGTTTGATGCCTTCAATAAATTACAGGCATTTATTGAAACCAATGTTTTGTGACAAAGCATTTAATTTTGCTACAGGTCGTAGCGCAACATCGTCATTCACTTTATCTCATGAAAAAAATTTACTGGTTTATAATACTACTACTGTTGTGTTGTAGTGGGTTTGCACAAACAGATTCCGCAGTCTATTCAAAATTTACCACAGAACAAAACCGGGCAAAATTTTATAACAACCTTGTTAAAAACTCCATCAGTAAAAATTTATCGCTGCCGTTAAATGACAGTACAGAAGAAAATTGGGAAGACGCGTTTAGTGCCATGGAATTGATTTATTATCAGCAACCCTGGACCAATTTTAAATTGAAAACAGCCGCCGACAGTCTTCTGAAACGAAGTTCGGAATTTCAAAGAAGCTATATTGAACTACTGTATGCAACCGGTCAGACAACCTATGGCAAACAGGTAAATGAATTATTCAGAACCACTGCCAACGGCAAAATAATCGCCATGTGCGCTGAGTATTTATTGATTGCCGATACATCTGCAACCAACAAAAATTATGTTACCAAAATGGTAGCCCAAAGAATGAACCAGCTAAGCCAGGATGAAAATTTTATGGTGGCGATGCATTTGCATAAACGGCTGGAAGATACTTATCAAACAAAAAAAATAGTTGCTTCATCTTTTAAGCCGTTGTTTAAACAAGGGTATTTAAAAGGCAATACAGTTGTGTATAGTATTCAACGAAAAAACAGGGATTACACCGGCATGCTTGTTATAAAAGATACAGCGGGCAATTTTGTAACTGACTCCAGCGGACAAATTTTCACGCTGCCACAACTGGCAAGAAGCCTTAGTAACATGCCGTACTATTTAACCAATGGTAATACGCCACAAGGCATTTACCGGATGCATGGCTTTGATAAAAGCCGCAGCAGCTTCATTGGCCCTACTGAAAATCTGCAACTCACCATGCCCGGCGAAACTTCTATCCGCCATTTTTTAAAAGACAGCAGCATTACTGATACGGCCTGGAAACCCGCCTGGTATCAAAAACTGCTGCCACCGGCATTGGTTAACTATAGCCCTTTATACGAAAGTTATTTTGCCGGTACTGCTGGCCGGACTGAAATTATTGCACATGGAACCGCTGTTGATACTGAATTTTACAAAGGGCAAAAATATTATCCATATACACCCACGGCTGGTTGCCTGTGCACAAAAGAACGCTGGAATGCAGACGGAAAACGCATTGTAAGCGATCAGCAAAAATTAGCTGATGCAGTAAAAGCAGCAGGTGGCGCAGATGGTTACCTGGTTGTAATAGAATTGAACGATGTACAAAAGCCAGTAAGCGCCGGAGATATTTTGCCATTATTGCAATAAGATATCTTTCAGTAATTTTTTGTCCTGACTTTTGTGCTGCTATTAATCTTCATATGCGTCGCACACTTGTACTATTTATTTTTATTGAACAATCCTAACTTGCCGGCAATCATCATTATGATCGCATTGGTTAAAATGTGTACGGTGAACTATTGACGCGTCTAAAAATATTCCCTGCCAGCAGTAAAATAAATTTTCAAACTTTATTAAGAAGGAAGGCTGAAAAAACGATTTACCTTTATGGTATGAGTGTAGCTCCGTTAGCAGAAAGAATGCGGCCGCAAAATTTGGATGAACTGGCAGGTCAGCAACACCTTACTGGCAAAGGAAGTATTTTACGTACGGCCATCGAGCAGGGCAAGCTTCCTTCTATGATTTTATGGGGCCCGCCCGGCGTTGGTAAAACTACCATTGCCAACATCATCGCCCACACTTTAAAAGTTCCCTTTTATACACTCAGCGCTATTTCCTCCGGTGTTAAAGAAGTGAGGGAAGTAATTGAAGACGCTAAAACAAAACCCGGCGCTATTCTTTTTATTGATGAAATTCACCGTTTTAATAAAGGCCAGCAGGACGCATTGCTGGGGGCTGTGGAAAAAGGCGTCATAAGGCTGATTGGTGCTACAACAGAAAATCCTTCCTTTGAGGTAAACAGCGCTTTGCTAAGCCGCTGCCAGGTGTATGTTTTAAAAGCGCTTGACAAAAATGAACTGATTGGCCTGTTGAAAGACGTGCTGAAAAAAGATGCCGTATTAAGCAAAAAAAATATTGATCTAAAAGAAACAGAAGCCTTGCTTACCATCAGCGGCGGTGATGCCCGTAAACTGCTGAACCTGCTGGAATTGGTAACTGACGTGCTGGATAATAATGCTGTAATTACAGATGAGGTTGTAATGGAAATTGCCCAGCAACGAATTGCATTGTATGATAAAAAAGGCGAACAGCACTACGACATTATTTCTGCATTTATAAAAAGTATGCGGGGCAGCGATCCCAATGGCGCAGTTTATTGGCTGGCAAGAATGATTGAAGGCGGTGAAGATGTAAAATTTATTGCACGCCGCATGGTGATATTTGCGAGTGAAGATATTGGCAATGCCAATCCAAATGCCTTGTTGCTGGCAACAAGTACTTTCCAGGCAGTGAGTATGATTGGTTATCCTGAAAGCCGGATTATTCTGTCGCAATGCGCTACTTATTTAGCGGGCAGCGCCAAAAGCAATGCTGCATATGCTGCTATCAGCGGCGCTTTGACAGTAGTTGCACAAACCGGCGATCTTCCGGTACCACTTCATTTACGAAATGCACCTACCAGGTTGATGAAAGAAATGAATTATGGTAAAGAATATCAATATGCTCATCAATTCCAGGATAATTTTATCTTGCAGGAATACTTACCTGATAAACTAAAAGGCACACCGTTTTATGTTCCGCAAAAAAATCCCCGTGAAGAAGAAATAAGAAAGTTTTTAAAAGAAAGATGGAAAACTAAATATGGGTACTAAAAAAGATATCACCTCACGGGAAGACATTGAGCAACTTGTAGCAGCATTTTATGAGCAGGTAAAAACAGATGATACCATTGGATTTATTTTTACCGATGTAGTAAAAATTAACTGGGAACATCACATCCCATTGATTGTGGATTTTTGGGAATCCATCTTATTGGATAATCCCGTGTACACAAAAAATGCAATGGAAGTACATTATGTACTGAACAAAAAAATGCCATTGCAAAAGGCCCATTTTGCTAAATGGGTATTGTTGTTTTGTACTGCTGTTGATGATTTGTTCGAGGGCAAAATAGCAGCCCTTGCTAAAACACGCGCCAAATCTATCGCTGCATTAATGCAGTTTAAAATGGCTGATGCTAATAAGTAATGCAAGCTCGCAGCATTTTCCTGCCAGATCCTGAAGGGACGCATTCAAGATTAACCTTCCCACCTGCATTGTCACTTTTCGTTTATATAAACTGATTGTTTATACCACTTCCCGGGCTAAATAGCAGCACTTGCTGAGTTTTCCACAATAACTTTTCTTACAAGTGTACCGGTACAATAATTAAAGCAGGCTGGCGTTTTACTCATCAGATGCATTTTTTTATAGTTTATGTAACTATTTAAACGCGTATCCAACACCAATATCCAAAAATCCGGCAAGGCATGAAAAATCGTCTACACTATTTTATTTACAGGTTTTTTATAACGATTTGTCTTACTGCAATATTCACAAGGCCAACCTACGCTCAATCATTACTGCTGGGTAACCGGGTAGAAATTGGCTTAAACTTTGGCCCCACATTTTTCCTTGGCGATCTGGGAGGCCATCGTGGCTATGGAACTACTTTCGTGAAAGATTTAAATATTCCGCTAACAAAATTGATGAAGGGCGCCTTTATAAGTGTTTCTCCAAACGAATGGCTCGGTTTTAGGTTGGCTGCTCAATACACCTACCTTGCGGGAGAAGATAAGATCATTGCTACCAATGGAAGACCTGAATCATTCCGAAAAGGCCGCAATCTTGATTTCAGAAGTGATGTATGGGAAGCATATGGCGCAATCGAATTTTTTCCACTAATGTATTTACACCGGGGTGAAGAAGATTATGAACCCAAAGTAAGGCCCTATGTTTTTGGCGGGGCGGGTCTTTTTCATTTTAATCCCCAGGGATCACTCACTGATCAAAACGGCAACAAAACCTGGCATTATTTACAACCGCTGCATACCGAAGGAGAAGGCTTTGCCGAATATCCTGAAAGGAAAAATTACAAACTTACCCAGGTGAACATACCGGTAGGTGGAGGCTTGAAATACTTGCTGACAGACAATATCAATTTAAGCGGGGAGTTATTATACAGAAAAACCTTTACAGACTATATCGATGACGTAAGTACAACTTATATTGACTACCACTTATTTAATAAATATTTATCGGCGGCGGATGCCAATATTGCTACCGCGATTTCAGATAAATCAACTGGCGTTCTTACAAGGACAGATCCAGGTTTTCAGCGGGGTAATCCAAAAAATTATGATGCCTACTTTTCATTATTATTTAAAGTCGGAATAAGAATCGGTGGCGGTAGTGGCGATGATGCCAATGCCGTGGCGCATACAAGGTGCCCTGCAAGATTTTAAAATAGAAATTAAAAAAATAGACCAATTAAATATGAAAAACAATTTACATTCCAATCCCCTTATTTTTAAGATGATTGTTTTGGTGACCTGTTTTATGCTGGTGATGCTATACAACAAATCAAAAGGAGGTTAATCAGCTAATTTATTATTAAGAAAGAATTTACGTATGCCGGCGGGGACGTTCTGCATGTGTCAGTAAAATAATGCTTACCCTCTAATGATCAATAATGAACTAAATGGCAAAGAGATAAAACGGAAATGACCAGTAGCTTCTGCATATGCGTGCAAATGCTTACCCCTGAAACCACAATTCTAATTTCCTGATTATCCTTTGTCATTTTTTCAATTCTGCTTTTAGAAACTTTCCGGTAAAACTTTCTTTTACTTTTACCAGGTCTTCCGGAACACCTTCAAATAACACCAGTCCGCCACCATCTCCACCTTCAGGGCCAATATCAATGATGTGATCGGCCACTTTTATCACATCCATATTATGCTCAATTACCAGCACACTATTACCCCTGTCAACCAATTTATTTATCACTTCCAGCAAATGCTGTATATCCTGAAAATGTAAACCTGTAGTAGGTTCATCTAAAATATAAAATGTTTTTCCGGTATCTTTTTTACCCAGTTCGGTTGATAACTTTACCCGTTGTGCTTCGCCACCACTAAGGGTTACAGCGCTCTGGCCAAGCGTTATATAGCCCAATCCAACTTCCTTCAGCACTTTTATTTTTCGGTAGATAAAAGGCACCGCCTGGAAAAATTCTACTGCTTCATCCACCGTCATATCCAGCACATCACTAATTGATTTTCCCTTGTATCTTATTTCCAGTGTTTCCCTGTTGTACCGCTTGCCATTGCATTTTTCGCAATGCACATATACATCCGGTAAAAAATTCATTTCTATCACCCGCATGCCACCGCCTTCACACACTTCACAACGTCCGCTCTTGACGTTAAATGAAAAACGCCCCGCTGTATAGCCACGGATTTTAGCTTCCGGCACTGTCGCAAACAGGGTCCTTATATCAGTAAAAAATCCGCAATAGGTAGCAGGATTACTTCTTGGTGTACGGCCTATCGGACTTTGATCAATTTCAATTACTTTATCAATATGTTCCAAACCTTTAATGGACTTGTACTCAAGCGGATTGGCCTTGGAATTATAGCAATATTTGTTCAGCAGAGGATACAAGGTTTCATTGATCAGGGTCGACTTTCCACTACCGCTTACACCGGTAACCACAATCAGTTTCCCCAGCGGAAACGTTACCGAAACATTTTTTAAATTGTTTCCTTTTACTCCTGTCAATTCTATAAACTTGCCGTTGCCCTTTCTTCTTTCTTTTGGAATCTCAATACTTTTTTCGCCGCTTAAATATTTGGCTGTTTCTGATTTGGATAATAACACTTCATCCGGTGTTCCCATGGCAACAATTTCACCGCCATGCGTACCCGCCTTGGGGCCAATATCCACCAGGTAATCACTTGCGAGCATAATGTCCTTGTCATGCTCTACCACCAGCACACTGTTGCCAATATCACGCAAGTTCTGCAATGCTGAAATCAGCCGCTGATTATCCCGCTGATGCAAACCAATACTCGGTTCATCCAAAATGTACGTTATGCCCTGTAACTGGCTTCCAATCTGCGTTGCCAGCCTTATGCGCTGACTTTCGCCACCGCTCAGTGTTTTTGAAGGACGGTACAAGGTAAGGTAGGTTAATCCAACGTCCAGTAAAAACTGTAATCTTTCCCTTATCTCTTTCAGCACATCTTTGGCAATGGCATTTTGTTTATTGCTCAGCCTTTTTTCAATGCTGGCGAACCAAGTAGCCAGCTTATCCAAATTCATATTGCTCAGTTCGGCGATGTTCTTTTCGTCTACTTTAAACCAAAGACTTTCTTTTCTTAGCCTGCTGCCGTTACAGGTGCCGCATTCTTTCAGCTGCATAAATTTTTCCACCCAATCCCGCAACGCTTCTCCACTATTAGGCGATGCGAACCATCTTTTCAGCATCGGTATAATGCCTTCGTAACTGCCGGTATATTCCAAAGGAACAGTTTCATCACTCAGGTCAAGCTCCAGCGCAGGATTAATTTGCTGGTCGCCATAAAGCAGCAAATTTAATTGCTCCGGCGGAAGGTCCTTCAGCGGTTTATCTAAATTGATCTTATATTTCCTGGCAAATACCAGCACCTGCTGAAACACACTGGCATCCCGCTCTTCACCCAATGGTACGATGGCTCCATCTTTTACACTTTTTGTTTTGTCAGGCAGCACTTCATCCATATCAATTGTATAAACCGTTCCCAGGCCCTTACAGGTAGGGCAGGCACCATACGGGCTATTAAAAGAAAAGGCATTGGGGCTGGGTTCTTCATAACTGATACCGGTTTCTTCGCACATTAACTGCTTGCTGTACTGCACCGTTTTATTGTCATCATTGATCAATAAAAACATCAGGTCTTTACCTACCTGCAAAGTCTTTTGCACGCTCTGGCTCAGCCTTACCTTCATGTCATCCGTTACAGCCAGCCGGTCAACCACCACTTCTATATCGTGAATTTTATACCGGTCGATTTGCATTTTTGCCACCAGGTCTTTTACTTCGCCATCTATGCGAACCTTTAAATATCCCTTCTTGCGAATATCTTCAAACAACTCCCTGTAATGGCCCTTACGCCCACGCACCAATGGCGCAAGCAGACTGATCTTTTTATTTTTAAATTTTGCAAAGATGTTACTTACGATTTCTTCTTCACTAAACTTCACCATTTTTTTCCCAGTGTTGTAGCTGTAAGCTTCGCCCACCCTTGCGTATAACAAGCGCAGGAAATCATAGATCTCTGTGATGGTGCCTACAGTGCTTCGTGGATTTTTATTGGTCGTTTTTTGCTCAATTGAAATTACGGGAGAAAGTCCAGTGATCTTATCCACATCCGGACGCTCCATATCGCCTACAAACTGCCTTGCATAAGCGCTGAAACTTTCCATATAACGGCGCTGACCTTCGTTGTAAATAGTATCAAAGGCAAGTGATGATTTACCACTGCCACTAACGCCTGTAAACACCACCAATTGATTTTTGGGAATTTTTATATCGATGTCCTTGAGGTTGTGCTCCCTGGCACCAAACACTTCAATAAATTCGTTGGGGATGATATCTTCTGAGAGCCCTTTTTTTACTTTCGCCATGTATTATTTTACTGAGTTGCAAAGATACAAAACAAAAAGGCGAGGGTTTAGTTGACTCCCTTATTGTTTTATTAATTTGCGGCATAACAATCAGCCAATGCTATCAAACCTTTTCGGTAAAAAAGAAGGCAACGTATCCGAAGCCATATTTAAAGACAAAGTCTATCTCAACTCAACAGGTAAAATTGTAGCCTGCCTGCAACTGGCTACCACCAATGCCAATTGTATTTTTATTGCCTGGTTTCAGGAAACGGCCGCCATTTATAAAAAGTTTTTTAATCAGTATAATATCGACACAAAAAGATTAATTCTTGCAGCAAACTGGAATCAGTCGCAGCTGCAAAATTACCAGCCGGTATTTTTAGAACATTACCCATTAAATGCGAAAGAACTGGATTTGGTAAAAGATTGGCAGCGAACAAATATCCGCGTTTACAGCGCTATGGATGAGCCGTTGTTTAAACATTTCGGCAGCGATAAAATGGTTCCATTGATTAAGCTACTGGGTTTTAAAGAAAACGAATCCATTGAACATTCCTATGTAACAGAATCGATCATTAAAGGACAAAATAAAATTGCTGCAAAAGTATTGGTTGAACAAACGGCCGCTTCGCAGGGCGAATGGATGAAGAAAAATTTACAGGATTAATCAGGCCTCACTCATCCGCCGCAAATAATTCATTACAGCAGTAATTTCTCCGTAACTATAACCATCTCCCAGCTTTTGTTTGATGGGTGCTATAGCCAGGCTGTTGTTGTTTTCTTCAATGGCTTTGCTGATAATTTGTAGTTTTTCTGCACTTACCATTTCATTGATCTTCAGTTCACCGGAAAAAATAAAATGCGCCAGGTGACCTTCTACCGTGCCGGTTGACAGTCCTCTTTCGAAAGCGATTTCATCCACTGACCTGCCCATTTGAAAAAGTTGCAGACTTTGTTTTTTGGTATCATTGGTCTTTTCAACTGAGGAGCTTTTACGTTGCCGTTTGGGTTGCTTGGAATCTATTTTTGTGGTAAGATTATTTTCCCTGCAATAGTCAATAATGGCATCTAAAAAATAGCTGCCATACTTCTCCAGTTTAATAGCACCAAAGCCGGAAATCTTTGCCAGCGCTGGTTTGGTGAGCGGAAGGTAAGTTGCCAATTCAACCAGCGTGGCATCACTAAATACTTGGAAGGCCGCTACATTTTCTTCTTTGGCAAGCCCGAGGCGGATAGTTTTCAAAGTCTTAAATAAATCAGCATTCACTGACTCCGGCGCCGCATTTTTTTGCACAAGCTCTTTATTTACCGTAACAGATTTTACCAGCATCACTTTCAGCTCTCCTTTCAATATCTGTTTACTCAATTCAGTCAATTGCAATACGGGGTATTCCGTATCACTTTGCCGTAAATATCCCAGTTGCAGCATATCTCTTACATACATTTTCCATTGGTCTTTGGTGATATCTTTTCCAATGCCAAATGTTTTAATTCCCTGGTGCTCATGTTTTGTAGTACTGCTTCCACGCAAAAAATCAATCACGTAATTAATGCCGAACCGCTCCTGCAATCTTGTAACCGCACTCAACAATTTTTGCGCTTCAATGGTGGCATCTGCTTTTTCTTCCTGGCTTAAACACACATCACAACTGCCGCAAAAGTTGGCCGCCGGCTCATCAAAATAATTTAATAAAAACTTACGGCGGCATTGTCTTGTTTCACAAAAAGCGGCCATCTGGTCCAGCTTTTTCAGCATTACTTTACTTTGCGCTTCATTGCCTTCTACCCTTGCGAAATTCTTCAGTTTAAATACATCTGCGGCACTGTAAAATAAAATGGCTTCACTCGGCAATCCATCCCTTCCTGCCCTGCCGGTTTCCTGGTAATAGCCTTCAATATTTTTTGGCAAATCAACATGCACCACAAAGCGCACATTGCTTTTATTGATGCCCATACCAAAGGCGATGGTAGCCACAATAATTTTTATATCATCTTTCAAAAACAAATCCTGGTTTTGCTCCTTTAAACTTTTATCAAGTCCTGCATGATAGGCTGCTGCTGCATATCCTTCTTCCCGTAAATCTTCTGCCAGCTTATCAACTGAGCTGCGGCTGAGGCAATAAATGATACCGCTGTCCTCTTTATGCTCCGCTAAAAAATCAGTGAGCTGATCAAAATAATTGCGCTTTTGCTTTACATAGTAACTGATGTTGGGGCGGTTAAAGGAATTTTCATACACTGTATAATCAGTTACTTCCAGCTTTTGAATGATATCCTTTTTTGTCAGCGAATCGGCTGTGGCGGTTAAGGCAATAATAGGCACAGCAGGAAACTGTTTTTTCAGTTGCCCCAGCACCAAATATTCCGGCCGAAAATCGTGTCCCCAGTGGCTGATGCAATGTGCTTCGTCAATTGCAAAGAGTGACACATTAATGTCTTTTAAATAATTGAGTAAGTTGTTTTGTCCCAGTAAACGTTCCGGCGCTACATACAATAATTTCAGCCGGTTATTTTTTAACTGCTGAATGATAGTAGCCTGTTCTGAAGAAGATTGGGAAGAGTTTAGAAAAGCCGCTGCAACACCATTTAATTTTAACGCATCTACCTGGTCTTTCATCAAAGCAATTAATGGCGACACAACAATAGTCACCCCGTCCAGCACCAAAGCAGGTACCTGGTAACACAAAGATTTCCCCCCTCCTGTCGGCATCAAAACGATACTATCTTTTTTCGCCAGCACGTTTTCAATAATTTCTTCCTGGTTGTGGCGAAAGGAATTATAGCCAAAATATTGCTGTAAAGTCTGCTGAATATTGTACATATCGGGCCGGTTGATTTTATCCCGCCGACAAGATAAAAATCTTTTACCCATTCTGCTATGAAAAAAGAATTTGAAAACTGGGGATAAAAAATATATTCGCCCGTAATGTAATACTGGTAACCCTTTTAAAGACCCCTTAACAATTTATTAAAATTTTTATTTGGAATTTTAAACTTCGTGGCTATACCTTTGCACCAGTTCTTTAGTTATCGCTTATCAAGAAAGGCAGAGGGTTATGGCCCTGTGAAGCCTTGACAACCTCTCTTTTATCTCCCCTGGAAATAAAAGAAAAGGTGCCAATTCCACCCCGATGGTTATCGGGACAGATAAGTCAGATCCTCAGCTCAAAATATCTGCACAAAATATTAAAAGCTCATCTGATTTATCGGGTGAGCTTTTTTGTTGCCCCTTACACAAGGGAAATAAAAAAACTTACCCGGTATATTTCAATCTTCTTGACAGGCATGAAAGAAATTATTATTCACTTCCGGTTTAAATAAAACCCGGAACTAAAAATTTTTATCATGAGCAACGCAACAGAATTTTTACACAGCATCCCGGTTGATCCGCTTACAGGCGCCATCAGTGTACCCATTTATCAAACCAGCACTTTTGTGCAGGAAGCGCCCGGCGTAAACAAGGGCTACGATTATGCAAGAAGCAACAACCCAACAAGGGCAGCTTTAGAAGGCATCATCGCCAAACTGGAAAAAGGTAGTACAGCAGCCGCTTTCAGCAGCGGACTGGCAGCTATTGACGCAGTAATCAAATTATTAAAAACAGGCGATGAAATCGTGGCCGTAGATGATATTTACGGCGGCGCCTTTCGTTTGTTTACACAGGTGTATGAAAAATTTGGTATCAAAATAACCTATGTTGATACTACGGATGCCACCAACGTTTTCAATGCCATCACACCCAATACAAAACTCATCTGGTTGGAAACACCTACCAACCCAACATTGAAAATCAGCGATATTGAAGCCATCGCAAAAATCGCCAGAGCCAGCAACTGCCTGCTTTGTGTGGATAGTACCTTTGCCTCTCCGGCACTGCAGCAACCCATTACCTTAGGTGCTGACATAGTGGTTCATTCCGCTACCAAATACCTGGGCGGGCACAGTGATTTAATCGCAGGCCTCGTAATTTGTAAAGACGCAGCAGTTGGTGAAAAAATAAAATTTCTGCAGAATGCCTGCGGTGCTATTCTTTCTCCATTTGATAGCTGGTTACTGATACGGGGTATTGAAACCCTGCACCTGCGGGTAAAACAACATTGCATCAATGCAGGTGAGGTAGCCAACTGGCTTGCAACACATCCGCTGGTAGACAAAATTTATTACCCCGGTCTTGCAACACATCACAATCATGATATTGCAAAAAAACAATCCAAAGGTTTTGGTGGTATTATTTCTTTTTCTTTAAAAGAAGATACAGAAGCCGCAGCAATAGCATTCGTGACAAGCACAAAATATTTTTTGCTGGCAGAAAGTTTGGGTGGCATCAAAAGCCTGATCAGCCACCCCGCAAACATGACGCATAAAAGTATTCCAGCAGCCATCCGCCGGGCCAACGGTGTAAGCGATAGTCTTATCCGTTTAAGCGTGGGCCTGGAAGAAGCAGAAGATCTGATCGCCGATCTCGAACAGGCATTTGAAAAAATCACCGCAAATAATTCAACGACAGCTTTGTCGTCCCTTCAAACAGCATAAAAAATAACAACATGTCAACTAATAAACTCTGTATCGGCCTGTTTGGTTTTGGCGTTGTAGGCAAAGGCTTACACGATGTATTGCACAGCACACCCACCTTACAGGCATCCATCAAAAAAATATGTATTAAAAATAACAGCAAGCCAAGAAGTATTGCCTCAGAAAATTTTACAACTGATGCAAACGTTTTACTGGATGATGAAAACATCAACGTAATTGTTGAACTGATTGATGATGCAGACGCCGCCTACCTGATTGTAAAAAAGGCCTTGGAAAACGGCAAGGCAGTAGTAAGCGCCAATAAAAAAATGATTGCAGAACATTTTGAAGAACTCTATGCCCTGCAGCAAAAATACAATACGCCATTTTTATACGAAGCCGCCTGCTGCGCCAGCATGCCCATCATCCGCAACCTGGAAGAATATTACGACAATGACTTGCTCCAATCTTTCCGCGGTATCATCAACGGCTCAACCAATTTTATACTTACCAAAATATTCCAGGAGCAGGTAGAATTTAATGAAGCCTTGCTACTGGCCAAACAGCTTGGTTTTGCAGAAAGCAATCCCACACTGGATATCGGCGGTTTTGACGCGGCCAATAAACTCAGCATTTTACTGGCGCACAGCTTTGGCATCATCGCAAAAACAGACCGATTTATCTTCAATGGCATCACCAATATTTCTTTGCAGGATGCCACCGTTGCCAAAGAAAAAAAGTACAGTATTAAACTGGTGGCCAATGCACAAAAGCTTGCTGATGGAAAATTAGCCGCCTTTGTTTTGCCGCAATTTGTAACCGAAGCGGATGACTTATACCATGTGCACAACGAGTTCAACGCCATCACAACCGAAAGCAGTTTCGCAGACAAACATTTTTTTAAAGGCAAAGGTGCCGGCGCATTTCCTACCGCCTCTGCGGTACTCAGTGATATCTCTGCCTTGCGCTATGATTATAAATACGAGTACAAAAAAATTGCACATCAAACCGATACGGTGCTGAGCAACGACTATTATTTAAAAGTTTTTGTGAGCGTTGACAACATTGAAAAGCTCAATAAAAAAGATTTTGAGTGGATAGAAGAATGGCACAATGAGTTTAATTACAGCTGGCTTATTGGCGTGGTGCATGCAGCGAATTTATTTAAATCTGACTGGTGGAAAAAGGCAGGCATTTCCTTGATAGCTTGCCCCGATGCGGTGATAGAAAATATTGATTATAAAAAAATAAGCAAGCGAAGCCTTGAACTGGCGGGAGTTGTGTAAAAACATTTTTGTTTTATTTGTTTATTATAGACTGCTGATTGTAGAAGGCATTTAAATTTTAAATCCATGCACAAAAATTTGGGTCCGGGCTAACAACCTTTGTGGATCATCGTTGCGTCGCCCTCTTTTACGGCATACCTTTGTTGAACTTTGTCCAAAGCGAAAGTCTGAATATCACCGCTTTTCATTAACCATGACCTCCGCATACCGGGCCTTTAGAAATTGATCGTACAAAAATAAATAGTCTATTAATTTGGTAGACTAATATTTACCCCTTAGTTTTGCAATGAAAAAATCACGGGTACAACTGCGGTACATAGGTTATTTAATAAAGGTGCGCAAGCATCCAAACAGTCACGTGGCCGAGTGGTTAGGTTTAAGTCTGCAAAACTTTTTACGATGGTTCGAATCCATCCGTGACGTCCATTTTTATATGGCAAGCAATCGTTAACAAGGCGGTATTTCTATACTGCCTGCTTTATGTTCGGGCTGTTTTTAATATTCCAAACTGTATGTTACACTTAAAAATTAATCAATACCGGCAATGGGTATTGCTATTTTTAATATGTTTACGTAATATTACTGTATACCAATTGTTGTTTATCCTGTTAATTTGAATTTATGAGAAAGACTTTTATTCTAGCCATCCTTACTACCTCTTTAATTATTTACTCCTGCAAAAAAGAAGACAGCACTACTGGAAATGACACAAACCCGCTTAAAGGCAGCTGGAAATTTTTGGGTATGACAGCGCATACAAATGCCACCACATCAGCTAATTATGGTGGGATGTATATGTCTACGGTGGCTACTTCTGATTATACAAGTATTCAGGCATCAGGTACTGTAATTTTTTCTGATAGCATTGCCAGTTCACAAGGAATAGGTTACTCAGTGACAACCAATGTGCTTGTTGCGTCTTACGAAGCAGGGCAATTGGTGGATACAACTAGTCAACCTGTGTCTTTTACTGCACCTCCCACCAGTTCAGCAAGCCAATATAAAATTATTGGTAGTGATTCAGTATATTTTTCGGCAGGCGCATTGACGACAGGAACTATGCCCGGAGGATCTGCAACACCCGTGAGTGCAGCTGGATATAAGTTTCATATCACTGGTGATACCCTGCTGACCTTATCCTCATCTTTCGCAAAAGATAGTATATTAAATACGGGAGGCGTTTCTGCTACTTTGCGTCAACAAGCGACATTTACCACAACATTAAGAAGGCAATAATATAATTGTAAAAGCAAAGCCATAATCAGGCAACCTACCTTGCATTAAGACTTTCAGTTTAATAGATCATCTCTCGCCCACGTTAAAGCAATGCCCGGTCGGCTTAATTGTTGCTTCAAAAAATATTCAAACTCAAGCTACTCATTAACTTTTAAATATGGAATACAGAAACCTTGGCAATTCATCGCTCAGTTTATCCGCAATTACATTTGGCGCCTGGGCTGCGGGCGGATGGATGTGGGGCAAAACCGACCGCAACGATGCAATTGAAGCCATAAGGTCATCATACAACGAAGGTGTTACTTCTATTGATACAGCGCCCATCTACGGGCAGGGCGATAGTGAATCGATCGTTGGTGAAGCCATCAAAGATTTTCCACGAGATAAAATTCAGCTGCTAACCAAATTTGGTATGCGCTGGGATCTTGCAAAAGGAACACTGGCGTTTAAAAGCAAAAACAACCAGGGAGAGGACATCGATATTTATAAATACGCCGGCAAAGAAAGCATTATCAAAGAATGTGAGGACAGCCTGAAGCGTTTGGGCACAGATTACATCGACCTGTACCAGATTCACTGGCCGGATATTACTACGCCCATTCATGAAACGATGGAAGCTGTGGATGCATTGATAAAACAGGGAAAGGTAAGGTATGCAGGCGTTTGCAATTACAATGCAGTACAAATGGCAGAAGCTGAGCAAACGATACAACTGGTAAGCAACCAGGTTCCGTTTAGTATGGTAAACCGGGGTATAGAAGTGGAGACTGTTCCATATTGCATAGCAAATCACAAGTCTATCCTGGCTTATAGCCCTATAGAGCGTGGCTTACTTTCAGGCAAAATAACACCAGGTTATAAATTTGCCAAAGGTGATCACCGGGCAGCCAATAAATATTTTACAGAGGAAAGTATTATAAAAACCAATGCCTTCCTGGCAAAAATAAAACCCATAGCCGACAGCAAAGATGCTACCCTTGCGCAATTGGTTATTAAATGGACGTTGCAAAGGCCCGGCATTACGATCGCTTTAGTTGGAGCAAGGAATAAAGAGCAGGCAGTTCAAAATGCCAGGGCAATCCACGTGTCGTTAACCCAAGACGAGATTGATTTTATAAATAGACTTGTACTTCAATTGTAAAAATCACCGTGCTCACAAAAGCTCACTTTATAATAATGCAGGTAATTGGCGCAGGCATTCAACTTCTCTGCCGGTTACAATCTCTTTATATTTTCAATGCGGATAGGAACCGTAAAATACTCTCCGCGACTGGGATTATTCTGAATTTGTCTTACCACATCCATTCCTTCCACCACTTTTCCAAACGCTGCAAAGCCCAGGCTATCGGCAGACTGGTTGCTGTCGAATTGCGTTTGATCTCCTACACAAATAAAAAATTCTGTGCTGGCTGTTCCGGGAGTTGTTCTTGCCAATGAAATAGTTCCATTGGTATGAGATAAATGAGTGACGGAAGTAGGTTCATGAGCAATACCAGGAATACGATCCAGGAGGGCCTGGTTGTGAGTGAATAGCCCTCCCTGGATTAAGCCGGTATTATATTGCTTAGGTACATTATCATTGCTCAATACCCTGTAAAAAGATCCGTTCTTGTAAAACCCTGAGTCTACATAAGATAAAAAAGCTGCAACAGATATCGGTGCATTAACAGGCATCAGCTCCACTACCAAATCTCCATAGCTGGTGGTGATCAGCACATGTGGTGTGCTGTATTTTTTTTGCGTACAATTACATAAAAAAAAGATGGCAAATACAAATGTTAAACATTGTTTCATAGAGGCAAATTACGCTGTTATTCTGTTATTTTTTCATCACAAAATTAAACAGGTATTTTTTCCCCAACCGGGATGAAGATAGGTAAAAAATTGACCGTAAATATTGTTAATACAACCTGTAATTTGAATGGCACCATTTTGGTTTCTAACTAATTCTAAATTTATATTTTATGCAAACAGATGAAAAAATTGTAGAGGTTTTAAATGACCTTATCGAAATTAATAATGACCGTGTCAGAGGTTATGAAAGAGCACTTGAAGAGACTAAAGATTTGGATGTAGATTTAAAGTCTATATTTCACAGTTTGGCAAATGACAGCCGGAAATACGCTGCAGAATTAACACAGGAAGTGAATAAATTTGGGGGTGAAGCAACAACAGACACCACAACAAGTGGTAAGTTATACCGTGCATGGATGGATGTGAAAGCAACCTTCACCGGTCATGATCGTCAGTCTGTTTTAGAATCATGCGAATTTGGCGAAGATGCTGCGCAGAAAGCGTACAATGGTGCTTTGGCTTCAGATGCTGAAATGAGTACAGAAACAAGGCAGTTGATTACAAATCAACAGTCAACATTAAGAACTGCCCATAACCTGATTAAAAAATACAGGGATCTTCACCAGGCTGTAAATGCCTGATAGCAAAGTAAATTATAAAAAAGCCACGCAAAAATGCGTGGCTTTTTGCTTTGGGTTATCGACTGTTATCACTTACCCTTATAGATAGATGATCCGGCTATTCTTTAAAGGCGTTAAAAGCAGCCTGCACCTTGCATCTGAAGATTTACCTGTAATCAACCAGAGAGTTGTAATTATTTCATCGCCCGTTTTATCAAGTCGCCAGAACATAAATAAAGTCATATTTGCTATGTATCCAAAAAATAAAATATTATTTTAGTACCCCATTTAGATCCAGTTATCCTGTTTTTTTTATTGTTTAAAATTGAAAACTTTTCTTTATGCAAACCATCTCTTTGAACAAAACAGCCATCGGCCTGCAGCACCTGGCAAAAAACGTATCAGCACTCTTTTCCGCCGGTCTTCCGGTAATACGCTTTGAAGAAAAAAAAGAAAAATATTTCTGGGCACGGCCGGAACAGATTTGTTTTGTTGTAAGTGCCGATCATTATGTAAAAGCCCTTATCAGCTATGGAAAACAAAAAAAATGGATGAGCAGGCATTGTACTATAAAAGATCTGTTGGGTATACTGCCTGGTGGGGACTTTATCCGGTTAAATAAATTTTATCTTTTAAACCGCTCACATTTTGCAGGCATTAATGAAGCTGATAAAATTCTTTTTATTGACGATAATTTCCCTGTTCCTGTACCCCACTGCATTTCAAAATATATGTTGGATGCTGTAAAAAAATAACCTTCCCTGTACGTGAAATGTTTTTGGCGAAATAGTTTTGGACTTCGGTCAACTCTGCGTTTATTTTTGTCACAGGCATCCATATTCTCATCTGCTACTTGCCAAAAGACTCTTTTCAGCCGTCGGATTATACATTTTGCATTTGAGATATTCATAGCTTGAATTTCCCTGACACATCCCCAAATACCCGATTCAATTGTCATTGAAAAAGGGCTGACAGCAACCGTTTTTTTATTTCTTATTTAAATCTGAAAAATTAAACATTATGCAAACAAAACCCAAAGTAACAAAACACGATCTGCTCGCATCAGAACAGCTGATCATTAAATCGCTGATGTCTCCGCTAGCTGTTTTGGATGATGAAAACAAAAAGGCGCCAACTGCTCCTGCTGCAGCCAATAATTTATTAGGACTTTGCAGCATCCAGGATTTTTCCGGTGTTTTCGGCAACCACAATTCTGATTTGCATGCAACCCATGCAGATGCAAGAGGCTTTTACACTTACCTGAATAACTGGTACACAGCCAATTACTGGTATGGAGACGGCGCTGTAAAAACCTGGCTGTACGAAGAGCCTTACGATCACTGGCAAAATATTTATGGCGTAGATGCGGTATGTATTTTTTATCATTCAGGCCATGGCAACATGACGTCTGGTGGTGTTTTCCAGGCACCCATGGGAGGCAAATGGAATAATGAAAGCTGGTTCTTCTCCAATAACAAAGCCTTTTTTGGCAACCAGCGGGTGCGCTATGTTTTCTGGTCAACCTGTCTTTCCTGCAGGGTCAGTGGTGGCTTAACCCCTATCAGTACCTGGTGGGCAGATGACAGCAACCCTGGCTTTAGAATGCTGTTTGGTTTTGAAACAACCAGTATTGACAGTGGTAACTATGGCTCGAATTTTTGGAACCACTGGAAAAGCGGTGAATCATTTTCAACGGCATGGTTAAATGCCAGCTGGGATATTTACCATAACCAGTCTCCCAGCGTGGTTGCCTCGGGTGCCAATGCAACAGAGGCCTCCAACATCTTGTACAACGAACGCTTCTTCAACTGGTCTGCGGTTGCACGCAACTGGTACCAGTGGCGCTGGTATTACGCGGCTTCCATTGCCGCACGTAACAGGATGGTTCCTGAAAAATTAATGGTGGCAGAACTGGCGCATGTAACCTTTGAACAGGATGAAGTAAACATGATTGCAAAAACACTGGGACTTCAAAACCCGGTTGCCGGATTAAGCAAGGATGGTGTTTTTTCGGTTCAGTCAAAAGATAAAATGGTCAGCCTGAATGAACAGGGCCATCTCAATATCAAACTGGCCAACATCAACTATAAGAATAAAAAAAGACTGGATGAAAAAGAAGCGATCAAAATTGCAGAAAATCACATTAAAAAACACGACCTGGATCATGGCCAAAAATTAAAATTTGATATGATACGGCTGGGCGTTACTGCTGGTGGTAATACAAAAGACATTCATCAAAAAGGAGAAGAATATATTACCGATACTACTGTACAGTTCAAGCAGGAAATCAATGGTGTACCAACCGTAAATCACGACCAGGGCATTGTTAGAGTTACAATAGATAATGATGGTACCGTTACCCACATGCACAGTTCTGTTAAGAAGGTGGTACGGCTCAGTAACTTTGCAAAAAATATGGATCTGGATCCAAAAAATGACGGCAATCCGCAGGCGCATTTAATGACAAAACAAGCCATTGACAAGAGTTTCAAAGAAAAAATCAGTGGCTTTGAGTCTGTTAAATTGGTAGAAGGTTCAGAAGAAACCGGTTATGATATTGCCGGAATGCATGGCAGGCTGGTAGAACAACGGGTATATGAAGTTACCTACGAACAAAACTTTAAAAAGTTGATTAAAGTAATTGTTCCTCTTTTTGAATAGGCACATGGCAGTAAAAAATTGAACGGTCAGTTAGCCAACTTTTTAATTGAAAATGATTACCTGAGGTTGCTGAAATATGAATGATGTTCAGATTTTGATACAGAACAATAAATCCCGCGCTTGCGGGGTTTATTGTTTAAGGCTACTATTTAAAAAGCAGCATATTTACTGTACATAAGCATCTGCAATACTAATTGCTTCGCTTATAATGGCGAGACCTTCATCGATCTGTTCTTTGGTAATACAAAGCGGCGGTGCAATAAAAATATAACTCCAGCGGGTGAAGGTATACATTCCCAGCGCCTTGATTTTGGCAGCTACCTTATTCATTACTTCCATTTGTGCAGGGATGGCGTTAAAAGGTGCTATTGGTTCCTTGGTTACCCTGTTTTTTACCAGTTCAATGCAACCCAACAAACCGGTATTTCTAAAGTCCCCGATAGACGGATGCTTCAGTTTCAGCAATTCCACCCGTTGTTCTATATACCTGCCCATGTCAGCGGCGTTTTCTATGAGGTTGTCAGTCTCATAAATCTGCAGTGTTTCCAGTGCGGCAGCGCAGGAAACAGGATGCGCTGAGTACGTCAATCCGAGTGGCAGCATATTGTCATCGTATTTTGCTGCAATGGTATCGCTCACCATCAGGCAACCGAAAGGTAAGTAGCCGCAGGTGAGTCCTTTGGCCATTGCAATCATATCCGGCACAATACCATGATGTTCAAAACCAAACCATTTCCCGGTGCGGCCAAAACCACTCATCACTTCATCCATTATCAGTAAAATTCCATGCTGTTTACACAGTGCGCTCAGTTTTGCCAAATAACCTTCAGGATATTTAAGGCAACCCGAAGACCCGGATTCTCCTTCCAGCAAAATAGCCGCGATATTAGAAGGCCCTTCATACGCAATTATGCGCTCAAGTGAAGCCACAGCTTCTTTCAATAAATTTTCTTTGCCGTACTCCCAACGGTAGGCATTGGGTAAATCAAAGTGCACAAAATTAGGCGCTTGCTGTGCGTCTGACAATAGTTTTCTCGGATCACCGCTGGCCGTCATGGCGCCATTGCTGGAACCATGATATGATTGGTAGCGGGTTAAAATTTTATGCCGCCCTGTGTACAACCTGGCGAGCTTAATGGCATTCTCAATGGAGGTTGCACCGCATAGTGTAAAGAAGGCTTTGTTTAGATTACCGGGGCAAATGGAAGCCAGCTTTTTCCCAAGCTCACCTCTTGCTTTGGTAGCACAACTGGGTGTAACATAACTGATCTGCTGCATCTGCCGAACAACTGCATCTGTAATGCGCTGGTCGCCGTGACCAATATTTACATTCATCAATCCCGATGAAAAATCGATGTAGCGTTTATCATCATAATCATACAGGTAAACGCCTTCACCATATTTTACCGCGATGAGATCAATGCCTTTTTGTTTACTCCAGGAAAAGAGAGTGTAGTCAAGATTATCCTGTATAATTTCCTGTGTTTGTGAAACTGTTTGCGTTTGCATACAATTATATTATGTTTAAAATTTAAAGTGTGGTTTTATGGCGATTGACTCAAATTAAAACCGTCTCAAAATAGCGTTTCAACTCATCCAGTTCACCCCGGCTTCTGCATTCCATTTCGCTGTGCTTTTCTTCAGCCTGGTCCAGAATTGGATAGAACTTTTGCCAGTGATATCGCCTACACCAAATTTGCTTTCATTCCATCCTCCAAAACTAAATGGTTCTCGTGGAACAGGCACGCCCACGTTTACACCCGTCATGCCCGCACTGGCCCTGTCAACTATGTAGCGTGCCATGCCCCCGTTTTGTGTAAATACGCTGGCCGCATTACCATAAGGATTGGCATTTTCAATTGCCAATGCTTCATCCACCGTGTTGGTGCGCATGATAGAAATTACAGGACCAAAAACTTCTTCTGTTGCCACGCCCATACTGGGTGTAACAAAATCAATTACCGTCGGGCCTACATAACTGCCATTTTCTTTGCCAGCCACTTTTGCATTCCGTCCATCAACCAACACTTTTGCACCCTGTGCCTCCGCTTCGGTAATCAGTCTTTCTATTCTTTCCTGCGATGCTCTATTGATTACTGCACCTAAATTCTCACCCGGAATAATCTTACGGGCTTCATCACAAATTTTATCAATGATATGATCTACATTTCCAACGCCAATCATAGCGCCTGCAGCCATACAACGCTGGCCGGCACAGCCGCTCATGCTGGCAACTACATTCTGCGCCGTCATACCGGCAACCGCATCCGGCAAAACAAGCAAATGATTTTTTGCGCCACCGAGTGCCAGGCATCGTTTTAAATTACCGGTAGCCCGCTGATATACCAGCTTCGCAACTTTGGTAGATCCAACAAAAGAAACGGCTTCAATGCCAGCATGATCGCAGATCGCATTCACCATTGTATCATCTCCGTGTACGATATTCAATACGCCATCAGGCAGGCCTGCTTCTTTCAATAACTGCGCAATTCTTCCACATGTCAGCGGTACTTTTTCCGACGGTTTTAATATCATACAATTGCCCAAAGCAATGGCATTGGGTATCGTCCAGTTGGGTACCATTGCCGGAAAATTAAATGGCACGATAGAAGCCACAACGCCGACGGCAACATACTCTGTTCTGCATTCTACTCCCCTGCTTACTTCCAGCACTTCGCCCGTTACCAGTTGTGGTAATGAGGTAGCAAATTCTGTGAGCTCGATACATTTTTCTATTTCAGCAACTGACTCGCCGTACGTTTTTCCATTTTCTTCACTGCACAATTTGGCCAGTTCGTCCAGATGCTTTTCCAGTAGAGATTTGTATTTAAAAAATACCTGCACCCTCTCTTTGATGGGCGTTTTGCTCCAGCCGGGGAAAGCTTTTTTTGCAGCGGCTACCGCATGATCCAAATCGGATTGCGCTGATAACGGAACGACTGATAAGTGCGTTCCATCCAACGGAGAAATTACCGGTAGCTGCCGGGAAGACGTGGCAGCTACAAACTGACCATTGACGTAATTTTGAACCGGGGCGTATTTCATAATTTGTGTTTACTAAAAATTTTGCAGAAATGAAACAGTAATTTAAAAATATTTTAGTTAATAGCCAAATAGCTAGTAAATTTATATTTATTAGGCAGATATTTGTGTGCCTAAAATAACTTAGTATGGAAAGAAAAAACCTGGCCGCACTGGACGAACTGGATTTTGCTATTCTATCCTGCCTGCAGGAAGATGGCAGGATGTCATTTACTGTAATGGCAGAAACCCTGAAGGTGTCCATCGGAACCATTCGCACCCGTTGCAATAAATTGATTGAAGACGGCACGGTCAATATCATCGGCAGGGTAAACCCTGACAAAGTGGGTTTTAACTCTTATGCACAAATTGCCGTGTTTGTAAGGCCGGCAACATTGATTGATAAAGTAGCCAGGAAGATCAGCACAATGCCCGAAGTCAGTTTCCTTGCAGGTACATCTGGTGACCATGACCTTGAAGTGGATGTGATGTGCCGCAACAACGAACACCTGGTGGATTTTATCAACCGTATTTCCAAGTTAGCCGGTGTAAATCAAACAAAAACAACCCTGTATTTTAAAGTGTATAAATATGCACAACCAGAGCTTGGTTTATTAAAATATTAATAAGGTCACGGTTCGTTTAACAACAGTTTTATTTACATTGGGGTATGAAATTATTTTGCTTACTGATCCTGCTTTTCCCCTTTGCTGTTACTGCGCAAATAAACCCTGTCAATATCACCATCGCCAGAGACAGTTTTGGTGTGCCTCATATTTTTGCACCTACGGATGCGGAGGTTGCTTATGGCCTGGCATGGGCACATGCTGAAGATGATTTTGAAACTTTACAGCTGGTGGTACTTTCGGGTAAAGCCATGCTGGGCAGCGCTTTAGGCAAAAAAGGAGCACAGGCAGATTATGTGGTACAACTGCTTAGGTGCAGGCAATTGGTAGATGACCAATGGAACACTTTAAGCCCGGATTTTGTGGCACTTGTAAAAGGCTACGTTAGTGGATTGAATGCTTACGCCACTGCCTTTCCGGGCCAGGTAAAGTATAAAAAAGCATTTCCTTTTAATGAAAAAGAATACCTTACTGCAGTGGTTTTTTCCATCAGTATTTTTTGCGGCGTTGACCATGTATTGCCTCAAATATTATCGGGCAAAATTGCAACTGCTGGATTTACTTCACAGGGCTCCAACGCATTTGCGTTTCATCCATCCCGTACCACCACCGGCGAAGCTTTTTTAGCCATCAATGCACACCAGCCCGTTGAAGGCCCTACCGCATTTTATGAAGCGCATGTACAAAGCGAAGAAGGCTGGAATATGCTCGGTGGTTTGTTTCCGGGAGGATGTCTTATTTTTCACGGCACCAATGAAAATTTAGGCTGGGCACATACAGTAAACAACCAGGATAAAATTGATGTGTTTCAATTACAGATAAATCCTGAAAACAGCAATCAATATAAGTTTGACAGCGCCTGGATCGATTTGGAAGTAAGCAAAGCCAAATTGCGTGTCAAGGGCATTCCGTTTGCTATTGGTAAAAAATTATACTGGAGCAAATATGGTGCAACGATAAAAACAAAGCAGGGTGTATTCAGCCTGAGACTTGGTGCCAATATGGATTGTAAAGCATTGGAAGAATGGTACCGCATGAACAAAGCAAAAAACTTTACTGAGTTTTATAAAGCCCTTAGCATGGTAAGTCTCCCCATGTTTAACATTATGTACGCTGACCGGTATGACACTATTTTTTATATCAGCAATGGCAAAATTCCTGTACGGAATCCGAACCCAACATACAACTGGCATAGTACCGTTCCCGGTAATACAAACGCCACTCTGTGGAAAGAATTTAAACCGGTGACAGCCTTGCCGCAATACATTAATCCCACTTCGGGATATTTATTCAATACGAACCATTCCCCTTTTCTAGCAACAGATGGTGCATATAACCTGAAGCCGTCAATGTACGATTCCAAAGATGGATACGAATTATTTGATAACAACCGGAGCAAGCGTTTTGAAGAAACTAATGACCGGCACCGGTAAAATGGATTATGAACATTTTAAGCAAATCAAATTTGATCAGCGGTATCCCGAAACGTTGCAATTTGCCTATGCTATCGACAGCATGATGCAGCTGGAAGCCAATGCTTATCCTCTTCTGAAAGATGTGATACAAAACCTGCAGCAGTGGGATCACAGCGGTTCCGCTGACAGTAAAGGCGCAGCGGTTTTTTTGCTGGTATACGACTACTTTGCAAAAAAATTATCAGGTGTTGCACCAAGGCCCGTCACTCATGCAGAAAGCGTTGGCGCTTACCAATATGTATTCGATTATATGATGCAGCATTTCAAGCGCACCGATCTTGTACTGGGAGATATTCAGAAACTGGTACGGGGGGAAGATGCCCGGCCAGCAAGTGGTTTACCTGATGTACTGGCGGCAGCATACACTTCACCTTATAAAAATGGCATTGTAAAAATAACTATTGGAGATGCCTATATTTGTTTTGTCAGATATCCTAAAACCGGGTTGCCGGTAATAGAATCAGTCAATACTTTCGGAGCTTCCAGCCATGCTGACTCACCTCATTACAAAGACCAGATGCAGCTGTTTCAAAATCATCAAACCAAACATATGACGCTTGATAAAAACGAAGTATTGCAGCATGCAGTTAAAACGTATCATCCGTTAAAATAAGCATTGTTAATCATCTTCCATATTTTCTGTAGCGCCAAAAGCACCGCCAGATCCATCGGATTCCTGCTCATCTTTTTCCGTTGAATCTTTATTAACTTTTTCTCCGTCTGTGATGTTTACGGCAGCTACTTTTTTCTCCTCTTTGGTAGATGGATTGATCATTTTTTCGGTTGCGGCGCCATGTGGAAAACCTTTAAAATCCTGGTCGATTTTATTATCCGGATTATTAGCAACTTCTTCGTGCTCCGTTATGGGGTTTGGTTCTTTGTTCATACAATGTTTTTTAATGAATAAGAGAATGCCATGCCAAACTCCTGTGTAGCATAGGTGCATAAAAAAACGTGCAAACCATGTTGCACGTTGTAAAACTTATTTTTAATTTTTTCAGATAAAAAATTACTCCACCTTGAAAGTTACCTGGTGGTCGCCCCAAAGCAATGTAACTAATCCGTCTTTACCAATTGTAAAAGTCATTTTTTCCGCAAAGGCCGCAGCTTTTGTAGCAGTTGCCTTTACTCGCAAAGCATCGTCTGCCATTTTATAATCGAAGGCACCCCATTGCTTCCATGTTTTATTAAAAATGATCGTCCATTCTCCGCTTCCGGCAATACTGAATAGTCCGTATTTGCCTGCTGGCAAAGCTTGTCCATTTACCTTCACTGCTTTACTTGTCTCAAATACGGTGGCTTCATTGGCTCCCGTGCGCCAAACCGCGTCGCCCTTTGGTTCAAGGTCTTTACCAATGGTACGGCCTTTTACAGAAGGCTGGCTATAATCTATACTAATTACTGCCCCTGACGCAAGTGTTTGTGTAACCTTTGCTGGTGGACTGGGTCTTTTACTTTTATCTTCTTTTTTATCCTGCGCAGATAAAGCGTTTGTTGCAAGCAGCAAACCTGCCATTGAAAGAATCGTGAATACTTTTTTCATAACCTTTTTATTTTTTACATGAATGAATACTACAAAGATGTGCCAATTAAACCATTAAGTATTTACCGCTGATAAAGCGGAACTTACGGTTTGAAATAAATCTTTCATTTCAAAGGGTTTACCCAGGAAATAATCAGCACCCGATTCGATGCAACTGGCAGCTGCATCCGGCAGGGCCGAGATCATTATAACGGGCACGTGAGATATTTGTTTGTTGATTTTAAAATTTTTACACACTTCCCGGCCATCAGCTCCAGACAGGAGCATGTCCATCAGTACCAGGTCGGGTTTAATCGTTTCTATAAAAATTTCAATGTTTTCGGGACTGTCTTTTGCAGTTATTTTATATCCCTTCATTTCCAACATGGCTTTTATCATAAACAGAATGTCTGCATTATCATCTATTACCAAAATGTGATACTGTTCGTTTTGCATTGTTAATTAATGGTTTTATTATTTAGAGTCAAAGGAAGCGAAAAATAAAAAACGGACCCTTTACCGGGCTCACTCTCGACGCCAATTTCCCCCTGGTGGCGTTGAATAATCTCAGCAGCAATAAACAATCCAATTCCAAATCCCGGAAACGTTTTCTCGTCCTTTCCTGCTACCCGGTAAAAGCGTTGAAATATTTTTTGTTGGTCTGTTTTGCTGATGCCGATGCCTGAATCTGCAACAGAAACCCTTAATTCAGTGGCTGTTATTTTTGTACTTACCCTTATGTCTTTACAAGTGGGTGAATATTTGGTGGCATTAGTTAAAAAGTTAATCAACACCTGGCCAATGCGGCCCCTGTCGGCATAAACGCCCGTATTTTTTTCCGGACTGAAATGAATTACGCAACCTGGTTCAATAACCTGTATCTCTTTTACAATTTCGGCGATAAGCTCATTTAAACAAAAGTGCTCCATATTCAACTGCAGGGTTCCGGATTTAATCTTTGATAAATCCAGCAAATCTACAATCAGCGTGGTTAGGGTTAAAATTTGCTTATTGACTGTTTTCAATGAATTATTTAGAAACTCATCATTTTTGTCCTTGTACATGCTCATTAAAATCTGTACATATCCCTTAATAGATGTAATGGGAGTTTTCAGTTCGTGACTGGCCATGCTGATAAAAAAATCTTTTTGGCGTTCACTTTCTTTTATCTCATGAATATCAGTACTGGTACCTACCCATATCTGTATGTTACCATTGCTGTCTTTTTGCGGAAGCGCCCGGCTTAACTGCCACCTAAACGTGCCGTCGTATTTTTTAAACCGGTGTTCAAAAATAAAATCTTCTCCGGTAGCGATTGAGTGCTGCCATCTCCGGATATTTTCAGCCCGGTCGTCGGGATGGATCATTTGCAACCAGCCGTCGGTTTGCAATTCTTCAAAAATCATTCCTGAAAATTCGTACACCGCCTGGTTAAAATAATTCAGGTTTCCTTCAGTATCCCCCGTCCAGATGAGCTGTGCCATGGAATTGGCCAACAGGCGAAACCTTTCTTCACTGGCTACAATTTTTGTTTCAATTTGCTTTTGTTTAGTGATATCCCGGGCAATTTTTGAGGCGCCGATAATATTGCCATGCGGATCTCTTATAGGAGAAATGGTTAAAGAAATATCAATCGGCGTGTTATCTTTTTTTATCCGCCTCGTTTCAAGCGAGTACACTCCTAATCCCTGCCCGATTTTTTTTAATATCTCTGCTTCTTCATCCAGGTAATCCGGGGGTATGATTGTATTGAGTGACTGGCCAATCATTTCAGCGGCATTGTAACCAAACATTTTTTCAGCGGCTTGATTCCAACTCGTGATCGTGCCATCCAGTTTTTTACTAATAATGGCGTCTGCAGAAGATTGCACCACAGCAGCCAGTCTTGCTACTTCTTCCTGGTTCGCTTTTTCTTCCGTAAAATTTAACAGCGTGCCAATCATTCGCTGCGGCTTTCCATCTTCTGTATAAAATACCTTCCCTTTGGTTCTTATCCAGTGAACAGTTTTGTCGGGCCAAATTATCCGGGCTTCGTAATTGTAGATGCTGGTTTTTATTGCCTCATCAAAAGCTGGTTGTACTACAGTATACAAATCATCTGGATGAAGCTGGCTGCGCATTTGGCTGTGTAATAATATCGTAGATGCCGGGTGCCCAAATATTTCGGCAAGCCTGGGGGAATGCACAATTTCCCCTGTTTGCAGGTTAAGGTCCCAGGTAGCAAGCTTTGTACCATCTGTAGCCAGCCGCAGCCGATCTTCTTCCTCTTCCAGCTTTTTCCGGGTTTCTACCTTTTCAGTTACATCGTTTAGAGTAACCATTACACCCGATACGGTGTTGTCCGACTCGAACAACGGCGCATATTCATAGTCCAGGTAAAACTTTTTTGTTCCTTCGTTCCAGTTTAGCCAGGCCGCGGCCTCATTTTCCCTATGGGTGATTCCATTCTCAAAAACACTCCTAAGCAAAGCTGGAAATTTCTGATCTTTCAGTTCAGGAAAAACATCCAGTAGTCGTTTGCCTACTACGTCTTCTTCTTTTTTGCGCCAGAAGTTTTCGTACATAGCTGTATTGGCAATCTCAATAATAAAATCCGGACCACGAAAAATTGACACTGCAATGGGCGATTGCATGACCAGCTTCCTAAAGTGCTGCTCGCTTTCACGCAGTTTATATTTTGCTGTAACCAGCGATGTTACTTCTGTAGCCACTACAATAATGCCTGATATGGTACCATCTGGTTCTTTAAGTGGTTCAAAAATGGCGTTAAAATAAGCGTCATCTATTCCCCCTAACCTATTGATGGGAACTGAGTATTCCAGGAGGCTCGCTGATATACCGGTGGTTAAAACATCCGTCATCAGTGAACTTACCGCTTGTCTTACCTCTGGTAATACTTCAAATAACGGCTTCCCTATCAGTTCATTTTCTGCCTTGCCTACCACCTGCAGATACAGCGAATTAGCCGTTTCAATAATAAATAAAGGACCGCGAAAAACCGCAATGGCTACCGGCGCCTGCATAACAGTATTGCGGAATTTCTTTTCGCTTTCATTAAACAGGTTAACAAAATCCAGTTGAGCCTGCTTTTCTTTATCTACCAGTCTTTTATCCAATAGCCCTGGTTGAATACCTTTTATTTTTTGGGTAGTTTCGGTACACATAACCAGTACCCCGCCCGGCTTTCCTGTTTCATCCGTTACCGGACTGTAACTGAATGTCCAGTAAACATCCTCCATATGGCCGTTACGAAAAATGGGTATCAGCTGGTCTTCCCGCCAAACCACAGAGCCGGTTTGCAATACTTCATCAATCAGGGGTTTTATAATAGTCCATATTTCACTCCAGGCTGTTGCGGCATCCATTCCAAGTATACCGGGATGTTTACCATCAACACCTAAAAAAAGACGGTAGGCATCATTGTAAAAGCAGGTGAGCTCTGATCCCCAAAATAAAAACATTGGAAATTTTGAGTTTAAAACTATACCAAGTGTAGTACGTAGACTTTGTGGCCAATACGCCGGATCACCCAATGGCGTATCCTTCCAGTCTTTCAACCGGATTAAATTGGCCATTTCACCGTTACCGGAAAGAAAAGGGTGCTCTGTTTGGACAGATGCTGAATTGTTTAATTCCGGCATTTTCTATAGAATGTAAAAAATAAAAGTACTGCGGACATTTACTAATAAAAAAAGCAAATATCGCAATGCAGGTTGCATTTAACTAAAATATTAAATTCAACCCGGCCTGCATTTATTTGATGAAACAAATTATGTGCTGATTTTATCGCAATTACGAGGCATGATATTAGCAGCCGGTATTTTACAACTTGAAACACCTGTGTTCCCTGGCAGGTATATGTAAAATAAAATCCCTGTTTATAAAGATGAGTAATCAAAGAAAAAATCCGACAACTGATCTCTTTGAAATGTTGCCCCAGGCTATCGCCGCATTGAGAAAAAATATAATAGAACCCATTTTTGGAGACGGCCGGTACGATAAATATGCAAATGAGCGCCCCCCCCTCAGGTCGGAATTGTTTACTGAACAGCAACTGGAACAGCATGCCAGCGCACTTTCCAAAAAACACCAGCTAATTACAAGCCACCCATCCGAACAATTATTAAAACGACTGGCGGAGAACGAAAATATTTTGCTGGAAGTGCACGCCGCTTTAACTGAAGCGATTAAAACAAATACAAGAATAGTACCTGCGGGTGAATGGCTGCTGGATAATTTTTACCTGATCGAAGAACAAATTTATACCGGAAAAAAACATTTACCCAAAGGATACAGCAAGGGATTACCCCAACTTTTAAAGGGCGAATCGGCGGGTTTACCCCGCGTGTATGATATAGCTGTAGAAATTATTTCCCACAGTGATGGCCATGTTGACTTAAACAGCCTCGTTGGTTTTGTAAATGCCTATCAAACCAATACTTATTTAAAGCTGGGCGAATTATGGGCCATTCCGATTATGCTTCGGCTGGCGCTGATTGAAAATCTGCGTCGCCTTTCAATACAAATAGCAAGTGACATCATTGACAAAGCCCTGGCTAATAAATGGGCGGACAATATGATCGAAGCTGCTGAAAATGACCCTAAAACCCTGGTGCTGGTAATTGCCGATATGGCCAGGAGTGAGCCTCCGATGGACAGCGCATTTGTGGCAGAACTAACCAGGCGCCTGCAGGAAAAAGGCAATGCCCTTTCTTTACCGCTGAACTGGATAGAACAACGGTTGTCTGAAGATAGCCTTAGCAGCAATGAACTAATACACCAGGAAAACCAGAAACAAGCTGCTGACCAGGTGTCCATCAGCAATAGCATCAGCAGCCTTCGCTTTTTAAGTACTACTGACTGGCGGGAATTTGTTGAAAACACCAGCGTTGTAGAGCAGGTTTTGCGGCAGGATATCAACGGAGTATATCAACAAATGGATTTTTTTACCCGGGACAGTTACCGCCACGTGGTAGAAAAAATTGCTAAAAACAGCGACCTAACGGAAAAAAAGGTTGCAGAATTGGCCATAGAACTGGCCCAAAAAAATGCAGCAAAAACCAATGAGCCAAGGCTGATACATGCCGGTTATTTTTTTACCGGCGACGGACGGGCGGAATTGATGCAGCTCGCTAAAATGCGCTCGTCCACCATTGATCATTGCAAAAAAATATTTAATAAAATTCCCCTGTTCGTTTATGCCGGCGGCATTGTATTAATGTCGGCGCTTGTTTCCTGGTACCTCGTGTATATCATGTACAAAGAAGGCTTGGTAAGATGGCAGTTGGCCATTGCAGCGATTTTAATTATGCTGGCCACAAGTCGTTTGTCAGTAGCCATCATTAACTGGGTGGCAAATATGATTGCAAGGCCATATTTATTGCCACGGATGGATTTTTCGAAGGGCATTCCGCAACAGCAGCGTAGCATGGTAGTGGTACCCACCATCCTTAGTTCGGTGAATGCCATCAGTGATTTGATAGAAGGATTGGAAGTACGCTTCCTGGCTAACCGGGATGAACACCTGCAGTATGCATTGCTGACAGATTTTAAAGATGCTGCTACCGAAAGTTTACCCGAAGATGAGCTGCTGGCAGATACTGCACGGAATAAAATCATTGAATTAAACAGAAAATATGACCGGCCGGGCAATGATACATTTTTCCTTTTTCACCGCAGCAGAAAATACAATGCAAAGGACAAAATCTGGATGGGCTTTGAAAGGAAAAGAGGAAAATTATCAGAATTAAACGCCTTGATATTGGGGAGGGATCAAAATTTCTTTTCAATTATTGTTGGTGATGAAATGGTGTACCGGCAGGTAAAATACATCATTACACTCGATACCGATACCGAATTGCCAAGGGATGCAGCCTGGAAAATGGTCGCAACCATGTCTCATCCTTTGAATACCGCCGTGTATTCTCAAAAGAAAAAAAGAGTCGTTAACGGCTACACTATTTTGCAACCCAGGGTTAGTAATAGTTTACCTCAAAGCAACAGTTCAATCTATACAAAAATACACGGCAACGAACCCGGTACCGACCCCTACACAAGAGCTATATCAGATGTTTACCAGGATCTTTTTCAGGAAGGATCATTCATCGGCAAAGGCATTTATGATGTGGCCGCATTTGAGCAAGTACTGCACAATGTATTGCCTGATAATTCTATCCTGAGTCATGATTTGCTGGAAGGTTGTTATTCCCGCTCCGGGCTCATAACGGATATTCAATTGTACGAAGATTACCCGGCACGTTACTTTACAGATATGCAGCGCAGGCACCGCTGGATAAGAGGAGACTGGCAGATTGCCAACTGGATTTTGCCCTTTGTACCAGGCCCGAATAAAAAAATCGTAAAAAATCCGTTGTCACTGCTTTCCAAATGGAAAATTTTTGACAACATACGCCGCAGTTTGGTGCCACAGGCATTACTACTGCTGCTTTTATACGGGTGGGTATTGTCGCCTGCTCCCCTGTTTTGGACGGTTGCTGTTTCACTTATAGTTGTACTGCCTTCTGTCATCAGTTTTTGCTGGTCATTATTTTCAAAACCTGCCGATGTTATTTTTTCGCAGCATTTTATATTTTCCTTCCGTTCGGCCAGCGATCAGTTTTACCAATACGTAATTGAGCTTTTTTGTTTACCGTACGAAGCATTTTCAAATACAGATGCCATCCTGCGTACTTTATGGCGCATGTTTATCAGCCATAAAGATTTATTGCAGTGGAATCCCTATCACAGCACACTCAACAATCAAAAAACCCTGCTATCTGCTTACGCAAAAATGTGGTTTGGCCCCTTCCTGGCCGTTGCGCTGGTTGTTTATTTATCGGTATATGTGCCGGGATCACTGATTTTTGCAGTGCCCTTTGTTCTTATCTGGATATCAGGCCCGTTTGCAGCCTGGTTTATAAGCAGGGAGGTAACAGAGAAAAAAGAAATTGTTTCTGCCGACCAAACCATTTTTTTACGCCTTCTGGGCAGAAAAATCTGGAACTTTTTTGAAACCTTTGTTTCAGAAAAAGACAACTGGCTACCACCGGATAACTACCAGGAAGATCCGGTAAAAAGAATTGCCCACCGCACGTCGCCAACCAATGTCGGGCTTAGTTTGCTATCTATCTTAACCGCCCACGATTTTGGCTACATTGGTATTGAGGAAGTGATAACCCGCACTACCAATACACTTGGAACAATGCAGCAAATGGAAAGGTTCCGCGGCCATTTTTATAACTGGTACGATACGGAGAGCCTCTGGCCTTTGTCCCCCCGCTATATATCTACTGTTGATAGTGGTAACCTTACCGGTCACCTGATTACCATGCAGCAAGGCCTGATGATGCTGGCAGATAAAAAAATATTTACGCCCCGCACATATGAAGGCATATTGGATGCATTGGGAGTACTGCTTGAAAAAACTGACAATGCAGAACCAATAAAAAATCTGTATGAAAAAATAGAGCTGGAATATGAAGATAAATGTGATTCCATAGCAGATGCCAAAGATTACCTTGACCAAACAGAAACGGCGTTTACAAAAATTATTATTGAGCTTGATTTTGAGCCAGACAATGAAGATGACGAGTGGGCACAGAAAGTGATGGCGCAGATAACAAATGCAAAAAGGGAATTGCATTCTTTTGTTCCCTGGCTGTTAATACCGGCAGTGCCTGAAAAATTCAGCTACCTGCTGGAAGACCTCCCGGCAATCCCTACCGTTAGGGAATTATCTAAAGTTGAACAGCATTTACTACAAACCATTTTTGCAGCCTATACGACCGGTAACACACCGGAAGAAAATGAATGGCTTACCAGTTTCAGGCAGTATGTTACAGAAGCTGGCCGGCGGGCAAAGGAAATTTTATTAACCCTTGACAGGCTGGCCATGAAGTGCATGACCCTGTCTGTTGTGGAATACGATTTCCTGTACGACAGGTCGCAACACCTGCTGACAATCGGCTACAATGTAGATGAACACCGGAGAGACAACAGCTACTATGACCTGCTGGCTTCGGAAGCAAGGTTAACTACTTTTATAGCCATCGCACAGGGTAAGTTACCGCAGGAAAGCTGGTTTTCTTTAGGTCGCCAGCTTACCAACCTGGGTACCAGCCCAATTCTTTTATCCTGGAGCGGATCAATGTTTGAATACCTGATGCCCCTGCTTGTAATGCCTACTTATGAAAATACCTTACTCGATCAAACCTATAAAGCGGTTATACAAAAACAAATTGATTACGGTAAAAAAAGAGGTGTACCATGGGGAATTTCAGAAAGTGGTTACAATATGGTGGATGCGCATTTGAACTACCAGTACCGGGCTTTCGGCGTGCCAGGCCTTGGCTTTAAACGCGGACTGGCAGAAGACCTCGTTATTTCGCCCTATTCCACTATTATGAGTTTAATGGTAGCTCCCCAGGACTCCTGTGATAACCTGCAGGTATTAAAAGCAGCGGGCTTCGAGGGGCAATATGGTTATTATGAAGCCATTGATTATACTGCTTCCAGGTTATTAAGGCGGCAAACTAATTCTATAGTAAAATCTTTTATGGCACATCACCAGGGCATGAGTTTTTTATCACTGGCGTATGTGTTATTTGACAAACCAATGCAACGGCGTTTTGAAAACGATGTTCAGGTAAAAGCTACCTTGCTGTTGCTTCAGGAAAGAATACCAAGAATTACTACCTTCTATTCACCAAGTGTACACGTTGGAGATACAGCTGTCAACCCATCTGCAGATACTACCATGCGGGTGATTAATACACCGCACACGCCCATTCCGGAAGTGCAGTTGTTATCTAATGGCCGTTATAATGTAATGGTAACCAATGCCGGCGGTGGCTATAGCCGCTGGAAAAACATAGCGCTTACCCGCTGGCGTGAAGACTGCACTGCGGATAACTGGGGTACTTTCTGCTACATCCGCGACCTGGAAAGCGATACTTTCTGGTCTTCTTCTTTTCAACCTTCACTGCAGGAAGGCGATAATTATGAAGCCGTATTTTCACAGGGAAGGGCAGAATTCCGCCGCCGTGATTTCTCCCTGGAAACGCACACAGAAATTGTGGTATCGCCGGAAGATGACATTGAACTTCGCCGGTTGCACATTACCAACAGGTCCCGCAAAAGAAGAATACTGGAAATAACCAGTTATGCGGAAGTAGTGCTGACATCGGCCGCGGCAGATGAAGCTCATCCTGCATTTAGTAACCTGTTTGTTCAAACAGAAATTAACCAGGCACGCAATGCCATACTATGTACAAGAAGAGCCAGGTCTTTAGATGAGCAGCCACCCTGGATGTTTCACCTGATGAAAGTGCATGATGCCCCTATTGAAAATATTGCGTATGAAACAGACCGGGACCAGTTCATCGGCCGGGGCAATACCATTAATGCACCTAAAGCACTAAAGCAAAAAGCTGGCTTATCCAATAGCAGCGGCTCTGTGCTGGACCCTGTTATTTCTATCCAGTACCGTATTGTAATTGAACCGCAGGAAACTGCCATTGTAGATATGATTTTTGGCGTTGCCGAAACAAAAGAAATGTGCGATATACTGATTGATAAATACCAGGACAGGCATTTAACCAACAGGGTACTTGAACTTGTTTGGACGCATAGCCAGGTAATTTTACGACAGATCAATGCTTCGGAAGCGGATGCACAATTGTTCAGTAAACTGGCCAGTTCTGTTATTTTCTCAAATCCTTCTTTACGCACAGACCCTTCCATCATCATAAAAAACCAGCGTGGCCAATCGGGTTTGTGGGGTTACTCTATTTCCGGAGATATTCCGATTGTACTGCTGCAGATTGAAGACGCTGCTAATATCGGCCTTGTAAAACAAATGGTACAGGCGCATACCTACTGGCGCTTAAAAGGGCTGATGGTAGACCTGGTGATATGGAATGAGGATCATGGAGGTTACAGGCAAGTATTGCACAACGATATTCAGAGTCTTGTTGCGCCGGGGCATGCCGGCGATTCCCGGGAACAACCAGGTGGCATTTTTATCCGTTCGGCAGATCAGATAGCCAATGAAGACCGGATTCTTTTTCAAACGGTTGCCCATATTGTCATTTCGGATACACTCGGCACCCTGGAAGAACAAATGAACAGGCGCAATAAATTAAAAACAAGCATCCCTTATTTTAGTCCCAGCAAATTTCACGCATCTCTTTATACGGCTGTTAAACCTGCCACCAACCTGCAGTTTTATAATGGTACCGGAGGGTTTTCTGCAGATGGCAAAGAATATGTGATCACAACAACACCGTCAAAATCAACGCCGGCCCCCTGGGTAAATATCCTGGCCAACCCCGATTTTGGTACGGTGATATCAGAAAGCGGACAATCGTATACCTGGACCGAAAATGCACATGAATTAAGGCTCACACCCTGGAACAATGATCCCATCGGTGATTTAAAGGGCGAAGCCTTTTACCTGCGGGATGAAGAAAGCGGCAAATTCTGGTCGCCGTCACCCCTGCCTGTCCGCGGCCAATCACCCTATATCACCAGACATGGTTTTGGCTACAGCATATTCGAACACAGCGAGGATGGAATAGAAAGCAACATGTGTGTATATGTGGATGTTGATTCACCCGTTAAGTTTGTAGTAATTAAAGTACGCAATGGCTCTACCCGGGCACGCCGCATTTCTGCAACGGGTTATGTTGAATGGGTGCTTGGTGACCTTCGTGCAAAAACCCTGATGCATACGATTACTGAAATAGATGCGCAGAGCGGAGCTATACTAGCCAGGAATGCATACAACACTGAGTTTGGAAGCAGAGTTGCTTTTTTTGATGTAGATGACATCAATAAAACGCACACTACTGACCGGTACGAATTTATCGGCCGCAATGGAACGCTGCAAAATCCGGATGCACTAAACAGGGCAAAGCTGTCCGGCAAAACGGGTGCAGCGCTGGATCCATGTGCGGCAATACAAGTAGTTTTTGACCTGGCAGAAGACCAGGAAAGAGAAATTATTTTCAGGCTGGGTACTGGTAAATCGCTGGAGGATGCTACCAATATCATCCGCAATTTTGAAGGCGCTCCCGCTGCCCGCCATGCCCTGGAACGGGTACACAAGTACTGGCAAACCACCCTGGGCACTTTACAAATTGAAACGCCTGACAGGGCGGTAAATATTTTAGCCAACGGTTGGCTGAATTATCAAACACTCGCCTGCCGTATATGGGCAAGAAGTGGCTTCTATCAATCCGGTGGCGCTTTCGGTTTCCGCGATCAGTTACAGGATACCCTATCGCTGATATATGCCAAACCGGAAATTTTACGGGCACAATTATTACTATGTGCATCCCGTCAATTTAAAGAAGGAGATGTACAGCACTGGTGGCATCCGCCGGTTGGCCGTGGTGTTCGTACTACCTGTTCGGATGATTATTTATGGCTGCCTTATGCTGCTGCCAGGTATGTTACCGCAACAGGCGATACGGCCATTTTGGATGAACCTGTTAATTACCTGGAAGGACGCCTGCTAAATGAAGGGGAAGAATCTTATTTTGACTTGCCTATTAAATCAGACATTACTGCGACCCTTTACCAGCACTGCGTACAAGCTATCGAACATGGGCTGATTTTTGGCGTACACGGCCTGCCACTAATGGGTACCGGCGACTGGAATGATGGTATGGATAAAGTAGGTAATCATGGAAAAGGTGAAAGTGTATGGCTGGCATTTTTTCTGTATGATATCCTGGTTAATTTTAAAAAGCTGGCATCTATAAAAAATGACCCTGATTTTGTAACCAGGTGCACTCAGGAAGCTGAAAAACTGAAGTTGAATATAGATACCAATGCCTGGGATGGAGACTGGTACCGGCGTGCTTATTTTGATGATGGTACTCCTTTGGGATCGCATGAAAATGAAGAATGCCGTATAGACTCTATTGCGCAAAGTTGGTCTGTACTGTCTGGTGGTGGTGATAAAAAGAAATCTTTATCAGGGATGCAGTTTGCTGATAAATACCTGGTGCAGCAGGAAGACGGGCTGATACAATTGTTTACTCCACCGTTTGACAAATCCTCCATGAACCCGGGTTATATAAAAGGTTATGTACCGGGCGTGCGGGAAAATGGCGGGCAGTATACGCACGCTGCCATATGGCTTGTAATGGCATTTGCCGCGTTGGAAGATAAAAAAAGAACATGGGAATTATTGCAGATGATTAACCCCGTAAACCGCGGCAATACGGCCGATAAAATTGAAGTGTATAAAACTGAACCGTATGTAATTGCTGCCGATGTGTATGCAGAGCCGCTGCACAAAGGCCGGGGCGGCTGGACATGGTATACAGGCTCTGCAGGGTGGATGTACCAGCTGATGATACAGTCGTTCATCGGTTTCAAAAAAGAAGGTGATAAATTCTATATCAATCCGTGCTTTCCCGAAACATGGCAGGCAGTTACGCTAACTTATACCTACAAAGATGTATTACTGGTAATTGAAATTAAATATCAAAAAGTAAATGAAGGACAGGTTAGCAAGTTGATCGTAAATGGCGAGGAGCAACCGGATATGTTCTTTAGTTTGGAAGATATTGTACAACCGGCCAATGAAACTGTTGTATCCGGCTAATATTTTAACTGGCAGGAAATAAATGTTGACTCAACAAGTTCAACATTTATTTCCTGTTATTTAATTGTTCTTCTTTTTCTGCAATATCAATTTTTTCTTTTTTAATGTCCATTCGGATACGGGCATATAAACTCATGTAAATATTGGCAATCCAAACCAAAGAAAAGCCCGCGATTATATACCCTCTCCAGTCTGGAAGTAATAACTTAAAGTTGGTTAATAAAAGCATCGCCGCGGTTACATAATGGCTAAAGCAATACTCACACGTAAAAAGGTAAAAAAACTTTTTCTTCAGCAACGATCCCTCCTTGCTGCATTTTACACAAAATTCCCGGGGCTCCTTAAATATCTCTTCGTGCGTTACTGTCCAGGCAATACAGGCAATGGGCACAGGTAACAGAAAAAGCCATGCAATCTGTAAAGAGAGTGTCATGCTGTATGTTTTATTTTTTCAATAATCCATTTTTATGTCAGACAAAATCTATGGGGCAATCAGTCAACCGATGTTTAAACGCCAATACCCAAACGACCTAAAAAAACAGCATACATAATTTAAGAAATTAAATTCTGCATGCTGTCGTAAAGCTATCAACTTTTTTTACGCCCTGAGCGATTAATGCACGGGTGCTAAATTTTCCGGCTTATCCTCAAAAATAATTTGCTCATCCCTTTCTTCCATTTGAATCTTGCGGATGAAATCATCATAACCATCATCTTCATGATCACTGTATGCGCCATAGGCATCCAGGCTATAACCAATTAATCCATTATCTGCTTCAATTAAGTAAATAATAGAAGAATCTGAAGGATCAGAATCTCCCTCGAACCGATATGTTTTAATGATCTTTAGCTGTTCTGGAGTATAATATTTACCATTGCCCGTGCCGAATCCTTCTGGCGTCATTCTAAACTCGTTATCACGCTTTTTAATACGCAGTTTTTCCAGCACGGCGGAAAGGGTTGTCATTTCACCTGGTGTGATACTCATAATCGAATGTTTTAAATATTAGTAAATTATTTGCATGGGTACGGTGCTAACTTCATACCAGCTTTTAAAATACGGAAAGAAATTTTTCACCTTAATTTTCGTAGTTTTTTATTTTGTTATACAGGGTTTTTCTGTCGACATTTAAAATAATGGCAGCCTTTGTCTTGTTAAAATTTACCTCCTTCAGCACTTTCATAATTGCTTCATATTCTGCTTTGGCCGCAGTGTCTTTAAGATAGACATCTTTTTTAACAGGTGTTAACACTTCAGATCCGTTGGTATTGTTATCCGCAGTTGTATACACGGGGTTATCGTGTTTATATTCTTTATTAGCATATTGTAAAATGATTTCCGCGGGCAATAAATTGGCCGTGATAACTTCTTCATTACAAAGTAATACCGAGCGTCGAATTACATTCCTGCATTCACGCAGATTGCCTGGCCAGGTATAATTTACAAACATGTCAATTACATCATTGGCAAATCCCTTTACTTCCTTATTAAGTTCTGCACATGTATTTTTAAGGAAGAAATTGGCAAACAACGGGATGTCTTCTTTCCGTTGGCGCAATGGGGGTAATTGTATACAGAATTCATTAAAACGGTGATACAAGTCTTCCCTGAATTTGCCTTTCCGGTAAGCATCCTGAAGATTTTCATTGGAAGCTACAATGATTCTTATATCGAGCGAAATTTCTTTGGTGCCTCCCACTCTTTTGAATTTCCTTTCCTGTATCACCCTTAACAACGAAGCCTGAATATCATATGATAAATTGGCTACTTCATCCAAAAACAATGTCCCTTCATTGGCCATTTCAAAGTGCCCCTCCTTATCAGACTGGGCTCCGGTAAACGCACCTTTTACATGTCCGAATAATTCACTTCCTGCCAACTCTTTTGAGAGGGTGCCACAATCCATTGCTACAAAGGGCTTGTTTTTGCGATGGCTTAAATCATGAATTTTTTTGGCTATCACTTCTTTACCGGTGCCACTTTCTCCATACAGAATTATACTGTAATCTGTAGTAGCTACTATTTCTACCTGGCGGTATAACTCTCTTGTACTATCGGCATGGCCGGTTAAAAAAGACTTATCATCGGTTAAGGGACTATTTTTAAGTGGGTGATTCAATTGCTTTTCGGCATTTGTGTTAAACTTATTGACTGCATTTTTAAGAACACTCAGCACCTCGTCTGGTATCAACGGTTTGGTTATATAGTCGTATGCCCCTAACTTAATCACTTCTACTGCAATTTTTATATCGCTGTATCCTGTAATGATGAGTACAATCGCATTAGGATTGTGCGCTCTGATTTCCAGCAATACATCTTTGCCATCTTTATCACCCAACCTGAAATCAGAAATGACAATATCAAAATTAGATTGTTTAAATTTTGTTATACCCTGCACCGCCGAATAAGATACTTCCACTTCATAATTATTTCGAGTTAAGAAGCTGCTTAATAAGGCACACATATCAAGATCGTCATCAATAATTAATATCTTTTTTTTCATACTTTTTTAATTGGTAGTTATCGAAAGTTATTCTAACAGTTGAAAATATCCTGCCACTTTTTTTTTCATTACATGTAATACATCTATAAAGTATATGGGGAGATTTTTCAACGATCTGTGGAGCTACATTTTTAGCATTTTTCTTTATTAACTCGTTTCATCCCACAGCAAGTTGGCTTTATAATTGACACTTGTATAATAAAACTATTTTATTTTGACTACCCTAAACCTTAAACAAATTGATGTACTGATTATAGATGATGAGAAAGATATCTGTTATCTGCTGGGCAACCTGTTGCGAAAAAAGCGGTTACAGTCCGAATACGTTAATTCATTAAAAGATGCAGCAAATATGCTGGAGAAGAATGAGCCTGACATAATTTTTTTGGACAACCATTTACCGGATGGTATGGGCGTAAATTTTATCAGCTATATCAAACGCTTTCATCCTCTTTCCAAAATAATTATGATTACAGCACATGACAACGTTGCTGACAAACAGAAAGCATTTAAAGAGGGTGTAGACTATTTTCTCAGCAAACCATTTTCCAAAGAAACCATCAACGGAATTATGGAAACTTTGGCGCATTGAGTTACCATGCCGGCTGTATTTGTAAACACATACCCAAATAAAAAAAGCAGGCACTAGAGCCTGCTTTCTTTTATTTAACCTAACATTTGCTGCGCCGCATTTACGGCTTCAACTGTTCCGTTGCGGTGGTATTACATTCAACCACCCTTTACTCTTTTCTTCCAAACCTGCTAATGAGGTAAATTATTAAACCTACTACAATAACTACTACCAGTATACCCGTCCACATACCGGCTTTAAATATGTCGCCGATTGCCTGGCAACCAGGTAGTAAAGTTATTGCTACGGCTACCAGCAATAATGTTGAAAGTGTTGTTTTTTTCATCGCGTTGATCAGGTTTAAAGTTTAAAAAATGGTTCTTGAGAACACTATTAGGAAAGATTGATTCTTTTACTGCATTCTGCGTCTTTCAAATGAATTATACATAGCATTATATTACAATCGTGCCGTTAATTTTAACCCTGTTGCCCCGCAAACACAGTGTTGTAAGCGGGTTACATGTTTGTTTCAGCCTTTTCCATGTGCTTTATATTCCTCATTTGTAGAAAAAGATACTCAGGCCTGAGAAAGAACTTTGGATTAGATGCGACCATAGACAGGCTAAAAAGCGTAATAGCACTGATTTAGGTAGTATTAACAATGCTTTTCAACAGTTGGCAGCATTTTGGAAACCCTATAACTGAATAACTTTTTAAAACGATTCTAAAAACAAATACTATGTCAAAAGCAAAATTATTAACAGGTGTATTAGCAGGTGCCGCAGCAGGTGCAATTTTGGGAATATTAATGGCTCCCGATAAGGGATCTGAAACAAGAAAAAAAATTGCAAAGAAAGGCAATGACCTGACTGATTCAGTTAAGGAAGGTGTTAACAAATTTGGAGAAACCGTTTCTGAAAAATATAAGAACATAAAAGGCGATGCCAGGCAAATGATGGATAAGGCAAAGAAAGAAGTAGAAAGCAGCGAAAATTACAACCCTGAAAAAGCTTTTTAAAAAAAGTACATTTGGTGGCCTGGTTATACGATTAGATTAGATTTCATTAATTGAGATGTGGAGAATTGTTTTAACCAGGTCATTTTTTTTAACTCCTTATGAACTGTATGTTTTTCTATGTCTATCATTAACAGACAGCAATTAGCCAATAACATCGAAAATCTGAAGGCAGCTGAACTGGCCGAAAAAGCTGTGTTTATTCACCAGTTGCAAACTATTCAGCAGTCACTAGACCCAGTGTTTTTATTGAAAAGAAAGTTGGAAAACAGGACAGCCCATATCCCGCAGCTTTTCGATAATTTGATTGATCAGTCATTTTATTCCGCTACCGATTTAATGAAAAATAAAATTGGTCTTAACAATGGTTCCTTTGTTGCCAAAACAGCAGGCAAAATAGTACAAGGAAATATTAATCGCTTCTTTGCAAACAACCGGTACAAGTTCAAATCAATCGCACTTGCCATTGCCAAAAATATTTTTAATTTACCCATAAAACAACTGTCATGAAAGAATACAATTATGCAGATGAACTTACAAGAGATA
>NZ_JAQBNR010000085.1 GCF_028288465.1 Ferruginibacter sp. | reverse complement strand
GGCATGATCAGCATTGTCCCATTCGACTACACGGCCCGAAGCCCTGAGAAGGTCCGCAGTACGGCCTACGATGGACTCCCACTTGTCTCGTTCGACAAGCTCTTTGACTGACTGCATGAACATCTGGAACTGAACACGGAGTTCGTCCAGCGCTTCACCTTGGTGAGCATTCTGAAGCTTATCTCTCAACTCGATAATCTTCACCGCGTCCTTCGGCTCCACCATCACGTCATTACGAATCAAGGCGTCGTACGCCTTCTGCATGGCTACCTCTAGGTAGCCTGCCTGTGTGACGATACGGGTCTTGCCCTCTTCGAAGTTGCGCTGGGCCTTCGCTGCCTCAATCTCGATGACCTCACGGATGGCAGCCTCTTCATATCCCAAGTGCTCGTTCTTGTGATTGGCAATGGAACGACGAGGGATCTGCGCATGGGCGAACTGACGTTCGATCTCCTTGTAGGAAAGACCGGCCACAAGCATTTGATCTACAAGGTGACGCTGAGGTGATTGACAAACCTTGCAACGCGGCTCCACGATCTGCGGAATGACGTTCTTGCCACGTGGAGCCACCGAACGTCCAGCGGGAGAAGCGTTGTTATCAAACTTGGGCACGACAATCCTTACAAACGTAATCGAAGGGTGGGATGTACTTCTCTTGAGCGCAGGATGGGCATTCCAACATCATCGCCCAGGGGCTTGACGAGTCATTCTCCTTCAAGAACTCAATGAGTGCTATCTCTTCTCGACTCTCAATCGGCTCCCATCTAGCTGGAGCATGAGGTCGATCCCGCAGCTTTTCGGCCTGGCGGATCATCAGCCTAACGTCTGCTTCGGTCAAAGGAGCGCTACTGCACGGCTTGTCAAAGTTAAAGCTACTGGCGTCTACGCCGTCATTAACTACACCCATCACGACACTCCCAGCAGAGGTAGTCATCCGGGAGCATCAGTTCCTTCTTCTCACACTCCGGGCACTCGCGCTCCGCGCCCACGGTATCGAGACAATGACTGAGGATGGTCTTTGCCTTCTCCTCTTCGGTAAGGGGACCGTGAATAGCGGGGTGGAGATTGCCGCCTACATACTTACTATCGAATAACTCGATACCTAATTGTTGAGGCGAACTACGATATGGAGTGTATTCAGAGCCTAGTCCAGCCCTCCCTTGCTTCAGCATATCTATTACCTGTCAGTTTAAGTTGACAATCAGGTGTTCTTGCGCTGATCCATCTTCGACCCGGCACCTGTTGGCATATTGGTGGTGTTGAATCCGTAGACACGTTGCATGTCTACTCCGCAATCGCGACAGCCTATAGGAGCGGCTGATACCGTCTCCTTGACTACTCTACATACTGGGCACTTGTATTCATACATGTTCAAGGCAATTACCTATACCAGGAGGCCCCATTGCGAGACCTCTGTTCTTTGCTGTTAACCTTACGCCCTTGGGGATGAGTTCTGTTGTAAATTCCAGCTACAATGCTGGGGTCTGGAGTCCCGTTGGTCGGGAAGATCTCCCTACGACGGCGGCTCTGCAAGTGTTCCTCGAAGAGAATCGGGGCTTCACCACCGATGCCTCGGGCTTCACCTTCGCCCTGGAACCAATGATGATCCTTCTCACAGACGTACTCCGGGAACTCAAGATGTAGTTCATTGCCTGCCTTGTCGGTCACACCTTCAGCTAGGGTCTTGACCTTACCGGTCAACACCCCACGGGCTCCACACGTCCGACACATCTCGGCTCGGGCGTCCTCTCGAAGCCACGCATCAGCCATAAGCTCCATCTGACGATTAGTGTACTCCCTACCCTCCTCGAACTCAGGAGTCTCCTCTTCCTCACGCTTCCACATGTTCGGGTTCTTGCTCCAATTCCTCAAATTTAGGTTTGGTGACGAGCAAGCCATTGTGGATTTCAGGGGAAGGAGCGAAATACCGCTCGCTTAACTGTAACATCGCTTGCTCCACATACTGTCCCACCGAGACAGTTGTGATATTCATTCGTTTGGCAACATCACGTTGCTTCTGGTCAAGGATGACGTTATACCAAACAGCCTCACGCTTCCTGGGACTGAGATCCTTTAGTCCGTTGAACAAGTCCCAGAAACTAATGGTGACGGCGATCTTATCCTTGATCGTCACTCCATCATCTTCATACAAGAAGTATCCGTGTTCAATGACGTGGTTACCTGTCGAGCCTACATACTCACGGAACTCAAGGTAATGCCTAAAAACCTCGCGAAGGATGCGATGTTGAGGGACCTCTTCCGTGGGTCGGTTCTTAGCTTGGGCCATTAACAGTAACTATAGCACTTAGGGTGTACGTAAATCATACCCTAAATGAGTTAAGCCAATTGCAATAGCGTCAGACTCGTCCGCTACCAACTGGTACTTCTTAGGTAGAAGCTCGGGGAAGACTTGTAGTACGCCATTGCGTACACCCACCTTCGTAGCCTTCTTCGTTCCGCCAATGCGTGTCTTCACAGTAAGGGCAGAGACCTGCATGACAGGAATCTCCAAGGCATAGGCAGTGCCTTGGACTGCGCCGAGCGCAGCGTGAGCCAGGAAGATCTGCGCGGAGTTGTTGAACCCCTTGACAGGCAGAATCTCGTTGATCAGGATGTCAGGCGCGTGGAAGCCGAAGCAGATCTCGGCGTTCTCCGTGTACTCCTTGACGAGCCTTAGACGGTAGTCCTGATAAGTGTCTGCCCCGCGCACGCATTCCCATTTGGTGGAATACACATACTCCGTAGCGCCGGTCAGCTTGTCGTAATCTAATACCGCGATGCCCATTCGATCCGCACCGGGATCGATGGACACTACCCTCACAACTTAGGACCAGTGAGGGGTAGATTAACCTCATAGTCCTCTGGTGGTCTTTCGCCTGCTTCTAAGCAGGACCCGACGAGCTTCCACTTGCCATAGATCGCGTCGATGAGCGGTTGGTTCCGCTCAAAGTTATACTCCTTGAAATCATGGGGCGAGTCTTTGGACACGCACAAGATGATGGCCTGCTCAAGGTCAAACCAGTCCATATAGATGTTGATCTGAGCCTCGTACTTCGCGGCACACCAACTAGGTAGACCCATTTGCTTGTAGTCATGGGCGCCCATGGTCTTGATGTCCACCAAGTAGTCCCCGTGGACCGGGATCCGGCATGGGGCAATGTCGGCTGAGCCGGTAGCCCAGTGATAGGGCTTATAGAAGAACTGTGTGCTCGCGCCAACACGCGTAGGCGCCGCACGTTGATCCATCTCACCCCACCCGGTCTTACCACGCACCTCTACATCATCCCAGGTGGCGAATCCCAGCTTCTCGACTACGATCCATTGGATGTAGGCGTGCCAGAAGTGGCCTACCTGGAAGGCCTTCATCAACGAGGTGGACGGTTTCTTTCCTTCCTCGCCTGCCATAACAGCCACAGCTTTGTCATAAAGGGAAGCACAAGTAGGTAAA
>NZ_JAQBNR010000041.1 GCF_028288465.1 Ferruginibacter sp. | reverse complement strand
ATCGGTCGCACCATCAACCTGGCTAAGGGAATCATCTACACCACGGAGTATAAAGAAAATTATAATGGCGCAAGCGAGCCTTTGTCTGGTATGCCAAGTCAGCCGGCATCCATCGCAGCGATACCCGGTTACAATGCTTCTTTAAAATTTTATACCTACGGTTTTGACTGGTACCCGGACCGCCTGCGCTGGTGGATATTACACCCTGTGACCAATGAAAAAATTATACTTTGGGATTACCAGGGATCAAAAACCGGAATACCGCAAAATCATAGCCATTACAGGATGAACTTCTGGCACACGAATAACTGGCCGGTTCAAACCAATCCTAACTCAATAGAAAAACCAAATCAACCTTACGAACTGGAGGTGGACTGGATGTCTTATAAACCGTTTAATAGATGAGCCAGCTGGTATATGACTTAACCTGAGAAAAAGGAATAATTTAAATTCGGATAAGCACTCAATTCTTTGTCACCACTTCATCCAGGTTCAATATTGCATTGGCTACAACAGTCAGTGCAGCGGTTTCGGGGTTGGTATGTTCGTTGATGCCACCCACTATTTCGCAGGTATTATCGGCGTTATTTTTAAATTGATCATACCCTTTTTTATACAAATTCGTTAATGCCTGCAAACTGCCTGCGTCTATTTCATGATGAGTAGCGAGTTTAAAACCGGTCTTAATTTGTTTTGCTACCTCGCTGCCGGCAAGGGTTTGCATTCGGTATGCAAAATGCCGGGCCAGGTCAATATAAGCTGAATCATTCAAAGCGGTGAGCGCCTGCAACGGCGTGTTAGTACGGATGCGGCGCACGGTACATACTTCACGGGAAACACCATCGAATGTTAACATGGAGGGATACGCTGCAGACCTTTTCCAGTAGGTATACAAGGCCCTGCGATACTGGTCTTCATTTTTACTTTGCACCCATTCCGCACCATTCCAGGGCGAAAGCCAGATGCCTTTTGGCTGGTAAGGAAAAACACTGGGGCCAAACATTTTATTGCTGATCACGCCGCTGACGCAAAGTGCCTGGTCCCTGATTTGCTCTGCTGATAAGCGAACCCTTGGATAGCGTGCGTAGAATTTATCCAACGGATCTTTCTGTAATTGCTCCACCGTTATTTTTGAATCCTGCCGGTATGTACTGCTGAGTACAATTGTTTTGATTAACTTTTTTACGCTCCATTGATCACCATGCATAAATCGATAGCTTAGCCAGTCCAGCAGTTCCTGGTGCGTAGGTGTTGTGCCCTGTGAGCCCATATCCTCCAGCGTTTCCACGAGGCCGGTGCCAAACAATTGTTCCCATACCCGGTTGACCATTGTTCGTGCAGTGAGTGGATTTTGGTCTGACGTTAACCATTGCGCCATGCCCAGCCTGTTTGCCGGTGCATTGGCTGGTAGCTTGCCCAACGATTTCGGAATATCCGGCTGCACGGCCGCACCTTTAACCAGCCAGTTGCCTCGTTCAAATACATAAGACGTGCGGTGCATATTGGCGGGGTTATCCATCATTACCGGCGTAGTGGGCACATCGGCATTCAGCAGACGCCAGTATTTTTTTTCAACACTGTCATAACCCGGCTTGCTGGCGGAAGCGAGTTCGTTTGTAAAATAAAACCAGTCGAATAACGCACCGGTAGCTTCCGGTTTTTTAAGCAAAGGATTGATGTAGGTAAAATATAAATTATGAAAACCAGTTTGTGGAATGATGTTGGTCTCGTTAATTGTCCAGCCATTTTTTGTTTGCTTCAGTGGAACATTTGCAATAACAGGACCGATTGGCTCATCAATATGTATTTGCCAGGTACCGCCTGCCGCATAACCCTGGTACCTGAAAATCAATTGTGTGCGGTTGGTAAGGTCCACATTTTTTAGCCGGCACAGCGCCTTGTTGCGCAAGGCCAGCCATTTGGTATCTGACAATTCGCTATTGGTAAAACTATCGCAGGTAAGACTGTTGTAAGCGGGTTCCCATGTTTTTAAAAATACATAGGCTTCCTTTGCTTTGGCAGGTGAAGCATTGCTTTGCAGCCAGTTGGTTACTGCAAGCAACTCTTTTTGCAGGCTGTCATTATAATGACGTAGCAATGGATAATCCGCCTGTGTATCTTCATCGCGGCTATCATTATAAAAAGCCAGGAACTTGTAATAGTCCTCATGTTTAAAGGGATCGTAGGGATGACTATGACATTGTACGCAGGCGAAAGTTGTTCCCATGGTGGCTTGCCAGGTGGTGTTCACCCGGTCCATTACGGCTGCCGTTCTGAACTCTTCATTGTCTGTACCGCCTTCATCATTGGTCATTGTGTTGCGCTGAAAAGCTGTTGCAATGAAGTCTTCATCGGTGGCACCAGGTAATAAATCGCCGGCTATTTGTTTGGTAAGAAAACTATCATACGGCATGTCATGGTTAAAGGCGTTGATGAGCCAGTCGCGGTAATGCCAGATGTTCCTGGTATCGTCCCGTTCGTAGCCTTTCGTGTCTGCATAGCGGGCAAGGTCCATCCAGAGTGCGGCCCATTTTTCACCATAATGCGGCGATGCCAGTAAAGAATCAACCAGGTTTGGATATGCTTTATCGCTGCTGTCATTCAGGAATTGTCGGGCAATATTTTCTGGCGCAGGCATGCCGATGATATCAAGTGCGGCACGACGCAGCAGGGTTTGTTTATTGGCCTGCAGCGAAGCAGCTACGCCCGCTGCTTTCCATTTGGCTTCAATAAAATTGTCTACTTCATTGCTCGCCCATTTGCTGCTGGTTTTAAATAAACCAAAGAAGGTTGTTGGCTGCGGAACAGGTGTTTCTTTAACAGGTGCATAAGCCCAGTGTTCGCCCCAGTGGGCGCCTTCATTTATCCAGCGGGTAAGTATCTCTATCTCTGCTGCTGATAAATGATCGTGTTTGTAAGGCATCCGTTCTTCCGGATCTTTTAGCGACAGCCTCCGGATCATCTCGCTGCTGCCGGCATCGCCGGGGATGATGGCTGGTTTACCAGACTTAGTATTGGCCAGCGCTTCATCGCGGAAGAGCAGGCTAAAACCGCCCTTTTGTTTTACGCCGCCATGGCAGGTGATGCAATTTTTATTGATAATGGGTTTTACCTCTGTTGTAAAATCAACCGGCGGTTTTTTGGTGATATACAAAAAACTACTGCCTGCCACGAGGAACAAGACAGCTACAACGGTGATTTTTTTAGAGAGAAAGGCAGGCATTGAATTTTCGTTTTTGCTTATTAAAATTAACGATAATTGGCCGAATAAGCCTCATCTGGTTTAAATACAAAAGCGTTATCTATAATGTAGAGATAAGCAGAAAAAGGAACATTTAAGTACATTAGTTTTAGCCCTGACAATCGAATAAATGCTTTCCATTGGGGACAGAAAAAAAGTAAATTGTACAAAAGAATATTATGGCAAGTTTATTAGACGAGAATCTGCAGTACTACTTTACTCAACTTAATGAAGCGGAAAAGAAATCAGTGCTGTTGATGTTAAAAACTTTTTTAGCCGGCCGCTCAAATACTGCTGACCATATAAGTATTGAACAATATAACAAAGAAATAGAAGAAGCATTGGAACAGGCAGAAGCAGGCAATTATATTACCCAGGAAGAGATGGAAAAACAAGCGGCTAAATGGTAAGGCAAATTCGATGGCCTTTGGCTACACAAAGGCAATTGAAAAAGTCTAGGATTATATTTTATTGGATTCATATCAGAATGCGGTCAAAATAAAAGAAGAAATTTTATTATCTACCAGGAAGCTAGCCACGCATCCTGAAATGCATGCACCTGATAAGTATAAAAATAATAATGATGGCAGTTTTAGAGCATATGAACTATACCGGTATAGAATTGCGTATAGGATTACAGAAAAAGAAATTATCATTGTAAGGGTTCGGCATACAAGCATGGAACCAAAAAATTATTAACTCTGTCTCCTGATGCATTAAGAATTGCCAACATCATCATTGACTTCAATTAGAAGACCAATGAACCAAATGGGTATAATGTACAAGAGGGCGACGCAAGAATTTACCACATTGCTTCTTAGCCCGGACAAAAACAACAACTTAAAAGATAATACAAAAGCCGAAGCGTCTAAACTTCGGCTTTATATTTTTGAGCTAACCTGTTATTCAGTAATACCTTCCAGCACAAGAAAAAACGCGTACTCTCTTGCCTTATCTTTCAATGGTTTAAACCTTCCGGAAGCGCCGCCGTGACCTGCGTCCATGTTGGTGTACAGAAACAATTTATTGCTGTCTGTCTTCATGGCTCTTAATTTGGCTACCCATTTAGCAGGTTCAAAATACTGTACCTGGCTATCGTGCAGGCCGGTTGTTACAAGCATATTCGGATAGGCTTTCTTTTCTACATTGTCGTAGGGCGAATAGCTCTTCATGTAGTCGTAACTTTCTTTGTTGGCGGGGTTGCCCCATTCATCGTATTCATTGGTGGTAAGCGGTATGGATGGGTCGCTCATAGTGGTCACCACATCAACAAAAGGCACGGCTGCAATTACGCCGTTCCAAAGATCGGGGCGCATGTTTACTACGGCGCCCATCAGCAATCCGCCGGCACTGCCACCGTTAATATACAGGTGTTTAGTGCTGGTATATTTATTGTTCAGCAGCCATTGGGCGCAGTCAATAAAATCGGTGAAGGTGTTTTTCTTTTTCATCATTTTTCCATCTTCGTACCAGTAACGGCCCATCTCCTGGCCACCACGGATATGCGCAATGGCAAAAGCAAAACCGCGGTTGAGCAGACTTAAACGGATACTGTTAAAAGCGGCATCAGTACTGGCGCCATAACTACCATAAGCGTACAAAAGCACAGGCGCATTGCCATCTTTACTAAATCCCTTTTTATACACAATAGAAACAGGGATTTTTGTTCCATCTTTAGCTGTTGCAAAAGCTCGTTCTGTTGTGTAATCACCCACTTTGAAATCGCCCAGCACTTCCTGTTGTTTCATCAGCTTTTTTTCTTTTGAAACCATGTTATAATCGTACACGGAAGTGGGTGTTGTGAGGGAAGTATAATTGAACCGCAGCACATCCGTATTGTAATCTGCATTGGTGCCAATGCCAGCAGTATAAGCAGGTTCATCAAAGGCGAGATAATGACTGGCATTGTCTTTCAGGCTGATGATATGGAGTTGCGTGAGTCCATTGATTCTTTCAGACACCGCCATAAAATTTTTAAACAGCTCAAAATTCTGCACCAGGATGCTGTCGCTGTGCGGTACCATATCTTTCCAGTTGCTGGTGTCTTTTTTATCTTCGGGGCAGGTGACTATTTTAAAGTTTTTTGCATGCAGGTTGGTGCGGATGTAGAACTGGTTATTGGCATGATCCACATCGTACAACACTTCTTTTATGCGTGGCTGAAAAACCGCAAATGCATCACCCGGTTTATCGGCATTTATCCATTTTATTTCTGACGATAATGTTGCCTGTGAAGTGATTAAAATGTACTTGTCTGATTTGGTTTTGCTTACGCCAATATAATTGCTGGGATCTTTTTCTTCGTACACGATTTTATCCTGCATCGCGTCGGTTCCAAGCTCATGTTTTTTTATTTTTTCAGATAATAATGTGACTGGATTTTTTGCAGTGTAAAAAATGGTCTTGTTATCATTGGCCCAAACAGGGTCGGCTTCTGTATCGGTAATGGCGTCTTTATAAATTTGGCCCGTCTTCAGGTTTTTTATGTAGATGGTGTATTCCCTTCTTGACAGCATATCAATACCATAAGCCAGCAAATTGTTATCAGGGCTGATGGCAAAACCGGTGGCTGAAAAATAGTTGTGTCCTTCCGCCATCGCATTCACATCCAGCAGCACTTCTTCAGCCGCATCCAGTGTTCCTTTTTTTCTGCAATACACAAAATAATCTTTGCCTTCTACCTGCCTGCTGTAATAAAAATAGCCTTGCTTAAAAAAGGGCACCGACTCGTCCTTTTCTTTTATACGGGCTTTCATTTCTGCATATAATTTTTCCTGCAATGCCTTTGTGCCCGACATCATGGTGTCGTAATATCTATTTTCTGCCGCCAGGTAGTCAACTACTTTGGTACTATCCGGGCCTTTCTTAAAAAAGTCATTCAGCCAGTAATAATTGTCTGTTCTTGTATCGCCATGGGCAATTAATTCTTTAGGCTTTATTTCGCATACTGGTGGTGC
>NZ_JAQBNR010000086.1 GCF_028288465.1 Ferruginibacter sp. | reverse complement strand
CGTTCACGCGATCACACAGAAGGGGAAGGGCTATGAGCCCGCCCTGCATGACGTCGCCGACCAGTTCCACGCGGTGGGCCAGATCGACCCCGAGACGGGCGAGCCGATCGAAACAGCGAGCCGGCCATCCTGGACCTCCGTCTTCGCTGACGAGATCGTCGACATCGCCGACACTAACCCGCGAATCGTGGGCATCACCGCGGCCATGCTGCGCCCCACGGGCCTCCACCGCCTGGCGGAGAAGTATCCGGAGCGGGTCTTTGACGTGGGGATCGCCGAACAGCACGCGGTGACCTCCGCTGCAGGGCTCGCGTTCGGAGGCCTCCACCCCGTCGTCGCGCTCTACGCGACCTTCATCAATCGCGCCTTCGACCAGGTCCTCATGGACGTTGCCCTGCACAAAGCGGGAGTGACCTTCGTGCTCGACCGTGCGGGCGTGACCGGCCCCGACGGCCCGAGCCACCACGGGATGTGGGACCTCGCGATCCTGCAGGTGGTGCCGAACATCCGCCTGGCTGCGCCTCGGGATGCCACGCGCCTGCGCGAGCAGCTCCGCGAAGCCGTCGCGATCGAGGATGCCCCGACGGTGCTGAGATTCTCCAAGGGCAGCGTCGGCAGCGAGTTCGAGGCCGTGCGGCGCACCTCAGACGGTGTCGACGTCCTTCGGGAAGCTGCCCACAAGGATGTACTGCTCGTCACGGTTGGCCCGATGGCCGGGCTCGGTCTTAAGGTGGCGGATCGGCTCGAAGCGCAGGGCATCGGCGCGACCGTCATTGACCCGCGCTGGGTCGTCCCCGTTCCGCAGAGCGTGATCGACTTCGCCGGTGAACACCGCATCGTCGTCACGATCGAGGACGGCGTTCGCGTTGGCGGCATCGGCACCCGCATCCGGCAGGACCTCCGTGCGGCGGGCGTCGACACCGCCGTCACCGAACTGGGTCTTCCCGACGAGTTCCTTCCGCACGGCACGCGTGAGCAGATTCTGAACATGGTCGACCTGACACCACAGAAGATCGCCAGGGACCTCATCGCCCAGGTGCTCGGCAGCCGGATTCCCGTTGCCCGGCCGCTGCCAGACGACTCGGGTCGAGCGCTGCAAGCGACCGCCAACCTTGACTCACCAGAATCGGTTCCCAACGAGGAGTAGCTCACCATGAAGAAGATTTCCCTGGGCGCAGATCTTGAGGTGTCCCGGCTAGGGCTCGGCTGCATGGGAATGTCGGCGTATTACACCGGCGGGGGCACAGACGAGGCGGGCAGCATCGCGACCATCCACCGCGCGATCGAGCTGGGCGTGACTCTCTTCGACACCGCGGAGGTCTACGGGCCGTACACCAACGAGGTGCTGCTGGCGAAGGCGCTCAAGGGTCGGCGGAGCCAGGTCAGCATCGCCACCAAGTTCGGGACGATCCTGCACCGGGGCGACGGGGGCCGCGGCCTCGACGGCAGCCCCGAGAACGTGCGCATCTCGATCGAGGGCTCGCTGAAGCGGCTTGAGACCGACTACATCGACCTGTACTACCAGCACCGGATGGATCCCGACGTTCCCGTTGAGGACACGGTGGGCGCGCTGGCTGAGTTGATCGCGGAAGGCAAGATCCGCGGCTATGGGCTTTCGGAAGCGGCACCGTCGACGATTCGTCGTGCCCATGCCGTGCATCCGGTGACCGCTCTCCAGACCGAGTACTCGCTCTGGACCCGCGACCCGGAAGCCGAGATTCTGCCCGTGGTCCGGGAGCTCGGCATCGGGTTTGTCGCTTATTCACCGCTCGGGCGCGGCTTCCTCACCGGCACCCTGCGCTCGGTTGACCAGCTGGACGACGACGACTTCCGCCGGGCGAACCCTCGATTCGAGGATGAGAACCTGGCCGCCAACATCCGCATCGTGGAAGCGGTGGATGCCGTCGCCGAGGCCGCGGGGGCGACGCCCGCTCAGGTCGCCCTGGCCTGGCTTCTTGCCCAGGGCGATGACATCGTGCCCATCCCCGGTACCCGCAAGGTTCACCGGCTCGAGGAGAACGTCGGAGCGGACGAGCTCGTTCTGTCTGAGGACCAGCTCGCCGCGCTCAACGCCATCGAGCCGCCCGTCGGCGACCGGTACGCCGATATGACGCCACTCGGTCGCTGACGGGCCGCAGCCGCTAGCCGACCCCGCGGATCGCCGGGGTGTGGAAGGTGGCGCCGAAGACGCGCTCCGAGGCACCCACCCGGTCGAGGTATGGCGTCACGCCGCCCATCTGGAACGGGTAGCCCGCACCCAGGATCAGGCAGAGGTCGATATCCTCGGGCGCCGAGACGACGCCGTCCTCGAGCATGCGGTGCACCTCATCCGCGAGTCCGTCCTCAATGCGGCGCAGGAGCTCTTCGCCCGTCATGGGCGTCGTGCCTCCTGCAACGATAGCGACGGCTTTCTGGTCGTAGCCCTTGATCTTTCCCTTGCCGTCGCGCTCGAAGATGCGCCCGTGCTCGGCGAGACGGTGCAGGTTCTGGCTGTCGAAAAAGCGATCGGGGAAGGCGGCATGATGCGTGTCGAGGACGTGCGCGCCAACCTTGAGTCCGACCAGTTCGAGCAGTTCGAACGGCGTCATCGGCAGGCCGAACGGCTTGATCGATGCGTCAACCACGGCAAACGGGGTGCCGGTGTCCACAGCGTGCATGGCCTCGCCGAGCAGTTTCGCCAGGATGCGGTTCACCACGAAGCCGGGGGTGTCCCGCGTGATGACCGCGTTCTTGCGGAGCGCGGCGGCCGTCACCATCGCGGTGGAGAGGGTTGCGTCATCCGTCTGCGGCATCTTCACCACTTCGATGAGCGGCATGACCGCGACCGGGTTGAA